>JAZQII010000051.1:0-17855 GCA_045541035.1 Clostridia bacterium | reverse complement strand
GTGGTTAAAAGAACGAAATATGGAGAGTTTACAACCCTTTCGTCTTTCGCTTTGCGAAAGCCACTTCCCCTTACACAGGGGAAGCTTTTGGACAAAATTCACTCATAAGTTCGAGAAAGTGGAAAAGTATATAATAATTCGCTAAAAATGGGTGGAGTTCGAGAAAGTGGAAAAGTAGAAGTAAGGATCAAGAGTGGTGGGCGTGGTTCGAGAAGATGGAAAAGTGGTTAAAAGAACGAAATATGGAGAGTTTACAACCCTTTCGTCTTTCGCTTTGCGAAAGCCACTTCCCCTTACACAGGGGAAGCTTTTGGACAAAATTTATTCACAGTTCGAGAAAGTGGAAAAGTAAATATAAGAATCAAGCTATGGCGGTTCATAATTAAAGCAAAAAACCATTGCGGTGGCAATGGTTAATTTTTCTTTTTTTCTTTCTTCTCTTTTTTTGTTTCGGTGGGGGGAAGGGCTACGTACACCGCATTTTCTGCAACTGCGTGGTGGGCGGAAGCGTTTATTGCAAGTTCCATGGCGAAGGAAAGCAATGTTTTTTCTTCGTTGGCTTTTTTGACGGAAACATCCATTGATTTTTCGTAGAGTTCCTTAAATGAATCGAAAAACTTTTCTATTCCGTTTTTTTCGATCTGCTCGTTCATTATGGCGGCAATGGTGGGAATGGAAAGTTGACGCTTTATTAAGCATATTACTATCAGCCTTGCAAGATGTTCCTTTGAATACCTTTTCTTTGTTGGCGCGGGAAGAACGGACATCTTAACGTAATTGTTTATCATTGACGGAGTTAAAGTATCGTCGGGGGCAATGTATGGCGCAAGATATTTTTGCATAAGGCTTATTACCTGATCCATATAAAGTTCGAAATCAGGAAGTTCGTTATAGAAAGGCAGAGTGTGGTTATAAACCGATTCAATATAAGATTTCATATCCATAAAAATTCGCCTCCTGACATTTTTTTCTATTGTAGCACATAAAAATTCATTTGGCAAATGTTTGTTTTCTTAAGTTTGAAATTTGTTTTTGATATTTACAACAAAAATTTACCTTGGTATAATGATTTCAAGAGGTGAGTTTTATGATTATTGAAGGCAAAAAACAAAACGGAGAAGTTGTTTTAATTCCATTTGAAAAGGAAACTGTAGGAAACAGAACTACAGTTCGCGTAAAAAAAGAGGATTATGGTGATTTTTATGAAGTTCGCACGTTTCCTGATATGGGCAGAGTCAAGGCAGGGGAAAAGGGATATTACGTTATTCCCGAACTTGCAGGCGGAATTTTAGGCTTTTTTAATAAAGACGATGAAGACTACATTAACGCTTGCTATCCGGCACTTAGTTTCTACGGTGTGAAAACGCAAAAAACTTCTTATATGGTTATTATCGAGGGGATGCGCTATGAGGCTCTTTGCGAATATACAAAGCAGGGCGAAGATTTTACCATCTGTTTTCTTTTAAGGCTTGGCAAAGAACATATTGATGCTTATGAAGACATCGTTGTCCATTTTTATCAGCTTGACGAATCTGCAACCTACAACACTATGGCGGAAATTTACCGCAACTATAAATACGAAAACGGCTTAAAATCCATAATAGAAAAAAATCTGCCCGACGTTTTGTATGCAACGGAGGCACCTGAAATTCGCGTGAGAATGGCTTGGAAGCCCGTTCCCTCGCCCATAGATTACCAGACGGAAGAAAACGAGCCTGAAATTCACGTTGCCGTTACCTTTGAACAACTCATTGATCTTATGGAAAAAATGAAAAAAGCAGGCATTGAAAAGGCACATTTTTGCCTTGTTGGGTGGAATAAGTCAGGGCACGACGGCAGATGGCCTCAAGTTTTCCCCGTTGAAGAAAAACTCGGCGGTGAAGAAGGCTTGAAAAAGGCAACAAAACGCGCCCTGGAGCTTGGCTATAAGATGGTCGCACACACAAATTCCTGCGATGCTTACACCATTGCCGATAATTTTAACGAAGATTCTATGGTTAGAGATTTTGACGGCACAGTTACAAAAGGCACTACTTGGTCAGGGGGCAGACTTCATAAATTCTGCGCAAAAGAAGCGGTAAAATATACTAAAGAATTATTGCCCGAAGTGAAAAAACTTGGCTTTAAGGGTATGCATTATATTGACGTTTTATCTATTGTGCGCCCATATTATTGTTACCACAAGGATCATCCTGCAAACCGCAAGGAAACAAGCTTACTGTGGAAAGAAATGCTTAACAATGCAAGGGAAGTTTTTGGCGGTTGCGCTTGTGAGGGTGCTTATGATACCGTTAGTGAATGCTTGGATTTCGTTCTTTACGGCGGATTTATTAAGTTCACAAGACCTCACCTTAAATTTTCATTTAAGATAGTTCCTTTGTGGGAACTTATTTATCACGGTGCGATTATGGCTTGTCCTTCATCGGAACTTGTAAACGTGGGCATTATTAACAGAAAACTCCAACTTAAATTTATTGAGTTTGGCGGACGGCCTGCAATGTATATTAACTCCCGATTTGTTACTGAATCAAAGGAGCGCGGCAACTGGATGGGCGAAAATGATCTTCGCCTTACAGATGAAAAAGAAACTTTGCGCACCGTTGACGTTCTTAAAAAGACCGTTGATTTCTACGAACCCCTTAAAAAACTTCAAACCCAAAAGATGCTTAAACATGAACTTTTAACTGACGACGTTGTAAAGATCACCTACGAAAACAACGTGGTTTACGTAAACTACGGCGAAGAAACCACCGTTGACGGTGTGAAAATCGGCAGAGAAGATTATGTGATAGTATAAAAAAAAGACCGCTGAGCTATTGCTCGGCGGTCTTTGAGTTTACGGACGAAAGCCTGACCAATGAAATCTTTATAGATGAAATCTCTCTTTGTGAGGTTGCGGTGCGCCTCTCGGCGCAACTTTATATATCGGTTCGAGAAATCGAACCGAGGGCGAAGCCAAATATGGCGGAATAAGGGGAAATATCACTAAATTTTCACAAGTTCGATAAACTGGAAAAGTAGGAAATAGGGTAAAAAACACAAGGGAATGCTGGACTTGAAAATAATAAAATTTTTCCCATATTTATATTGAAATTTTTTAATAAAGGAAGTATAATATTTAAAATAGTGAGGTGGGAAAATATGGTTCGTAAAATTGCGGAAGAGATCCGCGTGAGATTAAGCGAAAAACACGAAAAATGCTTTAACGGATGTGATTATCCCGTGCTTCTTATTTCCGCCCAATATCCGGGATTGTGGCTTGAGCATCTTTACGATTCGGTGTTTTATGCAAGCTTTGATAAAAGCAAGCTTTATCTTGCACAAAATGCGGTAAGGCTTTTTATTGATAATCAGAAAGAGGATGGTCAACTTCCTGCAATGGTCATAAATGGCTCAACGCCTGAAAAGGAAATTTACATAGGCTTTGGGCAGATTCAGGAGTGCGTTTCCTTTGCATCCCTTTGCTTGAAGGTTTATGAATTAAACTCCGACAAGGTTTTTCTTAAAAAGTGTTTTGATGCTTCAAAAAAGTGGGTAAATTGGCTTAAAAACAACAGAATGACGAAAAATGCGGGACTTATTGAAATGTTCTGCGGATTTGATACTGGGCATGATAATTCACCGCGCGTCAATGATTTAGGTGTAAAGGGCAACTATAAAATTGATGGTATAACGCAAAATGCAGGCAAGATGCCGCCTGATGATGGAATAATTCCCATTTTTGCTGTTGATATGAACTGCAATTTTTACGGAAATCTCGTTGCACTTTCAAAAATGGCAAAGATACTTAATGAGGATGAGGAAGATTTTCTTATTCAGGCACAAAGCGTTAAAAAGCGTCTTTTTGAAGTGTGCTTCGATGAAACGGACTGCTTCTTTTATGATGCTGACAAGGATTTTAATAAGCGAAAAATCATTTCGTCAACGATCTTTCATTTGTTTATTGAGGGTGTTCTTGATAAAGACGAGGATAAAGAGATTATTGATGAAATTTTCAAAAAATACATTTTAAACGAAAAACATTTTTATACTGAATTTCCGTTTCCTGCGGTGTCAATTAGCGACCCCGCTTGGAAAAAATATACTCCCTTTAACTGTTGGGGATATTTCACTCAAGGCTTGATCGTATTAAGAAGCACGCTGTGGCTTGAAAAGTACGGGTATAAGGACGTGCTTGAAAACGTTCTTAAAAAGTGGACGGAAGCGTGGACGGAAAACTACGGTAAAATAAAATTAGGGCAGGAGCTTGATCCCATAACGGGTGAGCCGTCAAACTCCTCAGAATGGTATTCAAGTTGTATGCTCACATATTTATATACAAGCGAGGTAATTTTATGAAAAGATTTTATGAGGATATTTTAAAAACAAGCGAAAACAGGCTTAAACAGAGAGCATATTATATTCCCGAAGGTGTTTCGGAGTTTATTGATTTAAACGGCATCTGGGATTTTATATATTTTGAAAACGGTGATGCTGCCAAAAATTTTTCTTCCTGGGATAAAATAGATGTGCCTTCCTGCTGGCAAGTTAGGGGCTATGAAAACCCAAACTATACAAACGTAAACTATCCATACCCGGTTGATATACCTTACGTGCCTGATATTAACCCTATGGGCGTGTATAGGCGCAAGTTCAATATTACCGATAAAAATCAAAAGCATTATTTTGTTTTTGAAGGTGTTGCATCCTGCGCAGAGCTTTTCATCAATAATAAATACGTTGGTTTTACAACGGGCAATCATCTGCAAAGTGAGTTTGATATTACCGATTTCGTAAATGTCGGTGAAAATGAAGTTTTGGTAAAAGTACATAAATGGGCGGTAACAAGTTATATTGAGGATCAGGATTTCTTCCGCTTTAACGGCATTTTCAGAGATGTTTACATTCTTTCACGCCCCGAAAACCACATTGTGGATATTCGTATTGAAACGGAAGAAAATGATATTTTAATTAAAACTGATGCTTTGTGCCAAGTTTCACTTTATTATAAAGATAAGTTGCTTGAAAGTAAAACCATTGATAAATCGGGCAGTTTTACAGTTGAAAATCCTAAACTTTGGACAGCGGAAACACCCGAGCTTTATAAACTTGAGTTCTCTTGTAACGGCGAAAAAATATGGCAGAACGTAGGTTTCAGAAAAATTGAAATCATCGGTGATGTTTTTTATTTAAACGGACAGAATATTAAAATCAAGGGTGTAAACCACCACGATACCAATCCCAATGATGGCTGGTCAATGACGCGTGATGAACTTTTAACGGATCTGCTTTTGATGAAAAAGTTGAACATCAATGCGGTGCGCACCTCACACTATCCGCCACACCCTGAATTTTTAAATATGTGCGATGAATTAGGCTTCTACGTTATTCTTGAAACTGATATGGAAGCTCATGGTATGGCAAGGGCACTTCCCAATGCTGACTATGGCAAGGAATGGATAGGCGATCACTTCCCTTGCAGGCTTCCCGATTGGAAAAAAGAACACGTTGAGCGTATGGAAAGGGCATACCACCGCGATAAAAACCATCCCTCAATTATTATGTGGTCCATTGGTAACGAGGCAAGCTTTGGCGAAAATCATGTTGCCATGGTTGAGTGGCTTCGTGAAATTGATAAAAAGCGTCCCGTTCATTCAGAAGATGCTTGCAGGCTTGATGGTTTATATGAGCAATTTAAGGGGTATAAGGAGTATTCTGATGTTTACTCAAGAATGTACCCTGCAGTTCAAACTGTTAAAGAATATATAGAAGATGCGAAAATCAATATGCCCATATACTTATGCGAATATTCTCACGCAATGGGCAATGGTCCCGGCGACGTTTGGGATTATTGGGAGGTTTTCTACGATACCGATAAGTGTGCAGGCGGTTGTATCTGGGAATGGGCAGACCATACTGTTATAGTTGACGGTGTGCCTAAATACGGCGGCGATTTTGAAGGTGAATTGACTAATGACGGCAACTTCTGCTGTGACGGTTTAGTTAAGCACGATCGTACCTTTAAGGCAGGCTCCTATGAAGTGCGTGCCGCATATGCGCCCTTTAGAATTTTTGTTGACGGCAACAAGATAACCTATAAAAACTATTATGATTTCCTTGATTTAAAGGGTTATAAAATCAAATATAAAGTTATTTCTGACGGAGAAGTTTACTCAAAGGGCGAAATTAAGGAAGTTATTGCGCCCCGTCAAACCTTTACTTTTACCGTTGATATGCCTGAAAAATGCAAGTATGCAACAGTTGTTTCCGTTGCGCTTTATAAAGGCAATGAGGAAATTGCAGTTTTAGAAGAAAAACTTCAAGTTGAAAAGATAATAGAAGCTAAAAAAGGCGAACTTTCAGAACTTTTTGAAGATGATCTTACTATCTACGCAAATGGTGAAAACTTTAAATATGCGTTCTCAAAGCAGACGGGTAATCTAATAAGCATGGTTGTAAACGGCAAAGAACTTTTGGAAAAACCCGTATATCTTTCACTTATGCGCGCTGTAACCGATAATGACAGAAACGTTGCGCCTTATTGGCTTCATTATGACGGCTGGCGCGGTGAAAATCTTAATAAAGCTTTCCCCAAATGCTACGATGCCTATATTGAAGACGGCATTATAAAGGTTAAGGGCGCAGTTGCAGGCGTTTCAAGACGTCCCGTAATTAAGTATGACCTTGAAATTTCAGTATATAAAGATGGCAGAATACACAATAAATTTAATGGCATTACAGGCGAAAATGCACCGTATCTTCCGCGCCTTGGTTTTGAATATATTTTCAAAAAGAAAAATGCTTCCTTTGAATATTTCGGCTATGGTCCAATGGAAAGCTACTGTGATTTAAAGCATCACACAAGCCTTTCACGCTTTAAGAGCACAGCTAAAAAGGAATATGTTGAATATATTATGCCTCAGGAGCACGGCAATCACACAAATACTCTTGAGCTTGTAATTGAAGGCATTAAGTTTACGCCCCAAAATGAAATGGATATTAACGTTTCAGCATATTCTGCGCACCAACTTTTAGGGGCACGTCATATTGATGAGTTACCTGAAAACAAGTGCACTTTTGTTCGCATTGACTATAAAAATTCGGGACTTGGCTCAAACTCCTGCGGCCCGAAGCTTTTGGAAAAATATCAGTTAAACGAAAAAGAAATTCATTTTGAGTATGATATGGAGTTGTTATGAAAAAATTTGTAAGCGAATTTTCTTCAATTGAAGAACTTTTTAAAAAACTT
This sequence comes from Clostridia bacterium, assembly GCA_045541035.1. GTDB lineage: Bacteria > Bacillota > Clostridia > Christensenellales > QALW01 > UMGS1322. The sequence goes on along the minus strand of JAZQII010000051.1, from coordinate 10,627 downwards.
GAAAACCCTGAAAATAAGTACAGAATATATCCCATTCATCACGAACTGTGCGATAAAAACAGCGATTTTAAAAAGACTGTTGATAACGTTTCTTTGAGTGGTGCAGGCGGTGTTGTTACAAATACCACCTGGCAGGATGAAAAATGGGTCTTTAACCGCGAAAACACCGAAAAATTAAATAATGCGGTAAAATATATAAAAAGCAAAGGTCTTTCTGTTTGGATGTATGATGACTATTACTATCCCTCAGGTCTTGCAAACGGCTATGCGGTAAAGGATAAGCCTGAAAACTTTGCTAAAAATCTTGTGTATACTGCTGACGGCAGCGTAAAAATTCAAAACAACATTGAAGAAATTACCGTTGGTAAGGCTAAGGGACATCTTGATCATCTTTCCAAAAGTGCCGTTGATGCTTTTATCGATAACGCTTTAAAGACCGTTAATGAAGTGTGTCCTTTAGAAAATATCGATGCTGTTTTTACCGATGAGCCCACGCTTGCTTCCCACGTTCTTTCCTTTAAGCGCGGTAAAGTTGATTTTTCCAAAATGCCCGTTCCGTATTGTGATAAGCTTTTTGATGCTTACGAAAAAATGTGGGGCGAGGATTTAAAAGAAAACATCAAATATCTCTTCACCGATTTAAGCAAGGAAGCAAAAATAACAAGGATCAAGTATTATAAGACCATATCTACCATTGCTCGTGAAGATTATATTGATAATATTAAAAATTATCTTAATTCGGTGGGCACTCTCTGTTCAGGACATTTTTTACTTGAGGAAGGCTTAAAATATCACGTTGGCTATTACGGCGATTATATGCGCGTTGTAGGCGGTCAGGATATTCCCGGATGCGATATTCTTTGTGCTGACGGGCAGGAATTCTTTAAGCCAGGCTCCGGATTCCATACGTCATGGGCATTTGCCGGAAAATATCCTTCAAGCCTTTCACGTTTACAGGGGCACAACGTTACAATGATGGAGATCTGCCCCGTAAACTATCCCGAAAAGGTTAAAATCGATCCTTTTAAGGAGATCATGGCAGTTTCAACTTTCGCAATTTTTGCAGGCATTACCCACTATAACGCTTACGGCTACTATTTTATTAAAGACGAAGAACAACACAGAATTTTAAATAATTACGTTGGCAGACTTCTGACTGTTTTAAGAAATGCTAAGCCTGAAAGCACTGTTGCGGTGTATTATCCCATCAGCGCAATGCAGGAGTATTTTGCAACGCCCACTCCCGAAAAAGAGGGGGAAGTTGATTTTTACGAAGAAGCCGATATTTTGGAAAACAAAATGGAAAAGCTTCTCTACGCGCTATATGACGCTCACACCGATTTTAACATTATTTCGGAAGACTTTTTCACAGAAGATAAGTGGGGCATCGTTAAAAGCGATATTCTTTTAGTGCCTTTTATGGAGTTTTTATCGAAAAAAGAAATTTCTGCTCTTAAGAAATATAAGGGCAAGGTGATTTTTGTTGACAGAAAGCCTGAATTTGATCTTTCGGGCAATGAGATCTCTTTAAATTTCCCCGTAATTACATTAGATGAAATTAAAGATATTGAGGGAATAAGACCTCAGATGTCATTTACCGTTACGGGCGAAAATATCTACGCTTCGCCTTACAGCATTTTAGGTAAAAAGTTCTTATACGTTATAAATAAAAAGGAAGAAGATACTGTCATTTCACTTTCAGGTGATTTTATGATCTATGAGCCTGAAGAAAATAAAACTTATTTTGAAAATTCATTTGCCTTAAAGGGCGAACGGGGAATCTTGATTTTTGAGAGGTAAAAAAATGTTTATAAATTATGCACACCGCGGGGCATCGGAATATGCTCCCGATTCAACTAAAGTTGCCTTTGATATGGGTATTAAAATGAATGCAAACGGCATCGAAACCGACCTTCACAAAACAAAGGACGGGCATATTGTGTTATTCCACAATAATAATCTTGACGGAAGAAGTTCAGGCACAGGCCCTTTAAAAGAACATACTTTAGAAGAACTTAAGGAAATGGATTTCGGTGCTTGGAAAGATGAAAAATATAAGGGCGAAAAAATTCTTACGTTGGAAGAGTTTGCACAAAACTATTTTCATCTTGACTTGACTTTCGCTTTAGAATTAAAGGCACCTGATTGCGAAAAGGAAACCCTTGAAATCGTTAAAAGATACGGTGTTGAAAATAAAGTTATTATTACTTCTTTTTTCTTTGAGTATTTGGAAAAAGTCAGGGAACTTGATAAAAATATTCGTATCGGCTGGCTGATAGGAAAAACAGGAAAAGAACATTTGGAAAAACTTAAAACCATTAACGGACAGCAAATTTGTCCTCAGGCGTTCTATACCGAAAAAGAAGACGTTGACTTAATAAATTCTTACGGCTTCCGCACGAGAATTTGGGGCGTTTCTTCTATCGAGTTAATGGAAAAAATGTGTTCTTTCGATATTGACGGCATGACTTGCAATTTCCCCGATAAACTATATGAATATTTAAAGGAGACAAACAGTGTTCATCTTTATTGATCTTGACGATACCATTTTAGATTTCCACAAGGCTGAGGCCGTGGCGCTAACGAAAACTTTAAAGAAATTCGGCATTGATGCTACGGAAGAAATTATTTCTACTTACAGCGCCATCAACGATAAAATGTGGAAAAAACTTGAAAGAAAAGAAAATACAAGGGAAGAAATTCTCGTTATGCGCTTTTCTGAACTTTTTGAGTTTTTAGGCAAGAAAGTCGATGCGGAAGAAGTAAATGAAATTTATAAAAGTTTTCTTTCGCAAGGTCATTATTTTATGCCTGAGGCAGAAGAATTTTTGGAAAAATTAAAGGGACATAGGCTTTTCATCGTTTCTAACGGCACAACGGCTGTTCAGCAAGGTCGCGTTAAAAGCGCGGGACTTGAAAAGTACTTTGAAAAAATGTTCTTTTCTCAGGAAGTAGGCGTTGATAAGCCTGATAAACTCTTTTTTGAAAGAGTTTTTAGAGAAATTGACGGGTTCAATAAAGAAAATGCAATTATTGTGGGTGATAGTTTGACTTCCGATATTTCAGGCGGTAAAAATGCAGGGATAAAAACTTGTTGGTATAACCCCAAACATAAAGACGGTGAAGCCGACTACGTCATTCATTCTTTAATGGAGTTTTTTGATCTTGGAATATTGTGATATTTATAAAGGAAAATTTCTTTCCCGACCTAACCGCTTTATTGCAAATGTTTTGATTGATAATAAAATAGAAGTCTGCCACGTTAAAAATACGGGCAGATGCAAGGAACTTTTAACGGAAAATGCTTGTGTTTTTTTAGAAAAAACAAAAAATCCGTTAAGAAAAACACAATTTGATCTTATCGCGGTAATAAAAGGGGACAAACTAATAAATATGGATTCTTTTGCGCCCAATATTGCCGCCGAAGAATTTTTTAAAAAGCAGTATAAAAACGTTTTGCACGAGGTAAAATATAAAAATTCCCGCTTCGATATTTTTATTGAGGACACTAAAACTTTCGTGGAAGTCAAGGGCGTAACGTTGGAAAAAGACGGTATCGCCATGTTTCCCGATGCGCCCACAGAACGGGGCAGAAAACATATTCTTGAACTGATTGATGCAAAACAAAACGGATTTAACGCAAAAATTATGTTCGTCATTCAGTTTGAAAATGCAAAAAAGTTTATTCCCAACTATAAGACAGATGAAAAATTTAAAGAAGCACTTATTGAAGCAGAAAAAAACGGTGTCGAGATCGTCGCTTTCGATACGCATGTTACAGAAAATTCTATGGAAATAAATGGTAGGGTAGAAGTATGTTTGGATTCGTTACTGCCGATTTAGGCGCCCTTACAAAAGAAGAACAAGAAGTATATCAAGGCTATTACTGCGGATTGTGCCACGGACTTAAAGCATATAAAAACACATCTCGCTTAACGCTGAATTACGATATGACTTTTCTCTACGCTTTCCTTTCTTCTTACTTTGATGAAATGGATGAAAAAAGTGAGATCCGTTGCGCTCTCCACCCTCTAAAAAAGAGAAATGTTTATATGAACAAGTATGCAGAATATGCTTCGGCTATGAATATTATCCTTACTTATCATAAACTTCAAGATGATTGGCAAGATGATAAGAATTTGTTTGCGTATGGTGCAAAAAGTGTTCTTGAAACGGCTTTTTTAAAGGCGGAAAAGAAATTTAAGGAAAAAAGCGAAACTATAAAAAACAAACTTTCTGAACTTTATGAAATAGAAAAAAGCGGAGAGCATAATGCCGATATTCCTGCAAAAAAATTCGGCGAAATTATGGGCGTGCTCTTTGATGTAAATGATAACGATCCTCTTTTGTATTCCTTTGGGGAGAGTTTAGGCAAGGTGATTTATATCATGGATGCTTGTGTGGATTTTAAGAGCGATATTAAAAGATGCAGGTATAATCCGATGGTGGAAGTTTCTGAAAAAAATTTTCAGCAAATTTTAACAATGCTTTTATCAGATTGTACAAATATTTATGGTAAAATGAATATAGTCAAAAATAAAGGTATTTTTGATAACGTGCTCTATTCGGGAATTTGGCGCGTTTTTTGGAGGAAGTATAATTGATGGATCCTTATAAGGTGCTGGGTGTTCAGCCCGGTGCAACTCAGAAAGAAATTTCAAAAGCGTATAAGAAGTTGGCGAAAAAATATCATCCCGATCTTCACCCCGGCGATAAAAATGCCGAACAGAAGATGCGGGAAATTAACGATGCCTATAATATTTTGCGGTCGGGCAAAAGCACAAGTTCTTCTTCGGATTATTACGATTACGGCAGAACTTATTCTTCAGGTAGCGAGGTTTTCTCTGCGGTGCGCCAATGTCTCAATATGGGCAGATTCTATGATGCCTTGAAACTTCTTGACGCCATAAACGTTCGCAACGGCGAATGGTATTATCTTGCTTCCGTTGCCCATTTTAATCTGGGAAATATGTCAACTGCAATGAATTATTGTTCTAAAGCCGTTTCTCTTGAGCCTGACAATTTGGAATTCCGTCAATTTTTAAACGAAATCGAAAGTTACGGCAGCGGATATTCCCAAAGGCGAACCCAATATACAACGGTGAATATGAATTCCTGCGTAAGATGTGTGCCCTGGCTGTTGTGTTTTTGCACCGGTGGCAGATGTTTTCCATGGTTTTGTTGCTAATATTTTTTTTTGAGTGGCTTTTTTGCCACTCTTTTTTTTGATGAAGGCTACACTCCTCGGTTCGAGAAATCGAACAGTGGCGAAGCGTTGCTTCGCAGTGATATACCGCTAACGCGGTGTGATATTTTGCTTTGCAAAGTGGTATTTGCTTCGCAAGTGGTATATTTTTCCTTTGGGAAAAATGTTGCGGTGTGCCTTTGACACGAACTTTATATGCAGATGTCCCAAAAGCCTACCCTGTGTAAGGGTAGGTGGCAGGCGAAAGCCTGACGGAGGGGTTGTAATTAAGCGTAAACAACTTATTTTGTTCATAATTCGAGAAAGTGAAATGGCAGTTAAAAGAACGTGATATTGGGGGAAGTTGCACGCAACTAAAACCTTGGCTACGCCCTCGGTTCGAGAAATCGAACAGCAGTATATAAACACAAACTAAAATAAGCCTACCCTGTGTAAGGGTAGGGGGACCGCCGTAAGGTGGTGGAGGGGTTGTAATTAAGCATAAACAATATATTTTATTCACAAGTTCGAGAAAGTGGAAAAGTAAATAGAAGAGCGAGATATGGGTGGTTTGCAAAAAAATTGTTCATAGTTCGAGAAAGTGGAAAAGTAATTATAATTGCTTCGCGTTGCTCGCAAGCGATATGCCCTGACGGGCGCGATATATTACTAACGTAATGCGATATATTCCTGACGGAATGCGATATACCGCTTTGCGGTGCGAAATATGCAACGCCTACGCGTTGATGATATGCAATTTCTGCGAAATTGATGATATGCAAGACTTTGTCTTGATGATATGCAATGCTTCACTTCGTTCCGCATTGATTGTGGTATGCGCCCTTGGCGCAATTTTATATGTCGGTTCGAGAAAACGAACACCAACACATTTTGTTCATAAGTTCGAGAAAGTGGAAAAGTGGTTATAATTGCTCGCAATGCTCGCAAGCGAGATGCCCTGACGGGCGCGATATATGGCTAATGCCATGCGATATATTTACTTCGTAAATGCGATATATTCGCTTTGCTCATGCGATAACGGCTACGCCCTCGGTTCGAGAAATCGAACAAAATGGTTAAAAATGGGCAAAAAGTTCGAGAAATCGAACCGACATATAAAGTCGCGCCGTAAGGCGCACCTCAACATTTTTCGTAAGAAAAATATAGCACACCGTGTAGCGGTATATCACATGCCGTTAGGCATATACCACTTGCAAAGCAAATACCACTAATTTATTCACAGTTCGAGAAAGTGGAAAAGTAAATAAAAGAGCGCGCTGTGGGGGAGTTGGGAGTATATTTTGTTCATAGTTCGATAAAGTGGAAAAGTATATAAAAGAGCGTAACGTGGGGGAAGATAAGTAAAATTATTCACAGTTCGATAAAGTGGAAAAGTGGTTATAAGAAGTAAAGCGTTTATAACTCACCAAAAAAGAAAAAAACACACTTCTTGCGAAGTGTGTTTCGTGCGGTTTTTAATTATGAACGACGTGCTTTAAAGCATTCATCGCAATATACGGGTCTGTCTTCCTTGGGCTGGAAGGGAACCTGAGTGGTCTTACCGCATTCTGCACAAACTGCATCAAACATCTCTCTGGGACCGCGTGCTGCATTGCGCTTTGCCTGACGGCATTCACGACAACGGCCGGGTTCGTTCTTGAGACCTTTTTCAGCATAAAATTCCTGTTCACCTGCGGTGAAAACGAATTCTTTGCCACAGTCTTTGCAGACCAAAGTCTTGTCTTCGTACATGGATATTTCCCCCATCTTTTTATTTGTTAAACTTTCAAGTTATTTGGAGAGTTCACGTAAAGCAAGACTTTTATAGGTAGAGCCTCTTCCCAATAAAACTTTATTCATTAACGGGTATATTATACAACATCACAAACTCATTTGCAACTATTTTTTTAAAAAATATTAAAAAAACTTCACATTTCTTTAAAATTTAGTGGTTTTTAGTGCTTCTTGAACCATTTTTAGCCTGAAATTAAGCCCTGAATAGCGTTTTTGTGTGTCAATATTGTTAATAGTTTGTGCGATGGAGTTCTCCGTTCCGCACAAAACTACCAATTTTGATGCCCTTGTTACGGCTGTGTAAAGTAAATTCCGCGTCATAATTCTGAAGTTATTAAGGGGCAGGGGCATTACAACGACGGGAAATTCACATCCTTGGCTTTTGTGCACGCTGATAGCATAGGCAAGGGTAAGTTCGTCAAGTTCCTGAAAACCGTAGACGGAAATTCTTTCATCTTCAAACTTTACCGTCAGTTCGCGAACGTCGATCTCCGTTATAATGCCGACGTCGCCGTTAAAGACACCCGTTCCGTCAATGGCGTTGCCGTACTTATCAAAAACGTTCCATTGGCGGTCGTAATTATTTTTTATCTGCATTACTTTATCGCCTACGCGGAAGATGTCTTCACCCATAATATGCTCTTTTTTATTTCTTTCCGGCGGGTTCAGCGCCTTTTGCAGAAGTTTGTTTAGATTAAACACTCCGCAAAGACCTTTTTTTACAGGTGTTAATACCTGAATATCTGAAAAAGGCGAATATTTATAGGCGTTAGGCAGACGGCGCTTGCACAGATCTACAACCGTTTCCATAATATCCTGCTCGCTGCGGCGGCGGTCTAAAAAGAAATCACCGTCTTTTGCGTTTACTACGGGCATCTGTCCGTGGTTGATTTTGTGGGCGTTGGTGATAATATTGCTTTCCTTTGCCTGACGGAAAACTTCATCAAGTTTAACGCATCTGAAAACGTCGGAAGAGATCATATCGCCTAAAACGTTACCTGCGCCCACTGACGGCAACTGATCTGAATCGCCAACAAGGATAAGTCTTGTGCCTTTTTCAAGAGCGTTAAGAAGAGCCTGCATCAGGAAAATGTCAAGCATACTTGCTTCATCTACGATGCATACACCCTTGGGCAGGGGATTTTCATTATTTCTTTTAAAAGTGAAGTTGCCTTCATCAACTTTTGAATACTCCAAAAGTCGGTGAACGGTTTTTGCTTCTTCGCCCGTAGCGTTGGACATTCTTTTGGCGGCTCTGCCCGTTGGTGCGCAGAGCATTATATCTATTCCGCGCTTTCTGAAAAGGTGCAGAATACAATCGAGAGTGGTGGTTTTTCCCGTTCCCGGACCGCCCGTAATAATGCAGATTCCGTTATTTATTGCGCTTATTACGGCAAGACGCTGATTTTCCGCCAAAGTAATTTTTTTCTCTTTTTCGTAACTTGCGATCTCTTTTTCGATGTTCTTCTGTTGCTCGCAGACCACTGACATCTGTAATTTTATAAGCGCCGCGGAAACGAAATTTTCCGCATAGAAAAGCAGGGGATGATATATGCCGTGAATTTTATTTACGTATTTTTGCATTATCGTGCCATCAAGAGTCATTGATTCAAGATGTTTTTCGATATCTTTTTCATCAATTGCCATCAAAAGGGCGGCGCGGGGCAGGAGAACGTCATAAGGCAAAAAAGTGTGCCCTTCGTTTGCCGCTTCCATCAAAAGATATTTAAGACCTGCGCCGATACGGAACTTGCTTGTCCTGTCAAGTCCCATGCTTGAGGCTATCTTATCGGCAGTGATAAATCCGATGCCCTCAATATCGGAAACAAGACGGTAAGGATTTTCCTGAAGAAGTTCAATGGTGCTGTCACCGTAAAAAGTATAAATCTTAAGCGCCATTTTAGGCGTAACGTCAAATTTCTGCAAGAACATTACAGTTCTGCGGGCGCCCTGAAGTTCAGAAAAGGATTCGTAAATAGTTTGGGCTTTGCTTTTGCCGATGCCTGAAACAAGAGTCAGTTTTTCAGGCTCTTTTTCGATTATCTTCAAAGATTCTGAACCGAAATAATCAACGATATCGCGGGCGGTTTTGGGGCCAACTCCGCGGATTATTCCCGAAGAAAGGTAGGCTTCAACTTCGTCAACAGTTTCGGGCACGACTATTTCGTAGGATTCCGCCTTAAATTGAGTGCCGTAATTTTCGTGCTCAACAAAAAGACCGAATACGTTTATAAAATCACCTTCCCGAATTAAAGGGAAGGTGCCTGTTACTGTTTCAATACTATCGTCGGTTGCAAGAACGAACACCGTGTAACCGTTATCGTCATTACGGTAGATGATGCCTTCAACCGTTCCTTTTATTGTAACCATGCCGGTACCTGCATAAACACACTTGAGAAGGTGAGCATGATAAGCGTCGCGCAAATGCTTCCAAGACAAATTGCAGGGAAAGCGTATTTGAAGCGGATATCAAGAAGGGTTGCAACAAGGCTACCCGTCCACACGCCCGTGCCGGGAAGGGGAATTGCAACAAATAAAAATACTCCGATTACCGATGCCCAGATCTTTGCTTTTTCCGACGCAGAATTTTTCAGTTTGCCTTCAAGTTTTTCGCCTTTTTTCTTACCGTGTTCTTCGATTTTCTCAACGAGTCTTCTGAAAAGACGGGTGTTTTTCATCCATTTGAACACGGGTTTTAATAAAAGAAGAAGTACAACGGTTGTGAAAAACGCGCCCAACTGTGAAAGAATGAAAAGTTCGGTTGTGCCGAGTTCGGGATAGAAAATATCACCGATTACGATGGCGTAACGGGATTCGATTATTGGCACGCAGGACAAAAATATGATGATTATCTGATGCCAGAATCGGGCAAAAAATCCTGAAACGGATAAAAGTGTGAGCATGAAAAATACCTCGCTGAAATGTTTTCTATATTATATAATATATTAGGTGATAAGTCAAATATTCTATTTTGTGCCTGTTGAGCCGAATCCGCCTTCGCCACGGACAGTTTCCTGAAGTTCATCAGCAATAACGAAATCTGCATGAATATAGGGAGCAATGATTATCTGGGCGATGCGCTCGCCGTCTTCAACAGTCTGGGGAACGTTGGAATGGTTTAAAAGTGCCACCATGATCTCGCCGCGGTAGTCAGAATCAATTACGCCTACTTTGTTGGCAGGAGCAAGTCCGCGTTTTACCGACATTCCGCTTCGGGGATAGATGAAACCTGCGTAATTTTCGGGAATCTCCATAGAAAGTCCCGTCTTGATCATTGCGGTTTCGTTAGGCTTAATGGTGATAGGCGCGTCAAGTAAAGCGTAGAGGTCTGCGCCTGCGGAAAATTCCGTGCCGTAAGTGGGAATACGGGCTTTATCGTTTAACTTTTTGATTGGTAATTTCATATTTCCTCCAAGGTGATCAATTATGAGTTTATTATATCATATGTTGGGCGGATTTGCAATAGCGGTGTTTTGCTCGCAGTGTGAAATATGCAACGCTTGCGCGTTGATTGTGGTATGCGACTTCGTCGCAACTTCATATGTCGGTTCGAGAAATCGAACAGCAGGATATAAACACAAACTAAAATATGCCTACCCTGTGTGGGTGCAATATTCGAGCGCGTCCGGTGGACGATGAAGCGAGAAT
>JAZQII010000050.1:0-52364 GCA_045541035.1 Clostridia bacterium | reverse complement strand
GCCTTAGTTATGCCTGCTATCTTATGGAAAACACAGAACAAACAATATTACAGTGTGCTTACAACAGCGGTTTTACTTCACTTAGAAACTTTAACCGCTGCTTCAAAGACCATTTAAAAATCACGCCTACACAGTATTTGAAAAATTTAAAAGCGAGGTGAAATTCACCTCGCTTTTGCTATGTATAGGTCAAAATAGGCTATTTTTTGTCAAAAGTTTTTCTTGAAAAATCGCCCTAAAACCCTGTATTTATGCGCCTTTCAGGCGGTTTGCCCTATTATAACACATTCCACAATTCTTCTCACAATACCTGTTGTACCCCAAGGGCACTTCCTTCGGGCGCCTTCATATATACATTTCTCCTTAAAATACAAATTGTGTTGTTATTTTCTGTATTTCAAGGAGATTTATACTGCAAGATTTACTTTTGAAATTAAATATGATATAATAAAATAAAGGCGGTGAAATTATGCAATTTGTTTTTAACGGAACTCTTGATGAACTCAAAGATAGTATTCGGTCAAGAGCCAAAGCATTTCACAAAGATATCGTCATATATCAATATGATCCTACTGTTTTACAAATTGGTTTTTTGCGATTGGGACATAGCGGTGGCAGGTTTTTTGTCGCTAATATTACTGAAGAAAACAAGTCTGTTACTTTAGAAGGTGAAATCAAAAACTTGAATACAAGTATGCCCAACACAGATACACGGAACCTTTTTCAAAAGATTCGCGACACGGCGTTTGGCTTTGTTGTCCTTTATGTGTTCCTTGCGCTTATCCCTTGGCTAATTTGGTCTATCTTTGATATCCCTCATCCTTGGATTTCTTTTGCGATACCTGCCGCTATTATTGTTGCTTTCGAACTAGTATATCTATTTAATAAGATTTTTTGCAAGAGCGAAAGAAGTTTCAATAAAGAGGACGATAGTTTTCTGCAGTTTATGTCAATGATCTGTAGTGGTGAAGTTACAGTTCCTTTAAATACGCAGGAACTATATAGGATGCTTATTAACACCGATGGTCTACATTCATTTCCCCAAATCGAAAATGATACTATAACATGGGAGCTGTATGACAACATTTATGTCGAAGCATCAATCAGTGAGTATGACACAATCATAGACATTATTCATAAAAACGCTCTTCACGGTTCATATATGCACTGGCATCCCGATATTGAAGAAATGTACGAAGAATTATACAATATAGGGAAAAAAGGGAATATTTTAGTTCTTCGTAAATGGCTATCAGGAACAGAGATATACTATTTAGGCTCCCCTGACAGATATCAGTTTAGCAAAAGCAAAAAATGGCATTGGGGAAAACTGATCTATTTAGAACAAAAATAAACACAAAAAGCGAGGGAAATTTCACCTCGCTTTTTGTTTATTATATACCCATAATATTATCTATCGGTAACGAAAGAACAAGTCCTTTGGCTTCTGATTGCATACCGAATTTTTCGCTGATAGCACTCATAATAGGAACTTTTAACTCGTGTTCTGCAATTATTAAAACAATTTCTTTTTCTTCCTGAACACTTAATCCCCAGAATCCGCTTGCTTCTTCATTTTCTATAGCACGACTGTGCATAATCGTTCCGCCGCCGGCACCTGCAGTTCTTGCAGTATCCATAAGATCACTGCCAAAGCCACGGTCAACAATTGCGGCAATAAGAGTATATTCTGTTTCCATTAAATCATCACCCTTCTTTACATCAGATTTAATATTGTCGGTTTCAATTTTTTGCATCATTTTAAGTAACAACTTATTTGTCGCTGTTAACGGAATTGTAAATGCGATACCGCTATTTACCGAATCAAGACGTAATTCCGTGTGCAAAATCTTCAACATTTCACGGCTGAAAGATTTTGGTATTCCGCTTATAAGAATACCTTTATCTGTACTTCCCAATCCTAAAGCATCCATAATTTCGCTTGATGCAGTTCCTTCAGCAGATAATCTGAACTGCACGGGAAGATTCTTTTTTGAAAACATTTCAGCGGCGGAATCAACAAGTTTAGGCGTAGCGATTACAACAATAAGTTGATATAATGAATTTTTTCTGTTTTTCATATGCTACACCTCCTCAAAATCAACGATTTCATCGCAGTCATCAGTAACACCATTGTGTTGTACTGCCTTTTTCTGTAACTTGTCAGTTTTAATTCTGTAAATAAGACCCATTATCTGAATTGCTATCAACGGTGTTAATGCTACAAGTGCAACAACACCGAAGGCATTGGTCATAAGATCCCCGCCAACTGCCTGACAGGCACCTATACTTAAAGGAAGAAGAAACGTTGACGTCATTGGCCCGCTGGCAACGCCACCGGAGTCAAACGCAATACCAACAAATATTTTCGGAACAAATCTTGACATTAAAAGCGCAAGAATATAACCCGGAATTATTATCCAATAAATCGAAATATTTAAAAGAATACGAAGCATTGCAAGACCGATACTGATTGCAACGCCTATTGACATACTTCTGTTCATTGCCTTTACAGAAATAGCGCCATCAGTAACATTCTCAACCTGATGGTTTAAAACCTGAATTGCAGGTTCAGCTTTAACAATGAAGTAACCTATAATCATGCCTATCGGAACAAGAACCCAATTATAACTTAAAGAAGCAAGTCTTTCACCAAGAAGTTCACCTACAGGAGCAAAGCCAACATTTACACCGCAGAGGAATAATACAAGACCAAGATAAGTGTAAAATAAGCCAATTATAATACGTAAAATCTGTCGTTTATGATATCTTCGTGTTGCAATCTGAAATATAAAAAACACAGCGAAAATCGGAAGTAAAGACACAAAAACTTCTCCGCAGTAATGCGGTAATTCGAAAACAAAAACCTTAACAACGTCTCTCGTAGTAATAATAGAAGCAACGTCAATAGCTTCATAAACAGATTCAGTAGGTTTAAAAAAACACCCAAGAATAAGAACTGCAAGAATAGGCCCGATACTTGATAATGCAACCAATCCAAAACTATCACTTTGAGAGTTTTTGTCGCTTCTAACAGATGCAAGACCAATACCCATCGCCATAATAAACGGAACAGTCATAGGTCCTGTTGTTACACCGCCGGAGTCAAAGGCAACCGCAACAAAATTATCGGGAACAAAGAACGATATAACTATCAAAGCGGCATAAAAAATTATAAGAAGTAAAGAAAGACTAATTCCTGATTTTATACGAACTATTGCAATTGCAAGAAAAATTCCAACACCAATAGCAACAGTAAGAATAAGTATAAGATTTGGTATAGCAGGCACTTGTTCAGCAAGAACCTGAAGATCAGGCTCAGAAATAGTTATAATAACCCCCATTATAAATCCAATGAGAATTATCCAGATAATTTTTTTAGTTTTAGAAATCTGAACACCTATACCCTCACCTATCGGCGTCATTGACATTTCTGCGCCAAGTTGGAAAAAACCCATACCAAATATAAGCAATATGGCACCGGTCAAAAACATAACCATTGTGCCGATCTCCATTGGAACAAGAAAAATGCTAATTATAAGCATTATACCCGTTATAGGTAAAACGGCGGCAAGAGATTCAAGTGTTTTTTCTCTTAATTTCGGATTCAAAACGATACCTACCCTAATAGATTATTATCTAACATTTATAAAAAATTTTGTATAACAAAATACACACCGTAAATATTTAATCCAAGTGCAAATAAGCAAATTTCAGCACGAAAAACTTCAAAACTAAAGTTGATTTTTTTAGTTGAAACGTACATTGCCAAATACGGAATCATATCAAGATAATATCTTGCACCAAACTGCGCTCCGCCTAAAGTTTTATGCATACAAGTGGCAATAATAAAAAGCATTACTGCAATTGGAAAAAGAAAATCCTCAAGTTGACGGTTTACTATACAATTCTTAATGTTATAATAGAAAAAGACGACAAAAAAAGGATTAAAAATATAAAAGATATTAGCAGAAAATTTATTTATATCCAACAAAAATTCAGGTTCAAACTTAAGCGGAAGTTTAAATGACTGAAGCAGATTTGGTAACAAATAAGAAAAACTAAATTGTCCTTCTTCAGCACGGGTAAATTCAGGCAAATAATTATGGCCAAACTCAAAAGGATTATCAAATCTACAATAATTATATGCCATCAGTGAGAATGCAACAAATGCCGGTGCAACAAGATACGGCCAAAACTGATATAATTTCATCTGTTTATTTTTTCTGTAAAGTATAAGTAATAAAAAAGGAATGAAAATAGCCGTAAAAGGTCTGCATCCAACTGCTAAGGCTGCTAAAAACAGAGATAAACCGTTTAAAACCTTATTATCAGAATATATAAGTAATGCGGCAACGGAACACAGAGCAAAAGAAAGGCATTGTGCATCATGCCATACTCCTCCGAAAACTGCAATGCTTAATAAATTTGTTCCGAGAGTTGCAGTAATGCCAAGCGTTACCGAAGTTAGAAGATTATGCTTTTTATAAAAAAGCAAAGTCAAAGCAACACACGATATTACGATATACACAAACAGCATAAACTGATTGGGCGTATCTTGACCGAAAAACAAGGTAAGAACATATTCTATCAGAGAAGGCACCGGTGGAAAACTTACGTAATATTTACCTTCATAAATAGCTAATTCAAGATATGCAAGTTCTTCAGGTGGATTATCAAGATAAGTTTTGCCCTCTTGCCATGCTAACGCTTGTCTAGTGTAACTGTCATAAGGATTATGTTTAAAAATATCGATGTTGAAGAACACGATTATTAAAGCAAGAATCGTTATTGAAAGAAGTGCCGCTGTAAAAGCGGCATTCAATTTATCCTTGTATTTCGACATTGGTTGTACCTATCGGTCTAATCGAAAGTTCAATGCAAGCATTTTCACCGAATACAGATTCCATTTTGCATACGTATTCTTCTTGAAGTTTTTTGGGAACAAAGGCTAAAATTGTTCCGCCAAAGCCGCCACCGTGAACCCTGCAAGCACCTTCTCCGTTCAAAATATTTTTTGAAAGAGCAAGCGCAAGAGTCATTGCTTGTTTTGTGCTTCCTGTTGCATGGGTATTTTGCAAAAGTTTCCAACTTGATTCGCCTGATTCATTTATTGCTTCAAAGAATCCCTGAACGTTATTATCTTTTACTGATTCAACTGCTTTAAGAACACGCTTATTTTCATCAAAGAAATGGATCGCGCGCATAACTGCACGGTCAGAAACAACCTTGCGCAACTCAAAAAGGTTTTGATAAAATACACTTTCGTCAACATCGCGCAGAACGTCTTTGTTAAAGAATTTTGCAACTGCTTTCATTTCTTCTGTAATCGCAGCATATTCCTGAGTAAGATCCGCATGGTCAGCATGAACGTCAGTTATAATTATTGAAAAGCCTTCTTTATTAAAATCGAAATCAATACCTTCGATAATGGGATTTATAGGATCGTTAAAATCAATAAAAACAAGTTTTCCCAAAGCACAAGCGGTTTGGTCCATAAGTCCGCAAGGCTTTCCGAAATAATTATTCTCTGCCCATTGACTTGTTTTTGCACCTTCGACGTTATCGAGTTTTCCGTCATTATAAAGATAATTAAAAATCGTGTAAATAAGAACTTCTATTGCAGCAGATGAAGAAAGACCGCTTCCTGCAAAAACATCACTTTGAACGTAAGCATCAAATCCACCGATATTCATATTAAGATCATTCTTCATATGATATGCTATGCCGCGAATAAGCGACTGTGTTGTGCCCTTTTCACTTTCCTGAACAGAAAGATCAGAAAGGTCAATGACATTTTTAGTATTATATCCTTCAGAAATCAATTGAACTATATTATTATCTGTTTTTCTCGCTGCACACACTGCATCGAGGTTGATTCCTGCTGCCATAACACAACCGTGGTTGTGATCTGTATGGTTGCCTATTATTTCACTTCTGCCTGATGTTGAAAAGAAAGAAACTTCTCCTTCGCCAAAGAGTTCTTCAAACTTATCTTGAATGGACTCATAACGGTCAACTTGATTTTTTGCATTTTCACCGTAAATCCTTTTCAGTATCTGTGTGTTTTTCATATCTTTTATAAATCCCATGTATATTTCCTCACATTTATTTTTTTAATATTATAACATATTTTTCCTTAAAATACAATGTATTTTTATCCATTCATTTGACAAATTGTAATAAATATTTTATTATATAAATAACTCAAATAATTTGGAGGCATTTTTTATGCGCGATATTAAAGAACTTATCGAAATCTGTACTCAATTTTCATTAAAAAAAGGATTATGTTATAAAGCCGATCTGCCATACGTAAGAAATAGACTTATGTCTCTTTTTCACGTTGATGCACCTTTTGATGGCGAGGTTTCTGTGCCTGATAGCATTATTCCTACTCTTGAAGAAATGGTTGATTATGCGGCAGAAAACAATATGCTTGAAATGAATACAGCTGCATACCGCGCTATGTTTGATACAAAAATCTGCGGTTGTATGCTTATGATGCAATCACAAGTGCATGATATTTTCAAATCTCTTTGCGCCGAATCAACAGAAAAGGCTACCAATTGGTTTTATGAACTTTGTAAAGATATTAACTATATCCGTACTGCTGACGTTGCAAAAAATATTCTTTATGATTATGAATCATCATACGGCACGATGGAAATTACAATAAACCTTACAAAACCCGAAAAGGATCCTAAAGAAATTGAAAAACAAAAGTCCATGCCTCAGACAAATTATCCCAAATGTATGCTTTGTCTTGAAAACGTTGGATATGAAGGAAGATTAGGTTATCCTTCACATGAAACACTTCGTACAATTCCCATTACTCTTGATAACGAAGAATGGAATTTTCAGTACAGTCCTTACGTTTATTATGATGAGCATTGCATTGTTTTCTGTTCAGAGCACACACCCATGACAATGAATGAGAAAAAATTTGTTCGTTTGTTTGATTTTATCAAGCAATTCCCCCACTATTTTATTGGTTCAAATACTCAGCTTCCCGTTGTTGGCGGCTCAATTCTTACTCATGAGCACTTCCAGGGCGGCAGACACGTTATGCCTATGGAAAAAGCTAAAGATCTTTACACTTTTGATTGCAAAAATGATAAAATCAAGGCATCAGTTGTAAACTGGCCTATGACTTGTATCCGTTTAGCAAGTGAAGATTGCGACGAACTTATCCCCGTTGCAAATCATATTTTAAAAACCTGGCAGAATTATACTGATGAAAGCCTTAATATTTTTGCATTTACCGACGGAAACGAGCATAACACTATTACTCCTATCACAAGAATAAATGCTGATGGATTATATGAATGTGATATCGTTTTAAGAAATAATCTTACAACAGATGAGTTACCCTTAGGTGTTTATCACCCCCACCCCGATAAGCATAATATTAAGAAAGAAAACATTGGTCTTATCGAAGTAATGGGCTTGTTCATTCTTCCCGGCAGACTTAAAACCGAACTTGATGATATTGCAGCAAAATGGTTAAAGGGCGAAGATCTTGATAAAAATAACGTTCATTACGCCTGGTATAATAACTTTAAAAACGATTATAAACCTTCAGATTTCAATGATGCAAAGAAGTATATTTATAACCTTGTTGGCGGTGTATGTGAAAACGTTCTTCGGGATGCAGGTGTTTTCAAAGAAGATGAAAAAGGTCGTGAAGGCTTAAAAAGATTTATTAAAGCCTGTGGTTTTGAGGTATAATATGGATATATTATATTTATTGACGGGTTTTGTTTTTGCACTTGTTATTCCAATTATCAATATTGAGTTTTTGGGCTTAAAAGGTTTTATATATTCTCTTTTAATTATAATTTTTGCTTTTGTTGTTCTTGCATACGTTATTCTTTCCGTTTTTAAACTTCAGATTTCTAAAATTGATTATCTCAAGTCAAAAACGATCGTATCATGGAACGTTACTGAACAAAAGAAAAAAGAAACAAAAAGAACATATATTTTAAGCCTTTTAATAGGTTTGATTTTTGGCGTTTTTGTTTATTTTAAATCTTATAATCTCGTTATTTCTATCCTTGCATCTCTTGCTTGTGCATTTGTTAATTTAGGTTGGTGGATCATGGGAATAAAACGGTTAGATTCGAAATTAAATGAAACGGATCATTTTCTGTTATCTCATGTCGGTATGATCTATAATAACAAAATTGACGTATTTAACGGTTATTCGAAAGGAATAATAAACGCTGAAAGAGCAGAAAAACTTCTTATTCTTACGTTGATTAAAAACAAAAAGCAATCAGAGTTCAGAATAGAAATTCCTGAAGAAAAAATAAATGAAGTTGATGATTTTTTAAAGGATTTATCAGATTATTTCAACGGAGATAATGATGAAAAATAAGAAACAGAAAATGAATACTGCTTATCAGATGCATCTTGATCTTCTGAAAGCAACGGGTATTGTTTTGCTTGCCATTCCAATTGGTGCTATTCTTGTGGTATATTATCTGCTTGAAAAAGATATGTATTCATATATGCTTGACTACGTTCTTGCAACGGCATTATTCGGTCTTGTTTCGGGAATTGTTATAAGTGTAATTGCGTCAATGAAACAAAATGTTGCAGATAGCATAAATGAAAATCTTTATGCTATCTGGAAGTATAAACCTGAAACAATTTATAAGTTTTACAGAAAAATGTCAAAATACGAAAAAAAGACTTCTTTCTGGAATTTTGTTTTACCCGGTATTTTGGTTCTTTTTATTGGAATAATAATGTTAAACAATCCGGTTTCGCATTTTTTAGGCATCATATTTTTAATCGGTGCAATTATTTTATTTTTGTGTGGAATATATATGCTTCCATACGTTCAATATCTTATGCTTAAATTGCGCACTCGTATTATGGGAGATGCAAAAGAAATTATTTTTTCAAGAAGTGGAATATGGTATTGCGGAAAAGTATGCTATTTTGGTGATAACGGAATAACATACCATCGTGTTGAACGTAAAGAAATTCACGGTCAGGACGCTATAGTTTTTTATTACACAAAAACCCGCGGTTTTCAACAAACAGCTATGGAACTTGTTATCCCCGTTGCTCCTAAAATGGCTTATGCCGCAGATGCTCTTGTAGAAGAATTTAACCGCAGTGATCTTTTGACAAAATAAGATGGCCGACAGTTTTTGTCGGCTCTTTTATTGATATAAAACTAAATTATTAATTGAATTTTTTGATTTTTCAAGGAATTAATTATTGAAATAAAAAAAGCATTGAACTATAATGTAAAAAAAGGAGGTAGAAAAAATGATTGATATTACCTTTTTAGGCGAAAAAATAAGAAAAAACCGCAAAGATCTCGGTATAACTCAAACCGAACTTGCTCAAAAACTTAATATTAGTTTTCAGGCTGTATCAAATTGGGAGCGCGGTGCTGCCCCACCCGACCTTGACAATATAGTAAAATTATCACAGCTTTTCGGCGTAACTATCGATAACCTTCTCAATACAAATATGTGCGATGAACCGGTATATCTCGGAATTGACGGCGGCGCCACAAAAACGGAATTTGTTGTATTTACTTCTTCCGGTAAAATTTTAAAAAAATTTAAGTTAGAAGGTTCAAACCCCAACGATATAGGTATTGAAAAATGCGCAAATATTATTTCACAAGGGATTGACACGTGTTTAAACGATTATCCTGAACTTTCTAAAATTTTTGCGGGTATGTCAGGCGCAGGTGCAGGAAATAACAAAAAAGAACTTTCGATATTGCTCACATTAAGATATAAACATCTTAAAATCGAAATAGATACTGATGCGGTAAACGTTTTTTCCTCTTCCGATGAAATATGTTCCTCTGCTCTTATTTGCGGTACAGGATCATGTGTTTTTGCCCGCGTTGGAGATATAACAAAACGTCTTGGCGGTTGGGGTTATATGTTTGATAATGCAGGAAGCGCATACGATATAGGAAAAGACGCAATATCAGCATGTCTTTCATATGAGGACGGTTTAACGGAATATACGAAAATCTACCCGCTTTTATGCTCGGCTCTTGATTCACGTGCAACAAAAATATGGGATTCAATTGATACCGTCTATAAAAAAGGAAAATCTTACATCGCCAGCATGGCACATGTTGTTTTTAAGGCATATTCTGCCGGAGATACTGTTGCTCAAAACATAATAGAAAAAAATATGGATAGGCTTGCTATGCTTATAAACAAAGCCGTTGAAATCAGCGGAAATAAGAACGTAATTGCTTGTGGCGGACTTTTTGAACATTTTGGAGATACGTTATTCCCTATTCTCAACAAAAAATGTGAAAACGTTAATTTTATTGTTCCTGATCTTCCTCCGATTTACGGCGCTTGCAAAGAATGTTTAAACCGCTTTGATATTACGCCATCAAACAATTTCCATGATAATTTCTACAAAGAATACATAAGGAGTGTATAATATGCTTGATACAGAAAAACGAAATCCAAAAACTATTCATATTGATAAAATGTCAACATTAGAAATGATCGATATTATTTCTGAGGAAAATTATAACGCTGTAAAAGCAGTTGAAGACGAAAGAGAAAATATTGCCCTTGCCATTGATGCAATCAGCACTTCTCTTGCAAACGGCGGACGTTTATTTTACATAGGTGCAGGTACTTCAGGCAGGCTCGGAGTTGTTGATGCTTCTGAATGTCCCCCTACCTTTGGCGTTGAATACGGTCTTGTTACCGGAATAATCGCCGGTGGATACGATTGTATGTTTAAAGCAGCTGAAAATGCTGAAGATATTTACGAAAAAGGCGAAAAAGATATTATCGATTACGGTGCAAAAAGCGGTGACGTTGTAGTCGGAGTTTCCGCAGCAGGCGGTGCCGCATACGTTGTAGGGGCTTTAAATAAGGCTAAAGAAATAGGTTGCACGACGGTTGGACTTACCTGCAACGAGAATACCGCAGTTCTTGATGCCTCTGATATTAAAATATGCACAAAAACCGGTGCAGAAGTTATTACGGGTTCAACAAGAATGAAAGCAGGAACGGCACAAAAACTTGTTTTAAACATGCTTTCCACTTGTGCAATGGTGAAAACCGGAAAAGTTTATGAAAATCTTATGATTAACCTCAAGCCTACAAATATAAAACTTAAAGACCGCATGGTCCGTATTGTTTCGGAAATCAAACAATGCGATAATGAAACTGCAAAAAAACTTCTTGATGAAAATAATTGGGTTATCAGAAACGCCGTTGAAAAATGATACAAAATGCCGAAGAAATATTTATTCTTCGGCATTAAAAATTTAACCGTTTGTTTTCTTATTTTTTGTTGACTACAAAATAATTTAATTATATAATTAAGTAGTTAATTATTATCTTAGAAAGGAACAAATATGTTAAAGAGACTTTTAAAATGTGTTAGGGAATATAAACTTCCTACGATTCTTACTTTTGTTTTTATTATTCTTGAAGTATTTATCGAAGTTTTTATCCCTTTTATAACCGTAAAAATTATTGGACAGATCGAAACAAGTGCGCCCCTTGACGGAATAGTAAAAACTTGTTTGTTTCTTGCTCTTATGGCTTGTGTATCCCTTTGTTGCGGTGGTATTGCAGGTTTTACTTGTTCAAAAGCATCGGCAGGTTTTGCAAAAAATTTAAGGAGTGATGTTTTTAAGAAAATACAGACTTTCTCTTTTGAAAATATCGATAAGTTTTCTTCATCATCTTTGGTAACGCGTCTTACGACAGATATTTCAAATATCCAAATGTCATATATGATGCTTATCAGAACCGCTATACGCGCACCTTTAATGCTTATTTCTGCAATCATTATGGCGTTTATTATGGGCGGTGTTCTTGCAATGACTTTCGTTGTTGTAGTACCGTTCCTTGCATTCGGATTATATATGGTCGGCAAAAAAGCAATGCCTGCTTTCAGACGCGTATTTAAAAAATACGATAAACTTAATGAATCAATTGAAGAAAATGTTCGTGCAATGCGAGTTGTTAAAGGATTTTCTCGAGAAGATTTTGAAAAAAACAAATTCAATCTTGCATCAGATGATATTTGCATGGATTTTACAAAAGCAGAACGAATTGTTGCATTAAATACACCCTTAATGCAAATTTGTCTTTACTTTAACATGATCTTTGTATTGCTTGTTGGATCTAACCTTATTATTTCAAGCGGCGGAGAACTGATTCAAATCGGTCATATTTCTGCCATGCTTACTTACGGCATGCAAATTCTTATGCAACTCATGATGCTTTCAATGATTTACGTTATTCTGACAATGTCATCAGAATCTCTAAAACGTATATCGGAAGTTCTTGAAGAAGAACCTGCTTTAAAAGAACCCGATTCCCCCATTTACGATATAAAAGACAGTTCAATTGATTTTAACAACGTAAATTTCAAATACTCAAAAAACGCAAAAAAATATGCGCTTTCTGATATTGATCTTCACATAAAGTCAGGAATGACTGTCGGTATAATCGGCGGAACAGGTTCAAGCAAGTCATCTCTTGTTCAATTGATTTCAAGGTTATACGACATAAGTGACGGTTCTGTTTATGTTGGCGGTGTTGACGTAAGAAATTATGATATTAATTCTTTACGGTCTGCTGTTGCGGTTGTATTACAAAAAAATCTTTTGTTTTCGGGAACAATAAAAGAGAATCTTCGTTGGGGTAACGAAAATGCCTCCGATGAAGAAATAATTGAAGCTTGCAAGCTTGCGCAAGCACATGATTTTGTTGAAAGTTTTCCTGAAAAATACGATACTTTTATTGAACAAGGCGGTTCAAACGTATCAGGTGGACAGAAGCAACGCTTATGTATTGCAAGAGCGCTTCTTAAAAGACCGAAAATACTTATTTTAGACGATTCTACAAGTGCGGTTGATACAAAGACAGATGCACTTATCAGAAGCGGATTTAAGGCGTATATTCCCCAAACAACAAAAATAATTATTGCACAAAGAATAGCCTCTGTTCAGGATGCAGATATGATTATCGTAATGGATAACGGTAAAATATCTGATTGCGGAACACATGAAAAGCTCCTTACTACATCAAAAATATATAAAGAAGTTTTTGATCAACAGACGGGAGGTGCAGATAATGAATAATAAAAAAAGCGGAAGCTTAAAAGATATTGTAAGAATAATAAAACAGCTTCACAGCTATTACCCTGTTCTTTTGCCTATTACGATAATTTGCATTATATTTTCTGCAATAGTCTCTTCAATTCCCGCATTATTTATTCAAAATATTATTGCTGAAATTCAGGTGTGGCAAACGTCAAAAGATTGGGCATCTGCGAGCAAAGAGATCGTTCCTATGGTCGCCATTCTTATTTGCTTATATGTACTTTCATTTTTATCCATTCTTGCGCATACTCAGTTAATGGCATATATGACTCAAGGATTTTTGTCAAAAATGCGTAAAGCTATGTTCAGCGGAATGCAAAATCTTCCGATAAAGTATTTTGATCAGAATAAACACGGGGATATCATGAGCCATTATACCAATGATATCGATACCCTTCGCCAACTTGTTTCACAAGCAATGCCTGCGTTAATACAATCTTTTGTAATTGTTATAACCGTTCTTTCAATCATGCTTTATTTCAGCGTTTGGTTGACTCTTGTGGTTCTTGTCGGTGTAATATTCATGCTTTTTATATCAAAAACTATCGGTGGCGGCTCTGCAAAATATTTTGTTCGCCAGCAAAAGGCCATGGGTAAAACGGAAGGTTTTATTCAGGAAATGATGAATGGTCAACGCGTTATAAAGGTTTTCTGCCACGAAAAAGAGTGTATTGATGATTTCGAAAAGATAAATAACGCTCTTTATGAAGATAGTTACCGTGCACATGCCTATGCCAATACTCTCGGTCCGATAATAATGAACGTAGGAAATATTTTATACGTTATTATGGCTTTGATCGGAGGTATATTGTTACTTTCGGACGTACCAAATTTCAGTATTTCAGGAATGGCCTTCAGTATCAGTATCGTTGTTCCTTTCCTTAATATGACAAAACAGTTTACGGGAAACATAAACAACGTTTCACAACAGATAAATGCAATCGTTATGGCTATGGCAGGCGCAAAGCGTGTTTTTGCACTTATGGATCAGGAACCTGAAACAGATGACGGTTACGTGACTCTTGTGAATGCAAATATTCTTGAAGACGGAAGTATTGTCGAAAGTAAATCTCGCACAGGAATCTGGGCATGGAAGCATCCGCATCATGACGGAACGCTCACCTATACACTTTTGAAAGGCGACGTTCGCCTAACAAACGTTGACTTTGGTTACGTTGAAGATAAGCAGGTGCTTTATGACGTAAGTGTTTATGCAGAACCCGGTCAGAAAGTTGCATTCGTTGGTGCAACAGGTGCAGGTAAAACAACAATAACCAACCTTATAAACAGATTCTATGATATTGCAGACGGCAAAGTCCGCTACGATGGCATCAATATCAACAAAATAAAAAAGAACGATTTAAGACGTTCTTTAGGTATCGTTCTTCAGGATACTAATCTTTTTACCGGTACGGTTATGGAAAACATTCGTTACGGCAATCTTGATGCAACTGACGATGAATGCATAAAAGCCGCACAACTTGCAGGTGCAGATGATTTTATAACACGTCTTCCAAACGGATATAACACAATGCTGACAAATAACGGTTCAAATCTTTCACAAGGACAACGACAGCTTATTGCCATTGCGCGCGCTGCAGTTGCAGATCCTCCTGTTATGATTCTTGATGAAGCAACTTCTTCGATTGATACAAGAACGGAAGCCATAGTTCAAAAAGGTATGGATAAGCTTATGGAAGGAAGAACAGTGTTTGTTATCGCTCACAGACTTTCAACGGTAATGAATTCAGACGTCATTATGGTTCTTGATCACGGAAGAATTATTGAGCGTGGAAATCATGACGAACTCATTGCTCAAAAAGGCACATATTATCAGTTATATACCGGAGCATTTGAACTTGAATAAAAACAAAGCAGACATAAAAAATGTCTGCTTAATTTTTTATTCAGCCTTTGCTAATTCTTTATAAATTAGTTGGGGCTTTTCATTTTTCGAAACTGCTTCAGGTGTAATAATACATTTTTCAACGTTTTCAAGTGATGGAATCTCGTACATGATCTCCATCATAATACCTTCAATTACAGCTCTTAATCCACGGGCACCTGTTTTTAATTCGATTGCTTTTTTTGCAATTGCATGCAAAGCTTCATCGGTAAACTCAAGTTCAACATTATCCATTCTGACTAATGCGGAATACTGCTTTGTAAGTGCATTTTTGGGCGTTTTAAGAATATCAACAAGCATTTCTTCATTAAGGTTCTGTAATGTAACTGTTTGAGCAAGACGTCCGATCAATTCAGGAATCAAGCCGTATTTTTGAAGATCTTGAGGTGTAACGGAGTCGTAAATCTTGCCTATATCATCTGTTGTTGCAACAGGATTGATTTCCGAACCAAATCCAACGGTCTTCTTGCCTACTCTGCGTTGAATAATCTTATCAAGACCGTCAAATGCACCACCGCAAATAAATAAAATATTTTTTGTATCGATCTGAATAAAATCCTGATGAGGATGTTTTCTTCCACCGTTAGGGGGAACATTCGAAACAGTTCCTTCAAGAATTTTTAAAAGTGATTGTTGAACGCCTTCGCCTGAAACATCTCGTGTTATTGAGGGATTTTCGCTTCTACGAGCAATTTTATCGATTTCGTCAATATAAATTATACCGCGTTCTGCTTTTGAAACATCGTAATCTGCTGCCTGGATGAGACGCAAAAGAATATTTTCAACGTCATCACCAACATAACCTGCTTCAGTAATGGTTGTGGCATCAGCAATAGCAAAAGGAACGTCAAGTATTTTTGCAAGAGTTTGAGCAAGATAAGTTTTACCTGTTCCCGTGGGACCAATCAAAAGAATATTGGTTTTTTGAATATCAACATCATGTCTTACTCCGGCATTTAACGAAGCTATACGTTTATAATGATTATAAACACCAACCGAAAGGGCAATTTTTGCTTTATCCTGACCAACAACATATTGGTCAAGAACTTCTTTGATTTCGCGTGGCTTCAATAAATCATTAATTTTTTGCGTATAATTATTTCTACGATCTGTCTCCAGAGAGTCAATACAATCCTGCACACAATCTTCACAGATATAAACTCCCGGAGGGCCCGAAACAAAGGAAAGACTACCCTGAGGAGATCTTCCGCAAAATATACATCTTATTTCTTCCATAAATTCTCCTTACTGTCTTTTTGAATAAATGGCATCAACAATACCGTACTCCAACGCTTCCTGGGCAGTCATGTAATGATCGCGCTCGCAGTCTGCTTCAAGTTGTTCAAAAGGCTTACCGGTATTATCCGCAAGAATTCTGTTAAGCTTATTTTTACATTTCAATAATTGTTCTGCATGAATAAGCACGTCAGTTGCCTGACCTCTTGCTCCACCTAAAGCCTGATGGATCATAATTTCACTGTTGGGTAATGCAATGCGTTTTCCTTTAGCCCCTGATGAAAGTAAAACCGCAGCCATTGATGCCGCCATGCCAATACAAATAGTCGAAACTTCAGGTTTAATATACTGAATAGTATCATAAATAGCCATTCCTGCAGTAACAGAACCGCCGGGACTATTTATATAAAGCATGATATCTTTTTCCATATCTTCTGCTTCAAGGAACAAAAGCTGAGCAACAATAGTGTTTGCCATTTCATCATTTATTTCACCGCTTAAGAAAACTATGCGGTCTTTAAGAAGGCGAGAATAAATATCATAGGATCTTTCTCCTCTGCCATCTTGTTCAATTACGTACGGAATTACAGGCATTGCATTCCCTCCAAAAAATTCTTATTAAGCTTCTTCAGCCTTCTTTGTTGACTTTTTTGCTGCAGGTTTCTTTTCGCCATCTTCAGCTTTTTTTGTAGTCTTCTTTGCAGCGGGCTTCTTTTCAGAAGTTTTTTCTGCGCCGTCTTCTGCCTTTTTAGTTGCCTTCTTTGTTGCTTTTTTAGCAGGGTTCTTTTCCTTAAGAAGTGCAAGAGTCTTATTCATAACAGCAACTTCTTTGAAATATTCTTTCTGATCGTCTGTTACGTTTTTGATGAAATCTTCAGCCTTTGCGCCATAGTTTTCAGCATATTTCTTTACTTCTTCCATAATTTCATCATCAGTAGCCTCAATCTTTTCAGCTTTGATGATTTCAGAAAGTGTAAGACGGATCTTAACGGTCTTCAATGCACCTTCACGATACATATCGCGCATCTGCTGCATTGTCATACCGGTATATTTAATATAATCTTCAAGTTTAAGGCCCTGATAGCTCATGCGCATTTCCATATCGCGGAGCTGTGAATCAATCTGCTGTTCAACCATGCAATCAGGAATATCGATTTCAGCGTTTTCAGCAATTGCTTCAACCATCTTGTTTTCCATTTCAGTATCAGCCTGATTCTTTTTACGCTCAGTAAGTTTTGCCTTGATATCAGCCTTATATTCATCTAAAGTATCAAATTCAGAAACGTCTTTTGCAAATTCATCATCAAGTGCAGGAACCTGCTTCTCTTTGATTGAAAGAACTTTTACATCAAACACTGCTTCTTTACCTTTAAGGTCTTCAGCATGATAATCATCAGGGAATTTAACATTAAGTGCCTTTTCTTCACCGATAGCCATACCAACCATCTGCTCTTCAAAACCGGGGATAAAACTGCCTGAACCAATTTCGAGGGTCTGGTTTTCAGCAGTACCGCCGTCAAACTTAACACCGTCAACACTGCCTGAATAATTAAGGCCAACTGTATCACCCATCTGAACTGCACGATCTTCAACATCAACAAAACGTGATGCGCGATCAAGAGCGTGTTTAATTTCGTGATCAATTTCTTCATCGGTTACATTATACTCAAATAAATCAACCTTTATACCTTCATATTTTCCAAGTTTAACTTCAGGCATAAGTGTAACGGTTGCTTTAACCTTTACAATACCTTCATCGGTAATATCCTCAAGTTCAATTTCAGGTCTGTCAACAGGTTCAAGTTCGTGTTCTTTAACTGCGGCTTCATATACAGACGGAAAAACGTCATTAAAAGCATCTTCAAAGAAAACGCCTGCACCGTAATACTGCTCAACCATCTTTCTGGGAGCCTTGCCCTTACGGAAACCGGGAATTGCATACTTGCCCTTGTTTCTCTGGAAAACTGCACTTGTTGCAGCATCCATTGCTTCTTTGCTGATCTCAAAATTGATCACAGCCTGATTTTTTTCATTTTTAACCATGGTGCTCATAAATATTTACCTCCAAGTAAATTATCAATACAATCGTGGTTAATTATACCACATTGCAAATTTTTAGGCAACCTTAAAAGAACATTTTTTGATAAACTTTTTTAAAAAATACAATAAATTATCCAAAAAAATAAAAAAATGTTGTTTTAATAATCCGTTTTTAATGATATAATACACTTAAATTCTTAAAGAGGTGCAATCTGCTATGCCAATGGATGGACTTACTATCGGTTCAGTCGTATATGAATTAAATAATAAACTTGAAGGTGCAAGAATTGATAGAATCAATCAGCCTGAAGATGACGAACTGTATTTTTTCTTAAGAAATAACGGTATAAACTATAAACTTCTTTTATGTTCAAATGCAAGTTTTGCAAGATTGAATATAACAGAATTTTCAAAGCCTAATCCCCCGGTTCCCTCAAACTTTTGTATGTTATTGAGAAAACACCTTACAGGTGGGAGAATTGCATCATTTAAGCAAATTGAAAACGAAAGAATTGTAATAATATCTTTTGACTGCCTTAACGATTTTCACGAACCCGTTACAAAGAAGATTATTCTTGAAATCATGGGAAAGCACAGTAATATTATTTTTGTTGACGAAAACAACAGAATTTATGACAGTATCAAGCGCGTTAATTCTCTTATGAGCCGTGTAAGACTTATTCAGCCGGGACTTGAATATACACTTCCGCCATCGCAAGGTAAAAAGAATCCCTTTACTGAGAATGAATTTATTTTTGATTATGCACGAATAATCAGCGATACTTATATGGGTATTTCAAAACAAGCCGCCGAAGAAATATCTTTTCGATGTGTTGATAATGAAAACGGTTTCTTGGAATATATCAATCTTTATAAAAACCACTGCTACTCCCCCGTTTTATTAGTTGATGAAAATGGTGATCCCCAAGATTTTTTCGCAGTAAAACAAGAGCGTTTTATGGCTGCCTTTCAACAAGAATATGATTCAATATCCATGGCAATTGATAAATACTTTGTTTTAAAGGATAAGGTTCAGCGAATAAAAGAACGTTCGCATGGTTTAAAAATCAAGTTATCAAATGCCCTTGATAAAGCCGAAAAGAAAAGAGCGTTACAAAATGAGAAAATACTTGAATGTGCCGATATGGAAAAATATCGCATTTGGGGAGAACTTTTAACGGCAAATATTTATCTTGTAAAAAAAGGCGCAAAAAGCGTAACCGTCAAGAATTATTATGATAACATGAATGATCTTGATATCCCTCTTGACAATACAATATCTCCCAGCGCAAACGCCCAAAAATATTTTAAGCAATACAACAAGTTAAAAACAGCATCAAAACTTCTTTCAGGTCAAATAAAAGAAACTGAAGAAGAAATAGATTTCATTTCCAATCAAATTTATAATCTGGAAAAGTGTGAGTGCATTGAAGATATCGATGAGATCCGAAACGAATTAACCGATGCAGGCTATATAAAGCAACAAAAAAGCAAACAAAAACATATCGAATCAAAACCCATGCACTTTATTTCCTCGGAAAATATTGATATATACGTTGGTAAAAATAATACTCAAAACGATTTTCTTACTCTCCATTTTGCTTCATCAGATGATTTATGGCTTCACACAAAAGATATACATGGATCACACGTTATAATCAAATCAGGAAATCCTGGCGAAAAATCAATAGAAGAAGCCGCCCACCTTGCCGCATATTATTCAAAAGCAAAAACATCTTCTTTTGTTCCTGTTGACGCCACAAAAAGAAAATTTGTAAAAAAACCGTCAGGTGCTTTACCCGGAAAAGTGATATATACCAATCAAACAACCTACTATATTACACCTGACGAAAAAATAATCAAAAATATAAAACGAATTTAAAAAAAGAGGCAGATTTTCTGCCTCTTAAATATTATTCTTCAACAAATTCATCATCATCTTCTTTATCAACGGAAAGTTTTGAAACTGACACTTCATAAGCCGTTTTTGTTATTACTGTTTCATCATCAAGTTTTTTCTGATATTCTCTGCTTTGAAGTCTGCCTTCAATATGAATACTGTCACCAACGTTTAATTGTTGGCAATAACGTGCATTTCTACCCCAACAGATAGAAGGGATATAATCGCTTTTACCGTATGCTCTGTTTACTGCAATTAAAACATCAGCAATTTCTCTTGAAAAAGGAGTTACACGGTAAACAGGTATTTTACATATGTACCCATCAAGAACTATCTGGTTCAAATCTTCTCCCTCATCATCTTGATATATTTCTCGGGCAAAGGTCTGTAACTGTAAGCGACTTTTATTCTCTGTAAGAATGTTATAGGAACGCAACTGTCCTTCAATAAGATATCGGTTGCCTGTATTTATCTCTTTTTCAGACATAAGACGTTCGGATATTATTATCGGTAAAACGTCATTTTGACCCGATAATCTTTTTATTTCCATTTTAAAAGTATAAAAACTTTCACCGAAAACTTCGTGGCTGAATACAGGTGATTCCACCACTGTACCGCATAATGTAATTTTGTTATTTGCTGGCTGAACCATAATAAAATCTGCCTCCCGTAATGTAATTTAAGTATGTGTTTTAATGTATGTGTTCAACTTTTCATTTATTACTGTTTTATTACATTTTAATATATTTTTGTGTTATTGGATTGTTTGCTTTGTGAAATTTTTATAATATTACTGTACAAATTTCTTTTGAATTCCCTGATTATTTACAAAATAGTTATTTTGATATATTAATTCGCCAACAGAGCAGACAGAAAACCCTTTTGACTGAAGTCCCTGTAAAATTTCAGGTAATGCATCAGGAGTATATTTAGCATTGTTATGAAAAAGAATTATATCTCCGTTTTTCACTTTTTTCAGAACTCGGTTTATAATATCTTCTTTTCCAAATTCTTTCCAATCAAGAGAATCAATAGACCACTGAATGGTATGCATATTTAATTCTTTCATTGTTGAAATTACAGTGTCATTATAATCGCCGTAAGGAGGTCTAAAAACATTAGGTGTTTTTCCAATAAGATTATATATTCTTTCATTAACATATATTATCTCGTTTTTCATTTGCTCTATTGTTAACGATGTCATTTTAGGATGATTTTTAGAATGATTACCTATTTCATATCCACGTGAATCAATTTCTTTAACCATATCAGGATACTTTTCGACCCAAAAACCTACAAGAAAAAAAGTTGCATGAACTTCATAACAATCAAGTATATCAAGTATTTTTTCTGTCTTATCGGCGCCCCATGCGGCATCAAAACTTATTGCAACTTTCTTTTCATCAGTATCAACACTATAGATCGGTTTGTTAGAATTATCTAGTGCAAAAGTTTCAGTATATAAATTGACGTTATGTGCTTCAAAAATAATTATCAAAGAAAGAATAACAGCGCTCACAATATATAAATATTTTTTCAAAAAAATCACCTCAAAATGATACTATGCATGAACAAATATGAATATTTCAAATATTTTATATTGACAAATAAGGTGATTTTAGGCTATACTATAGACAATAATTATTATTTAGGAGATATTGTTATGAGTGAAATTTCAGAAAACAGACCTGTTATAAATAATGATTTGGTTGAAACCATGTCTCAAAGGCTAATTGATGAAAGAAGCCTTATGAGTCTTGCTGATTTCTTCAAACTGTTTTCAGATGAATCAAGACTTAAAATTTTATATCTTCTTACAATGAATGAAATGTGTGTTTCAGATATTGCCGCAACCCTTGGTATGAATCAGTCAACTGTTTCACATCAGTTAAAAACACTTCGTAACAGCAGAATTGTAAAGTACCGCAGAGAAGCAAAAGTTGTTTATTATTCTCTCGATGATGATCACATCGGACAGATTCTTCTTCAGGGCATGCTCCACGTAAGTGATTTTGAATAATATGGAAAATATATTAAAAACACTCCCGAATGAACCGGGAGTTTATATTTATAAAGATGCGAACGATACGGTTATTTACGTGGGAAAAGCACGAAATTTAAAAAACCGTGTGCGTTCGTATTTTCATTCAGGCGATCTTAATTTAAAAACACGAACACTCGTTTCAAATATTTCCGATATAAATTATATTGTTACCGCAAATGAACTTGAAGCTCTTTTGTTGGAAAATAACCTTATAAAAAAATACAAACCAAAGTACAATATTCTTTTAAAGGATGATAAAGGATATCCTTACTTAAAGATCAACACAAAAGAAAGTTTTCCAAAGCTAGAACTTGCACGAAAAATGGAATTTGACGGTGCACAGTATTTTGGACCTTATCACGGTGCGGGAAGTGCAAAAGCAATAGCAGATATTGCGACGGAAGTTTTCCCTTTAAAAACTTGCAACTATGATTTTACAAAGCAAAAGAACGTAAGACCTTGTCTTAAATATCACATTGACCGTTGCCCTGCCCCTTGTGTTTCCCCCGACAGAGAAAAATACAGAAAAAACGTTGATGGAATCATTTCTTTTTTAAAGGGAAATAACACTTCGGTTCTTGATGCAATAAGAACAAAAATGGAACGTGCTTCCGAGAAACTTGAATTTGAACTTGCCGCAGAATTGCGCGATAAACTGATAAAAGCAGATGAAATTCTCAATAAGCAAAAGATTGTTCTTGATAAAAACGAAAATATTGACGTTATTTCCGTTATTTTAAGGGATACTTATGCCGTTATTTGTTCTCTTTATATCCGTATGGGCAGACTCATCGGCGCCAATACAATTGAACAGCAGGATATAACCTACGATAATGAAGCACAAATTCTTTCAAAATATATAATTCAGCATTATTCTGAGGGTGAACTTTGCCCCAAAGAAATAGTTTGTGATATTCTTCCTGAAGACAAAGAAATTATTGAACAACTTATATCTGAGCAAAACAGAAAGAACGTTAAAATTCATCTTGCTCAGCGTGGCAAAAAGTTTGAATTATGTTTAATGGCAAAGCGTAATGCCCGCGAAAAGCTTGAAAAATCTTCTTTAAGCATAAAGTATAAAGAAGAACGTATAATTAACGGTCTTGAAGAATTAAAGTCTTATTTAGGCCTTAAAACGCTTCCAAAAAGAATTGAATGTTTTGATATTTCTCATATTCAAGGAACTGACACCGTCGCCTCAATGGTTGTTTTTACTAACGGCAAACCTAATAAAAAAGAATATAGACGTTTCAAAACACATCAGGGTAACAACGACTATGCTTCAATGCAAGAAGTCGTTTCGCGCCGTTATAACGATTATTTAACACAAAAAACAGGCTTTGGTAAGTTCCCCGATCTTATCGTGATTGACGGCGGAAAAGGTCAATTAAGTTCGGCAATGGAGATTATAAAAGACAAGCTTAATTTTGATGTTGCCGTCATTGGTCTTGCAGAAAAACTTGAAGAAATATATTTGCCCCATTCATCAATGCCTTTGATTCTTGATCGTTCTGCCCCATCTTTACAGATTTTGCAGGCGATTCGTGATGAAGCACATAGGTTTGCTATAACCTTTCACAGAAGCTTGCGAGGCAAACATTCTCTTATTTCTCAGCTTGATAATATTCCACATATCGGTTCAACACGAAAAAAAGCTCTTTTAAGGAAATTCTCTACTGTTTCAAAAATAAAAGAAGCAACGTTGGAAGAACTTGAAAGTGTTGACGGAATGAATAAACCAAGTGCACAAGCGGTATATGATTATTTTAAAGCTCCTGCAAAATAAAAATGCAGGAACTTTATTTTTTGGATAAAACAAATTTAATTTCAGATAAAAATATTATATTGAAAACAGTTTTATCCTATGTTAATATTAAATAAAAAAAGGAAAATTATATGGATCACATAACGGTAGGAAAAAAATATAATAAAGGCAAAATTGCGTTTGTTAAATGTTTTAAAAACAATGACCTTGAAAACGTCAATATAAAAGACAAATGTTTTCTTCTTATAATTCTTTCAAAAGGAAAAATTGATTTTGAAGTAAATCACGAAAAAATTACGGCAACTGCACCGTGCTTTATCTGCTTTGATGAATCAGAAAATCCCATCTTTCACAACTTCAAAAAAGCAGTTTATACTTCAATATTTTTTCATCCCAAGTACTTAAACGTAAATATGACTTTTGAACTTCTTCGCACAAAAAGCTATGACGATATTGCAACAAATCACGATATGTTTATGCTTAAGCCCTTTATAAACAAAGCATATACTATCCCTATAGTAAACACACAAATTGAAAAAATTGAATATTCAGCCAACTGTATGGGCGAAGAACTTGAACACCAACGTGATTGGTATTGGTCGTGCAGAGGACGCTCATATTTTATGGAAATAATCATCGCTTTAGAGCGAATGTACGGACTCATCGGATACGGCGCAAAGCATCAAAAAGCAGATAATATGCCCCTTATCGAAAATCCAAAGCTTCGCGAAGCAGTTCTTTATATCGAGAGTCATTACGGTGAAAATATTACTTTATCAGATATATCTTCAAGCGCCGGAATAAATTCTGTAACTCTAACCTCTTATATTAAAAAGGAACTTGGCTGTACTGCTATTGAATATCTGATGCAATACAGAATCACTATTGCAAAAAAGCAACTTGCTTTTACCGATGTTCCTATTAAAGACATTGCGAATATGGTTGGTTTTAAAACAGTTCAGCATTTTAATAGAATATTTAAAAAATTCACACTTACAACACCTGCGGAATTTCGTAAAAATTCAGTAAAAAACAGAAAGGATGATTTTAATGGAAAACAAAATAGCAGAACTTGAAAACAGAATAAGCGAATTAGAAAATTTGGTTGCAAAGTTAGAAAAAACAGTTTTGGGAATTTGTGTTGATGAGAAAAATGACGTTTATATTTCAGAAAGCACCTTCCCTGTTTTCGGAATAAAAGCACAAGGTGACGTATATATTTCAACTTCAAATATAGATGCTTTAGGTTTTGAAGATACTCAAGATGTAAATATAAATACCTCAACAATTAGTGCTTTAGGTTTTGAAACAAGCGAAGATACAAATATCGCAGGATGCACCATCGACACAATTGAAATAACAGAATGCGAAGGCGCAGACATCAACGCAACAGAAGTGAATATAGTAACTTGCGAAGGAGCAAATATAACAAGCAGCAGCGTAACAATTGACGAAAACGAGGAGGACTAAAAATGAGAGAACCATATCAAGTAATATCAATACCATATCGAATTATTGACGGTAAGCCATTATTTTGTATCTTTCATAGAGCAGACAACAAGTATTGGCAATTTATTGCAGGTGGCGGAGAAAATGGAGAAACACCCATAGAGGCAGCTAAAAGAGAAACAATAGAAGAGATTGGTGTTGATCCTATAAACATTAAGCAACTCACTTGTATTGCATATGTTCCGGCAGAAGTTATTGCGGAAAACAAAAGACAACATTGGGAAAAAAACACTTATGTTATCCCCGAATATTCTTTTGCCTTTGAGTGTGATTCAGAGCCTACGCTATCAAATGAATATACTGAGTATAAATGGCTTACATATAATGAAGCACGAAAACTGTTAAAATGGGATTCAAACAAGGTTGCTATGTATGAAATTAACTCAATAATAAAAGGAACTTTATGATGACGCTTGAAGAAAGAAAAAATCTGGTAAAATCGTATCTTGGCAAGACGGTAGATATTAAAATCGACCGTCCTATAGGTTATGTACACAAGAAAGAAAATTACTGCTTAACTTATCCAATCAACTACGGATATATAGCGGGTATTATTGGTGGTGACGGTGAAGAACTTGATGTTTACCTGCTTGGTGTAAATGAGCCGGTAACCGAGTATAAAGCGCAAATAATCGGCATTATCCACCGCGAAGATGATGTTGAAGATAAACTTGTTGCCGCTCCAATAAACACTTTCTTTACTAAAGGTGAAATAGAACAATACGTTCATTTTCAGGAACAATACTATAAAACGACTGTAGAGGTATTGAAATTTTAATTTATTTCTGATAAAATAATATAAAAAATATGGCTAATTTTAAGGAAAAATTATATGCAAAAAATTATTGTCATCGGAAATGCAGGAAGTGGAAAAACTACCTTTTCAAAAGCATTGGCTGAAAAACTAAATCTTCCCTTAGTGCATCTTGATAAAATCTTTTGGTGCGGAAAATGGCATCATATTTCAAGAGAAAGTTTTGATAAAATTTTAGATGAAGAATTACAAAAAGATTCCTGGATAATTGACGGAAACTTTAATCGCACGCTCCCCCGCCGTCTTAAAGAATGTGATACCGTTTTTTATTTTGACTTACCTACAATTTCTTGCTTGTGGGGCTCAACAAAACGTGTTATCCAAAATTACGGAAAAACAAGAGATGATATGGGCGGTTACTGTCCCGAATATTTTGATAAACATAAGTGGGAATTATATCTTTCTATTTTAAAATTCAATAAACAAAACAGAGAAAGATATTATAACCTATTATCTGAACAAAAAGATAAAAAAGTTGTTATTTTCAAAAGCAGAAAACAAGCAAATAGTTATTTAAAAAAATTACAAAAAAACTTTTAAGGGTGAAAATTTATTGCAAATATATGAAATTACAAGTACACACAAATATTGGAATGACGCAATTGATTTTGCTGAAAATTGCTCGTGGAGAGCCGGAAAATCTCTTGCAACACTGATGAAAGAGAACCAGTTTCTTGATTGGGAGAGAGTTTTCGTGGCTTGTGTAGAAGAAAAAATTGTTGGATATTGCACATTCGCCCAAAAGGATGAATTGCCTGAACAATATAACTTTTCACCATTTATTGGGTTTGTTTTTGTTGATGAAAAATATCGTGGAAATAGAATTTCTGAACAAATGATAAATAGTGTGATTGCTTATGCGGTAAAACTCGGTATTGAAAAAATATACATTATGAGTGGTGAACGTGGTTTATACGAAAGGTACGGTTTTGAAAAAATAGGAGACTTTGAAACTATACATAACACTGTTGATCAACTTTTTGTTAAAACCATCGGCGAGGTATAGATGAAAATACATATAATCGGTTGCAGTGGCTCAGGTAAAACATATTTAGCAAAGGCACTAAGTGAAAAGTATAATATTTCTCACTTTGATTTGGATGATATACAATGGGATAACAATACAGAGGGCTACGGTGTTAAAATGCCTATAGAAAAGCGCACCGCATTACTTAATGATATTCTTAAAAATGATAGTTGGATTATTGAAGGTGTTTATTATGCTTGGGTTGGCAAATGTTTTGAGGATGCTGATAAAATATATGTGCTTGATTTGCCTAAACGAGTTTATACATATAGAATCATAAAACGTGCCATTAAAAGAAAACTCGGATTTGAGAAAGGTAAAAAAGAAACTTTAAAATCAGTTTACAACCTACTTAAATGGACAGACACTTTCCAAAATGAAAATATGGTTGAAATCAGAAACATACTTACGAAATACCCATCTAAAACTGTATGGCTTAAAAGCAAAAGAGATGTTGAAAATATATTGAAGGGGTGAAGTAATGTTAACTCATAAAGGAACAAAAACTATAATTACCGAAAGATTAATATTGCGCAAATTTCGGGTTGAGGATGCTACGGATATGTTCAACAATTGGGCAAGTGATGAAAATGTCACCCGTTTTTTGACTTGGAAACCACACGAATCTGTTGATGCAACAAAACAATTATTAGAAGGTTGGGTTGCAGCTTATGATAACGAAAAAACATATAACTGGGTAATTGAATATAAAGGACAAGCTATCGGTTCAATATCTGTCGTCCGGCTAAGCGATAAATGTGAATATGCCGAACTCGGTTATTGTTTAGGGTATAATTTTTGGAATAAAGGTATTATGTCCGAAGCCGCAAATGCAGTAATAGATTATCTTTTTGCGGAAATCGGGGTAAATCGCGTTGGTATATCGCACGCAACTGAAAATCCCGGTTCGGGAAAAGTAGCTCAAAAATGCGGTATGTTTTATGAAGGAACCAAACGGGAATATTTCAAAACCTCAACAGGTAAATTTGTTGATATAGTAGATTATGGTATAACACGAAGTGACTGGGAACGAAAAGATAAATCTAAATCAAACACAGACATTGTTATACAAACAAATAAAACACGCTTTGGACTTCGCACAGTTGGAGTTATGGTGCGTGACGGGAAAATACTTGTCCAACGAGAAAAGGATGGAACGGAATATGCACTCCCGGGTGGTGCAGTTCAAATGCTTGAAACCACTGAAGAAGCGCTGATTCGTGAATACAAAGAAGAAACTGGTGCGGATATAGTAATAGAGCGCCTACTTTGGACCGAAGAAGACTTTTGGAACTATAAAGGCAGAAGACATCACGGCTTGGCATATTATTATCTTATTGACTTTTGTCTCGGCAACGATATACCTGAAACCGAAGAATTTATTTCTCAAAAGGATGATTGCAATGTTGTTCTTGGTTGGATGCCAATAGATAAACTGAAAAATATCACCATATATCCTACCTTTTTGAAGGATGAGATTTATAACCTTAACGGTGAACTGAAGCATTTTATATCAAAGGAGTGATCTGCAAGTGAAAACGCTTGAAACTGAGCGGTTGATTTTACGAGATTGGAGCATTAAAGATATAGGGTGTCAGGTTTATGATGAAAACATTATACAGTATTTAATAACTGTGAAAAATAACTATGCCGTTGTTCTGAAAGAAAACGGAATGGTAATTGGCACAATAGGTTTAAATGAAGATGCAGAAAACAATCCGAATCGTAGAAATGTTGGTATTAGATTATTGGAATCGTATCAAAACAAAGGTTTGATGTCAGAAGCCTTGGAAAGTGTTATTCAAAACGCCAGTGATATTACCGATGAATTATCGTATTTATGCCGTTCTGATGACAAACGAAGTCAACACATAGCAGAAAAATTTGGTTTCGAATATTTCAAGACTTTTTATAATGTTCAGAAAGAACCTAATGATGAACCTAAGGACTTTCTCTATTTTATATTAAAATTATCAAAGGAATAATCTGCATATGAATAAAACAATTGAAGATTACATAAACGAAAATCTGAACGGTGATGCAAAACAAACCGCTTTAGAGTTTGTGAATTTCTTAAATTCAAAACAATTAACCTTTTATAAAGATGTGTGCGACTGTTGGAACGACAAGATTTATTATTGGGTTAAATTTAATGATGAGTGTGTTGCTTTCATCGCTATCAAAGATCCTGACGAACCCAAAAACCTTTGGACTGTTTGGTCGGATGAGAGCAAGTTGTATGAAGATTATATTATTGACGAAGAAATCAAGACCATTGCTTGGAAGAATATAGATTTGTGCGGCAACTGTGGTTCTTGTGGTGGCGGTCAAGCTAAGAAGGTGTTTGGCAAAACTTTTGATCGAGTATGCGGTTGTACATTTCGCATAGACAACCCCACAGCAAAAGATATTCCGTTTTTAGAAAAAATGGTTGAAATAAAAATTAAAGATATTTGCGGAAGTGATAATGATTGAATTATAAAATTACAAATGATATTCGAACCGAATTTAAACGTTTACAAAGTCAAAATAATTTAGACGGTATTATAGACTATTTATCATCTATCTTATTGACTAACAAAGCAGATAATTTGTTGGCCGGATTTTGTTATTGGAACATTTCCGACAGTTATGCTATGCAACGCAAGTCTGAGGAACTATACGCTAATCATCTGAATTTTTGCAAAATGTTAGACGCTATGGACTCCAAATACAAATTTTGGGCTGTTTGCGATGCAACCCAACGCTTTACTCTCGAACTTGGTGGCTTCGGTGATTTTTGGTGGGATATTTATAAAAATGCTTTGGACCTAAACCCCAACACAGCAGACATTGAACGGATTGTATTTGATATCCACGTAGCGGCAATATCAATAAATCTAAAGGTTGAAAATCCAAAATCCAGATTATATTTAGCAAAGGATAACTTCGAAAAGTTTATTATGAACTCGGCTAATTCTGAAAACGAGGCGTTTTATAAACTTGTGTACTCTTCTCATGTGTTAAAAGTTTTCGGTGATGAAGCGTGTGACATTTTAAATCTTTGCAATCGAATTTTACCATTTTTAAAAGAAAATATACCTGATAGTGAATACGCTGTCGGTGAATGGGAACGTTTAAATAGTCCTCGTTCAAGAAAAAATATGGCACAGGTTGGTATAAACCGTGCAATAAACGCCTTTATTGATGTAGGCAAAAAGGCACAAGCAAAAGAATTGTATAATGAAGCGTTAAACTATGGATTAAATCGCAATACATATATCGAAAAAAGGTTATAGGGTGATAAAGATCAAATATTTAAAATTAAATTCTAATAGTTCGGAATTGCATAAGCAAGATTTTGAAAGACTTATTATTTTATATGGTGCCGAGCTTGATAGCCACCAAAACCGAACCACACCAGAAGAAATTTTGACAAAGTGGGCTAACAGTATGATAAACATACAAGGTGATGCTGATAGACATCTGGAACTTTGTTATGATGGTGACAATTTAATAGGCTTTTTATACGGTAAAATCGACCATCCTGACCACAAAGGTTATATCAAGGTCGGATATGGTTACATAATGGAATTTTATGTGTTGCTCGAATTTCGCCGTAATGGATACGGCAAACAGATGTATTCACATTTAGAAGAATTACTGATATCTAACGGTGCTAAAGGTCTTTATTTGACTTCAGATCCCGTTACCGGCAAACCGTTTTGGTTGGCTTGTGGTTATATAAGCACGGGTGAACAATCTCCTGAAAATAATCAGGAGATATACGAAAAGGTGTTAGACAATGATTTACAGACTTGATAACTTTATTGAAAATAGCATAAACCCGATTACTAACCAACCTTATGATGATTCTTGGATAGTTTGGCGGCTTACCGATAGCAAAGAATATAAACTGATGGTTGGTAGCTTTAACGGTTGTGCATATAGTATAAAATTCAGCCGTTTTACAGACGGTTGGGAGATGTCTGTCTGCGATTTTATTGAATTCAACACTAAACAGAACAAAAATATGATACTTGTTATCAGTGAGGTCGACCTCGAAAATGCTAAAGAAAAATACGTAGGTCATAGTTTTGACGAACCAATTTTAAGAGATGGTGAGCAAATATATACTGTACATAGTACATCTCTGGAAAATTGGGATTTAATACAAAAAGATGGTTGCCTAAAAAGCTGGAATATTTTAAAGTCCGAAAAAACAATATCCGAAGAAAAGCCTATTGGTAATGCACTTGGAGACCCAAAGGATTTTAGCGACTACATTATGTTTGGTAAAAATATCGCAGGTGAACTTGTTGTTAACTCAAAACAACAAGGTAGAATTAATATGGATGGCAACGCCGAATATTTAACCGGTGCAAGGCTTTTTCTTGATATGAAGAAAATTGTTGAAGACGGTTTAGCTGTACGTGACGGGGCACACTTGAAAGTTAAAGATAAACTCCCATTAAAACCATATTTGATTTGGACTGCCACTTGGGAAAACGTCGGTCTTGATAATAGAATTTCCACACCCAAGATTTTTACAGAAAAAGCCAATATGGAATTCAAGAAAAGGTATCCTCAATATGAATGATAAAATTATCGCTGATATAACAAACTTCATATTCGTTGAAGATAAACCGCAAAAGGTAGATGCCATCTTTCTGCCCGGCGGTTCTCGCCCCGAACAGCCTGAATATGCTGCTGAACTGTACAAGCAAGGTGTTGCACCTATTTTCATTGTTTCAGGCGGAGTCAGTGTTAAGAAGAAAAAGTTTGATGGTGTAAAATCGAAATCAGATATTTACAGTAAAGAATATAAAACTGACTGCGAATTCTTAACTGATGTATTAAACATTAACGGTGTTCCAATGTCGGCAATTTATGGTGAGGATAATTCAGGACACACAAGAGATAATGCTTTCTTTTCAAGAATTGTTGCTGACGAAAACAGACTTGAAATTAAGACTGCAATTATTGTTTGCAAAGCATTTCACGCACGTAGATGCCTGATGCTTTATAGTCTTGCTTTTCCCGATACAAAGTTTTATGTTTGCCCTATTGTATGTATGGGTATCAATAAAGATAATTGGTATAAAACAGAGCAAGGTATCGACCGTGTTCTCGGCGAACTTGCCCGATGTGGCAATCAGTTTGTCGGGGACATTAAGGAGTATTTGTTATGATTCACTATATGAATCTTGTTCCATCTGCTTTTTGCAAAATTGCAGAGGGTAGCAAAACAATTGAATTAAGACTCAATGACGAAAAACGTCAAAAGTTAAATTGCGGAGATACAATAATTTTCACAAGCAAAACTTTCAGCAATAAAGTTCAAGCAAAAATTAAACGCTTGTATAAATTTCAGGATTTCAAAGCATTGTATAAAGCCTTGCCAATTGAAAAATGCGGATATTCTGAAAACGAACTTAATTCAGCACACTATTCAGATATGGAAAATTTTTATACTAAAGAACAAATAGAAAAATATGGTGCTTTGGGTATTGAGTTATATGAAATAGTTGTTTGTAAAAATGAAAAAATATGTTATTGCGGACACGATTGCTCAAGTTGTGTTACATATATTGCAACCCAAACCGATGATGATTCTTTGCGAGAACAGTCACAGAGCTTTTATAAAGAGCAATTTAGAATAGATATTCATTTAGAAAAATTTAACTGTTGTGGCGGCAGAACTGATAATGTATTCGAACTCTGTCAGGACTGTCCTTTTAGAAAATGTTGTATTGAGCGAAACATCAGCTCTTGCAATTTGTGTCCCGAATATCCTTGTGTTACGCTCAAGGACTACCAAATAAAATATGTGAATAAATGCAATCAAATTAAGGAGGGCTAATTATGGCTGAAATTATTAAGGTATTTAGAGAAAATATCCCCACAATGAGATTTATCGGAAAGAAGTACGACAATTTTGGACACTGGGGTGAATGGTGGCAAAACGGTTGGTTTGATCTTCTTGAGCAGACTATGGGCGGTACAGACAAAATCCTTTCCATTTGGGAAAATGGCGGCGGTTATATCGGTGTTGGAAGACGAGCCGAAGGAGAACCTTTTGAATATTATATAGGTATGCTCACTCCTGAAAACACGCCCGTTCCCGATGGATTTGTCAGCATTGATTTCAAAGATTTGAGTTTAGGAACTTGTTGGATCTACGGCAAAGAGAATGAAGTTCACGATACAAGTGCCTGCAAACAAAAACTTGCAGAGAACGGTATGGAAATATGGCAAGATGAAAACGGTGCAGTTTGGTCATTTGAAAATTGTTTGTGTCCCCGTTATACCACACC
Organism: Clostridia bacterium; assembly: GCA_045541035.1. GTDB lineage: Bacteria > Bacillota > Clostridia > Christensenellales > QALW01 > UMGS1322. The sequence goes on along the minus strand of JAZQII010000050.1, from coordinate 18,692 downwards.
CGATGAAAACGGAAATATAATTCTTGATTACTGTTATTTTGTAACCAAGTAAGCAAGGAGAGTTAGTATGAGTAAAACAATATGTGGTATTGACTGTAGTGGATGTAGTTATAAGGAAAACTGTGGAGGTTGTGCTGCAACCAATGGACATCCGTTTGGTAGTGAATGTATGATTGCGGTATGTTGCGAAACCAAAGGTCACGAGCATTGCGATAACTGCTTAAGTAGTCCCTGCGGACTTAAAAAGCAGTTAATCGATGAATTTAATGCACTCGGTATTGCTGATATGAAAATGGTTAAAGACCTTTATGCTCTAAAAGGCTCCTTTGTCAATCTTGAATACACTCTTGCAAGCGGGCAGACGATTAAGTTTTGGGAAGATGACAAAATCTATTTGGGTAATCAAATTTGCAAGGAGAATAGCAACCGTTGTTATGGCTTGACTGCTGATGAAAACTATCTTTTAGTTTGTGAATACGGTGACAACGGTTCTGATCCTGAAATCATAGTATATAAGAAGCGGAAGTGATAACAATGGAGATTATTAAAGGTAAATGCGGAACAAACTGCAACACTTGTCAGTTCAAAGAAAAATTCAACTGTGATGGTTGCAACAAACAAGAAGGTAAGATCTTTTGGGGAGAGTGTGACATTTATAAATGTGCAACTGCAAAAGGTTTTCGACATTGTGGAGAATGCAAGGAACTCCCTTGTAAAGATTTAACCGAATTTATAGAAAATGGTCATAATCCTGATCGGCTATCTAATCTAAAAAAATGGAGAAACGAGATAATTGATACTCGTTGCGGACTTCATTGTATTAGTTGTGACTACAAAGAAACCTGCGGATGCGGTGGTTGTATAGAAACAAACGGACACCCGTTTCACGGCGAATGTCCGGTAGCAGTTTGTTGTCAAAATAAAGGGTTCGTTCATTGCGGAGAGTGTCCTGATATTCCTTGCGAACTGCTTACTCAATATTCTTGTGATCCTGAACACGGTGATACCCCTCAAGGAGCAAGAATTGAACAATGCAAAAAATGGAAAGCGAGCAATACATAATGAACATACATTTTCACGGATTAAATTTTTACTCAAAACAACCTCAAATTATTTTTGATTTCTATAAAGCATTAGGGTTTAGGGTGGTGCAAGAAAAAGAGTCTGACGATTATTATGGTGCAGCTCTTGCACTTACAGATGAGAAAGAACCCGTTATGTGGATATGGTCTATCCCTGAAGGAAAAGAACAGCCTTGTTGTAATAATTTATACTTTACCACTGATGGAAAAGTAGATGAGATATATGAAAATATCAAGGCAGCAGGAATTGATTGCCCTGAGCCAATAAAAACCTTTTGGGGCGGTACGGAACTGACTGTTACTGATCCTGATGGAAACACTATTTTGTTCTTATAAAGGAGTATAATTATGGAAAACATCAATGAATTATTGGAAAAATTAAAAAACGAACTTTTAGAAGAACTTCCAAAGCAGATAGTAAATAAAATAGAAATGGAATTATCTTTTGAGGATCAGGTTGAGGATGGAGTAATCAGCGCCTTAGAAGGAATGAAAAATGCAAATGAATCAAAGGACAGATTGTACATTCTTTCGCAGGATAAAAAGTTATTATGTCCTCTTTTATCTGCTGAAGTTCATAATGCAAACAGTAAAAATCCTAAATCTAATGAATTTCCCTTTGTTATAACAGTAAGAAGCGGAATTTATTCAAACAACGTGTTTGGCTGGTATAAGGATGAAGAATCGGCAAAAACGGAATTAAAAAATATTTACAACGCATTAAAATTTGCCGAAAAAGATCAATATGCAGTTTATGAAATGAAGTAAAAAGGGCTGAAAAATCAGCCCTTTTTTATATCAATTCCTTAAGTTTTAAAATATCTTCTTCGGTTGTTGCCCAGCTTGTTGCAAAACGAACAACCGTGTGATCATCGTCATATTTTTCCCAAAATCCAAAGCGAACATATTTCTTTAATTCTTCCATCTGTTTATTTTCTAAAATAATAAACTGCTGATTTGTCGGTGAATCAAGGAAAAATTTATAACCTTTTTCTGTAAAAATATCCTTTAATTTTTCAGCCATTTCAATAGCGTGTTTACTGATTTTAAAATACAAATCATCGGTAAACAACGTATCAAACTGAATTCCTAAAAGTCTGCCCTTTGCGATCATTGCACCGTGTTGCTTTACTGTGTTCATAAAATGCTTTGGCGCATTATTATGGGTAAAAACAACTGCCTCACCGCAAAGCGCACCTACCTTTGTTCCGCCTATGTAAAAAACATCGGAAAGTTCAGCGATATCTTTTAAGGTAACGTCAGTATCATTACTCATAAGACCGTAGCCTAATCTTGCACCATCAATAAATAGTTGCATTGAATATTCTTTGCAAATTCTGCTTATTTCAGTAAGCTCGGATTTTGAATATAACGTTCCATATTCTGTGGGATGGGAAATATATACCATACCGGGAAAAACCATATGCTCGTGATTGTCATCATCATAAAAAGTTTTAACGTATTCTTCAAGCTCTTTTGCATCAATTTTGCCGTTATGATTTGGTAAAGGCAAAACCTTATGCCCAATAAACTCAACCGCGCCTGCTTCGTGGGCATTTATGTGACCCGTTACGGCTGAAATAACACCTTCATAAAGCTTAAGACTTGCAGAAATAACCACCTGATTGGTCTGAGTTCCGCCAACTAAAAAATAAACGTCAGCATCTTCTTTATCGCAAGCCTTTTTTATTTTCTCTCTTGCGCTTGCACAATATTTATCGGTGCTATAACCTGATAAAGGTTCCATATTAGTTTCAATAAGTTTTTTTAAGATTTCAGGATGTGCACCTTGGATATAATCACTTTCAAATGATAACATAATTATCTCACTTTCATTTTGGATAGATCCATTTTTTCGTAGTTTTCAATATAATCAAGAACTTCATCGGCAGTTTCAAAGGCAGGATACATTTCTTTGCACTCAATGTTTATAAAGTTGCCTTTTATTGCCTCATCAAGCATCGAAATCATACTGTTATAAAAGCCGTTTACGTTAAATAAAACAATGGGTTTATTATGACGGTTCAGTTGTTTAAGTGTAAGCACCTCTAAAAACTCTTCAAAGGTACCGATTCCGCCGGGAGTTACAATGAAAGCATCAGAACTATCTTCCATAATTTGCTTGCGTTCGCGCATTGTTTTTGTGCGAATTAGTTTAGTGCAATCAATATTAAGAACTTCTTCATTGGTGAAAAATTCAGGAACAACGCCGGTAACAGAGCCACCCATTTCTTCAACACCGCGGGAAACCGCCCCCATCATTCCGGTTGCACCTGCACCGTAAACTAAGGCGTGACCACGCTCTGCAATTTTTCTGCCAAGCTCTTCCCCTGCTTCTATATATTTTTTATCTATGGTATCACTTGCTGCACCGTATATGCAAATATTCATTAAAAAACCCCTTTAATTAAGAATAAACTTATCTAAAATATCTACAGTACCGCTACCCATAATAAGAACAAGATCATCAGGCTCAAGTTGTGTTTTAAGATATGCACCACACTCCTCCATTGTGGGAATATAAATGCAATCATCATTATATTTTTCAATAATTTTATCAACTATCATTTTGGAGTTGATCGTAGGATCAAAAGGCTCACGGTCGCCGTAAACGTCAATAAGAACAGTTTTATCAGCATTATGGAAGCAATCAACAAGCCTATCAAACTGTGCTTTTGTTCGAGTAAACAGCGCAGGCTGATAAATAAGCCATAATCTGTTTTTCTTAACGTGCTTCGTTGCTTCAATAGTTGCGGCAACCTCTTCGGGATGATGACCGTAATCATTATAAATTTTTGCACCGTTATAGCTTCCGCGATATTCAAAGCGTCTGCCTGCACCCGTATACATTTTAATACCGAAAAGCGCCTGTTCAAGAGTTAATCCACAAAGAAGCGCAGAAATAATCGCCGCCATTGAGTTAAGCACGTTTACTTCACCAATAACAGACAATTCAACGTGCGCTAAAAACTCATTTCCCTTGAACATATCATATCTGGGGAAACCGTCATCAGAATATGTTATATTTTCTGCATGATAATCGGCATCCTTTGAAAAACCGTAAGAAACGAATCTTCTTCCGCAGTTTCTCATCATATTTAACGTTCTTTCATCATCGAAGCAACCAACAACGTAACCGTCTTCATCAACAAGCTGACAATAGGTTGTAAATGATTTTACGATATTGTCAACTGTTTTAAAATAATCAAGATGGTCAGAATCAATATTTAAAACTATTGCAATGTGCGGTTTTAAAGTAAGATAAGAATCAACGTATTCGCATGCTTCTGTAATAAAAAATTCATCTTTTCCCGTATATACGTTACTTCCAATAGTCGGAAGCACACCACCGATATGAATGGTGGGTTCAACCTCTGCGCGGTAGAAAATTTCAGAAACCATTGAGGTTGTTGTTGTTTTACCGTGTGTACCTGCAACACCAATACACTTTTTACATTTTGCAGAAATAAGACCAAGCATTGCGGCTCTGTCAATGCAAGGAATACCGTTACTTTCCGCATAAGCACGCTCAACGTTATCTTTGGGGATAGCAGCAGAATAAACAACAAGTGAAGCATTTTTTACATTATCAACACTGTGCCCTACCGTTGCATTTATCCCTAAGCTTTTAAGGCGCTGAAGTGCATCGCTGTCAGATCTGTCCGATCCGCTTACGTCAGTAAATCCCCAATTATGTAAAATCTCTGCTAATCCGCACATACTGTGTCCGCCGATTGCAATAAAGTGAATATTTTTATTTCTGTAATCATCAAGCTTTATCATATTGATTATCCTCTTTCAATTTAATGATATTATTATACCAAAAACACAAAAAACTTACAATAGGTTTTTATATAATATGAAAAAAAGTGCCAATATGGCACTTTTTATCCGAAAACTTTTTTTATTGCTTCAAGATATTTATATCCGTTCACAGTATCAGGCTCAAGATAACTGCCTTCAGTCCACTCATTCCAAGCATTTATGGTTAAGATTCTATCTTTTTCAGGTTTTGTACTTAAATGTTTCTTAATCTCGTTCAGTTGATCTTCAAACTGTTCAGGTGAGATTTCAAGTATGCCCGTAAAAGGATAGCCATAATCACCGTAAACATCGCTTTGACAGCACCTGGGACTCGGATCCCAACTCATTGTTGCATTTGGATAATACGGAATTGTAAATTCCTCATCATATTTTTTAATATCTTCAAACACTTTTGCTTTGATTTTTTCGTAAGGGTGTCTTGGAAAATCAAAGGGCTGATGATGAGTCCACACATAACTTGTGGCGCTGTCAAACCCCAAATAATCAAGTTGCTCTTTAGGTGAAGCAAGAATACCGTCTTCAGGCAGAACCTTAACGTTAAACATAACAGCATTAAGGTGTAATTCGCCTAAGCCTTTTGCTCTTACGCGTTCACGGAACTCTTCAATAACACGCTTGCAGGTTTCCATACCGCCAAGACTTTTTATAAGAGTGCTTAATTCATAAAATGAAAAATAAATTTTTCCGTCAATCTTCCAATACGATGGATGTGCAAAGTATTTTTCAATACAGTAATCAGTTGCTTCAATAAATGTTTTTTCATCAACGATGCACGTCATATCAGGATGCATAGGTTCATTTGCACGAGCAGGATGGTTATTGCCCCAATTTTTATGATTAGCATACATAAGAGCAAATTTAACCTTATCATTATTCTTTGCACCCATATAGCCTTCTTCAAGACAACGTGATAAAAAAGATCTGTTTTCAAACCAATACCAGTCAAACAAGAAACAATCAACTGCATGATCTGCCGCAGCATCAATCTTTTTTTCCATAACAGACGGATCTGCTTCATCTTCATATCCCCACAAGGGAACTTTAGGTTGCTGGTGATTTTCAAATCTGGGAGTTGCATGCTTTAAAAGTTCCCATTCTGTCCAACCCTTACCGTGTTTTCTTTCATTTGCTTCATCAATATGCCAATTTGGAAAATAGTAAACCGCAGTCTGATATCCGTTTGCCATAAATAACACCTCCGTTTTTTTAATAATATATCACACCGCACTGTATTTTTCAATAGTCAATTTCATTATTCTGCAAAAATTCAAGAAAGAAAATATTGAAATGTTTTTTGTAATATTGTATAATCAATTCAGATAGAGGTGATTTTTGTTGATTACAAGTATTCTTTTTGAAAACCATCAAAAATATATGAAAAATCTGCCGATTATTTATCATAAAACTGTCCGAACATCTGAAAGAAAAATAAAAGATATTAATTGGCACGAAAATATCGAAATTCTTCATTTCACTGATGGAGAAGGTTACGTTTCATGTGATGAAAATAACATTAAAGTAATAAAAGATGATGTTGTTATAGTAAACAGTAATGTTTTGCATTCTTTTTCTACAGAAAACGAAATGGAATATCACTGCATAATTATTGACCGTGATTTTGCATTAAAAAACGGTGTAGATACAAGCAAGCTTCAATTTAATGAATATATTTCCAGCGATAAAACATTTATACAATATTTTGAAAATGTTTATAGCGTAATGTCTAAAGATTGCGAGTATATCGATATTGCCGCAGCGGTTTTACCTGCATTATGCTATCTATACCATAATTATTCTACTGAAATCTCGCAGGAAAAGAAAAGTGACAACATAATAAAGGATGCCATAACTTATATTCTTGAAAATATTAAAAGAGAAATTTCGATTGACGAAATAACTGAAAAAATCGGAATAAGCAAATATTATTTTATAAGAAAATTTAAAAAATACGTTGGTTATACACCTATTCAGTATATAAACATACAGCGTTGCGAAATGGCAAAGATTTTATTAAAAGAAAAAAATCATTCAATAAAGCAAATTGCGAAATTATGTGGCTTTGAAGATGCTTCATATTTTTCTAAAGTTTTTTATAAGTATAATAAGGTTCATCCATCTGATTATAGGTAATTAGCAATTTTTTTCACATTAACTTATCATTTTTTAATATAAAAGAATATATTGAGCAATTTTGTTATACATTCAAGCAATTTTGTATATTGCATTATTTATCAATTTGTTTTACAATAAAGAAAAAAGAAAAAGGAGAAGTCACAATGTATAAATTCCCTATCGGTGTTATGCTTGAATCCTTCAGAATGCCCTTTGATGATGCACTTGATGCTGCTCACAAAATGGGTGCAAACGGTATTCAGCTTTATGCAACAAACGGTGAAAACACACCCGAAAACCTCAATTCAAATGCAAGAAAAGAACTTTTAAAGAAATTAACTGACAGAAATATGGTTTTCTCAGCTATCTGCGGTGATTTTGGTAAAGGCTTTGGTGATCCTGAACAAAACAAAATCTATATTGAAAAATCAAAAAGAGTTATTGATCTTGCAAAGGATCTTGGCACCAATATCGTTACAACACATATTGGTGTAGTTCCAAGCAACAAAAACAACCCTCGTTACAATATTATGCAGGATGCTTGCGGTGAGCTTTCAGATTATGCAAAGAGTATGGATGCTTATTTTGCAGTTGAAACAGGTCCGGAAACCGCCGTTGTGCTTAAAGAATTTTTAGATACTTTATCAGGTGCAGTCCGCGTAAACCTTGACCCCGCAAACTTTAAAATGGTTACCGGTGATGATCCCGTTCAGGCAGTATATACTTTAAAGGATTATATCGTTCACACTCATGCAAAAGACGGTGTTAAGTATATTGACGTTGATCCTGAAATTGTTTATCACGTTGTTCACCCCATTCCTGAAGAATTCCAAGGCAAGGTATTCTTTAAAGAAGTACCTTTAGGCGAAGGCAGTGTACCCTTTGAGGCATATTTAAAGGCTCTTGATGATATTGGATATAAGGGATTCCTTACTATTGAACGCGAAGTTGGTGAAAATCCCGTAAAGGATATCCAGACAGCTTATAATTTCTTAAAAAATTTGGAGGAAAAATAAAATGGCAAGTCATGAACCTACTCTTGAAAAATTTGAAGCAAAAACAGAATATACCGGCAAAAAATTAAGAATCGGTATGGTTGGCTCAGGAAACATTGCAGTATCACACGCTCAGGCATATGCTAAAGTTCCTCAGGCAGAAATAGTTGCGATTTGTGATATTGATGAAAGCCGTCTTGATCCATTTGGAGAGAAATTTGGCATCAAAAAGCGCTATAATTCCATTGAAGATATGATCGCCAATGAAGAACTTGACGCTGTTGATGTTTGCGTTTGGAACTGTAATCACGCAAAATGCTCCATTTATGCTCTTGAGCACGGCTTAAACGTTCTTTGCGAAAAGCCTATGGCTTATAATACCGAGGAAGCAATCAAAATGAAAGAAGCCGCCGATAAATCAGGCAAGCTTCTTATGATTGGTTTTGTTCTTCATTTTTCAAGCGAAACTGCTCTTGTTGAAGATTTCAAAGAAGATCTTGGTGAAATTTATTATTCAAAAGCAACATACTTACGCAGACACGGTGCTCCCGGTGGTTGGTTCTGTGATAAAGCTCGTTCAGGCGGCGGACCTATCATTGACTTAGGCGTTCACGTTATCGACCAAACCCGTATGCTTATGGGCAGACCTAAGCCTATTTCCGTTTTTGCCGCCTCATCAAGCAAAATCGGATTCAGACCTCATCTTGTAAACGGTGTTGGTTGGAGTCCCTCCCCAAGCAAATTTGATAACGGTGTTCAAGACGTTGAAGACTTCGGAACTGCTTTAATTCGCTATGATAACGGCGCAGTAACTCTTTTGGAAACAAGCTATTCACTTAACGGTGAAGCAAATACATCAAAGGCTCTTTACGGAACAAAGGGCGGCGTTGTTATGTCAAACGAAGGCACGAAAATTTATTCTGAAATGCATAACCGACTTGTTGATATTACACCTTCAAATTCAGGCATTCCTGCTGACGATCCATTCAAAAAAGAACTTGCGCACTTTGTTGACTGTTGCCTTAACGGAACCAAATGTATCGCAACTGCAGAAGACGGTATCTGGGTTATGAAGATTCTTGATGCAGTATATGAATCCGCAAGAACAGGTCACGAGGTTGAAATTAAATGAATTATTCAGTAACCTCCTATAGTTTTTCGCAGTTATTACGTGCAAGAAAAGTAACTCAAAGACAAATGGTCGCTCTTGCAAAGGAAATCGGTTTTGAAGGCATTGAATTTACGGATCTTGTTCCTGAAGAAGGCTTTTCTGAAGAAGAATATGCTATTTTACTTAAAGAAGAAGTTTTAAAGCACGGCTTAAAGATGGTATCTCATACAGTTGGTGCAAATCTTCTTGCCGATGACATTGATGCAGAAATCGAAAGATTAAAGCATAAGGTTGATATTGCTGCACTTTTAGGTGCCCCTACGTTAAGACATGATGCTTATTTTTCTTTCCCAGCCAATAAACCTGAAAATGCTGATTTTGACTATTATCTTCCCCAGATTGCCGATGCTTTCAGAAAAGTTACTGAATATGCCGAAACAAAAGGAGTAAAAACCTGCACAGAAAATCACGGTTTTATCTGTCAGGATGCTGATCGCGTTGAAAGAATCATAAAAACAGTTAATCACAAAAACTTTGGTTGGCTTGTTGATATGGGTAACTTTATGTGTACTGACGGTGATTGCTATGAAAGTGTTAAAATCGCCGCTAAATATGCTTTTCACGTTCACGCAAAGGACTTTTATCTCTTAGATAAACCTGAAAATGCTATAAAAACAGCAGGCGGAAAATATATTCAAGGCTCTGCCGTTGGAAAAGGTGTTGTTCCCGTAAAAAAATGCCTTGATGAATTAAAATCACAAGGTTATAACGGTTTCGTTACAATCGAATTTGAAGGATCAGAAGATTGTATTGAAGCATTAAAATACGGTTTGAATTTCTTAAAATCTTGTTAATAAACATTCCACATTGTTTTACAATGTGGATTTTTTTTAGATAAAAGAAATTTATTTTCAGATAAATCTCATATGTTGATTTTTTATTATATATATGCTATAATTTTCTTGTAAACGGGGATGGCACCCATAATAAAAAACTGCTTTACCAAAAAACAACAAGGGGATGATACCCATAGCAAAAAACATAAATGTTGTTGATGAATTCGGAAAAAAATATGAAGCGACCTATTTGAATCGTGCAAAAGGTCTTGTAAAAAACGGACGGGCACGCTTCATTGACGAAAACACCATTTGTCTTGCGTGTCCGCCAACTAAAAATTTGGAGGATAAAAATATGACAGATAATACAACTAACATTTTAAATTCTAATGAGGAAATAAAAGAAGCGCCTCAAAAATTTACAATGGAATATTTACTTCAAAAAATTGAAGAAATATCAAAAGATCAACCTTATATTTCAGAGGCTATTACAGCACTTGAATTTGTGCAATCAGGCGGTCCGGGTGACGTAGGCGCTCAAGCAAAAGCTCACGCACTTGGCGAAATTGTAAAAGCAAGAGAAGCTACAAATCAAAAACTTCTTTCTCTTTATGAAAAAATGTATGATGATTTAAAGTCTGAAAAATTAGATTCAAATTTAATTATAAAAACTCTTGCACAGCCAGGCTTGTCTGAATGTTCGGCAGCAATGCTTTATGATGCGCTTAATAAAATTAATAAATAGTTTAAAAGCCACCTTAACGGGCGGCTTTTTCATATAATTTAAGATTTTCTTTTAATCTGTTATCATCTGATATTTTTATTGCTTTCTTAACGTTTTCTATTGCCTTTTCAATATTTCCCGTTTTATAGTATGCAATGGATAAAACATCATATGGCGTTGAATCCCAGGAGGATGATTCGGTTATATAGGTATCGGATCTTTCTTTTATATTTAAAGCATATTCAATAAAATATATTGTTCCGATATAATTTTGCCTATAGTATTCAAAAAATGCTGCATCAAGCCAAGGCTCGCGCAAATAAGGTGCTTCCCCTATTGCCATTAAATAATATTTATATGATGATGTATAATCAGATAATGCCTGATAACATTTTGCCATATACCGCATTGAAGCACAACGTTCATCCTTCCACGTTGCATTTTTTAAATTAAGATGTTTCTTAAAAGTTCTGATTGCCTTTAAATACTGCCGATGAAACATATATTCTCTTGCTAAATAGTGCATATTTCTGTCATTTTCGGGATCTTCCTTTACCGCAAGTTCAAGTAACGGGAGATATTGAGTTCTTGGTTTATTTTTATCTGCAAAATGGTTTAATTGAACATTTTTTGCAAGAGCGATTTTTTCATTTTCACATTTTAAAACCTCGTGAACGGGATAAACCCACTTATATTCCTTTCTTGAATGTGCTTTATCTATATAAAATACTGTTCCTTCACTGCCATCATCGTTATAATTCCATACATAACGATATTTTAAACGCGTTGTTCCTTTTGACCAGGATTTTTCCATATTTTTTCGCCAACCGACGTTAAATACTTCATCAAGATCGGTGCACACACATATATCCGTGTCATTTGGCAAAAGATTCAAAGACTCATTTCTTGCAACGTCAAAGCGCCAAGGTTCTATTTTCTTACTAAAAACCTTTACCCCATTTTCTTCTAAAACTTTAACGGTGTTATCTGTTGAACCCGTATCAAGAACGTATACTTCATCTGCTTCTCTCATGCTTTCTGCCCATCGTTTTGCAAACTTCTCTTCATTTTTTGAAATGGCATATACACAAACTTTCAAAGAATCACCTCATATATGTAAATCTCCGCAAAAGCGGAGATTTTTTAACTTAACTGTCTGATAATTAAGCTGGCGTTTGTTCCATCGCTTAAAGTGAACGTTCCATCTAACGTGTCTTGAATTGCCAAAGCAACATCGTCGTCTGCAACAAGATTAGCAACAAATGTTCCGATAAAGTCTGCTTCTTCGCCTGCTGCCAATGTTTTTGTTATCTCACTTCCTGAAACGGTGGTTCCGTTATTAGTGATTGATACGGTGTAATCTCCTGCGGTGTCAGCAGTTCCCGATACTCTGTATTCAATTAAATATACACCGCTTTCGTTAATTGTTAATAAACTTGTTCCGACAGAAACATTATCGCTTGGAAGTGCAACAGTTAAAGGAATTTCTGAAATTACACCAGAAGTTAAAGTTAATGTTTCACTTGTATTATCAAGAATTCCGCCATAAGCGAAAGTTGGTGTAATACCTTGCGGACCGGTTGGACCCGTTGGACCGATTAAGCCCTGAACACCTTGTAAACCTTGAGGTCCGGTTGGACCGGTTGCACCAACTGCACCTGCGATACCTTGAGGACCCGCGGGACCGGTTGGCCCTACTTCACCCTGAATGCCCTGTAATCCCTGAGGACCGATGGGACCCGTTGCGCCAACTGCACCTGCGATACCTTGAGGACCTTGTGGTCCTACTTCACCTTGTGCGCCCGTTAAACCGGGAACGCCTTGTGGTCCTTGTGGTCCTTGGGGACCTGTTGGACCTTGTGGAATTATAAAATCAAGAACAACGTTTGTTTGTGTTCCGCTGTTATTTACTTGAGCATTGCCGCCGGGTTCTCCGGTTATGGTTCTTCCAACGCTTACTGTTGTTAATGGACATTCAGGCTGACACGGCTTTTGAATTTCAAAGCATTGATTCTTTTTCTGTTGGCAGTCGCATCCATTGTTCCAATTGCCTAAATCGGAAAATCTAGGTTGAAAATCATGATGATATCTATTCATATTATCCCCCATTAAAATATGATACGGAAATATATTTCCGATAACATAATATGTAAAAAAAGAATAATATGACACAAAAAAAACACCTGAAATCAGGTGTTTTAAAAATTACATGCTTTTAGCAGAAATAATATCTGCTTCAGTTCCTGCAACATTTTTAATTATAACATCACCACATTTTACGGGTGATTTAAGAACGATATTATCAAGTTCTTTTACAACGTCAAACATCTTTGATTTTGGGATGGAAACACTTGTTTTTACGGGACATCTCTTGTGCAAAGCACCTTCAATTTTAACTGTACTTGTTATCATGCGCATAGGGTTTGTAAGTTCGTTTTTACCGTACTCAGCACCGCGTTCACAAGCATTCCCCGTTACTTTATAATCATTATTTTCATCAACTTTTAAGTGACAGCCTTTAGGGCAAACAATACATATAAGTTCTTTCATCATTTATCCCTCACTTTGAATTTCAATCAACAGTTCATCTTGTGCTTTTTTCAGAAGAACTTGCGGTATAACAATATGTTCCATTTCACCCGGTGCTAAGTGTTCGCGCTTAAAAGACGCTATCTTTTCTCCTTTTGACGTAACCATAATAATGCTATCGCTTAAAACCTGATTTACTCTAAAGAAAATTTCACAGTTTTTATCATTATCATTTCTTCTGATTTTCTGAGGAACAGTATATGTTACGGCGTTACCGTTTTTAACATAAATAATATCGCCTTGTTTTTCACCGTTTTTAATATATTCAGCAGCAGCTTTACCTGCACGTGCACTTTCTTGTGTTACGTAATCAACAAGGTCATGAACGTGAACAACGTTACCGCAAGCAAAAACACCTTCCATACTTGTTTCCATATTTTCATAAACAATAGCACCGTTTGTGCGGTTATCCATTTCAATACCTGCGCCACGTGTAAGCTCGTTCTCGGGAATTAAACCTACAGATAAAAGAACTGTGTCGCACTCAAATTCCATTTCTGTTCCTTTAATAGGCTTTCTATCAGGGCCTACTTTGGCAACAACGACTTTTTCTACCCTTTCCTTACCCTGAATATCAATAATAGTATGTGATAAGTATAAAGGAATATCAAAATCATTAAGACATTGAACGATATTTCTGTTAAGTCCTCCTGAATAAGGCATAACCTCAACACAAGCAAGAACTTTTGCGCCTTCAAGAGTCATTCTACGAGCCATAATAAGCCCAATATCACCGCTACCTAAAATAAGAACCTTTTTACCTACCATATAGCCGTCAATATTAAGATATTTCTGTGCAGAACCTGCGGTAAATACACCTGCGGGTCTATCTCCGGGAATTGCGATAGCGCCACGTGTTCTTTCACGGCATCCCATAGCAAGAATAATAGATTTTGCCTGAAGTTGCATAAATCCGTCAACACTATTTACACAAGATACGATCTTTTCATCTGAAATGTCAAGAACCATAGTATCAAGTTTCACTTCAACGTTTGTTTCTTGTAACATTTTAACAAACCGTTCTGCATATTCAGGGCCTGTAAGTTCTTCTTTAAAATAATGAAGACCAAAGCCGTTATGGACACACTGATTAAGAATTCCGCCTAACTCTTTATCTCTTTCGATAATAAGAATATTTTTTGCGCCATTTTCAAAGGCAGAACAAGCAGCGCTCAATCCTGCAGGGCCGCCGCCGATAACTATAATATCATACATGTTATTTGCCCTCCTTTGTCTGGCTTTTTAAAATATTACTTCCGTTTTTATCTTTTAATACGTCTAAAGGATCAATTTCTAATTCTCTTGCAATTATTTCAAGAACTTTTGGTCCGCAAAAACCGCCCTGACATCTTCCCATACCTGCATTGCATCTGCGCTTTACAGCATCAACGGTTTTTGCAGGCAAAGGTGAACGTACAGCATTTACAATTTCGCCTTCGGTAATTGTTTCGCATCTGCAAATGATTCTTCCATATAAGGGATTTTCTTTTATCACTTCTGCTTTTTCTTCTGCTGAAAGTTCTTTAAATACGATATGTTTTCTTTCAAGAGTATAATTTTCTTTTTCAGTTAATTGTAATCCTTCGCCTTTTAAGATTTTAACCGCTTCATCTGCAATAGCAGGCGCAGCAGATAAGCCCGGTGATTTAATTCCTGCAAGATCAACAAAATTTGGAGCAGCGACACCGATAATAAAATCATCTTTATCAGAATTTGCACGCATTCCTGCAAAATTGCGGATAGCATTACGGTAATTTATATCAGGAACACTCTTTGCAGCAGTATTTTTTACAAAATCAAGCTGGCAACCGGTTGTGTTTACTTTATCTCTATTATCACTATTTGTTGCATCAGGACCAACTATAAGATTTCCGTGAACGGTTGGCGAAACAAGAACGCCCTTTCCAACGCTTGAAGGACATTGGAACAACGTGCAGGTTGCCTTAAAACTTTCAGCCTTATCCATAAGATAATACTGACCTTTGCTTGGAATAATTTTAAAAGTAGGCTCTGCAACCATATTATGAATTGCATCGCTGTAAACACCTGCGGCATTAACCACATATTTTGCTTCAATCACTTTACTGCCCGATTTAATTTTATATCCGCAATCAGAAGTTTCAATATTATCAACCTTAAAATCAAAAACAAATTCAACACCGTTTTTTGCGGCAGTTTCTGCAAAAGCAATAGCATATTCCCAAGGGTTGATTATGCCCGCAGAAGGTGCCCACAAAGCACAAACAACTTTTTCACTAACATATGGCTCACGTTTGCGAACTTCAATTCCATCAATAACTTCAATGCCCGGCACACCGTTTTTAACTCCGCGCTCATAAAGTTCATTTACCGTTTTTGCCTCTTCTTCATTAAACGCAAGAACTAAAGATCCTACGTTTTTATAAGGAACACTTAATTTTTTGCACAGTTCTTTTGCTTGTTCACACCCATCAACATTAAGACGAGCCATAAGCGTACCCGGTTCAGGATCGTAACCGGCATGAATTATAGCACTATTAGCCCTTGTGGCACCAAGCGCAACATCGTTTTCTTTTTCAATAACACAAACCTTAAGATCGTATTTTGAAAGTTTATAGGCAGTAGCACAGCCTATAACACCACCGCCAATAATCGCAACATCAAACATAAATTTCCTCCTAACAAAACAAAAAAAGAGTAACAAGGTACAACTATCCCTATAAAGAAAAGTTGCACTTGTGTTACTCTCAATTCTCTGTAACTTAAGTACTTAATAAGTATAACACTATTGTTCTCATTTTGCAAGTATTTTATTCTAAAATATTAAAATTAGTTCCCGAAACAGCCGTTGCCCCTGCTTTAAGTGCAGAAGATACATCGTCTTTATCCTGAATCATTCCGCTTGCAATAACGGGAAGATCTGTAATTTTAACTATTTGCGAAATTGTTTTTACACAACAAGCAGGTAAAACTTCAACAACGTCCATTGAAGATGAATTTAATTGCTTTTTCAAATTGCTGAATGCAAGCGAATCAATAAGAAAAAAGCGTTGTACCGTCAAAAGGCCGTGAGATGCTGCACATTTAACAAGGGATTGTTTGGTTGTTATAATTCCGTCTGCACCGGTATTTTCTGATATAAATTCAACGGCAACGTCTTTTGATGAAAGTCCTTCAATAAGATCAATATGTACAAACGCAATTTTATCAGCTTGCTTTACTTTTTTTACAATCTGACATATATTCATAACCGTTCCGTAAAGTATAAAAACAACTTTACAATCGCTTTCTAAACATTTTTGAAGACCTACTTCATCTTTAATAGCGCTGATAAATCTGTTTTCTGCTAAAAGTTTTTTTAATTCTTCTCTTGTCATATTATTCTCCTATTTATTAACCCATCGACTTTTAATGCTGACATTCATTATGTAACTCTTGCCAGAATAAACGTTTCGTTCATAGATAATAGGTCGGTTTTCGTCATCAAGACTTAACCCCTCAGTCTTTAAAACTGCTTCACCTTTTGAAATTTTTAAAAAATCTCTTTCCGCCTTTGTCGGCATTGTTGCTATAATGGCAATATCCTGCCTTACCACGATCACTCCGTATAATTCTTTTAATTCATCATATAATGATTGTTCTAAAGAAAGACTATCAGGTCTTGAGTAATATTGAAGCGGCAAATATACGTTTTCTATAGCCACCGGCTCATTATCTGCAACACGAAGCCTTTTTACAAGATAATAAACCGAACCCTTTGGCAAGTGCATAGCCAAGGAAACATCATCATCGCAAACAAAAGATTTTTCTAAAATTTCACTTTTGGGAACTGCGCCGTGAAGTTTAACCATTTCGGAAAAACTCATAATGTCACATTGAGAAAATCTGTTTGCCGCAACAAAGGTACCGCTCCCTTTTGTTCTGTAAAGCAAGCCTTCTCTTGTAAGTTCATCTAATGCTCTGCGAACGGTCATTCTGCTGATTCCAAGATTTTTACTTAACGTAATTTCCGAGGGCAATCGCATATCCTTGCGATATTCACCTTTTTTAATTTTTTCCTTTATCTCATCTTTTAATTTAAGGTAAACGGGAATGTTTTTACGCAAATTTATCACCTATATTTATTTTAACAAAAATAATAAAAAAAATCAACCCCAATATATTTTTCCGTTAAGCCAAGGATCCATAATTCCTGCTATATTTTTATTTGTTGCATTATACATACTATTGATAAAGTTTTCTTTTGTCGCGATTTTATAACTGTTATCCGTATAATATCTTTTTAAGCCTAAAAAAAACAAATCATCGCCTAAGGTATTTCTTATTTCATCAAACATAAGAGACGCCACGTCGTAAGTTATCGCATCATATAGTAGCCAATGTTCAAATTCGCTGCTTTTTCTTGCAATTTGCTTATTAACATCTCCGTAAGCATTCCTTAAAATTTCAAAAACAACTTTACAGTAAGTTTCATTTTCTCTTAAAAAACTTTTATATCTCTCTGTTCCGTAGATATTTTCGTAATATAGAGCGACTGAATACTGTGTTAAACCTTCATCTAACCAAGGATCGTCTATTTCGTTATTTCCTACAACGCCATACCACCATTGATGCGCAACTTCATGAACAACAACTTCTTCTAATGCTTCAACGGAAGAATCTGAATAAAGTTCAGTATTTATATAAACGAGATTCGGATATTCCATACCTCCAATATAAAAATCAGATTCGGCAACAGTAAGTGTTTCATAAGGATATTCACCAAACAACGAACTAAAAATTTCAAGACTGTTCACTGCATAATCAAGTGCTTTTTGTCCAAGTTTATCATCGTTTAAATAATATGAATAAACAATCGTATCACCAACTTGTTGTGATTTTAATTTATAATCAGTTGAAATAATAAAAGCGAAATCTCGTATATTTTTTCCTTCTATAATCCATTTTGTATTCAAAGGGTCCTTTGTTTCTTTTGCTAAAATTTTGCCGCTTGTTGCAAGTCGAAATTCAGGAGAAACAGTTATATCTACAAAATAATCTGCACATTCAGAATAAAACGGATCTCCATTTGCAGTATATAAACTTTTGATCGGCACACCATTTTCAAAGGGACATAAAACGGGATACCAATTACCGAAATTATATGTATTCTTTCCATAACCGAACCGCATAGGCGAGTCAGGAATCTTTACATCAAAAGATATTTTAATATCGCAATGATCGTCCGGTTTTATTTTTTCTGTTTTTACTCTTAAAATCTGCTCCTTTTCTTCAAGTTCATAGGTTGCTTTTTCGTTATCAACATACACATCGGTTATGTTAATATAACCGTTATCAAAGCCATTTGGATATGCATCGTTTATTTTATCTTTTACTGTTGTGTTTAAAATATTATCTTCACTTTTAAATGCGTTTGGATATAAACAAAAATACAGATCC
>JAZQII010000049.1:0-92130 GCA_045541035.1 Clostridia bacterium | reverse complement strand
CTCATATTATCAAGCATAATAATATCTGCACCTGCTTCAAGTGCTTCTTTAAGCATCTGTAGATTTTCAACCTCAACCTCTATCTTGCGCACGAAAGGTGCATATTCCTTTGCCATTTTAACTGCTTCCTTTACTCCGCCTGCCGCACCGATATGGTTATCCTTTAAAAGAATACCATCGCTGAGATTGAAGCGGTGATTATAACCTCCGCCAACCTTAACTGCATATTTTTCAAAAATTCGCATACCGGGAGTAGTTTTTCTGGTATCAAGAAGCTTTGTTTTGCTGCCTTTAAGCATTTCTGCAATGGTGCGAGTATATGTTGCGATACCGCTCATACGCTGAAGATAATTTAATGCCGTTCTTTCACCTGAAAGAAGCACACGGATATCGCCTCTTATAACGCCTAACTTTTGCCCTTTCATTACTTTATCGCCATCTGAACAACTGAAAGTTACTTCTGTTTTTTCATCAAGCAATTCAAACACGCGTTTGAACACGTCAAGTCCTGCAATAACGCCGTCTTCCTTGCAAATAAGTTCCACTTCACCAAGTTGATAATGAGGCATTACAGAATTTGTCGTAATATCCTCGCTGGTAATATCCTCTTTAAGTGCCGCAAGAATAAGATCGTCTGCATTAAGTTTCATTGTAATATTATCCATGGCTGTTTTTCTCCTTTTCAATTGCCTTTAAAACTAATTCTTTATATTTTTCCTTATACCCATCATATTTTGATTGGTCGATAACTACATCAGTATTTTTTTCTGTGGGAATATAATTTTCTATAATATGCTTTGCCGCTCTTTTTGCAAAGACAAGACTTTCCAATAGCGAATTACTTGCTAAACGATTTCTTCCGTGAACACCGTTGCAGGCAGTTTCGCCGACTGCATATAGTCTTTCCATTGAGGTCTTACTGTATTTATCAACGTCAATTCCGCCCATAAAATAGTGTTGTGACGGCACAACGGGAATGGGTTCCTTTGTAATATCATAACCTTCATCAAGACAATGCTTATAAATATTAGGAAAATGATTCCTGATTTCATCTTCAGGGATGGGTTCCAACGAAAGCCATACGTGCTCGCTGTTTTCCTTTTTCATCTCATTGAAAATCGCTTCTGCAACGACGTCGCGTGGCAAAAGTTCATTTACAAACCTTTCGCCTTTCGAGTTAAGTAATACAGCCCCTTCTCCACGCACTGATTCGGAAATAAGGAATTCTCTGCCGTTCTTTTTGGTATAGAGCGTTGTTGGATGAATTTGTATATAATCTATGTGCTGCAATTTAATATCATATTTTAACGCCAATGCAAGAGCATCACCCGTCAGATGCCGATAGTTTGTTGAATGCCTAAAAAGACCGCCTATTCCGCCCGTTGCAAGGACAGTATAATCTGCGCTGATATTTACATAATTGCCATTTTTATCGTGTCCGATAATACCCGTGCACATATTATTTTGGCAAATAAGGTCTACCATTGTAAAGTTCTCGATAAGGGTAATATTCGGTTCGCTTTTTGCCTTTTCAAGGAGATGTGATGTAATTTCCTTGCCCGTTTCATCCTCGTGAAAAAGTATTCTCGGTTTAGAATGTGCGCCCTCTCTGGTATAATTAAAATCTTCGCCGTTTTTTTCAAAGCGAACACCAAAATTTACAAGATCACCTATAACCTCTTGTGAAGACCTGATCATAATATCAACACTATATGGGTTGTTTTCATAATGGCCCGCCTTCATAGTGTCTTCAAAAAAAGAATCGTAATCAAATTCATCGCGAAGAACACATATTCCTCCCTGAGCGAGAAAGGAATCACTTTTAGGCGCTTCATCCTTAGTAACAACGGTTATTTTTTTGTCTTTGGGCAAGTTAAGCGCGCAATATAGACCTGCAACACCACAGCCGACAATTAAAATATCTGTAATCATTTTCTGCCAAGCTCCAACATTCTTTCAAGAGGAATCAATGCTTTTTTTCTGATGTCTTCAGATACAAACACTTCATTATTTTCTTTTTCAAGTACCGATAAAAGAGTTTCAAGAGTATTAAGTTTCATATCCTTGCAACAAGGACGCGGATCAGGATAATAAAAACGTATTTGGGGATTATCGGTAATCAGTTTATAATCCACACCATCTTCAGTACATATAATATATTCGTCTCCATTATCGTTTTTAACAAAGGAAATAATATCTGCGGTGCTACCGATAAAATCCGAAAGCTGAAGCACCTCTTTTTCACATTCGGGATGAGAAAGCACCTTAGCCGCAGGGTGTTTTTCCTTTTCTGCAACAATCTGCTTTTCTGAAATTTTCGCGTGGATGGGACAGCAACCGTCATTTAAAATAATATTTTTTTCAGGAACCTGCTCTGCAACAAACCTGCCAAGGTTGCGATCAGGTATAAAGAATATGTTTTTATCAGGAAGTGATCTTACGATTTTTACCGCATTTGATGACGTAACACAGACGTCACTTTTACATTTTAATTCAGCAGTTGAGTTTATATAGCACACTACCTTAAGATCATCATATTCCTCTCTCATTTTTTCGATTATGCCGTCTTTTACCATATGCGCCATAGCACAATCAGCCGAAATATCAGGCATAATTACTTTTTTATCGGGGTTAAGAATTTTAGCACTTTCCCCCATAAACCTTACGCCGCAAAAAACAATTATTTTCGCATCACTTTGCTTGGCAACCTTTGCAAGATAAAAAGAATCGCCAACGTAATCTGCAACTTCTTGAATTTCGTTAGGAGTGTAATAATGTGCAAGAATTACGGCGTCTTATTCTTTTTTTAATTTTTCAATCTGTTCTTTCATTCTTTTAATTCCTTTTATTATGAAAACCGTTTATTAACGCACAGATTATACCACCTTACTTTACATCTGTCAACTTATCTGTAAACAAAAAAAACGACTTATACAAGCCGTTTAAAATATTATCATTAGATTCCTATAGGTTCATCGGTGTATAAGTCCTCTTTATAAGTATATTCATCCTCACCGATAAGCGGAAGAATACAAGATAGCACTTGGTTAGTAAATGCTTCAGTGCCCATTGGCGTATAATAATGTACTGAATCCGAGTGTGCTTCTTCAGGCAAATTTTTCGAAACAGCGTAAAGATCATTAACAATAAAACCGTGCTTTTTTACAATTTCAACTGCAACTTCATTATATTTTTCAATTTCTTCATTATAGCGTATACAATATTTTTGCATTTTTTCCGACTGCACACCAGTGGAGGTGGCAAACACAAATTTTGCACCCGGATAGCATTTTTTCATACGAACACAAATACGTTCAATATAATACCCATAAATATCAATGGGAGTATGTGGATCTTCTTCGCAAAGCCGCAAACAATCCCAAAGCCCTGCATTCCAATGGACTATATCAAATTTATCATCCTTCAAAAGAGATTTATATTCGTGAATATAGCGCAACAGATAAGAAGCAAATCTGCAGTTATCTTCAGGAAAATAAACGTTTGCCTTTCCCTCAAGACTGCTCTTTACAGATTTATCGTAACCTTTACGAATAGAATCTCCGATAAGCAAAATATTTTTCAAAGTGCTTTTTTCTCCTTTTTTAGGTATTTTTGAACATAGTGCTGTCGCTTTGCACTTGGGTTTGATTATCTTCTAAAATTAATTTATATAATTCATCGGCAAACATTTTGTGCATTTCAGAAATCGGATGATTGATACGGTTAGCAAGCAACATCGTAACATCTTCAGTTTCAGAAAGTTTTTTCCATTTGGAATAACAATCGCACACGGTTATTCCCATTTTTTGCGCAAGAGCAATGGCCGAATACATAAACTTATCCATTCTTCCGCTATTTTGCATTTCGGCTGTAACGGAGGCATATTCTCTGTATTGTTCAGGAGCATCATCGGCAACATAGGTGTTAAGCATATTAGGCGTCATAAATATAGCATCACACTTTTCTTCATTGCATCTGTTAAAAATCTGTTTTAATGCGTCAAGATAATCTTCTAACTCTCTGTTTACATCATTAAGACCAAAGCAGATAATCACAAGATCAGGAGTGTGGCTGAACACGCGCTTTTCCATTCGGCTAAGAGAATTTCGGGCAGTTGTTCCGCCAATAGAAGCGTTTATCATATTTACGGGTATATAATCCCTATACTGATTTAATTTTTTCTTTAGTAAATTCCAATAAACGTTTTCATAATCAATATAGCCGTTTACCGCCCCGTGGGAAACGCTATCTCCAAAAATAACAATATTGATGGGACCGTATTGCTCAAGGCCCTTAGTATCCAATAAAATCTTTTCTTTAATATGCACAACTTCACCGCCTTTATTTTATTATAGCATATAACTATCTGTAAATCAAGCTGAGCACAACTTTTAACTCAATTTCACAAGCAATCACATTGCTCAACTTTTAGCATTTCAACCAACCGTATATTATTTTAAAAAAACCGCAATTAGAATTTTTTTAACCCACTATGATGACTATCTAAAAATTCTGACAATAGAATATCCAATATAGAAGAATTCTTCTCTCGCTAAAAATGAAAGCTTAGTGCTAAAGCTTCTATACATTGTTGTTGGTGTTGGCGAAGAATAAGCGATGATACCATAATCTTCTGCCATAAGCATTGCTCGTTTCATATGCAAAGGATCGCTGACAATTATTGCAGTGGTAAAGAAATTATCATCCATAATATCTTTTGAATATTTAAGATTTTCTTCGGTAATAGTAGATTTTTCTTCAATAAAAATAGCTTCTTCAGGCAGATTTTTAGAAACTGCATATTGCTTTGCGATATAGGCATCAGATAAAGTATTGCCTTCGCCAATGCCACCGGTAAGTATCAGGTAATCAACGTAATCATTCTCGTAAAGCCAAATTCCGTGATTTATTCTTTCCCGATACACCGGTGAAACTTCACCATCTTGCGTACCTGCGCCTAAAACAACGGCAACATCAGAAGTAACTTTTTCATCTATCTTACCGTAGTTAATAATGCTTATTGCGGTAAATATCAAATAAAGAAGAATTATCGATAATACTAAAGTTAAAATGCAAATAACTTTTTTTCTTCTGCCTATCTTTTGCAACAATAACACCTCTTTTTTACATTATAACATAGAATCATCTATAAATCAATGAGCCCATTTATGCAATTATCATAAAAGGTCTTATGGTATGCCATTGCTTTCGCAATGGATAAAAAATCGACAGGTCGAAACCTGTCGATTTTTGGTGGAGAGAGATGGAACAAAAAGAACCTTTTTTCTTATCTTTTTATTTTTTATAGCAATGTTTTATCCATTCAAAACTCCTGAATTTATGCGCTTTTTCAAGTTTTTAGAATCGTTGCTGTTTTTTCTAAAAATATTAGTAATTGTTTTGTTCGTGCAAAATTCGTGCAGAAATTTTACATCATTTGATGCCCTTTCACTATTTTTTCTCTATAAAATTTCTAAATAACTCATACATACCTGTGGATGCAAGTCCTGAAACAAGACCACCGAGTAGAATTTCAGGTGTAAAGGCGAAATTAAGCCATATATTAAGTGTTACACCTAACACTGCCATTATTAAGGGAATAAATTTATTCACCTTGTCTGTGGGGATAAGATTCTTCAGCACATAGCCTACACAAAGGCATATGCCAATAACAATGAGTACCAAATAATTATTTAAAAAATCCATATTATACCTCCATTTTTACTTTTTAAGGATTCTGTTTACTTCTGCCTGTACCTCGGCATATGTATAGCCTGTCTCTGCAGGGATTCTACGCTTTCTTTCAGCACCATTGCCATAATCACCATTGATTACCTCTTTGGCTACTTCCGAAAGAGATTTCTTTTTAGGTGAAAGGATTTTGTTAACCTCTGCCTGCACTTCCGAAAAATTATAACCTTCAGCTTCAAGCTTGGCTTTTCTCGCAGCACCATTGCCATATTTACCGTTAATAACATCCTTCGCTATATCGGTGATTGATTTTAACGGCTTTTTAAGCATCTCCGCAGACGGATTTTCAGGCACTTCTGCAGCCTTTTCATAAGACACATAAGGCAAATAGCCATGTTTAGTCCAATTACGTCTGTTATAGCCTGCTTTATTACGATTACAAGCTGTAATCTGTACGCAGTTATCCCATGAAGGAGTACACTCAACAGCAAGTCCATCACCGATATAAACACCGATATGACCTTTCATCCATACCGCCTCACCGATTTCAATTTTATTAAAATCAGTAGAAAGCTCCGTACACTTCTTAATCATTCCGTCAGCATTGATATCAGGCACATCATTGCTTACGTACTTTGCACCACCGTAGGTTTTGGTTTTATCACCTGACCATCCCCACAGAATGCCCTTTATTAAGTTCACGCAATCGAATCCGAATGTATCTGCCGTTGCTGCCTGAATCATTTTCTTGCGAGATGCTTTCTTATTGTAAGAATGATTATTACAATATCTCACCTTGTTTGTTTCGTTCATAGGCGCACCAAAGCAACCCATAACATAAAGCGTTTTATAATTCTTTGCAATGTCGATGCATTTCTCCACAAACTTTTTGTTTGTCATTACTACCATATAATTTCCTCCTTATATTTAACGCTTAAAGCGTTATGATTCTACTTTCCACTCGACAACTTCAGCATGTATTTTATCAATAAAAGAATTTCCTTTAAGTGCTTTGTAAGCCTTATACATAAGCATAAAGTTTTCAAGTTCATATTGACGTATTTTACACTCGTCTTTGTGCTTATAGTATGTTCGGAGCATATCAGAACGTAATTGGCATTTCTGCCCTTCTACGATACGTTTAATCCATATCCAAAAAGCACTAACAGTACCGACAATAACACTTACACCGCTAATTATTTCAACGATTATAAGAAAATAATCCATATTCTCACCACCATTATTATCCATTAACTTTAATAAGTGTGATTTTGTAGTTGTAATGTTGATAACCATTGGTAGTGTCAAAGTAAAAACCTACTATACCACCATCAACGTTGTAAAGCTGGAATATACCCGGACCATAAGCATATGAATTACAATTAGCCAATAAACCTCTAACAAGAATATTATCAGGTATTTGTTCATATTCTTGACCAACCACTTCAACACTATCTAAAGTTTGATTATTTTCGTCTGTTAAATACACGGAAAGTAAATATTTTTGCCCTAACTCAATAGAAACATTTGGTATAACGTTATCTTCAACTACATAATTATCAAGTAAAACCTCGTTTTTATTTTCTTCAATACCCAGCAAATTTCTTACTGCCTTTTTTTCTTCCTCTGTCCATTCTATTTTGCTATCAGTAAGTGCCATTTTTACAGCATAGTCAAGGTTAGCAGGAACAATAGGTCTATAATTTTGCTTACGTTCTTTAACATCATAGTCCGTAGCTTTGACAATGCAAACTGTATCACCAGTTTCAGGGGAAGTGCTCCCGTATCTTCCACTCCCAATTCCGTAAGTATGTTTTACTCTTAATATGCCCGGGTTTCCGTTATAGTCAGCAAACTGTGTTTTTTTAACATAATCGGAAAGGTCTATCTCGACAGGAACAGTACCTAAACTTTCCCAATTACCGTTTATATAAACAAATTCTTCATAGATATTTTGCTCATCAATATTCTCGGCAGGCACTAAATATATAGCGGTTTCATCTATATTTTCTTCAGGGAGTTCATTAGCCGGGATAAACTTAATAACACCTGCATCACCTTTTTCGCCCTTTTCGCCCCTCTCTCCCTTAAACTCACCGCTTGCAAGCTTTTCTTCAATCAACTTAACCTGTACTTGCGCTGTATCAGCAGCCTGCACAGCTTGCGCCGAAAATTCTGCGGCAATCTTCTCACTGTTCGCAGCATACACCGATTGCGATTGTGCAAATCCAGCAAATTCTTCTGCTTGCGAGGCCGCTTCCTTTGCTTCATCTGCAGAAACATCCGCCAACGATGCCGAAATCCCTACTTCTGTTGCTTTTTTTGCAACGTATTCTTCATAAGCAGAAAGATTGCGGTTAAATCTTTCGTCTTGTCTTGTTGCAGACGTAAAGAAAACAGTTGACGGAATCTGCAAAATTTCTTCAAGCGTTTCGGGTAGATTATCGGTGTTTATTCTGCTTATAACTAAAGTAGACTGCATATTACCGCCATATTTAGTCATTTTCTGCGGAATATCTCTTGATAATACAGAGTTATTCAGTTCAAGGTTAAACGATGGATCATATCCTGCGGACGGTGAATTAAAATCGATTCTAAATCTTAAATTTTCAACGTCTCCAAGTTCAGCCAAATATTCAGCGCCGATAAAATAACTAACGGTCGTCGCGTTATCTTCATGCTGAACGCCGCCCCATTGGTGGCTTGCAGGTGTTACCCCCAAAGACGTTACGTTGTATTTTATTTCTCTTATAGACATATTTAATATCCTCCTCATAATATAATACCCCTAACCACGTTGCTATGAGTTGCTAACGTAGCCAGGGGTTTAGCCAATTATTCTTTTGTCCAGGAAACAACGGTTTTGCGAACATCCGATGCCGAACCATAAATACCTGATTCAGTTAAGATTTTTCGAATTTGAAACATCTCCGCTTCGTCTTTATTTTTGTATGCGTCAATATATTTTTCTTTATAATACGATGTCATAGAGCTTCGCATAGATGACTTTGCTTTTTTCAATGCATCCGGAACTTTTACGCCCTGCAGAATATATTTGTTTTGTTTTACTTCCATAATATCCTGAATCGCCGTTTTGGCTGCATCATATTTTTCAGCATCAAAAAACATTTTAACGTCTGACATATCATAAATGGATGTCTCACCGCCTGCATCCTCTGTTGTTGCTTCATTATTGCTTGAATCATCGTCTGTATTTTCCCATGAACGCATTTCGCTTTTTATTGCACTAACAACAATATCTTTATCAAAATGACCCTCACTGACTATTTCATCAATGAAATCGGAATATGTATCTGTATTTCCCTCATAAAGTGCATGTGCCGCATCTTCAATACGTTCATCATTAGATCTTAGTCCATTATATAATGCAGTATTGAAGGCACCCTCTGTTTTATATTGCTTTTTCAAACGATCAATATAAACTTCATCATCACTGATCATCGCATCATATAGTTTTTGTGTTTTGGTGGTGTCAATAAAAGCTTTGGCAATAAAATGCCCTTCGGCAACGCCTTCCATAAAAGCAGATTTTATACTGCCTTTTGTAGTTTTTTGTCCGCTATTCAAAGTTTCAACAAAATTAAATACAGAATCTATATCACGATATACATTTTTCACTGGCAATCCACCAAACGCAGCAAGTGCACCTGCAAGGTCCATAATTTTTTCAGTTGTGCTTTTTTTCTCATCATCCATCGCATATATTGCGTTTTTAAGATCACTGATGAGAGCCATGTCTAAACGTTCAACATCATAGCCTTTAAATATAGAAATAATATCTTTTGCTATAGGTACCGAATTTAAAATATCAAAACTGCTTAACACTTCCCCTGTAAAAGCTGAAATGTATTTTTCAACATACGTTTCGTCCTCATCGTCATCCCTCGCCGCCATTACGAGTGATTTTAGCGCCGCATTCAAAACCATTGAAGCAACTATCGCCCCTGTTGTTCCTGCAATTATTTTTACACCCTTTGCACCGCCTGAACGTTTAGCCTGAATAGTGGCATCCATAAGCATATTTAGCTGTGTTGTGGGCTCTGCCATAAATGCAGTCAACATTTTAGCACCGCTATCAGTCTTACGCATAATACCACTTCGTGATAATGTTGAATCATATACCTGCGTTAGTTCGATTACTTCGCTGAATCGTTCTGCAACAGCTTTATAAAATTCTTCGCTCCTCACTCTTATTTTTCGTGTTTTAGCTATCTCTTTTTCAACAGCATTCCAAATTTGAATCCAGCCAAATTCATCAGCAAGCGAAGGCATCCTTCCAAACACATCGTCTCTGTAGTTTCCATCTTTAAAAAACGCCTCTATTTTTTCCGCAAAATTCCTTGGAACATCTTGCATCAGCCATTCAACAGAACCGGTACCCATACCAGTATCAAATCTTCCCATTTCTTTTATAACAGCAACAGGAGCATATTTTTTTATGAGGTTCCATTTTTCTTTATGCTTTGGAATCCAATATTTCATATTCGCAAAATATTTAGGATCAATGTGTGCCATAGCCCTCATAACTGCCGAAGGCTGCTGAATAACAACCGATGCTGAAGCCATTACGGCTCCTTTTTTTGAAAGACCGATAAGTTTGTCCATTAGGCCTGATCCGTCCGACCGAACTCCGCCGTTCAAGTCATTTAACAGCGTTTTAATATAATCTTCTGCGCCGTTTCCATATGCATTTACCAATGTAGATGCAACAGATAAAGTCTCTGTTTCCGTTGTTGAAGGCGTACGGTAATTAAAAACTCTGTTAAAATCTTCAAGTGGCAAAACAAAAGAGTGATACATAGACATTTCATTTACGTGTAAAGCCCATACTTTCGAAAAATCATCCAAAACAATAGGGTTATTTGCATGAGCAACGGTCTTCTTCGTCATACCCGAATTTTTAATACGTTTTTCCTGTGTCTGACCTGCCTCATATGTAATAAAATAATTTGCAGATTTTAAAGGGAAATAGAACTTTTCTTTAAAAAGCTTTATTCCATACAGTTTCATCGAAACGTCATTACCTTTTTCGCCCATTATATCAGAAAGATACGACTGCATAACGTCAACATATAGTCTTTGCTGTTCAGTAAGAACAGAAACAATATCAATTATTGTTTGAGGGTCCAAATTGTGTGCCTTTGACGTATTGACCTCATATTTTTCAACAATCCCCATTTTGTTTTTTACTTCTGTAATAGCATCTTTTGCAAAAGTAATACCGCCCTTCATTAAGTGGTCGTGGGCCTGAGGACGTTTAGAATATGCATATATACTCATAATCTGTTCAAGATTCAAGTTGAACTTTGAATCGGTTCGTGATTTAAAAGTATAAGTTTTTTTAAAGTCCCACTTTGAATAACCGTATTTTTTCTTTTGGTGAGAAATAAACTTTTTACTTTCCTCCATATCACGTGCCCAAACGCCTTGACCATTTATAATATTTTGAAAAAGCTTGGTAAAAGTATCACTTCCTATTGCACGCATAGCGTAAATAGGTTTAAAAAGATCCCACCCAAATTTTTTTATCTGCGCTACAAAAGCACGTTGTTTTTCTTTTTCACCGCCTGCACTCTTTATTTCAGAAACAACATTCTGTCCCATTTCAGTAATTGTTTCTTTTTGATTTTGGACAAATGCTTTATTAACGTCACGAACTCGCGTAAGAATCATTGAAAACATATCATATACGCTTTCAAGCTGTTGTAACGTCATCTTGCGAATAGGCGTATCGCCTACGTTGTCAATTACTTCCTGAATCTTGTTTTCAACAACTTCATCGAAAGAACCGGCAAGCAAAGGATCTTCGGCCGCCTGAATTTCTGCATAAGCATTTTTGAGGTTTATAAGCCTTTTGTTTAACCTTTCCCCCATTTCATGAATGTTTGCTATTGATTTTTCAATCTTTGCACGCTCGTTTTCGCTCAAGTTCTCTTTTAACTTGGCTCTCAGGTTATCTATACGCTCTTGTGCGCCAATTGTATCCATATTTATAAGATCAAGTGCCTCTGCAACAGCAGGTTGCATCCATTCAGGTACATGTTTATTTTTGTTACCATTAAGTAGATATGAATTAAGAGTATTAACAACACGTTTTATCTTTTGACGGGTTTCTGTCTTTTTTCTACCCTCGCGCATTTTGTTTTGAGTTTCAGCCTTTATGCTTTCGATTCTCTTATTTTTATCAGTTCTCAACGACTTCATCTGCTTCGCATGCTTAATTTTAAGTGCATCCAATTTATTTTGCATTATTTCGGATGCAGTTTTAACATCAGAGACATCCCAATATCCCTCATATACCTGGTTCAGTAAATCTGCTTTTTCCGCTTCATTGTAATACCGCTGTTCCTGTTCTACACTAAAGTCACCGTTTCTCAACATTTGAACCGTTTCAAAAAGCATTCCCGGCATATCATTGGGAGCGGTTTTTGCATCAAATACATCAGGGTACATTTCAGCAAGTTCCTGCCATGCTTGATTAAGCGAGGTATGTGCATTTTCTTTATTAGCAATAATAACGCTACCCATAAGCCTTTTACGGAAATCACCATAAGCGCCAAATTGCGCACTCACTTCTTTTCGTTGAGCTTCATCAAGATATACTTTTGTTTCGCGCAAAGTGCTGAGAATATCCCGTGAATATTCGTCAATTTTTGATTCTTCTCTTACGTGTTCCTGAAGCCATTTTACAACCGGTTCGGCTTTTTGTTTTATATTCTCCCATGAAAGGTCTTCGCCATGTGAAATGAACTTATATAAATTTATCAGTTTGCGCATAAGCTCATTTTTGTCGCCCTTGATATTATTTCTTTTTATAAGATCTCGTGCAACCTTATCAACGGAAGCAATTTTTATTTCACCGCCTGCAACGTGCTTATAAAGATTAACAAGTTCACGAAGATTTTTATTATCCGCTTTAAGTTTCTCGTTTTCTGTTTTTAAAGCTGATTCTTTTTCAGTGATGGAGTACTTTGTATTATTATCAGACAAAGAAAAAGCAGACCGCTTTAAGTCTGCTGCAGTTTTTTTATTAAAAATTTTTTCTTCAATGAAATAACTTATATCTCTTTCAGAATTTCTTTGCCAATTTCCATTGCTCTTTGAGGCAACATTTCCGTTTGAAGTCCATTGCTCATTTCGTCCGCGATTCTCGATGCCAGTAATTCCTTCTCTTCGACCGTATTCATAAGTTTGAAAATTTGCGCTATTTCCCGGAACATATCTAACGACACTTTCTTCTCCATAAATTGCTCGGACATCCTCGATCGTTGAGTTAATTTTTCTCTCTGTAAGTTCTGACTCATTCAAAAACTCCTTCCATATAGATTCTTTTAAATATTCGTCAGCAAAGTCCGCTAACTTAATAACCATTGATATTTTTGGGTTTTCGTAATTATCATCAACATACACCAAAATATCATATAAACCATAATCCTCACCAAGGGGTATGATATATTGTCCATCTGTCGTTTTATGAAACCACACTTTTTGTTCGGTAAGCTCATATATCTTTGATGTAAGCATCTGAAGCATTTTATGTGAAATTATATTTTCATATCTTGCCCATCCAAAATTATTATACTGCTCTTCCGTATATTTGAAAAGACTTTTTTTATTTATTTCGCTTGATGAAGGAATAAAATTATCTTTTTTTATCAGCTCGTCATACGAAAATTTTCGTTCAGAAATTTCAGAAGCATCTTTCTCAATATTTTGCAAATTATCGGGTGTCGCATTTCCGTTCTTCAACAGACGAATAATATCTTCTTTTTCCGAAAATACAACATCCGGCATATCGATATTAGGTGAAACATCATATCTTTCTTTTTTGTTATACTCTAATCTGTTTTCTACGTCTTCGGATTCTATTTCACCTGCAGTATGTTTATACAAATCTTCAGCAGAACGTTGTTGTCTTCTGCGCATTTTTTTATATATATTATTCATTTTATCAATCAGCAAAGACGCTTGTTGATATTCGTTTTCCAATCCTAATTGCTTTAGTGCTTTCTCACATTCGACAAGTTCTTTTTGTTGTTCTATACTCTTTATCGACATTGTTGTGGGTTGCTCATCAATTTTTAAATTATAGTATTCAAAAAGCTTGTTGCTTCCACTTTCATTATATTGAGCAACCTTATCAATTATCGTATTATATTCAATTACTAATTCAATAAGCCCGTTGTTCTCGCTAGGTAACTGATGTTTTTTGTAAAACTCCCAATACGCCGTTGATGCACCGCCTGCAAAGCCTTCTATTTCTTGTATCACATGCTGAATCTCATGAATCAATGTAGACTTAAAAAGCACCTCATTCTCCGCCCAAATCTTTCCCTGCGGATCAAAAAACCTTCCGTTAAGCATTATTTTTTTATTTATTGGATCATATGTCGCCCCAATCTTTTCATTGAACTTTTCATCATATGATATTTCAATTTTGATGTCTTTCAATTGTGGATAAGCATCAAACAGTTCTTCATGCTCAATTATATCACCGAGTGTCATTCCGCTATCCTTGAATGTAACGTCTTTAACCTGCATTTTGCTATCGTCAATTTCAAAACGCCACTTTCCGTCATAGCCTCTGAACCAACCGGTAGCTTTGCGAATTTCGTTCACGGTAAATTTGCCTGATTCTTCCATATCAACAGCCGCCTGCAAATTTGCCATGTTGACTGTTTTTGCTTTTTCGCCTGCATAGCTATACTTCATGTCAGATTTAGACAAATTATTTTCAACAGAATCATTGACAGAGTGCTTATTTTGTGGTATATTCTTTGTAAAGATACCGTTTGTTAGGGCGTATCCCTCGTTTGGTTTGGGGCGCCCCAGGCCGTTAATTCGGTCGGCGGTATCTTTTATTTTGTTTGTTATATCATACAAATGATAGGATCCATCATTTATTGTTCGCCCAACATTTAAATATATTGAAAAAACTTCGTCATCATATCGCACATCAGCTTTATAATAACAAAAATAATCAAACTTATTATGTGTTGGATTTTTATCCTCTGCATACAGCTTAGCTGTCTCAATCAATTTTTTGATTTCAGATATCTGAGCTGTTTTTTTATCCCACGCATTAGAAGAAATATGTTGTGCATCAGACCTATCAACTATTACTTTTTTGCCGTCGCTTAAAGTTATTGGTTGATTTGACAAAACATTAAGGATATATTGCTGAATAATTTTATATTTTTCATTTCCATACTTTCCATTAACAAGCATTTGCAACTCATTATTTTTTGACAGATCAATTATTTTATCATTTGTGCTATGCTTAATACCTTTATCTATTATATTTTCTTTTCCTACATCCTTCAGCATATCCGCGAACTGTCGTTCAAGAGCCTCAAGCTCATTGTATATTTTATCATCACCTTTTGAAAACTTGTCTTTGATTTTATCAATAAGTTCAAGGATCCATTTAACAAACTTGTTTCTCGTAGGCTTGTCTAACTGTTCCAACATATCCTGAAGCGCACCGGGATCAGTAAAAAGCATATCACCAATGAAATCAGCAATTATTTCACCTCTGCTTCCCGGTTCATCAAGATCAACACCGGCATTAGAATATTTATTAATAGTGCTTTTTATTAATGCTTTTTCCATTGCATTGGTACTTGAATTAAGTCCGGTTTGCATGCGGAGCCAATTATTATAAACGTCGGTTTGTGCAATTTTATCAACAAACTGCTCGTAATTGTTTGATTTTTCCGCTGAATGAGTAATTTCGTGCTTAAAAATCCATGCGATAGGTTTTTCTGCAGTTTCGCTTATTTTAATTACCCTTGATTCGTAATCTATTTTTCCCTGCGCAGCTGCACCGCTTTCAGTATATACTTGCTCTTCAAATTCAACCTTATATCCAAGTGCTTCGGCAACATCAATAATAATTTGCTTATTTTTTGCAATTTCGCTGTCAGTAAGTTCAGGATTTTTCTTTTTAGATAAAACAACATCAGAAATAGGCGCGTTTATATTTTGTGTGCGCGTTTTTAAGGCTTTTCTGCCCGTTGCTTTCATCTCACCAGTATTTTGCCCTAACTTACTGCTTATTTTATCGTAAATAGCCTCTCGTGTGGTTTCTTTACGTGAATAAATATTATCGTACTGCTCTTTAATTCCTATCTTTGTTGCATCCGCTTTAGTATATGCATCAAGAATTAAAGAAGATAATACGGGATTAGTTTCAATCGCTTGCTTTTGCAACATGGTAACATTACCGCCTGAAGATACTTTTTTAAGTGAATTAACCAACCCACTCGCAACTTCTTCGGAATATCCTTCATTTAGAAGATTGCTTTTAATGGTATTTGCTACATCATCCGTAATAGGCTTTTCCAAATATGCAAGTTCCGAAACAAGATTATAAGCGTTGCCTTTTTTACGTACAATTTCAGATAATTTATAAGACGTTGTGTATTCAGGCATAGAATTTGCTAAAGAATACACCTCTTCTGATACATTCAAAAGTTTAACACCTTTTTTTGTTATCTTAAATTCATTTTGTTTCCATTTGCTTATTGCTGTTGACACTCCTTGCTTTACGTATCCTGGACCGTTCATTACTGCCGACGTAGCAAAGCCAAGAATGCCTGAATATAAAACATTACCCCAATCAATAGGTTCAACGTTGCCGGTTATAATGCTTTTATAAATAGGATTAAGAATTTCTTGTAACGATTCTTCGGTAAACTCACCAAGTCCCTCAAGTACTCCTGAAACAGCAATTCGCGCAAATGCATTATCTATATTATCTGCAACTGCTTTAATTGATACATTTGTTAATTTACCGGAAAACTTTCCGATACCACCAAGCATATCCTGAAGAAATACTTCTGATGCCGCCGATAAGGATGCAAACGTTTTGGCTTGTGTAGGTTTGTACCCTGCATTTATCATTTCTGTGTATGCATTACCATAAACAGAACCGCCAAAAGAAGTCTTAAAGGCAATATTTCCCGCTAACTGTGCCCCTTTTGTTGATGCACCAAGCGCACCGGCTGCACCGCCCACAACATACGAGATAGCAATGGAAGGAACCATTTGTCCTATGGAAACATTTGTATCGTAAGCACCACCCCAAAACGGTGACCATACTCCATAGCCTGATTTAATATCTTCTTTAATTAACGCTGAAGCGTAGTCTGTTGCGGAATTTTTGCTTTCGCCCGTAACTAATGATTGCATTCCTGAAAGCCATGTTTCTGCGCCGGATACAATCCCGTATAATTCTTGCAACAGTAATTTCCCATCAAGATTTTCCGCAATTTTTATTCCTTTTCTCTGATTTGCATAATCTTCAAGTTTCTTTTTAAATTCAACAAATTCCGCAGCATCCGCAACTTTTTCCTTATATTCTTTTGTGGAAACACCCAATTGTAATGCCATTTCGGAATCAGTCAAACCTTTGCGCTGTTGCTTTTTATAAAGTTTTACATATTTTCCATCTGCAATTTCAACACGTCCGTCATCATAAACGTTTATTATTTGTCCTGCGCGACGCGCAAGAACATTATAAACGATTTTTTCATCTTCAAACATTTCTGACGAATTAGACAAATGTGCGGAATAATCTTTCGATCCGTTTTGTTCCCATTCCGCAACAAGTCCGTCAGTAGTCAATTTTTCCTTAAAGTCTGAAACGTTTTGAGCGAACTTTAATGCTTCCATTGTACTTTCATAACTTCCAATTTCAGCCTTTATTTGCTCATACTTTTTATAGGCATCTTCTTCAAATTTCTGCACATCTCCGTTTACAATTTGAAGATCTCCCGTACCTATTCCTACAGCTTCAAGTTCTTTTATTAACCCTTGCGGACCTGCAACCGGTGACTCGCCGATGTCTATGGAATAGTTTTCATATTTCGAACGCTCATAACGGTCAAGTATCTTTCCAAAATATTCCGCATCTTTTTTACGTTTTTCAATATAAGCTTTCTTTTCATCAGATGAAAGTTCTGAAAATTCCATCGATTGTTTATATTCTTCCTCGTTCGCAAACTGCGAATAGAAATCTACAGATACGTTAATTTTATTGATTGCGGATAATGTTTCATCCAACCCCTTAAGAATTTCCCTTCTTTGAACATCATCAACATCAATATACATCAACAAGTTTTTTGCATTCTCTGCCTTTTTTGCATATTCCTGAAGATAGTTGTTGTATTTTTCCGACATCCTCTTTGAAGAATTAAAATTAAGTGCAGAAAAATCCGTCTTATAATCATTAAATACATTTTTTGCATAAGACGTTGCATCGTCTAATATTTTTTGATCCGCTTGTGTTGCTCTCCTTTTTGTACTTGCGCTTTTTAAAATTTCATCAAAAGTTGGTGCTTTTGTTCTTTGTGCATACGCTTTCTCTTTTTCTAAAATCTCTTCAAAAGACATTGACATTTTTATTTATTTCCTTTTTTCTTAAAATTTTCATGCTGAATATCTTGAATTTGCATATCTTACAAGGTATTGAGCCAACTCTCTACTTATTCCTCTGTTTCCGTCTCCATACAACTCTTTTATCCATTCGATTGCTTCTTCAAGATTTTTTGCATATGTTGGCATTTGCGCTACAAGCTTTTTGGCCGCCGTAGTATCTGCAACGACTTTATCAATATTTTCGTTGTATTTTGCATCATATGAAGCATACAGACTTTCTGTTTCGTGCGCGGTTTGTTTCTCAACATCAGGGAACAAATTATTATAATATGAATCAATTATAGGATCTTCCCCATATGTTGAATAATAATTGGATGTATATGCTTTTTTTGCATCGTCAGATATATCAATATCATCTAATATTCCTATAAGTGCTTCTCGTGCTTTTGTTTGGTTGTCGTTTATTTTCGCATTATTGTCCAACTGCGCCTTATATCTTGCCGCCGCTGCCTGCTGATCTGCATCATACATACTTGATGCCCAGGAATTTTTATTTGCATTATATGTAAGGTCTGCGTTCATAATATCGTTGTTTCGCTGAATGTTAAGTTGTCCTACTTGCTGACGAACAGCAAGAGCAATGGCGTCAACTTGTTTTTGGCGTGCGATCATTGCATTATTTATTGCGTTAGAACGACTTAATTCTATAGCCGTCTGCTGTGTTCGGTTTAAGCCTGAATCTGTTAATCCCATGTTTGACATTCTTTCGGCAACTGCGCGCTCATTTATAAGTTTCTGCACATTGGCGGTGTTTATAACGCCATCATAGGCGTGCTCCGCTTCTTTGATCTGTGCATTGCCTGCATCTTCAATCATTTTTATTGATGAATCCGCAGTTTGATTTATTATTTCCTTTTGCTGATTTAAAGCATCAAGGTTTTGTGCATCATATTGACGATAATAAGAACTTAACGCCATATTATTTTATACCCCCTGCCATTCTGTAATTTAAAGTTATTCCGTCTAATTCCATTCCACTTGTAGATTCAATTCTGATCCCGAAACGGGAACATATTCTTGTGTAAGGAATAAACGCTTTATTTTTTATATGCGCAGGCTCACGGAGAGTTGTTTCTGCGCCGTTTACATTCACTATGTGTTCATCTGTTTTAGTTACTTCTGATATAAACTTAACCAAAACGGGAACACCGTTATTATTGCCGAAAGCAACGTTTACTTTTATAATGTTTTTATATGCGGATTGTTCGTTAAAATCAAATATTTTAGTCTGTATCATTGCCAATACATCGCTATCATATTTCTGACGTGTAAGCGTTGTACCGTTGAAACTTGAACGATATAAAATATCTTTTCCGTTCTCCCCGGTAATATGATACTTGTGTATTGAAAACCACCCTGCGCTTTCCGCAACTTCATACCATTCCTTAATATCAGTAAGTATTATTGTTTCATTAAGCGTTGTTATGTTTTTGGGAGTTATAGGAAGTTCCCATATCCACCAGGGCAAAAGCATATTGGCATCGCTTTGCCTTGTATAAGACGAGATGTTTTCAAATCCGTAACTGTTATAATCCATTAAATAAGCGTTATTATTAACAAATAGGATATATTTACCGTCCCAATCTACGGCGTGTGCCATTTGTAGGTTTTTTTCGGTTTTAAGCCTATTTGAAATCATTTCAGAAACTTCGTAAACGTTACGCTCTGAATATTGGTTCTGCCCGGTAAGCGTATACACTCTGCCTGATGAATTGGCGAACACTAAACGATTTCGGCATAATTGCACAGTACGCGGACAGTCGCAACCAATAACCGAATGAATTAAAACCATCGGGAAGTAAGCCATGCGAGTTGTGATATCTATTGCCGTTTGATTTACAAGTTCTTCTGCCGTCACTTCGCCTTGCGTATATTGTGTTGAATATATTTCGTTTTCTTTAAACACGATAAGGCTTGCGCCTTGTCTGCCAAATGCCGTTACTCTTTGCGACTTGTCGCCAACGTAAGCATAGTTATTTTCGGAAAAATACAAAGGATTTTCAAAATCACTCCAAACAACAAGTGCTTGTTCTTGATCTTTAACGTTACCGCCTAAAAACAATCTGCTTCCACCGTTAATTCCAAGAGAAGTATTTCCGTACCATACCGCTTGTGTCATGCCCGTTACTTTTTCCCAATTTGATTGAGGGTTTTCGCACGGTGCATCAATAATCATGTTATTGTTGACATATTCTGCACGTTTAATTGTTTCAGGAGCATAATTATTTATATCATTGCTTTTATTTAATATTATATGAATAATACCGTTCCTAATAATTGAATGAAGCCAATAATCATCTTTGGCATTTGCTTGTGATGCGCTTGTTTCAATACAAGGTGCGATTATTCCCGTTCTTGGACATTGCACCGAGTGTTTATGTTCAATACCTTTTACATCTGTGTACGTTAAATAAATAAGCGCATTATAACTTAAATTATGCGGAGTAAAGGGCACTCCATATTCCATGTACGAAACCGTATCTATTACGTTTCCGTCTTGATCGGTAACTTCTATGTTTCCGTTTTCCGAAGCATCGTATAACGAACCTTGCATTTTATATCGATTTCCCAAAAGGTTGAAACCCTCGACTTGTGTAGCACCGTTTTTTATTAAAGACTGTGCATCACCGCCCACGTTGTAGCAACTCCAAATATTGGTAAGAACTAAAGGTGTATATATTTCTGTTTCTGCAACTTTTCGCGGGGAATTATAAACCCCTTCCGAAACCCATTCAACAATGTATATTTCATTTGTATTTTCACCGTGTGTATATACATAAATGTTTCCATTGTGAGTTATGGCAAGCGCTGACGATTTTGCTTCAACATCGATATATCCTAAGTCAATTTCATCGTTTGCGCTGACATATTTTAATAATATGCGCTCTACGCTACTGGCAAGATCTGTACCTTTAACCATTTCTAAATAATACACTTTATCGTTTATACGCGTGTTATTCATGGGATTGGTTGAAATTGCGCCGTTTTCTGTTCGTGGGATCAAGGTATAATTTTCATTTTCGCGCAACATCGGTCTTGTTCGCAAGATTCCGTCTTTATACCACATGTTTTTTACGTCTGTTAATTGATTGTCATTAACAAGGCTCACACCGTCGCGCAGATTTAATCCGCCCGAAAGTTCGGGAATTTTTAATTGATATGTTCCCCGTCTGTTCATAACCGGAATCATTTAATCACCCCTCTATTGCAGGTAACATGTCCTGAATGGTGCTTGTATTTACTACCGTTTTTCTTTTGGAGTTATAAAGAATAGAGAAAAACTGCTGACTGTCAGTATCGCCTAAACTTTGCGCTATATACGCCGCCACGCCGTAGGGCATAACGTTGTATAACGTTCTTTCATCAAGGCTTAAAGGCTCTGAAATATCCGATATTTCCTGAAATCCGTCTGTATTTTTAAGATAAAATAAATCAGCATATACCGTGTTAAGCGCGGATAGAGATGCAGTCTGTAAACGTGCATCTCCCGTGCTTCCGTATATGTCATTTAGACCGAGCATCTCGATTGCTCTTTTTATAACTTTGTCTGCCGTCATGCTATACCGCCTTTCATATACTGATCAAGAAGTTTTTCTTGTTCACTTGCAGGCATTTGCTTAAATGCTTCATACTCTTGTGGATGAGTTTGTGCGAACTGAACAATAAAGTCCTCTTTAGCCTGCGCATTTTGCATTTGTGCTTCTTTTAGTGAATCAATAAGTCCCGTAATATCGGGTATAGTTCCTTTGGGTATACGTTCAAGATACTGAATAGGCGTTATAATACCCGACTGCAAAAGATTGCCTAAAGAAGCAATAACAACGGATTCGCCCCACAGTGTAGATGCGCCAACGTCAACGCGAGCATTGACAATAAGCGACTTATAACGTTCAGCATTAAACGGCAAATACTGTGTTCCGTTCTTATCCTGAATCTTTAAAGGTCTTTCTCCGTACATATTCAGCCAAAAGTCAGCCCATATACGTGCAATATCTTCAATACACGAATAGAATCTATTTTGATATACCTGCATAGGCATAAGTGCGGCTTCACGCATGGCAATAATTGCCGATGCATTATCAGGTCTTAAATCACCTAATGCGGCATCATTTGCGCCCGAATCCGAAAGCGTACTGTTTGCAATGTCTGCAACAACGTTCTGTAGTTGTGATGTAAACTGCGGAGGCTGAATGTATGCTATCGCTCTTTGCACATCATAGTCTGTTCCTGCGTTTAGGTTGATTATTTGCCCCGGATCATTAGTTACGGGATCTAATATAAGATCTCTATTAACTACCGTTTTCGGCATACCCGTAATCATTGCAGACCATACCGCTGAAGAAAGTGCACGGTTAATGGCAATCTGGTTGGGGATCAAGTATGTTATTTCGCTGTCGCCATAACCGCAAGAAAAACGGGGTAACCATACAAATTTTGCAAGGGGATATAAACGTATATTCATATCCCATTCAGGACGGATAACCGCCTTTTCTGTAACGCGAATAGCCTTGATTTTGTATTTATTCCCATCGTTGTCATATTCCTTCCAGAACTTTGTTAATACCGTTACTCTTGTGTTCTCGGAAGGCTCTTTCTCGCCCCAATCACCGGCATTATATTCCGCGCCTTCGTCTGCAGTGATTGATTCAACATCTGCTTCTTTAAGTCTGTTCTGCTTTGCTTCACGTTTTACCACGCTTAAAGGCTTGCGCTCCGAAATAATGATATACGGCTGACTTTGTATATCGTTGTTGTTAGGATCGCCCAAAATAACGTTTTCAACGTTAAGTATCTGACAGTTAATATCGCCCTTAATAGAAGTTGTTTTCCCTTGATCAGCAAACAATCCCGTTTCGATCGATGAATCCCAATAAGTATAAAGAAACGACGTTCCCGAAATATACGCATTTTTTGCAAGTTCTGTAACAAGGTCCGTAAACTTTAAACGCTCTGCCGTAACCTTTTCGTAAACTGTAAGCGCATCCATAACAACGTCAATTTCTTCGTTTGTTATTTCACCCTGCGGAACGCTACCGCTAAACATTTCTTTTTTTGTTTTATCTATTGTTTCTTTCATATCCACAGTGTTTGGGATACCGTCTGCGGAATAATTAACAGTAACGGGACTTGCACTGATTGAAGATATTTTATATTCACCGATGCGCTTTATAATGTTTCGGCGCACTAATGGTCTTGTATTGCCTGCATTTACACCGTGCCATTGATCGCCCACATAAAAACGCTCGTTCATTTTGCTTTGTTCATAGATTCCTCTATTTCCAATAGAGTTTTTAAATTCTGTGCCTTGCTCATATTCTTTAAATATTTCGTTAGGCTTCTTTTTTATTTCCATTTTTCTTGCTCCTTCCTTTTGTTGAAGGGTTTACTTTTTTGTTTTGTGTTTTCTTTGACGAACTTATATTGTTTTTTTCTTCTTTAGATTCCTTATCATCTTTTATTTCTTTTATTTTGACTTCTGCCACTTCTCTGAAATTTAATGATTTAAGCCTTTCAATTTTATTGATATCATCAGTTTCAACGATTTCGTTTCCATATTCACTTATAAGTTTCATAAAAATATCCTCCTATAATATAAAAAGGACTTCAGCAACGTGAAGTCCTTTTATTCTTTAATTTACTTTAGCCTTCAAATGCAGCATAAATATGATTTAATCTGCTCTTCTTAACGAAAACATCATAATAAAGTCTGTACTGGAAGAGATATGCATCTGCATCTGTGTTCTGATTAGGTGTAAAGATTCGAAGCTGTTCTGTCTTTTTAACAAGACTTGCACCACTCTTGGGCATTACAAGCATATGAACTGTCTTTGCACCTTCTGCAGGAGTAAAACCGCCTGCTTCTGTGCCTGCGCCGGCATCAAACACATACATGCTCTTCATGCGATCGGCCGCTACGGGAATAATTGCAACGTCATTGATCTTCTTAACCTTAATGTCAACGTTGCCCTGTTTGAAATCAGAAGTGATGATCATTCTCTGAAGTTCAGATGTATTCATAAGCGCCGCATAGGCATTGGGATCCATAAAGCAAACCAGCTCTTCGTCAAAGCCTGCCTGCGCCTGAACACTGTTTGTTAATTTTACAAACGTCTTATATACGGTGCTCTCTGCATACGTTTCCGTATGTCCCTTGCTTGTTGCTACACCAGCAAGTTTTGAAATAACGTATGCGTCCATTTCAGGAATAACTTGAGTGCGCACAAATTCCTTAAGTGTCTTTCCTGCAAGTCCTGCAATACCGGTTTCATCCATATCCATTCTGTCAAGTTGAAGTTCTCTGCCTCTGTCCTTTGAAAGCTGATAGGATGTATTGGCAACGGTAATCTTACCCTGAGGAAAGCCATTATCGCGATCATAATCGCCAAGACCTACAAAATCAATATCAGGAATGAGTACAGTTTTTGCGCCTACAAATTTTGCTGCAAGCGCA
This sequence comes from Clostridia bacterium, assembly GCA_045541035.1. GTDB lineage: Bacteria > Bacillota > Clostridia > Christensenellales > QALW01 > UMGS1322. The sequence goes on along the minus strand of JAZQII010000049.1, from coordinate 67,526 downwards.
TTATCAGCCAAAAAGCCCGTTGCCGATTTCTGTATTATGATGTTGTCAAGCTCAGAAGCATATTTCTGAGCATATGCTATTGAATTAAGTGCCATATATTATTTTTCTCCTTTTTTTATGATCGCAGACTGTTTAAAAGTGCCATTGCTGCCGGATCATTTTCAGTATCACCGTTAATTCTTCCGGCAGAAGATTGCGAATTGTTTGCCGCCGTCTGCCTTGCGCTGTCAATTCGTTCTTTTTCTTTTTGCTGATATCGCAGATATGCATCGCAAAGGTTTTTTCCTTTTTCAGCTTCTTTTAAGACATCCTTGGGGACATCTGAAAGACTCTGAATGCTTGGAACATAGGTTTTTAACTCAACAAACTCATCAGCTATTCTGCTTTCAAGCGTTTCTATCGCCTTTTTTTCCTCTGCTTCTTCAGCCTGCTTGCGCTCGTTCTTCGCTTTTTCAAATTTAGATCTGTTTTCAGTTCTGTATTTTTCCATAAGCACATCGACTATTTCTTTCTTATCGCTGCCAATGTTATCAATGATTTCACTTTTATGCAGATCTTCTTCTGTTTGTATGTACTCTTTAATCAATTCCTGCGGGTTTTTCCCTTTGATTGCCGCTAAATACGATAAATCATCAAGCATTGGTGATAAACTGTCCAATTTCATCCCTTTTTGGGCAAAATCAACAGCTTCCTCACGTGATAATTCCCTATCTTTATGATTATATCTTACAACAAACGGAAGAACATCTTTTGATTCATCAAGAACTTCCGCGCCATTATCCTCTTCTTCAATTTCTTCAGATTCCTGTGGTTGGGTTTCGTTATCTATTGTTTCAGAAGACATTTCCTCTGCTTCAGGTTGCATGGTGGCTTCCATTACATCGGTATTTTGTTCCATTGTTACATCCTTTCTGCCCTATGGTTGGGGCATATATTAAATATTACTTATCGGCTTGTACATCGCCGTTATAAGTCCAAAAATTTTTTAGTTCACGGTCTTCTCTTTCACGTTTCTTTTTTTCCTCTTCGCTTATCGGTATTGGTTCTATTGTTTTCTGCCGTTTAATTCCCAAAGATATTCCTGCAATTATGCAAGCAAAGCAAATACCAATCCATAAAGCGTTTAAAATCAACATTAAAAGAAATTCCATCAAAACCACTCTCCCTTCATATCATCCGGTGATAATCCATGTTTCATATCGTAATATTCTGTCGCTGTTGGTCTTTGTTTTTCTTTCGGATCTGTAGGTTTAAAGAATCTGACGTCGTAGAAAGCATATCTTAAAGCATCCATAAGGTGATTATTAGAATCTTCCGGTTCATTGATCCCATTTTCATTTTTATCTTTTTTATAGCAATATGATTGAAGTTCTGCAATTGTATTTATACACGATGGATGCACAAAAATTTTATATTCTTTAATAGCCATAATGCCATTTATAACACTATCTCTGCCCTTAATAGAAGGCTGAATCCTTTGAATACCTAAACGTCTTAAATCATCGTTAGATTTCGGTTCCGCAGCATCTGCTCGAATACGTTCTTTTGAATATCCCTTACGTTTAATCATTGTTGCAATATCGCTATTGAGCATCTTATGTTCATAATGCTCATCGTATATGTATATTTCTTTTTCAATAGGATTCGCCATAAAAGCTATAAATGCCGTTGGATCATTTGTATAACCATAATCGAGCCCGAAAAATGCATTATATTGCCATGATAAATCAACCTTTCTCCCTGCATTATCATAACAAATTCCAAGTGTTTTATAATCAAATTCAAGAACATACCAATTTTCAAATATAGTTCCTTCTGCAATACCCCAATTTCCTAAGCCGGCAACATCATATTTTCGCGGAGATTCTTTTTTCATTCTCTCGAATATTTTTTTGTCCGTCTCATCAAGAAACTCATTTATCATATAATTGGTTGTATATATATCAACGCTCTCGTCTGTTTTATCAAAGAATCTTTTTTTAAGCCAATGCTTTTCACTCCAGGGATTAAATGTTATCGTTGTTTGCTTAAAAAGATTTTCAGAAATATTTCCACGAGGAACAGAAAGGTCTAATTTATCGAAATCTGCTTCAGAGGCTATCTCGAAGGCTTCTTCTATCCACACCCAACAGAGATAGCCTTTTGAAACTGTTGTTGATGCCAACTTTAAAACGTCATCGAAGCCGCGGAATAAAACCTTCTGCCCCGTTGGTTTATACGTCATTTCAAGTGGACTGATATTGTTTTGCCATAAATGACTCACTCCAAGTTTTTCTTGTGCCCATTTTAACTGTGCAAAGGTCGAATCCTTGTGAGTATTGAATACAGCGCGCACAACTAAAAGATTTGATTCAGGATATTTCATCAGGCGATATATAAGATTTAATGCAGTAGTAGTTGATTTTTTACTGCCTTTACCGCCTTTTAAAACTCTATATCTTTTTTCGCTCTTCCAAAAATGTCCATACCCTTTCCCGACGATATCAGGCAAATATACTTTAGTCTGCAATCTTATCATCCCCTGAAAGAATCACAACAGTATTTCCACCATTTACATCATTTATAAAACCGCCTGCGGCCTTTGCGCGCAGTTCTGAAGCCTTTAATCGATCTTGCATCCTTGCTTCAGGATCATTCATTACCGTCGTCCAAAACTCGTTTATTTCCTGCATATCGGCTATATTTTGTTTATCCAACAGTTCTTCGCGATTTTTTATATGTTCTTCAAGTTTTTTCAAGTTTTCGTAACCTATTTGTGCAAAGGAGTGTTTGCTATTTGCTTTATACCCGGCAAGCTCTGCCGCTTCACCTTCGGACTTTCCCTGCTTATAGAAATAAATCCATTTACGTTGTTTGTCGCTAAGCTTTTTCTTGCCCACAAAATACCTCCTTTATGGTATATATTAACCCGCCCTCTCCTCCTCATCACATGACTACGTCTAAATGCGATTGGTGGCAGCTGATAACGTCCAACTGCCGAAACGTCAAGAATGGAGCAAAAAACAAAAAAAGATTATCATTACTGACAATCTTTTACAATAACATATTATCACAACCATAGTTGTTATAACTTGTTATTTTTTAAATTAATGTGAGTCAATGCTTCGCCGTGCTTGTGATTTGTTGTATCTAAACTATAACCTATTACATTTGCAATTTGCCACAAATACAGCTGTTTATACCTGCCGTTCGCTTGTTTTTCACCTATGTAATGCAATAACAATATATCCCTTTCGGTTATATCTCTCATAGCATATATTGCATCCGTAATCGACGTTTTAACAAGCAGAAGACGTTCTATTTCTTCATTGAGTTTAGCATCCATTTCCCCAATAAGTTTTAACGCTTGCTCCGGCATTGATACGTTTTGTGCACCGCCTGGAATATCGCAAAACCGACTGGTTTTAACAGATGAATATATGTCGTCGCGTTCCTTAATCAATATTTCAATATGCCGATCAATCTGCGCGAACTGTTTTAATATTTTTTTCTTTTCCTTATTCGTCATATTCAGCACCTGTTTTATTTTTAATACTGATTGAATCACTGTTCATTGTTTTGTTTACGCAGATCTTCTTCATATTTTTCTATACACCACTGAAGTTCTTCCTCCATTTCTTTTTTAGTTAGTTTTTTAAAATTCCACCCACGCATACAGAGTTCGTTATTTTTAAACATATATAATCTAATTATTTTTTCTTCTGGTATTACCTGAAGCAGTACGTATTTATCATGTTGTACTATTGTCAATGGTCCTTCCGATTCATATTCTAAATTTACAATTGTATAACTTGAACGCCATCTTCCTTCTTTTTTGTGTACATAAAGACCTTTTACCATTGTTTTTTACCATCCTTTTATATTTTATTTTTACATAGATTTTGGGTAAAATCTATAAACCATTCGATTGTTTCTTTGAGTTCGTCTTCAGAGAGTTCTTTATCGCATTGAATGTGTGCTAATACATGCCCTTCTTTGGTTATTCCGATATGATTGTTCGGTGCTTGTGTTATTTTATAACCTTTGTATTCAACCATTGTTTTTCTCCCCTTTTATATATTTTAACTAACCGATCATCCATTAAAACGGACTTTCAAAAGATTTTTTCATTTTTCATCACCCACCGTTTCTTTTAAGAGGTTGTCAATAACCTCAATACATTTTTCAACGATATAACTTTCGCTTGGTGATGGAGCATTAACCTTTTCACAAATAGTTTTTATTGCTAAATCAACAAACTCTTTCACCGCTTCGGATCTCGCTTCTTCGCAATAATCTTGTATTTCATCATTAACAAAAGTATACATAATATCAAGCGGGTATGTGTGTTTGGATAATTTCCCGCCCGTTGCGTGGCATAGCAAACATTCTAATTTATGTACTATTTCTTCAATCTCTGCCTTCTGTCGGTTGATAAGGTTAAGGGCATCTTTGGATATAGCAGAAGCACAATATTTTATTGAGTTATAAGGACAGTCCTTACAATAATCTTCGTCAGAATTTGAGTTACTGCAACACTCCAAAGCCTTAATTATTTCTGTGTCGGTCATTCTTTCTCACTCCAATCGTATTGTACTCCACACCAAAAACTATAAGTAATTCTCCAAAAATTTTTCTTCAATTCTTCTTCAAGTGTCATTCTTCACCACAGCCTAACAATTCAGGGTTATCGTGTATGTTGCCGATGACTTCAATGTTTTTTATTGGGAAGTAGTCAAAACTCTTTGCCCCGATTTCGTCTTTGCCATCAACTGCAAAACTTGCATTTTTTTCATTGTAAATAACTTTGCCCGTAACGGTTAATTTAACACCATTAAAACTAATACCGTCCGTGTGTTTGTATTTGACAATATCCCCCTCAAAAATCTTCGTGCCGTTCTCGGTTAAGCCTGTGTATTGTCCTACGGTTTCATATTGGCATTTATACACGTTATTACCTTTTTCGTCTCCTATAAGGGCGGTTTTGCAATCGTGCATATACCCCAAATCAATATAACCATATATCCATTTTGGATTTTTGATAATTTTCCCTATCATACTACTTTTGGCATTCGGCTCTGTTTTTGCCCTAAACAAAATCTCTCTCATTCTTTCATTACCTCTTTCCTTGTACCAATCTGTAAAAGTATCATTTTGGCTATAACCTCTGCATTAAAATCCTTACAAGATTCGTGTGTATCTTCACAAAGGTTAACAACCGCTTCCGCTATACGAAAATTGGTACACTTTTCGTTGTTGAGTTCAAGATTAAATGTTATTTTCATTCTTCCGCTCCCTCGCTTTCAACATAGCACCAACTCTGTGGCGGTCTTTTAACCTTATTTAAGCAAATATGTCCGTACTCGTTTGCTTCTGTTCCGCCTGCAAACAATTCACTACCAAAGGGGCATAAAGGGCAATAGTGGTCTTTATCTATACAAGGGTTCATAAACTCGCCCAACTCTTTCGGCTTATCGTAAATTTTAAGGTCGGATATGTGCCAAGCATAACATCGTTTCCCACTTGCATAATGGTTAAGTTCGTTTTCCGTCAAACACGCTTGTTTCACAAGTTCTTTTTCTATATTGTGCAAACAACCTTGTAAATATTTCCATTCGTCAGTACACACATTATAAAGCGGGGTTATGCAATCACACGCAAACTCGCCTATAACTTTACCTTTTTTAAACGCCATTTTACTTCTGTTCCATTTTGCAACATCGCCATTACAATCTTCTTTAAAAAATTCATTGCTTCCTTGTAATGTACAATAAATGTAGCACTTAAACGGCACATCAATTTTCGGCTTTGTTTTTCTAACTTCTACGGTCATTTTACCGCTTGCAATTAGTTCACACCATTTAGGCTGAATTGATATTAAAACTGATTTCATCTGTTTTCACCGCCTAACAATTCAGGATTATCGTGTATGTTGCCGATGATTTCACAATGTCCGCCATCACATTGAAGCATTCTATCAGCCGTTTCAAAATAGCCATATCCAAGCCTATCTTCTTTCCATTCGACCGTGTACCGATATTCGCCTAAAGCAACTATATCTCCCTCAAAAATCTTTTTGCCGTTCTTGTCGGTCAAGCCCGTGTATTGTCCTAATGTTTCGGGGATAATTTCTATTAAAATTCGTAGTTTGGTATAAATTGAAAACTCTTCTGTAATCAAATCTCCAAAAACCCAACCACTGTCTTTTAAATCGACAATGTGTTTTCTTTTTCCCCTAAACAAAATCTCTCTCATTCTTCCGTTACCTCGCTTTCCTTATATCTGTCGCAATATTCTTTTGAGGAACAACTCTCGCAATCTGATAAATCAAAATAGTCTATATCACATACAAACCCACATTCCTTAACAAGAACAATTCGGTCTTGCGGATTTTTCCAATCCAAGTGCCATTTGCCCTCTTTGTAATATTTATCGGCTTGGGGCATTCTGCACGCTTCAATATCGGTAAATTTAGCATACTCGCAACAATCACTTGATAATGCCAACGCCCTTGCTTTTCCTCTTGTTTCGGCAAAGACAATTTCTGCGCAACATTCGTCTTTTTCTCTAACTAACCACGCTTTCACTTCTCCCCACCTCTTTCTTTTGGCGTGCGTGTGTGTAATTTCTTATACATAGGACAATTTTTGTCGCATTTGCATTTTACACACCATCCTATTTCCTCAGCATCGTAAATGTCGTATGCTTCATCATAACTGCATATCTTTTCGGGTGTCAATTTATATTCAGCCATCACCCCTCACCGCCTTTCATCTTATCAATGATAACGCTCCAACCGCAATGGCAAGTTCGCTTGAATATGCTTTTATCAACTTCCAGTGTGCCTTTCCCATTACCAACAACCTCACACCCACATTTCGGGCATTTAGCATATTTTTTTATCAATTCACACGCTTCTCGAACATTCATTCCTGTTCACGCTCCTTTGTTATCTTTTCGTATAGTTCCAATTCGTCTTTCGATATAGGTAAATTCCAATCGATACGAAGTTCTATATTATCTATAAAAGCCTGCTCATCAAAATCGTTATCGATCACTTTTATTCACACACCTTTAACGTTCTTGTTTTTAATGTTACAAAGCGATACTGTAACACCGTTTTTTAAAAGATGATCCGCATTTTCTTCAAACGTTTCCATATCAGTAACGGCCCTGCTATTAGCAAGAATATCAATAAGTTTTTCTCGTTCTGACACTTAAAATCGCTCCTTTTTACGCGCTCTTTTTTTGATGTTTTTTCTGTTGTTTTACAAACTCAACCCATTGTGATATAAAATTCATAACGTCTTCATCAGGACGTGAGTTTTTTAAACCATGTGCTTGAAGAACTTTGTTGCTTTTAACGTCAAATTCTACCGTTACAAACGGCATATCCGCCTGAATGTTTTTTCTAACAAACATAATTAAAGACTTTCCGTCTGCCATTTTTTTAATTAAACTTCAAGTTCCGCAGGATTACAATATAAAGAATCTCCGTATACGGTATTACGTCCTTGAAAATGGTTATTGCGCCTATTACCATTTGTTTGTGAATCATTCCCTTTTATCGGAAATAAACCTTGCCATGATCTGAACACTGATTGATTTAAAATCGCTTTTTGTGTTTCATAATCATCAGGCGCAAGCTCCTCAAGTTTTTTTAATGCTAAACACATTGCATCATTTGTCATTGGCTTACGTATCTTATTACGCATTTCCACATAACTGTTCCATTCTTTTATAATAGGATCCGGAACTTTATTTTTTATAATTTCTTCTTTTTTCGTTTCTTTTTCCTTTTTGGGGTTTCCATCACTTTCAACGCTGTTTTGCTTACTTTTATTTGGTTTTTGCTTGGTCTTTAACGGTTTTAGGGTGAGTTTATTAAGAGTACCTGCCGGAACATCGTTTTTATCGTTTATATCCAGCAACCAATACTCTTCAACCATAATTATTTGTTCACGATTATTGCACATTCTTAAAAATCGCCTTTGAACTCCCGCCGAAGTAATTACTCCAAACATATCAAACACCCTTTTATCAAAAATAGAACGTCGGATACACCCTTTTACTACTTCAGTTATAAAATTGGGTTTGCATTCACCATCGACACCGTCAGACATCAGAAAGCAAATGTCATCATTCCAATCCAAATAATAACCATTTTCCTTATAAACATTGCAAAGAACACAATCAAGAATATACATTCCTTTAGCACCAAACTCTTTTTTCAAAAGTTGGATTTTAGGATCTGTATAAAAATCAACGTCTTTAGGAAAGTAATCTACCCCACTTTTAAGTGGGCGAGACATTTATTTGCTCCTTTCTTTTTTTAAAACGGACATTCATCGTCCGTTACGTTCTGTAACTGTGTGTTTTCCTCAACCGCCTGAACGGGAGATCCTAAAAACTGAACTTCATCTGCGACGACCTCTGTCGTATATCTTTTTTTACCGTCAGATCCATCATAAGTACGCGTCTGAATACTTCCTCGCACCGCCGCCTGACTTCCTTTTTTTAGATACTTAGCGCAGTTATCAGCTTGTCCTCGCCATACAACAATAGGAATAAAATCCGCTTTATCATCCGCAGTATGTCTATCTACCGCCAAGGTAAAAGTGCACACACTTATTCCGCTTGTCGTCGCACGCAAATCAGGATCCTTTGTCAGCCTGCCTACCAACATTGCAACATTCACTTACATCACTCCATTTCTTAAAATATAGATCTTCTTTTTTTAAATCGGGATAATGTTTTTTTAAATAATCCCAAATTATATCATCAAATAACTGTTTTTGATATTTATCACCAAAATCATATATATCATGACATTTCCGACAACCGGTTACTATATTCTCCTTTATTCCCAGTCCACCACGTTGCCTGCTAATATAATGCATTTCGGGAAGTCCCGGATTTCTACAGAAAATACATCTACCGTTATCACGTTCAAAAACTGCTTTTTTCACCGATTGCGGAATATCCGTAGCTTTACTTCGTACTGATTTCATTTAAGCCCCGCCTTTAAAAGTGCCAATTTTTCCGGTGGCAACGTTTCTATATCGCAATTTTCACATTCTTCAACAACTGAATCTATCAATCGCGACATTGTTTTAGAATCGTATGCACTGGATCCATGATAACAAATAATATTTTCATATTCAGGAAAATTTCTTGCCTTTCCCCAAGATTCACAGAACCATCCTATACCATGCGAGGCCCATATTCTTTTCCATTCGTTTACCGCATTTTCTTTAATCGGAACTATCGTAGAATTACCGCCTAAATCGCGCACAAATTTTCTATACACTTCAATCGGAGGTATGCGTTGTTCTACAGCCAACTTATCTATAAAAACCCAAAGCTGTCTGTTCGCCTCAAGGCTTCGCTTCTGATAGTATCGTTTTATATCAGCTGAATATAGTTTGTTTTCTTTATTAGCGCAGAAAGTAATAGCCGCCTGCGGTCTGTCAATTCTTAACATAAGCCAACAACCGTCTTTATCCGCATGCCACTTTGCTTTGTCAAAAACAAAACTTTCAGTCATAAAAAAATCACTATCGCTATGTACGGCAACACAAAGGACAAAAAAATAGACAGAACACCAAATAGAGTGCATATATTCCATGCAATAGAATTCTCCCTTATTCGCACTTTTCTGCCTTTAAATTCAAAAATATAATCGTTCATTTTTCATGCCCCCTTTGCCTTGATACTTTCTGCTCGAAACTTTGCAACACTGTTTCCGCTTTTGTCCATAAGTTCGGCACATAATATGTCGTTTCCGAATCTGTCTCTTGTATATATTATTGAGTTTATATATGCATATTCCACCCAATCACCGCTTAAACTTATTGCCCTTGTAAACGCCATTATCGGGCATTTATTATTAAAGGCTTGTTTTAATTCTCGTTCCGTCATAAGTTCCCCTCCCAAATAAAGCGACGTCTATTCTTTTTATTCCGTTTTACGCTTATATCAAGACCTACGGATGCCACAATTTTTATAGCTTCATCATCACTCAACTGTAAAAACTCATGTTCAGTAAGATTCAACCGCTTGCTTAATTCTGAAATTGTAATAAAATTGCCGGGCATTATTCTCGATCTTGATGGTTCAGAAACAAACAGCGGACATTTTAACACTTCATAAGAGTCAATTATCCTATTAGACGTTATATTATCTTTTATTGTAGTCTTATTAGCTTTCCAACCTTTTACGGGGATCCCCTTGCTCGACCATGAACAACCGCCTGTAGCCCTATCGCATTTCCAACATATCTGGTTGCTCATATTACAGCTTTCTCCCGAAGTTTTTGTAATTTCGCCATACGCTTCTCAAGATCGAGAATATCAATATTCCATGCCCGATATGCTACCTCAGTTAAAACGTTTCCTGAATTCCAGGGCAGTCTATTTTCTTTTTGCATAAGATCTTTTGCAATCTTCTTTAATTTATTTGCCGAGGAAAGCGAACATCCATTAAACAATTTGCAAATATCTGTAGTAGAAAGTTCAACTTTGCCATAATACATTTCTATCGCCATTTCAAAATTGGCAGGAGGACTTATTCTCATCATAGTTTTTTGTTCCTTTCTTGATTCCAACCCCAAGCGAAGCAATCACTTTGCTTCTTTATGTATAAAAGGAAAAACATATTATCTGTCTATACCATTAACAGTTGTGTAATTTAAAAATTATTTAGGAGGTGCGAAGCAGTTAATTGCTTCGCTTGAGGCTGGTTATTTTATTTATTTCGCACCCATAAAGAAACCGTCAGTTGATTTTTTAAGAAAATCTGCTATAATATACTTGCCCTAATGGGTAGAATGTGAGGTGATTTCCTATTGGAAACATTTTTGCATCTGCCTGTTCCCTGCTAAATGCTGATGCTTTGGGCAGTAATTTATTAGCGGAACCCGAAACCGCTTAAGTGATGCAACTTGAGATAGAAACAAGTAGTGCTTTTGCTTGTATACTTGCCTTGTTTAAGTCCCTACCATAGGACCGCTAAACTTTTCAAGTATTGCATCAAGTCAGGGTGAACAAATTCGGGAAAGTTGCGTCTGTGAAAGCACCACGGGCGTTTCTTTTTTTTACAGCTAATGTCCGTACCAGATCTACGGGCATTTTTCTTTTACATCTACAAATGTGCTGTAGACGCCTTTCTTTTTTTGACGGTTTCTTTATGAGTGCGAAAAATTTATTTGTTTTTTGGTGTTTTTTGTGCTATCCTATAAAAAAATAATAGGAGGCTTTTTATGAAAGAATTTATTATGTCATTAACAAACATAATTGAACAATTTGAACCGCTGATATGTGCAATTTTAAGCATAGTTTCCTCTATTGTCATTTGCAAAATAAATAACAAACAAGAACAAAAAAAGTTATCTTTTCAATTTGCCAACTCAAAAAACATTGCAAAAGCTAAGTTTTTTTCGGAAATGATGACCAGCGTAGACAGATATTGTGTTACAAAAAATAACATTGAACGTACAAATTCATTAAAAGCGGTTTCAAGTTATATTCCCTTTGCATCCCAAAATGTGATTCCGCTACTAAAAGATCTTGATAATCAAATAACAAATTCAGAGTTTTTAAAAATAAGAGAAACGCGAACCAAGATACTTGATATGGTTTCTTTAGAATCAGATAGCTAAAAACCAACCGAATAACGAGCCAAATCCAAAAAACAAAGCACGTAATCCAACTGACTTTGCCTTTTCCTTATCTTTCCAACTCCATGCAAAGCCAAGGCTTATACCAATGTAATTGCTCACAAGTAATAAAATCAAATAACTTATTGAGTTCATATTAGCTCCTTTCTTCGCTTTTTTAGTTTTGTTTGGCGACAATTCTTATATGTACGAAAAAATAACTTCACAATCTGTGAATTTATTTTTCAAAAAAAAGTTTTCCTACAGTTGTCCCATAATAATGCGCGAGTTTTATTTTTATTTCATCTCTAGGAATCCTCAAGTTTTGCTCATACATCGAAAGTGCAGAAACACTTATGCCAACACCTTTTGCAACTGCTTCTTGTGTTTTCTTTCCTCTTAATGTAATAAGTTTTTCTCCTACATTTACATTTAACATATGATACTCCTTTCACCTTTTGTGAAGTTTACGTCTTAATATTATCACATTTTGTGAAGTATGTCAAGGTGTTTTTTCACATTTTGTGATATTTTTACATTTTGTGAATTTTTTTATTGACTAATTAGTGTTTTTCCATATATAATAGGCATAAAGGAGGTCTAAAATGAGTAGTTTTAGTATTATTTTACGAAATTTGCGCACATCTCGTGAATTAACCCAATCAGAATTGGCGAAAGCACTTAATGTTGCAAACAGTACTATAAGTATGTACGAAAGTGGTTTACGTGAACCTGATTATGAAACAAAAGAAGCTATTGCTGATTTTTTTAATATATCAATGGAAGCGCTTCACGGAAAAAGAGAATTTGAATACAAATCTCCCATTTTAACCAAAGACACAACCACTTTTAAAGTTATTGGCGAAATTGCAGCAGGTTACAATGGCATAGCAGAAGAATCTTGGGACGGTGAAGAAATAGAGATTCCGAGCAGTTATTTAAAAGGAAGTCGTGAAAATTATTTTGTACTCCGCGTAAAAGGCGATTCTATGTTCCCCGACTATCAAGATGGTGATTGTGTTTTAATACAAAAACAGAGTTCTCTTGATCATAGCGGTCAAATTGGCGCTATTATTTATGATGGTGATTCTGCGACGTTAAAAAGAGTTGAATATGTGCAAGATGAAGATTGGATGCGCTTAATCCCTCTAAACTCTTTATATCCCACAAAAAAAATAATCGGCTCCGACCTTGAACAATGTCTTGTTTTAGGTGTGCCGAAATTATTGATTAGAAAGATTGATTAACCTTTTTGTTATTTGCAGAATTGAATTAAAAATATGAAGAAATTTTTTTATGTAATTTGCTGTATAACGTTATGTATATCATTAGTCCTTTGCACATCCGCTTGTGATATAATAACCAGGGATGATTTAAACGAAAAATATGCCGATGGCTATAGTTTTGGTTATGAGGAAGGTTATCAAGACGGTTGGGACGAATCTTTCGATATACACTATGATGAATTTGAATATGAACAAGAAAGCAGGCACGAAGTATTACGTTTAATGTTTGAAGCCACATATAACGGATACGAAATTAAAGACGGTGAACCATGGTATGCCGGAAATTTTGTTCTTCGATACCACCACGAACAAGACGGATACCTCCATTTTGATATTAAATTTACGGATTTTGATATAGAAACAATTTGCACCCAAGGTACAGATTACTATATGAACAGTCTTCCAATTACTTGCTATTTTGGATTTTATGAAGACGACCAATATATCACCGAAAGAGAATATTTTTTAGGTAAAAATTTATGTATGGATGTATTTGAATTTACTGAAGATGGTTATCTTACTGATTATTCCGACTATTTTACCAATTACGATACATTATACATATTAGTATTTTCAAACAGCCAAGTCTATTCTGCAAAATATAAAATCAATTAAAAAGGGAGCTTAATAAAATGAGTAACAAAAATGATTCAAAAGGTAATTTGCCTATTCTTATCGGAGCTGTTTTAGTAGTTATACAGTTATTTATATCCTGTATAAGCCCAACAACACCCAATATTGGTGAGATGGATTGGGGCCCTGAAATGACGTCTTTTAATTTTATGTATTTATTAGGATATAATTTTTTAATCATAATAGGTATTATCTTAATAATAATTGGATATATCATAAAGAAAAAGAAATAAAAAATCCCCTTCGGCGCTACCAACACCAAAGGGGGGAATACATATCGGCAGAAAGGATCCAATATGCATAAACACATACATATTATAGGCAAAATCCACCTTTCTGTCAATAGAAAGGTATTTTTATGCCCATTTATAAGCAAAACAAGAAAAAAGACGGTATTTCTCAGTATAAAGTTGTAATAAACTACACCGACAGTAACGGAAAATATCATCAGAAAACAAAATTAGTTTACGGTAAAGATACAGCCGCCTACACAGAACGCATAATGCAGCAGGAAATAAAAAACGAAATTCCTGACGATGCAATGACTGTTAATGAGCTTTTTGAAGAGTATAAGTCTGCAAAAAAGCACGAAGTTAGGGAATCAACGTTGGATAAATCTTCACGCATATTAAATATGCACATTCTTCCCATTTTAGGCAACACCCGCCTGAACGATTTAAACGTGAAGGTCCTACAAAAATGGAAAAACGCTATCGGTGAGTTAGATTTAAAGATAACAAGTAAAAATAACATTTACACCGAATTACGCACATTACTTAACTTTGCCGTAAAGATGGAATATCTTAAAAGCAATCCTTTAGTAAAATTAGGATCCTTCAAAGATGCTTCCGATTTTTCAAAGCCACAGGATGTCTTACACTATTATACTGCTGAACAATTTAAAAGTTTTATTGAAGTAGCAAAAAATCACTGTAATTCCCTTACCGATTGGGGTTATTATGTATTTTTTAATATTGCTTTTTATACCGGCATGCGCAAAGGCGAAATCAATGCTTTAAAGTGGTCTGATATTGAAGATAATATTATTCATATAAGACGTTCAGTAAACCAAAAAGCAAAAGGAAAGACTCTTGTAGAAACACCGCCAAAAAATAAAACATCATATAGGGATATACAAGCCCCAAAACAGCTTTTAGACATCTTAAGCGAACACAAACAACGTCAAATGCAAGATAAGTCTTTTTCCGATGATTTTCGCATCTGTGGTGGAATTAAATGCCTTGCCGACACAAGTATATCAAATTACAACAACAAATATGCAGATCTTGCCAATCTTCCACACATCCGCGTTCACGACTTCAGACACACTCACGCTACCCTCCTAATTAATGAAGGAATCAATATTCAGGAAATTGCACGACGTCTGGGGCATAGTAAGGTTGAAATAACCTGGAACACTTATGCACACCTCTATCCTCGTGAAGAAGAACGTGCAATAAAAATATTAGAATCTTTAAAGATATAGTTTATTCGTGCAAAATTCGTGCAAAACAATTAAAAACCCCTAAAAATCAGGGGTTTTTATTGATTTGGTGGAGAGAGATGGATTCGAACCATCGAAGTCGAAGACGTCAGATTTACAGTCTGATCCCTTTGGCCGCTCGGGAATCTCTCCATTTATGGAGCTGGTGATGGGACTCGAACCCGCGACCTGCTGATTACAAATCAGCTGCTCTACCAATTGAGCTACACCAGCATTATGTGGTGCCTTGGGGCGGAATCGAACCACCGACACGGGGATTTTCAGTCCCCTGCTCTACCGACTGAGCTACCAAGGCATTTTGTTAGGCTGTTTGCAACTGGTGGGCCTTCAGGGACTCGAACCCCGGACCAATCGGTTATGAGCCGACCGCTCTGACCAGCTGAGCTAAAAGCCCAATAAAAAATGGTGACGCCTACGGGAATCGAACCCGTGTTACCGCCGTGAAAGGGCGATGTCTTAACCGCTTGACCAAGGCGCCATATAGCAAACAACCAACAGTTCTGTTAAGCACCAGAGCTGCTTTGCTTTTCAAGCAGAACTTCTCTTGATTACTTGCCTATTATACTTTAAAGACCATTTCTTGTCAACCACTTTTTTCACTTTTTTTGAAAAAAATTATAAAGATTGCATTCTATGTTTCCATTATAAAATCTTCGCGTCTTTTCCGCCTTAATTTTGGCGTATTTTTCCAGATTTTTATATCCGCTTAATACGTATCTGTTCCACGAAGAATAGTTTTTAAGCATCTGCCCTATTTCAACACAAAGGCTTTGCATATATTTTTCATCGCCCAAACGTTCACCGTAAGGGGGATTTGTTATCATAATTCCCCAATCTTTTTGCGGTACTGTATCCCCCGCACTTGAAACTGAAAAGTTTATAACCTTTTCAACGCCTGCGCGCTTTGCATGGAAGCGTGCCATATCAACCATTTCAGGCAAAATATCCGAACAATATATATCGACGGGAATATCAAGAACTTTATTTTTTGCATTGTTACGGGCATTATCAAAGATCTTTTTATCGAAATTCTTAAAATTTTCGCACACAAATTCACGATTCATGCCCGGTGCAATATTAAGTGCCGTCATTGCCGCTTCAATGGGTAAAGTTCCCGAACCGCAGAAAGGATCGCAAAATGCACCTTTTCCCCTGAATCCTGAAATTTCAATTAAGCCTGAAGCAAAAGTCTCCCTTAACGGTGCAGTAGCATTTTTTACCCTATATCCACGTTTATGGAGACCTGCACCGCAACAATCGATGGCAACCGTTACTTTATCTTTATGTATATGAACGTCAATGGGATATTCAGCACCGTTTTCAGGGAACTTGTCCTTTTTAATCTTACGCTGAAGAGATTTTATAATAGCCATTTTTGTAATGCGCTGTGTATCGGGAACGCTCATAAGTTTTGAACGCGCACACTTGGCGCTTACGTTTATTTTGCCGTTTGGCGCAATAATATCCACCCAGTTAATTTTTACAATATTATCAAAGAGATCATCAAAGGAATAAGCATCAAAAGATGCTATCTCCCAATAAATTCTATCCCCTGCCTTCACGTTTACCAAAGCAAGAGCCAAAGAATCCTGATCACCGTTAAAATACACTTTACCTTCTGTTGTGCCCGAAGTTTCAATACCCAACCGCTCAAGTTGATTTTTAACGGGTTTTTCCATTGAAAAAGGTGTGGTTACAAAGAATTTCATCCTTCAAAACCGCCTGAATGCATCATTTCATAATATTCATCGCCATCGAATTCTCTTTCGCGCTTTGTTTCGCCGCCAAGAGCCTCAATGGCATCGCAGATCTCAACGTAATCAATATAGTTGATTCCATCTGCATTTTCAGCAATTTTAAGTATCGGCAGACACTTATCATCGCCATAGAAAGACATCATGCCTGCGATTATTCCGCGATTAACGGATTCGTTCATAAGTTCTATAAGTTTATCTGCAAGACCTTCTACTCTTGGCTCACTGTAAACAAGAACGTAAATAAGTTTTTCCTTTACGTCAATATCATATTCATCGTTATAGGCTTCAAGGATCTCCTTTTGTGCTTCAACACCTGAATATTTAAGTGCTTCTGCGGCGGCTTCGGCAAGTTCCTCGCTCTCACTCATGCACAGAAGATTTATGTTTTCGCGTATAGGCAACATTGAACCCATATCTGAAAGAATGTTCATAAGCATTACACGGTCATTATCACTTCTCTCTTCAAGGAAAAGTTCGTAAACTGCCCTTTCGCATGAGGGATTTTCCGTAATCTTATCAATCAAGATATCAGGAACGTTTATATCTTCATCAAGATATCCGCCGAGCATCTTTACAAGTTCTTCCGGCTCAACGTCATCAAAATACTTAATTGCTTTTTCTGCCCATTTCTGATAGGCTTCGGGAATAAGTGCTTCAATATCTTCGGCTTTTTTGCCTTCTTTAAGAAGTTTATCTGCCCAAGAATCCATATACTCATTAAACTGAGTATCAAAATCAATTAACTGTTTCATTGGTTTCCTCTTTCATAAAAATTGTTTATAACTTTTTCAATTTCCGGTGAGAATTCAATAATATCCGAACCCGTATTAAGATATACAATATTATTATCAAAAATTTTTGATGCGGCACGCGCCCTTAAAATTAAATTATTTTTTGGATTTATTGCAGCACGGCGCAGTTCAAAGCACGTGAAGTAATCATTTTTATTCAGACTCTCAATTATTTTAGTTCCTGTTTCAATATCTGCATAGCGAAGATAGTCGATTGCTTCATAAATCTCGTTTGAATTAGTGTAACCGCTTGTAATTCTATCAAGAATATTTTGTTCATGCTCGTCTTCATATTTTAACAGATAAGGGTGAACTTTCCGACCTATCTCATTATAATAATACGTTGCAGGTCCTCTGCCGCCATCACTTGCAATTATCTTTTTTGCAATACTTTTTGCATGTTCAATATTCCCAACTCTTTCCGAGGCAACGGCAAATCCGAAGGCTATATCTTTATCACCGCTTTCCTTTGCATAAAGTTCGCGATAAACTATATATGCAATATCGTCATTTTTAAGATCGTCAAGATTATAAGCAAGGGCATAGAGTTCCGACATAGTATAATCATCAACGAACCTGAACCGTTCCGCATTTTTTTTCATATATATTGTATCGCCAAGCTCCGCACAAAGCATAATGGCAACACCTAAAATAGAAACCGAAATATTTCCTGCATCAATTTCCTCTTCTATACGGTTCATTGCGCCATTGATATCTTTTTCTTTAATTGCTTCACTTATATCTTTTACACAAATAAGTGTCTCATAATTTAAAAAGGGCGCATCTGACATTCCGTTTGGTAAGAGCATCGTTACTGCATTTGTTGTTGCATCATATTTTTCTATAGTGTATTTTTGTTTTAAATCGTTTAAAAATGCTTCAGCATCTGCAGAACTTGTGCCTATAGGATTATAATTTATACATCTTTCAAGCATCTGTGCACAGCCTTCAACACAGCCTGCCCCACCAAAGGCTTCTGCGGTAAGAAAGTAAAGCGTGTCAAGTTCTTTTATATTACCCTCTCCAAGGAGAGCATAACAATAAGTAAGTGCAGTGACGTAATCAGCGTTTTGGTTCAGTGCATATATAAGATCAATAGTGTTTTCAACATTATCAGGTTCCATTGAGTGCACTCTTGCAAAACATTCAACTGCACTTGAATAATTGCATTCAAAAAGATGTCTGCTACCACGCTTTTTTAAGCCAGTTGCAATATTCGTCATATCAAAGTCCTTTTGCTAAATTTTTAAGTTCTTCACTTTTAAATACATATTTTTTATTACAGAAACGGCAACAGATCTCCGTATTCTCTTCTTCATAAGCAAGAGAAAGAAGTTCGTTTTTACCAAGAGAAATAAGTGCCTGCTCAAATCTATCCCTTGAACAATCGCAATTATATTTAAGAGAAACCGTTTCAAGAGGTTTTACTCCGACATCCCAGAAATTATCAAAAGCAAGTTCCTCAAGAGACAAGTGATAATTAAGTTTCTTTAAAAGATCATTCATTGAATTGATTTTTTGATCAATGGCATCAAGTGCTTCTTTCGTGCAACCGGGAAGCGGTAAAACCATTATACCACCGCAAGTAAATTTATCTTCATATTCCCCTGCATCAAGAGCAACCGCCGCAGGCTGCTGTTCACTTGTAACAAGATATGCGGCAAAATCACGAGTGATATCACCTGAAACAAGTTTGCACATTCCAACGTAAGGTTCTTTCCCTAAAGGATTATCTCTTACAACAGTCATCTGTCCGTCATTCCCAACAAGAGAAGATATTTTTATTTCATTGGAGGGAATATCTGCCTTTGGGTTATCTGCACAAGCCTTAACGTTTCCCTGATTATCCGCAGTTACAAGAATCTTGCCTGCAGGGCCTCCGCCGTTTACTATTACGGTTAATTTTTCGCTTTCGCTTTTATTTCTTTGGGAAAGCATTGCTCCTGCACAGATAAGCCTTCCTAAAGCGCAGGAAACGCCGAGAGAGAGACCTAAAAGTTCCTTTGCCGTTTTCGCAGTTTCGCTTGCATTTATAATAAGCATTTGTGCCTGACCGTCAAACACCAATGCATGAAGTATCTGATCTTCCATAATTTCATCCTTATTTTATATTTTTTCAGCGCAAAAAGTTATGCGCATTGTTTCATTTTTTACAGGTGCTTCAGTATAATTATCGGTAATTAAAAGAATTTTAAACCCACATTCTTCAAGCAAAGAAGAAATTTCTTTTAGAGTATGTGCCCTTTGAACGTGTTTTTCATCAAATCTGAAATAATATTCTTCATCTTCAGCAACGAAGAACGTTATATCCATATTGATAAGATCGTTTTCGATATTGTTACGCCAAATATAAGTAACGTCATCAGTATCTTCGGAATAAAGTTGATCACCCATTGATAAAAGTTTATATTGGCTACTGATATCAAAAATAAATTTTCCGCCTGCTTTTATGTTTTTATAAACATTCAAAAACGCCTGCTTAACTTTTTCAGGCGTAATTAAATAGTTTATTCCGTCGCAGACGCATATTGCGCTATCAACGGGTTTATGAAGGGAAAAATCGCACATATCGCCTTTTACAAAGCGAGCGCTTCTTCCCTTTTTAGTAAGTTTCTGCCTTGCTATATCCAACATATCATCAGAAATATCAACGGCTGTTATATCATAATATGCTGAAAGACGCTCTGTTATACTTCCCGTTCCGCAACCAAGTTCAAGAACGGTTTCGGCGCCTTTAAGATGATTAAGCAAAAATTCTGCCCAATCATCATAAGGCATATCATACATAAGCGAATCATATACAAGTGCTATTTCACCGTACTGCATAAAAACTCCTTAATCTCGGGGTGCCATACCCTTGCGTCTGTTTTCAGGCTCGTTTACATATTTATCAAACAAGAAGTCGGAAAGAATCATGTTTGCAAGACACGTAAATGATATACCCAAAGACATTGCTACCGCCAGAAGAACCTGACCTAAAAGAATGCACAATACCATAAGCAATGCATATGCAACAAATGCAAGAAGTGTTCTTGGAAACTGTGCAAGCATATATATTATGGAATTTTTAAGTATCTGCGTAACTTTAAGATTATAGGTTACAAGTTGCGGAAATTGGTATATGCTTGACATATAGTATAATGTAAGCAAGAATATGATCAGTATGGAAACATATTTCAATATTGGATAAGTTTCCATGTTCATATAGCAGAGCAAGAACCACCAAAAACCTGCATAAAAAAGAGTCGCATTAAAGAAATTGAGAAATGCAGATTGCTTCCAGCTTCTCTTAAACTCTTTCCAAAAATGCTCGCCTACAGTTGCGCGGCGGTTCCATATCCAGTTTCTTAAGCAGTAATATAAACCTGCTTGGGCGGGCCCCATAATCGTATAAAGAGGAATGCAACCGCCGAAGAAAAAGAGCCACATCTGAGGATCGGATACTGTTCCGACTGCCGTTTCTTTATCCATCTGTGTAAACATAAACCAATTATACATTGCCCAGAAAATCAACGGCAATGCGAACAAGGCAAGAAGCAGGTTTGCCGTTACCATTCCGCCAAAGCGAAGTTTAATAACGTCGAAATACTGTTCCATTCTTGTTTTTGGCAGATCTTTAGCGGTAAAATCCTCTTTGTTTGGATTGCCGATAAAGATTTTATCATACCATTTGCCCATAAATTACCTCAAAAAAATCAATCGTCTGAATCAAGATCGTCTTTTGCCGCAGGTGCAGTATTATTTGCAATTGCTTCTCTTAATTTCTGCTCAACTTCTTCCATGATTTCAGGATGTGAAAGAAGGAACTCTTTTGCATTTTCTTTGCCCTGACCTATACGGTCGCCCTGATAAGAGAACCATGAACCGCTTTTTTCAATAATACCCGTTTCAATGGCAAAATCCATAAGCGAACTTTCACGGGAGATACCTTTGCCGAAAAGCATGTCCACTTCAGCAGTTTTGAAGGGAGGTGCAACTTTATTCTTAACAATTTTAATCTTGCACTTATTTCCGATAAGTTCGCTGCCGTTTTTGATGGCTTCGCCCTTTCTGATATCAATACGGACAGATGCAAAGAATTTAAGTGCTTTACCGCCCGTTGTGGTTTCGGGGTTACCGTAAATAACACCGATCTTATCACGAAGCTGGTTAATAAAGATTACTGCGGTATTTGATTTGCCGACAACTGCGGTGATCTTTCTTAAAGCACGGCTCATAAGTCTTGCCTGAAGTCCCATTGTTGCAGTTTCCATATCGCCTTCAATTTCTGCCTTAGGCGTAAGTGCGGCAACAGAGTCAATAACAATAAGATCAACTGCATTTGAACGTGCAAGAGCTTCGCAGATATCAAGTGCCTGCTCTCCCGTATCAGGCTGTGAAACGTAAAGATTATCAATATCAACGCCTAAAACTTTTGCATACTGGGGATCAAGTGCGTGTTCAGCATCAATAAATGCGGCAATACCGCCGTTTTTCTGTGCCTGAGCAATAATATGAAGTGTAAGCGTTGTTTTACCTGATGATTCAGGACCGTAAATTTCAGTAATTCTTCCCTTTGGAATACCGCCTGCACCAAGCGCAGAGTCGATCTGAATGAAACCCGTGGGAATAACCTGAACGTTTATTTTATCTGCAGAATCACCAAGTTTCATAACTGCACCTTTACCGAATTGCTTTTCAATTCCCTGAAGTGCAGTTTTAAGTGCTTTTTGTTTTTCTTCCATAACATCAACAATTTCTGTTTCAGTTGCTTTTGCCATTTTTAATTTCCTCCCATAATAATTTTATATAGTAAATTTAATGCATAATTTTTTGCTTGTTCAATAACCTCGGATCGTGTGCCTGAAAAGTTACATTTAACGACTTCTGTTTTATCTTTATAACTTGCACCAACATACACAAGACCTACCGGCTTTTTATCTGTTCCCCCGCCGGGACCTGCGATACCCGTTGTGCAAACAGAAGCCATTGCACCGGTATTTTTTCTTGCACCGAGAAGCATTTCCCGTGCACATTCTTCGCTTACCGCACCGAAATTTTTAAGAGTTTCGCTTTTAACACCTAAAATATTCTCTTTTGCGCTGTTGTGATAAGTGCAAAGACCTGCCACAAAAATTTCAGAAATACCGGGATATGCGACAAATTCCGCAGAAATATTTCCGCCCGTGCAGGATTCAGCCGTTGCAACGGTTATCTTGTTTTCAATTAAATAATCAAATAATTCAATCATATGTCTTTAGTTATCTTATCCATTATCTCTTTATTTGAAGTAAAGTAGTTGACTCCCGAAATGATCGTAAGAATAAGTGCCGCCGCAAGGAGTGCTACAGTTGTCCAATGAATAAGTATCCCTGCAAAAGGAATCATATCAATATAAGGCGATTCATCAAGGAACATTCCTACGATTGCAATATCCTGAAGAACTGTTTTGATCTTACCGAGTTTATCTGCCGCAATAACAACACCTTCATTGGCGGCAAGTGCACGCAAGGAAGTGATTATAGTTTCCCTTGAAACGATTATAACCGTCGTTACAGTTACGAATATGCTATACCACGTTGCCTGACTTTGTGCAATACGTGAAGCAAGAATTATAATTGCCGCAATGTTTATGAGTTTATCTGCAAGGGGGTCAACAAACTTTCCAAACACCGTTACAAGATTATTTTTTCTTGCAATTTTGCCGTCAAGCATATCGGTAAGTGCCGCAAAAATAAATACGATAGCCGCCGTTATGTATAATTCAAAATAGAAAAGCAAAACCATAACCGGCATAAGGATTATTCGTAAAACTGTTAATTTATTCGGTAAATTCATAATACCCTCCCAAAGAAATCGTAGCCAAAGGCTTCGTCAATATATACTGTATAAAATTCGCCGATCTTTATATTTTCACCGGTGAAATATACACGTCCGTCAACTTCAGGCGCCAGAAACTCGCATCTGCCGAAAAACATATTCTGCTCTTCATCATAGCCTTCAACAAGCGTTTTATAACTTTTACCTTCACGGCGCTTGTTGAATTCATGTGCAAGTTGCCCCTGAAGAAGCATTACGCTGTCACTTCTCTTCTCACCCGTACTCTTTCTGCACTTATGAGGTAAGTTTTCTGCTTCTGTCCCCTCTTCAAGCGAAAAGGCAAACACGCCAAGATTATCGAATCTGTATTTTTTGATAAATTCAAGCATGCCCTTAAAATCTCTGTCGGTCTCACCTGGGAAACCGCACATAAGCGTCGTGCGCAAAGCCCAATCGTATTTTGACGAGCGAATTCTCTCAATAACAGAAATCATATCTTCTTTAGTGTAATGTCTGTTCATAAGAGAAAGCATTTTGTTTTCGGTATGCTGAATGGGCATATCAACGTATTTACAGATATTATCATACTTTTCCATAACGGAAATAACTTCTTCTGAAAGGGTTGAAGGATATGCATACATCATTCTCACCCACTCAAAACCCATCTGCGCAATTTTTTCAAGCAAAACCGCAAACTGATTTTCGCCTTTATCAAGACCGTAACGTGTAGTATCCTGGGCGGTAAGAACAATTTCTTTTATCCCCTGCACTTTAAGATACTCTGCTTCCTTTAAAAGACTATCCATATCCCTTGAAACATATGGACCGCGGATAGACGGTATGGCACAATATGCACATTTATTATCGCAGCCCTCGGCAATTTTCAGATATGCGTAATACTTGGTTGATATCTGCCTTTCTATGGGCTTATCAAGATATTTGGCATCACCCGAAATATTTTTGGGTTTATTTTTATTTAAGGCATCTTCAACAACTGAAACGATATTTTCATAAGCGTACGTACCTAAAATACCGTCAACTTCAGGCATTTCAATTATTGCATCGGGATATCTTTGCGTTAAACACCCCGAAACAAGTAACGCCTTACAGTTTTTCTTTTTATGTTCAGCCATTTCAAATATTGTATCAATGGCTTCGACCTTAGCGTCTTCAATAAATCCGCAGGTATTGACGATTATAACGTCGGCTTCACTTTCGTTTTCGCAAAGGGACATACCGCCTTTTTTAAGGTAGCCTGCCATTACTTCGGAATCAACAAGATTCTTGTTACAGCCAAGTGAAATTATACTAACTTTAACCATTTGTTAATCCAATCTTTCATCATACATCGACCAGAACTGTTCACGAGTCATCAAAACTTTACGTGCCTTGGCGCCTTGCGAAGGTTCAACAACGCCTTTTAATTCCATGGAATCAATGAGTCTGCCTGCGCGGGCATAACCTACTTTAAATCTGCGCTGAAGTGCAGAAATAGAAATGTTACCGCACTCAATGGCATATTCAACTGCTGCAGGGAAAAGTTCGTCATCACCGTCAGAATCGTCAATATCGTTAGGATTATCACCGCTTCCGCCGTGGTTAGGTTTAAGTTCGCGCATAACGAGTTGTTCTTCGCCGATATACTTGGCTTCAGCATTTTTAGCCTTGATGAAATCAACTACCTTTTCGATTTCCTGCTCGCCAACGAAAGCACCCTGAACACGTGTAGGCTTATTTTCGCCGTTTAAGTGAAGAAGCATATCACCTTTACCAACAAGTTTTTCAGCACCGGTAGCATCCAATATGGTTTTTGAGTCAACACCTGATGCAACTGCAAAGGCAATTCTTGATGGAATGTTTGCTTTAATAACACCGGTAATAACGTTTACCGAAGGTCTCTGCGTTGCAAGAATCAAATATATACCTGCCGCACGTGCAAGCTGTGCAATTCGCATAACGCTGTCCTCAACTTCGCCGCGTGCAACAAGCATAAGATCGTTAAGTTCGTCAACGATAACAACGATTCGGGGCATTTTTTCTTCGCCCGCTTCTTCAACGACTTCGTTGTAACGGTTTATATCTTTAACTTTGCGCTTTGCAAAAGTTTCATAGCGTTTTTCCATTTCGCGAACAACGAACTGTAACGCGCCTGCCGCCTTTTTGGGATCGGTAACAACGGGAGTCATCAAATGAGGAATTCCGTTATAAACGTTAAGTTCAACCATTTTGGGATCGATCAAAATAAGTTTAACGTCTTTGGGCGACGACTTATACAAAAGACTTGTAATGATAGAGTTGATGCACACACTCTTACCTGCACCGGTCTGACCTGCAATAAGTAAATGAGGCATTTTTGCAAGGTCGGCAACTATGATGTTACCGGTAATATCTTTACCCAGACCAACTGCAACCGGTGATTTATGATCGGTAAATGCATCGCCTTCAAGAACTTCGCGCAAAGTAACCATAGAAACCGAATCATTGGGAATTTCAATGCCGATAGCAGATTTTCCGGGAATAGGCGCTTCAATACGAACGTTTGTTGCCGCCATTGAAAGAGCAATATCATCAGAAAGATTAAGTATCTTACTTACTCTCGTTCCGCGCTCAATGGAAAGTTCGTATCTTGTGATCGCAGGGCCGATTGTAATATTTTCAACCCAGGCATTGATACCGAAACTCTTTAAGGTGGACTCCATCATTTCGATCTTTTCGGAATGATCGGTAGATGAACGTTTTCCCGAAACGGGTGCATTAAGCAATCTTGTGGGCGGAGCCTGATAAACTTCCTTAACAGGTTCAGGTGCCTTTTCTTCCTTAACTTCTTCCTTTTCAGTTTGTTCATCAACAAAGGAATCAACAAAATCTTCCTGATCGTCTTCACCGAAATCATATTCCTTGATAACGGGCATTTTACGCTTAAACGTTACTGAAGATTCATTTTTTTGGGAAACTGAAAATTCTTTGGGTATTTCAGGTTCAGCATCTTCCGTTACGGGTTCAACTGAAAATTCGTTAGCGTATTCATCAAGGGGATCTTCTTCGCTGATATCGTAATCGTAATTTTTCTTTTTTCTTTCCTTACGGCGGATAGATGCCTGATTAAAACTTTCACGCATTTTCTCGCTTGTGTTCTTAACCGACTTTCCAACCTTTTCGCCTGCATCGCGCAAGGAAAGATTAAAGAGCATAATAAGCGAAATAACTATAAATGCAAGGAATATGAAGAACGCGCCTATATCGCTTGCAAACAACGCTATGGGATAAACGTAGAACGCCGCAAATCCGCCAAGACCTAAATGTTCCTTGCCTGCATTGTATGCTTCAACAATGCTTTCACCGTAAGTTTCAGCAATATGCAATTTTTCGGGAACAAACCACAAAAAGCAAATATGTACAATTCCCACAAGAGACAATGCCATAATAACCGTCATAGTTATCTTTACTGCATCGTTCTGCGGGTTTTTAATAATTATCTTTATAAGCCCCAAAGCGATAAGAATAAGCGGTATAACGTATGCACCGATGCCAAAGGTACCGCGCATAAAACCGTCTGCAATATAGGTTTTCAAAACGCTTTCGGTATTTAATAAAAGCGAGATCATAAGAAGAATCCCCACAAGGATAAAAACTACCCCCACTATTTCATTGCTTCTGTTGATCGTACTCTTTGAATTTTTTGTGTTTTTCTTTTTAGGCATTTACTTACCCCACTTTTGTTTATATAATAATATATTATAACATACTTTCTTTATAAAATAAAGTTATTTCTGTGTCAGCATAGTGTAAAAATCGTCATTTTTCTGAACTTTCCCTACAACCGATGCGCTCAACTGCGAAAAATCAAACATAGCGCTGATATTTTTCTTAATATCCTCTTCTGTTACGCCGTTGATTTCGCCGATTACTTCATCAAGCGTAAGAACTTTTCCGTTCAAAAGAAGAACTCTGCCGTTACGGTTCATTCTTGCAACCGCGCTTTCAAGGCCGAGAACAAAACTGCCTTTAAGTTGTTCCTTGGCTTCCACAAACTCTTTTTTTGTAATACCGTCTTTCAAAAGCTTGTCCGCTTCATCTTTAATAAGTTCAAAAACTTTTTTTGCCTGATTTGGATTCATGCCTGCATAAATAGAGAGCATTCCGCTGTTTACCGTTGCGGAAAGATATGCATAAATGGCATAAGTCATTCCGTTCTGTTCTCTTACGCGTTGAAAAAGACGGCTTGACATACCTCCGCCAAAAATGTTTGCTATCATACTTTGAGCAAAGTAATCTTCACTTGTCTGGGAAACGCCGGGCAGAGCAAGGCATAAATTAACTTGTTCAATATCTTTGTTCACAAGAATTATATCTCCCTGCGGTTTAGATAATATTGGCGCTTCCTGCGGTTTACCCTGACCTTTCAGTTTGCTTCCGAGTTTATCTTCAAGCATATTTATGACCGCATTTTTATCAAAGCATCCTGCCACGGAAACAACGATATTTTCAGGCGAATACGTTTCTTTCATATATGCGCGCATATCTGAACTTGTTATGTTTCTTACTGTTTCCTGCGTGCCGAGAATGGTTTTTCCTAAAGTATGATTTCCGTAAAAAGCCTTTGCAAGGTTTTCATGTGCAAGATCATCAGGAGTATCTTCAACCATGGCGATCTCTTCACATACAACACCCTTTTCCCTTTCAATATCTTTTTCGTCAAGACGGGAATTAAGAATCATATCACAAAGAAGATCTATTGCCATGCCGTAATGCTCACTTAAAATATTTACGTAATAGCAAGTGCATTCCTTTGCAGTAAAGGCGTTAAGTTGACCGCCGAGAGAATCAATGCAATTGGCAATTTCCATAGCATTTCTTTTTTCGGTACCTTTAAAGAGCATATGCTCAATAAAATGCGAAATACCGTTGTTTTTTTCATTCTCTGCAAAACAGCCTGCGCCTACCCATATACCAACCGAAATGCTTCTTAAATAAGGCAAGTTTTCCATTGCCACACGAACACCGTTTGAAAGTGTAAAAATCTCCATGACATATTCTCCCATAATAATATATTTATATTATATATTATTAACGGAATTATTGCAAATATTATTTTAGTTGTTCACCTACCGTTTTAAAGGTGTATCCTTTGGCTTTGGCAAGGAGAATTATATCAGGAAGCGCTTTTAAAGTTGCCTCCGTCGGGTGCATAAGAACAAGCACGCCAGGTTTTAAATTTCTTTCAACACGGGAATATATTTTTTTAACGTCCTGATCTCGCCAATCAATGGTATCTGCCGACCACATTATAGTTTTGCAGCCGCAATCTAAAGCCTCGGCTACGACCTTTTCATTTACGTCGCCTGACGGCGGCGCAAACAAAATACATTTCTGCCCCGTAATTTCGCGAATAAGTTCATTTGTTCTGTTTATTTCTTTTTTACTTTCTTCACTTGTAAGTTTAGTGTGCATTTTATGATTATACCCATGATTACCGATTTCGTGCCCTAAATCATATATTTCTTTTACAAGTTCGGTGTTTTTTGCTATCCAACTTCCGCCTAAAAAGAAAGTAGCCTTTATATCTTCTTTTTCAAACAATTTAAGATACTCTTTTACATATTCTTCTCCCTGATAAACGTTTATCATCAAGGAGATCGTTTTTTCTTCCGTTTCGATTTTATAGATAGGCTCATTTTGCATCATAAAAGTTTCGACGCTCATACCCTCCCGTGCCGAATATCCGCCGATAATAAAAAGCATCACAACGATTATCATGTTTATTACAAAAGCTTCTTTTAACTTACTTTGCATAATATCCCCCATCCTTTAAAAGTAGTAAATTATATGCAAAAAAACCGTCTGTAATACAGACGGTTTAAAATTTATTGTGGCAGTTGCCATTGAACGGGTTTTCTGTTATTTTTAATCAAAAATTCATTGGCTTTTGAAAAATGTTTACATCCGAAAAATCCGTTATATGCAGATAAGGGACTTGGATGTGCACAAGTTAAAACAAGATGCTTTGGATTTGTTATAAGTCCTTGTTTTGCGCGGGCATTTCCACCCCACAACAAGAAAACACAAGGATCGGCATTATCGTTTACAAGTTTTATGACTCTATCGGTAAATTCTTCCCAGCCTTTATTTTTATGGGAATTTGCATTGCCTGCCTGAACGGTAAGAACTGCGTTAAGCATTAAAACTCCGTCTTTCGCCCATGAAGTAAGTTCACCGTGATCAGGCTGATCAACGCCTAAATCTGATTTCATTTCTTTATAAATATTTTTTAACGACGGCGGTGGTTCAACTCCCCGTTTTACCGAAAAGCACAGACCATGAGCCTGATTTGGACCATGATAGGGATCCTGACCGAGAATAACTACGCGCACGTCAGATAAGGGCGTATATTTTAGAGCATTAAAAATATCGTGCATATTTGGATAAATAGTTCGCGAAAAATATTCTTTTTTTAAAAATTCACGAAGTTTAAGATAATACTCTTTATCAAACTCCCCTTTTAAATATTCGTCCCAATCATTACCGATGTTTACCATAATTTTTTATCCTTTTCTTTTTAATTGCAAAAATCTGTCAACAACTCTTCTGCTGCTTTTTCCTGCCAATTAAACTTATTTTTAAAATCACTAAAGCACTCTTCACATATCCAATAGTGCATATCTTCAGTACAATAAAACGTGCATGCTTTGTCTGTTAATGCTTTTTCCCAACAAAAATCGCAATGTTCGTGCCAAAAGTGTTGAATCTGTTCTCCTTGAAGAAATTCATGTCCGCAGTTTGTTTCTTCAACATGCTTTTTAGCATATCGTTCAACTCTTTGAAAAAAGATATTCTTATCTCTATAGGCAATTCCCCAAAATGTTGGGAACGTAATTTTATAGAGAGTTTTATTTTTCAAATACTTCTCTTGACCGTTTAGTCGCCAATCTGACATCAACACACCTTCTTTCAAGTTAATTATAACACAAGTTGTTGCTCATTTCAATGATATATCGTTGATGTGATATGGATACATGCTTCTATTTATTATTCATAAATTGCAAAAATTTTTCACGAGTTATTCCTATAAATTCTTCATTTGGAACTCTATAATAAGATTTTTTAGTTATCAGAAAAATAAATTTTTTAAAAGCATACACTTTTATTCCGTCTTTTTTGATGGATTTTCCATCTCTTATCAAAACCCCATTTTCTATAATAAATTTATGCTTTTTCTTTGTTCCTTCAAGAAGCACTGTATCATTATACCTTGTAAGACAAAGGCAAAGAACATATGCAAATAACATAATAATTGAAAAAATCCAAGTCACAAGAAAATAAGGATTACGCAACAGATAAGAAACGACAGAAAGTATAAGTGATACCATGATTGAAATTACAGTTGGAAAGAATAACTTTATGCAACTATAGATTTCAATGGCTTTACCGTCATTATATCCATAAAAAGATACATTGCAGTTTTTCATTTCAATATCTCCAACGTAGATTTTAAATCGTCAAATAAATTAGCTTTTTCTAAATCGATTATAACATAACCCATAAAATATTTCAATGATATATCGCTTGCGCGATGTGATATACTTGCTTCGCAAGCATGATATAATATCCGTTCCTTCATACGCGAAACGTATATCATCTGCAAAGCAGATATCATACCCGCAGGATATATCACCCATTCCTCAAGGAACGAATATCATTGTAAAAAAACTCTTTTGTCAAGTAGACAAAAGAGTTTTTTACATGGCAGGGGAGACGCGATTCGAACACGCAACCTACGGTTTTGGAGACCGCTACTCTACCGTTGAGCCACTCCCCTATATAAAGGAAACGTTTTTCGTTTCCTTATTTACCTGGGTAATTATACAATAAAGAGATAAAATCGTCAAGCATTATTTTTAAGTTCAGCGTATTTATTTTCGGTTTCTTTCAAAAATTCTTCAAGTTCGACGATTCGGGTTTCATTATATTCTTCATAAATAAAATCTTCATACTCAAGATTATCGGGAAGTTTATAATATATTTTCATCCAGTCTTTAATAAGATCTCTGCCGTAAGGCTGTGTTGAACCTGCATAAGCATCATCTTTAAGTCGCATTAAAGGAATTTCATCAACAACAACGTCAAACTCATCGTACATTTTGCCGGTTACTTCAAGAATCTTGTGGTTATACTGTTGAACGCGGTCATTTTCCTCAAAGCCTTTATAGACCTGCAATGCGCCGATTGAACCGATCATCACGACCGCAAGCGTTACACTTAAAATGCAAGACACGGCTTTTTTCTTATTGAAAGTTTCAAAAATTGAAAGCACCTCATTAAAAGCGCGTGTTGCAATGGCAACAAGAGTTAAAATGAACATCATTAAACATCTATCGGGGAAAATAGGTGCGATCAAACACGCCGCCTGCGATGCAAGGGATCCAAAGAATAATGCCCATAAAAGGAAATCCTGCTTTTTCTTTGAAGAAAAGAGCCATATAGTTACGGTTATTGCCATAACAAATAGATATAACCACATGAGCATTGATATCTTTTCGCTGAAAAAGTTATTTGCACTTACAGCAACGGAAAGTGATGCAAGAAGCGCGTTTATTCCCAATAAGGAATACGTAAATATATTTTTCTTTTTGCGCATTATAAACACTGCGGCACAAACAGTAACAAGTGCAAGCACTATTACCATCAGAATATTTTTGTTTGCAAAAAGAGTTCTTGCGATAGTATCACCGCTTGCAAGGATCTGTTTTGAAAAAGGCAAATTATAGTAATCTGCATGGCTGTTCTGCCTTGAATTATTACCGATTGCATTTATAAGAATATGGCAACCTATTACCGAGGAAACAAAGGGCGGAACACCGTAAATAAGAACTAACGGATTTCTTCTTTTAAAGCAGGCGTACACAAGCATTGAAGCCGAAGTTACAACTGCAAAAATACCTACTTGTTCCATTGACCACCCGGCAAAGAAGAATATCACCGTTGCAAAGGGAAGCATCATCAGTTTTGCAGGCGAAATCATTTTTTCGCGCTTATCAAGAAGCATTATATACATAAGCCATGCGCCAACAAAAACATAGAGTATGGGAACGGTATATAAAATGGCGGCGCAGTACCAATAAAACCCGCTTATAGAAATATTTTTACTGATAAAACCGAACATTGATACGGCAAACAGCGCTGAAATAGGCAGAAGTTTTGTTTTCTTTCCATTCTGCGCAAACAAGAAGGCAAGCAAAAACGTTGCGCACAAAGTTATGGCATGGAAGCCTTGCGCGAAATCAAGACCTTCCCTTAAAAGCAATATAGACTGACCGAAACTTAAAACACGCCCGCCCCAACGGTTATAGTGCTGGGTAAGGTAGTGAACAAGTTGTTCCATGGAAAAGTTTTGGCCCCACATTCCCTCTTCCCAATATACGTAACTTAAAGTGGCATAACCGTAGTCATCATGGCTGGGCATTACAAAAAGATACTGTTGCAACAAAAATACTGCAAAGAGAATGAAAACAAGAGCCGCAGATGCAACCATAAGCGAAGTAAAGATTATTTTCTTTTTTCTTTTTTGAGGAGTTAACGGTTCTTCAATAATAACTTCTTCAACAATATTTTCTTCAGGTTCGTTTTTGGGAAGTTTTTTCTTCCTTTGGGGAAGTTTTATTTTTGAGACTTTTTCTTTTATTTTTGAAAAATCAATTTTTATTTCTTTTTGCGGAATTTCTTCTTCACGTTCAAAAACAAAAGACTCTTCCGTTTCAGAAACAATATTAACTAAAGGAACCTCTTTTAAAGGTTCTTCGGGCACAACAGCCGAAGGCTCCTCTTTTTTCAAAGGTTCCTCTATAAATTCTTCAATTATTTCGGGTTCTTGCACATCGTCCACAATGGGATCGGCGGTATATTCATCATCAATTCGGGTATTAAATATTTCCGCAGCAGAAAAACCGTCTTTAGCCATAGAAATCCATCCTAAAATATAATTTTATATATTTTAACACATTATGGTTTCTATTTCAAGAAAAATATTTCTTTTAATTGTTTTTCTTCTGCAAATTTATCTAAAACGTCATAACCAATCTGATCAGTTATTGACCAATCACCTATTTCGCGTTCATTTTCAACGGTCTCTTTATAAAGAGCCGTTAACGCTTTTTCGGCTTTAAGTTTATATTCAGGAACGTTTTTATAAACGTCGTAAAGTGCGGGGACGCCTGCCATTCCCTGTTTTTTTATGGTGTTGACGTCAATAGTTTGAAGTTTATTGTTCTTATAAGCATTAACGTTATATTCTGCAACAAATTTTCCAACGTTCATGAAACCAAGGGCAAGTAATACACAAGTTGCCGTAACCAGCGCAATTTTAATAACGGGAACTTTTTTAATAAAGCATCTGAATATAAGCGCAATAAATACGATTGCAAGAAAAATCATAAATGCGCTTGTTCCGATTCTTAAAACGGTCATACCGAAATAGCCGATATATATTACCATTTTTGCAAGAGCCGTAGCGATAAGGAACAGCGTAAACACAATAATAAAGGTGCATACTCCCCCCACCGCTTTTGACGTTTTATTTTCTTTTTTTCTTGAAAGCAATAATGCAAGATATATAACGATAAAGTTGATTCCTGCAATTATGCTCATTTCAAAAAAGCCTCTTCGCGCATAGGCTGACGGAATAAAGGTTTCAGGCAAAATACCTTTAAAGGCATCAACAAAATATGCAAGTTGAGAAAAAAGGTAAGTAACGTAAACAATTGAAAGCACCGATAAAAATGAAATTACAAAGGCGTTATCAATACCTTTTATTTCCTTTTGGGGTTTTTCTTTGTTTTCATCTTTGTTTAAGCCAAAAGCGTAGGAAATAATAAAAGGAGTAATAAGAATACCTATTGCAATCTGCGCTATAAGTTCGCCAATATTATCGCCTATTTTTCTGATAAGTCCCTCAAAAGCACCGTCAGCAGCAATCAACAACGGTACTACAATAACAAGTAACGGCAACGCGCAAAGTATGCCTATAAGCACCTTTCCGACGCCTTTCATTTTCTCATTTTTATTATCAAAAACAGACCTTAACGTTTTAGGAAGTTTACCGAAACCTTTACCGAAAACCGTAGAAAAGCCAAGGGTAATAACTGACAATTCGCTTCCGTTATCCTTTACACCGCAAAGCGACGAAAACCACAGAGCACTTTCAAAAAACATCGCAATAAACAAATAAATATTTACGCTGGTATTGTTGGAATATCCGAAAACAAAAGCACTTACAAGCGCAAGTATGCCCGCAAGGCAACTGAATGCCCCCGGTTTTACTCCTTTTTTATGTAAAAAAACAGAAGTAACAATAAAGAAAAATAAATAACTGATCGTAAAACCTGCTTTAAAGCCGCCCCAAAGTGTGAGAATTACCCAAGTAATTGCACAAATCAAACTTAACAGTACAAAGACCATATCTCTTTTTTCAATAGAATACTTTTCTTTTATCGGTTGGGGCGGTGGCATATAGTAATTATTCTGATTATATCCCCCGTTAAAATTATCGGGCATTCCGCCATTGATCATAGTCGATCTCCTCCTCATCAACATATTCTAAAATATCCGCAGGCTGACAGTTTAATGCCTTACAGATATTATCAAGTGTAGAAAATCTTATAGCCTTTGCTTTTCCCGTTTTCAATATGGAAATATTTGCTTGTGTCAGACCTATTTTCTCGCCTAATTCCAGCGAAGACATTTTTCTTTTTGCAAGCATTATATCAAGATTTATAACTATCATTTTTTCTACCTCATACAGTAAGATCATTTTCTTCGCGCAACTTAACAGCCGCATGAATAACGTTCTTGACAACACGAAGAATTAACCCAAAGAAGCCTGCAGCAGCCGCAATAAATATAAACGTTCTGCAGAAGAAACTTCCGATAAGCATTACGATTGCAACTAAAAAACAACAAACAGAAATAAGTTTCAAACTTCTGACGTTGGCTTTGCAAAAAGGATTTCCGTTATAAATTCTTTTAAGCATCTTCATTAAAGAAAGAACAGTGATTATTCCAAAGACAGAACAAGGATATAAACACCCCATAAACGTATTATGCTTTATTATATTTTCCTTAATATTAAGAAAGCCGAAGAAATCGCTTATAAAGAAGGGCGCCAATATACATGCCGATAGAATAATCAAAATAAGCAAAACACAAACGATATAGGAAAGAACTACTGATTTTTTCCAATTCCACATGGTAATACACCTCCAAATACATCTCGATATTACCATATAAATTATCGTTTGTCAATAATTATTTTAAAAAATTATGGTCTGCGCGTTTTTCGCAGACCATAAAATCAAACATAAAATTACTTACAGCAATATTCAAATGACTGACAGTCGGTACACTCAACAACGGTGGGATTTGTTTCGTGAGTGCCTACGTTGATGTGTGTAAGTGAACAGTAATCAGCATT
Source organism: Clostridia bacterium (assembly GCA_045541035.1). Taxonomy (GTDB): domain Bacteria; phylum Bacillota; class Clostridia; order Christensenellales; family QALW01; genus UMGS1322. The sequence goes on along the minus strand of JAZQII010000049.1, from coordinate 31,658 downwards.
TTTACAATGATGTTTGCACGTCTGGATAGTGCATGAAATCGCTTCATTTCTTTGCATAAAAAAATTCCTCCTTAAAAAGATTTCGCAATTATTTTGTGATTTTAAAGTGCATTTTATACTGTAAAAAAATTTTTTATTTTTTTCTAAAAAAGTGCTTTACAAATTTTTGGAGATGTGGTATTATACTACCGTTGTCAAGAGATGCGGTAGTAACTCAGCTGGTAGAGTGCCACCTTGCCAAGGTGGATGTCGCGAGTTCGAATCTCGTCTATCGCTCCAATTTCGGGTTATTAGCTCAGCTGGCAGAGCACCTGACTCTTAATCAGGGTGTCCGGGGTTCGAACCCCCGATGACCCACCAAGCACCGATCTGCGGTGCTTATTTTTTTGCAAAAATATAGCACTCTGTATTATTTTACAGAGTGCTTTTCTTTTATATCTTTTCCATTAGCACGCTTTTGCCTTCCTCCAGATTAAGAACGTTTATTTCTTTTTTGGTAAAGGCATCGCGCAATTTTATATTGAACTCATATTCGCCTTTTGAGCAGGTGTGCAGGAACAGATAACTTTCGTTTTCATAAATTACCGCATCTTTTTCAAAATAAGGCAGAACTCCCCTATTTTTAAAGAACGTTCTTAATTCATCAGTTGAAATATCATAATTAGTTCCGTTGATCTCAAGGAAATTCTGAACTTCATTTTCGCACTTATCCAAAAGTTCGTTTCTTATAGGCGCAAGGAAAATTATTGCCTTATAATTATCTTTAACTTTTTCAAAATCGCTCATCAGATAAATATCGTAAGGCACAGCCGTTTTACCTAAATTACGGCGGATCTCATAGCATACTTTCTGATGAACGTCATTTTCATCAGGAATATTTTTATATGCTTTTTCATCAACGAACACCGCAACTTCCGAAACACTTTTTAAAGGCTTATTAAGACTTTCCTTAACTACGGCGTTTATATCTTTTAACAATGCCATATATTCAGGATCATCATACCATTTGCCCCACATATCAAACCACCAGAAAGCATGACCGTGTAAAAGCGCACGAGAAAAGTGCATTTTGATAATTTCTTTTGTTATTTCAGGTTCAGGTCCGCGCCAAACAGCAGCATTATAATAAGGCAGATCAAAGGGAGGTCCTGAATGATGAGTGCGCGTATCATTTTCAACAAAATAAAGTTTTCCGTGAAGTTTTAATGAATCTATGGGAAGCATATTTGCATGATCGCGCATGGGAGTTCTTGTAAGATCGTAAGATACGGGCGAGCATATAAAATCAACTGCATCACTTTCAAGAATAAGTTCCAGTGCATGATGACAAGTAGAACGTTTAACAAGTTCCAAGGTATAACCGTAAAAAGCACCTGTTATAAGGCGATTTTCAGTTAATTCTTTAACGTATTGACAGAAATCGCAGATGCTTTTAGCAACAATATAGGATAAAAATCCGTAATATTCTTCTTCTGTATCAGGAAGATCGTTTTCTTTTATATATTCTTTAAATCTTTCCCTTGAACGCTTGCCTATTGAGCCTTTTAAATCAAAAGAGATCCATTCTTCCGTATTACCGCCTGCAAGCTGATAGCCTATAATATGATTTTTGTAGGGCATTTTTTCAACGTGCTCAATAAATTCCTTAAGAAATGCCTTTGTCTGCTCTGCCCATTTTTTTGACGAAAAACAAGCGCGCTTTTCATTATTAAAACCTTCATCATTTAACTCATCGGGGTTTTCTTCATCCCACCAAAGCGGCAAAGTCATATTTACGCGGGGGAAAATATAAGCATCCGGGCATGCATCTAAAATCTTTTTTACGTCTTCATCAAAATACGAAAAATCACTTTCGCCTTTTTTATCAAAAATACCGGGACCAAAGGGTGGGATTCCCGTTGCAGCATTTATTCCCCTGCCTGCAAAAAATACGGGCATTGAAAAAAGTTTATAGCCTGCATCAAAAAAATCTTTATAGCAATTTCTGTGAGTATAATAAGTTATATATGCCGCGCCTTCAACGGGTTTTTGGTTAACAAAAAGCGTGGGTACGCCATTATACATACTCACGCTTGAAAATACTTTATCCATACATATCCCCTCCGATATATTCATTACATCGATTATATCAAAGGAAAAAACCTATGTCAATAAATTAGTAATTTAGTTATTTAAAGTTTTCATCGTAGGCTTTACGGACAGCCTTTGAAAGCTGATCGGAACAACTTGTGTTTTTCCAACCGCAAGTAATCCCCTTAACTCTCTCCTCTATTTCGGAAACGGTAAGACCTTCAACAAGTGCTGAAATGGCTTTAAGATTTCCGTTGCAACCGCCCGTAAACTGAACGTTTGTAATTACGTCACCCTCAATATCGAAAGTAATATTGCTTGAGCAAGTACCGTTTGTTTTATAACTGTATTTCATAAAAACACCTCATTAAAGTAACGTTATACCGTTTTCGCGGCAGATTTTTTTAGTATCCTTATCCCAAACAGAAACCTGAACCTGCCCGATATGTGCTTTTTGAAGAATAAGCATACAAAGTCTTGACTGACCGATACCGCCACCGATGGTAAGGGGTAATTCTCCGTTTAAAAGCATTTTGTGGAAAGGCATTACTCTGCGGTAATTGCAGTCTTTTTTCTGCAACTGTTCATCAAGGGATTTTTCATCAACACGGATTCCCATTGAAGAAATTTCCAAAGCGCAATCCATAACTTCATCCCAGAAAAGAATATCGCCGTTTAATTTCCAATCGTCATAGTCAGGCGCTCTGCCATCGTGGGGCTTGCCTGATTTAAGTTTATCGCCTATCTGCATTAAAAATACGGTGCCGTATTCCTTTGTGATGGCATTTTCCCTTTCCTTAGAAGTCATTTCAGGATAAAGATCCTCAAGCTCCTGAGTGGTTATAAATTTAACGTTGCGGTTAATATTAACATCAACTGCAGGAAACTCTTTTTTAATCATATCCGAAGTATCACAGATAGCATCAACTATATCCTGAACAGTTTGCTTTAAATATTCTTCGCATCTGTCCTGACGAGTAATTACCTTTTCCCAGTCCCACTGATCAACATAAATTGAATGGAAGTTATCAAGATCCTCATCCCTGCGAATAGCGTTCATATCGGTATAAAGACCGCAGCCTGCTGAGAATTTATATTCATAAAGTGCCATTCTCTTCCATTTTGCAAGGGAATGAACTATCTGCACCTTATCCCCCGTTGCCTTAACATCAAACTGAACTGCACGCTCAACACCGTTAAGATCATCATTCAGACCCGTTTCGGGCTGAACAAAAAGAGGTGCCGTTACACGCTTTAAATTAAGCTTTTGGCAGAGCTTTTGCTGAAAATACTGTCTTAAAATTCCGATAGCAAGCTGTGTCTGATAAATATCAAGCTTTTCAACGTACTTTTTAGGTAAAATAACTCGGTTCATAAAAATACCTCGATATATTTTTTACATTAAATGAGTATAACATTTAACTGAAAAAAAGTCAACGTCAATTATGTGTTCATAGAATGTTTCATGTGCGAAATATCATAGTATCCGCATTTTCTTGCCACTTCAGATTTATTCAGATCTTTATTATTTAAAAGTTCAAGAGCTTTGCTTTTACGATATTGCCTAATATATTCTGAAGGTGATATGTTGCACACAGTTTGAAAACTGCGGATAAAAGTAGAACGCGACAGATATACGTTTTTTGCTAACCTGTCAACAGTAAGTTTTTTATCAAAATTAGTGTGGATATATTCAAGAGTCTGGAATATCTGTTGTGAATATTTATCCTTTTCTTTACTTACATATGTTTGCTTATACATCATCATTGAAAGTTCATAAAGCACTTTAATTGCTGTATGCTTTTTTATCGGTATTGCTTCACCGAAATCATATTTTCCGTTTTGGTCGATCAAATAAAGTTGCTTTTCGATATCGTTAAGTTCAAGTTCGTTAAGGTGCAAAAAGCGTGCAACTCCTGTATTTCCACGTAAATACGGCTCAATTTCAGTAAATAAGGTAAAGCCTTCAACGGTCATAGCCTCTTCAAGATGCTCGTTTATAAAATCAGGATGAAAAATAAGATGGTAAACGTCAAGATTTTTTGTTTCGCTGTAACCATGAGGAAGAAATGGCGGTATCATAAATACGTCACCACGGGAAACGATATACTTTTCTTCACCTACCGTATGTACACCTTCGCCTGCATATATAATATTTATCTCATAGTATTGGTGAGTGTGTAGAGATGCCCTGAAATCTTTAAAAACAAGTCCCCTTACTCCCCATTCGCTTTTGATGGTTTTATCAGTTTTGCATTGATATATGTTTTTGTTCATTGAACGCACCTATTTTGAATTATTTTTACAAACTTTTGATTTGTTTATATGTAGAATTATATCACGATATATATTATAATGTCAACGAGTAAAAACAAGGAGGATTTCTATGAAAAAATTTATATCTTTTCTTTTAACATGTGTTTTTGCAGTATGCTCAATTATAATTCTTCCTGCGTGTAAAGCAGATGCAACAACACAACCAATGGAGATCACAGAAATGAAAGTAAACAGTTTAAAAACTCCCATAGGTATTGATACCACTCCCGTTTTCAGTTGGGTTAATACCGCCGAAGGCTTTGGAAGAAGCCAAAGTGCTTACCGAATAATCGTTTCCACGACAGAGGCTAAAGCCCTGAGCGGTGATGGCGATATGTGGGATTCAGGCAAAGTCCAAGGCGAAAATAATTATGATATCGCTTACAAAGGTTCTGCCCTTTCGTCACGAACAGAATATTTTTGGCGTGTTGACGTTTATGATGAAAATGATACACTCTTCACAAGCGACGTTTCAACCTTTGAAACCGGTATGCTTAACGAAAGTGATTGGCAGGCACAGTGGATCGATGCAGGAATCGAAGAAATTCTTAATTTTGACGATGCACGCTGGATCTGGAATGACGAAGCACAGTATTGGGTTCCTGCCGGAACAAAATACTTCCGTTTTTCATTTAATATTGATGAAGCAAAAACAGTCGAGCGCGTTTATATTGCATGTACGGGTGACGATAATATTACCGCATATTTCAACGGTACGGAGATCGGCAACAGCACTACATGGACAAACGGAATTATCGTCGATGCTACAAACACCTCTTTAAAAGGAAAAAACACCCTTGCATCAGTAGTTACAAATACTACCGGTGGAACAGGTGCTTATGCAGGATATATTGCAAAAATTCAGGTTCATTATTCTGACGGCACCTTTGACGCTTACGCTTCCGACAACACATGGAAACTTTCGGAAACAGAAGTGGAAAACTGGACAAGTGTTGATTTTGACGATTCGGCTTGGGTAAATGCAACCGACGTTGGTGCCGTAACGGTTTCACCCTGGAAAAACGTTGAAGTCGATACGTCAAAGATTTCCGAAGCGGTTGGCGCGCCAATGCTCCGCAAAGAATTTAACCTTTCAAAGACTGTAGAAAAAGCAAGAATGTATATTTCAGGTCTTGGTCTTTTTGAACTCAAAATAAACGGCAATCTTCCCGATGACAGCGTACTCAATCCCGTTAATACTCAATATGAGGATACCGTTCATTATCGCGTATTTGACGTGACAAACATTATTCAGCAAGGTGATAACGCCATTGCAGTTGAATTAGGCAACTATTTCTACAACGAGAACTATTCAAGATGGAACACTAAAAATGCAGTATGGCGTGATCAGCCAAAGTTAATTGCCGAACTGCATATTACTTATTCAGACGGCACAAATGACATTATAAAGACTGATACAACCTGGAAAGTAACTACCGACGGTCCCCGTATTTTTGACAGTATTTATTTTGGCGAGCATTATGATGCAAGAAAAGAGATAGACGGTTGGGATAAAGCATCTTTTGATGATTCTTCCTGGGAGTTTGCTTCTCTTGCAAAAACCCCCGGCAAACTTACCTTTGAAAATATGGAGCCCATGCGTCGCATTGATTCCTTTGAAAAAACGGTTTCCCGCCTTGATGACGGTACATATATTATTAAAGTACCCGTTATGACAACCGGTTGGGCAAAGATCAAATTCCCTTCAACAGTTGAAGATGAAGAAATAAAAATCGTATTTGGTGAAACTTTAAAATCAAACGGCAAGGTCCATCCTGTCTCCTGGGGCGACGGTGCAGGTGATTTTCAAACCTACAAATATATCTGTAAAGGTACATCAGATGAGTTTTTCGAGCCTAAATTCAGTTATTGCGGTTATCAATATATTGAAGTTTCAGGCTACACAGGTACGCTAACTGCCGATGATATTGAATGTTATCTTATCGCCAGTGACGTTACCACCGTTTCAAACATAGAAACAAGTAACGAAATGATAAACACGCTTCATGAAATGATGGTGCGTACAACAATAAACAACCTTCAGGGTAAGCCTACTGACTGCCCCACATGGGAAAAATTAGGTTGGCTTGGTGATTATGATGCAGTTGTTCGCTCAATAATGTTCAACTATGGAATTTCGGCATTTAACGATAACTTTATGGATACTATCCGTGATGCTGCAAAAGGCAATAAACTTCCCAACTTCGCTCCCGTTGCTGAAGATTTCGGAAACGTGGTAATCTGGAATGCCGCATACATTGATGCCATCTATGAAGCATGGAATTATTACGGCTCGCTCACCCTTGCAGAAGATCATTACGACAAGATGCGAGAGGTTGCACTTTCCTACATTGCCATATTAAATAAAAATGACGGTGTATGGCCTCACACCGGTTCATTAAATGACTGGCAGGGACCTGACGGACCTTCGAGTTCACCTGAAGGTTCGGGAATTATCGGCACTGCTTACGTTTACGGTACACTCGGAAATCTTGCTGAAATGGCAGATGCTTTAGGCAAGACCACTGACGCAGATGAATATCGCACATATATGACAAACATTTATACTGCCTTTAACACAAAGTTCTACAATGCCGAAAAAGGTTATTACGAAACCGGTTATTGGAATTCTTCATGGGCAGGCACACGCTCAGAATACCGTCAGACTTCCAACCTTGTTCCCGTTGCTTTCGGGTTATGTCCCGAAGAAAATTTAAAAAGCGTAGTTGGCAGTATTGCAAATCACGTTATTTCAGAAAACTATCACCTTGAAGCAGGTCACGTAGGAACAAAGCTTATTCTCCCCGTGCTTTCTGAAAACGGATATCCTGATATCGCATACAAGCTTATTACACAGACAACGTATCCTTCCTGGGGTTATTGGATCACTCAAGGCGGAACTTCTCTTTGGGAAGGCTATCCTGTGCAAGGCACACGCTCAAGAAACCATTATTTCTTAGGCTCATACGATCAGTGGATCTTTGAAAACCTTGCAGGTATTGACACTTTTAGTGACGGTTTTAAAAACATAACCATCAAGCCTCAATTTATTGAAGACCTTACTTACGTTAATGCTTCTCTTGATACCGTAAGAGGTACACTTAAGAGTTCATGGCAAAGAACAGATAATAGCGTAACAATGTCTCTTACCGTTCCCGTTGGTTCAAAGGCAACGGTTATTCTGCCTGCAACCGACGTACTTGTAAATGGCGCTAATCTTAATAATCATGCAGGCATTGACAGTTTTGAAACAAACGAAAAGGAAACTACTGTCATATTAAATTCAGGTACGTATAACTTCACCTTCACAGAAGCAACAGATGACGGTGCTATTACAAAAGAAGGGAACCTTGCCATTGGTTCTACAATCGAAGCAGTAGGCACGATTACAAGTCCTAAACGCTGGGCTGATCCCTTAAAGCTTATTGACGGCGACAGAGATAATATTGTAAATAATGAACATACCGGTTGGTCTTGTGCAAAATGGACTGCAAACAGCTACGTTTTAATCGATCTTGGCGCCGTTTACAACGTAAACTCCATCGAAATCTACCCCACCGGTCAGAATGCAACAAGCAATCTTTGTTCAAACTTCCCCAAGGGCTATGATGTGCTTGTTTCGGAAGATAACGTTACCTGGAAAACAGTAGATTCAAGAAGTGATCTGGAAGTGCCCGTTGCCGATGAAAACAACGCTTCGCCCGTTTTTGTTTCTTCATTTGATAAAACAAAAGTAAGATACGTTAAAGTAAATATTACTGCTTATCACGACACCTACGGTCAGTTTTCGGAGATTGAAGTTTACTACCGTAACACCGACCAGGATAATCTTAAGGCATTGATCAAGGAGTGTAATGCACTTAATTCTTCCGACTATACACACAAATTCTTTGAAGATTTTTCAGAAATTTTAAGTAATGCAAAAGCTTCTACCGATTATACGTCTGCACTTAAAGAATTAACAAACGCTTACGAAGAATTACAAAAACATTCTGTTCTTAACTTAGCATCAGGAAAAACAGTTACTGCATCAAGTACTTTAGGTTCAGCCGCTTGGAATAATGTGCAAAGTTTGACCGATAATGACAGAGATAATTTATCAGGCTCACAGCGTCAGGGCTGGTGTAGCGGATATTCCATATGCCCCATAACAGTTGATATTGATTTAGGTGAAATAAAGACCGTTGGCTACGTTGATCTTTATCCCACCGGTTCAACGGGAGCAAACACCATTTGCCGTTGGTTCCCCAAGACTTATTCGCTTCAGGTTTCCACAAATAACGTTGATTGGACTACCGTTTACAGCGCAGAAAACGTTGCTCAACCCTATTCAGATTCAAATGACTGTGTTGCACCGGTTACACATCAATTTACTCCCGTGAACGCCCGTTACGTTCGTGTTCTTGTTACTGAACTAAACGATAAATACACTACCCCTTGGAACTCTGTGGAACAATACGTACAGTTCTCGGAAATCGAAGTTTATGCGCATAAAAATGCTATTATTGGCGCTACATTGGAAATAGGATCATCTTTAACCGTAAACTATTATGCTGATGTTACAGGAGATCCCGAAAACGCCATTATGCGTTTTACACGTAACGAAAACTCTATTGAAGCAAAAGGTTCTTACGACTCTAAAACAGGTTATTATATTTTTGACTATACCGATGTTAATCCTCAATGTATGGTTGATAATATTAAGTCAGAACTTGTTATTTCAGGTAATACCGTAAGCATTAAAGAAAAATATTCCGTCAAAGCATACGCCGAGAACATGATGTCAAAAACATCAGACCAGTTGGGTTTAACTTTATCACAATTTAAGAAGTTGCAAACTCTCCTTGCTGATATGCTTACTTATGGTGCATCATCGCAGGAATATAGAAAATATAATCTTGAAAACCTTGCAGATGCTTCTTCTTGGGTAAGCGAATATAAAAGCGAATTTATTTCGCCTTCAGGAATCAAAAACGTTAGCGGAAACAAAGATGCCGATAACAGAATATTATCTGCAGGACTTAACATGTCAAACGTAAATAAAATATACTTCAAAGTTAAAATTACAGATGACACAATTGTTAAGTTAAACAATACCGAAATCAGCAAGTCAGACTTTAGAGCAAATTCAGATGGCAGTTACACTATTTATACAAAAGATATAAAAGCCACTCAATTTGATGATGTGTTTACGCTTACTCTCACAAAAGACAACGTACAAATTGCAAGTCTTGAATATAACGTAAACGCTTATATCCAAGCCAAACACAGTACATCAGGATTGGAAAGCATTGTTAGATCACTTTCAAACTACGGTAGTTCTGCATCAGAATATCTTAAATCCATTTCTCCCGATAGTAACTTTGAGTTGGAAGACGACAATCTTTAAAAAGGTAAAACCGCTGAAAAATTTCAGCGGTTTTTACTTGTTTTATGGTAAGATTTATTATATAATATACAAAAAAATACAAAGGAGTCTTTATTTATGGAATTCAATTTGAATCATCCCGTGCTGTACGTGCTTGCCGCAGTAATAATTGCCGCAGTACTTGCACAATCCGCTTTCTTCCTTATAAAAGCATGGAAACGCGGAAAAGAATTAGGTATGGAAAAATCAAAACTCAGAAGTATTGCTTTTACAGCCGCAATTTTTACCATTGCGCCTGCAATATCAATAATCATCTGTGTTTTTGCTCTTGCAAAATCTTTAGGCGTTCCTCTGCCTTGGTTGAGATTAAGCGTTGTTGGCTCTATGTCATACGAAACCATCGCCCAGGAAAATGCAATTAATGCCATTGAAGAAGTGAACGGAATTGAACTTCAGGGCATTGAAACTGCATCACAGTACGTTACCGTTGTTCTTGTTATGACAATAAGCATCTTAGTTGGCATATGGCTTGTTCCCGTTCTTGCAAAAAGATTGCAAAAGGGTATGCTGAATCTTGAAAAGCGCGATAAAAAATGGTCTGAAATTTTCCAGAACGCCATTTTCCTTGGTATGATCGCCGCATTCGTAGGATTCATCTTCTGTGATTTCTCTTCAGTTTTCTCAGGAGAAACAAAAGGACTTATTCCCGTACTCGTTATGATAGTTTCCGCACTTGTTATGGCTGTTTCGGGAATTTTAGTTAAAAAATTCAAAAATGCACATTGGATATCAGATTACGCTTTGCCTGCAAGCCTTGTGCTTGGTATGGCAAGTGCAATTCCGATAACCGCATGGCTTGGTTAGTGGTTAAGGAGGGTATATTTATGAATTATATGGATAAAGTACATCGCTGGGGTACTATATGGAACTTAAGCATCATGGTTCTTTTTATCTTATTCCCCGTGCTTGTTATGATTCTTTTCGGCGCTGTTCCCGATTTCAAGGCACTTTTAATGGGCTTAATTGCAACGGCACCTATGTATTGGGCAGTAGGCGTAATTGAAACAATTACATATATTCCCATGCTTGGTGCAGGTGGCTCATACCTCTCATTTGTAACGGGAAACATTTCAAATTTAAAACTTCCCTGCGCACTTAACGCACTTGATCAGGCAGGTGTTAAGGCAAATTCCGAGGAAGGCGAAGTTGTTTCTACCATCGCCATTGCCATTTCAAGTATCGTTACGACAGTTATTATCATTTTAGGCGTAATCCTTATCGTTCCCCTTACACCTATATTAAACGCGCCCGTGCTCACACCTGCTTTTGATCAGATGATCCCTGCTCTTTTCGGCGGACTCGGCGTAGTTTTCATTTCAAAAAATTGGAAGATATCCATTGCGCCCATCGTACTTATGCTCATCTTGTTTATCGCAATTCCTGCTCTTAACGAAGGTACAGTAGGAATAATGGTTCCCGTAAGCGCATTATTTTCATTGGCAGTAAGCCGTTTCATGTATAAGAAAGGCTGGCTGTAATATGTGGATATATATAATTCTGGGTATCATTTTACTTTTTATTCTGGTTATTCTTATAAGAACTTTTACCTTTAAGCCAATAAAGCAAAAAGAACCCGATACCGATACTATCGAATTTGATAAGGAAAAAGCAATTTCTTCCCTTCAACAACTTATAAAGTGCAAGACTGTTTCTTACTACGATAAATCACTTGAAGACGATAATGAGTTTCAAAAACTTATTGATCTTATTCCTGAACTTTACCCCAATGTAACAAAGACCTGCACTTTTACACAATTACCTGACCGCGCCTTATTATTCTTGTGGAAAGGCAAGAAAAGCGAGAATCCTGCCGTTATGATGGCACATTATGACGTTGTTCCCGTTGAAGAAGAAATGTGGGAAAAACCGCCCTTTGAAGCCATTATCGAAGACGGTGTAATGTGGGGACGCGGCACGTTAGATACAAAGGTTACTTTTAACGCTATTCTTTCTGCAGCCGATGAACTTATAGGAAAAGAGTTTGTCCCTGAAAATGACATATACTTTGCTTTCTCAGGTGGCGAAGAAGTCAACGGAAAAGGTGCGGAAAACATTGTTCAGTGGTTTAAAACAAACAATATTACCCCCTATCTTGTTGTTGATGAAGGCGGCGGCGTTGTTGAAAACGTTTTCCCCGGTGTTAAAAAGCCTTGCGGACTTATCGGCATTGCTGAAAAAGGCATGATGAATCTTACCTTTAAAACAAATTCTTCAGGTGGCCATGCTTCTGCACCTAAACCGCACACGCCTATCGGAATTCTTTCTAAAGCCTGCAAAAAAGTTGAAGATAAGCCGTTTCCCATGCATCTTACAACTCCTGCAAAAGAAATGTTCAACGTTTTGGGCAGACATTCAACTTTCCTTTTTAAAATGATTTTTGCAAATATGTGGCTTTTTAAAGGTGTTCTTGATTTAATTGCAAAAACAAGCGGCGGTGAGATGAATGCATTATTGAGAACAACCGTTGCCTTTACTCAGGCACAAGGAAGCAGCGCTCCCAACGTTATTCCGCCAAACGCTTCCCTTGTTGCAAATATGCGCCTTAACCCTGAAGATTCAGTTGAAAGCGCATTAAACCGCATAAAGAAAACAGTAAATGATGAAAAAATAGAACTTATAGTGGGAAGTCATATGGAACCCAGCCCCATTTCCGAAGTTTACTGTCCACAGTGGGATAAAGTTGCCAATGCAGTTGCAAGCACATGGCGCGGTTGTATCGTTGCCCCATATCTTATGGTGCAATGTTCAGACTCAAGACATTATAAGGATATTTCAAATCACGTATATAAATTTTCTGCCATGGATCTTACAAAAGAAGAACGTGCAAGCATTCACGGCAACAACGAAAAGATTCGGCTTGAAGCACTTTGCCGCGCAGTTGAATTTTATATAAGACTTCTTAAATCATGTTAAAAAAATCCGAAGCGAAATGCTTCGGATTTTTTATTATTTATCTTTATTACTTGCTTCGTTTAACTTATGCTGACGGCGGTTCTTAACGTGATCAGGCATAGGTGCGATTTCGCCTGCTGCTGAAAGTGCCTGACGTGTAAGAAGCGGTCCTACAAGTTCATAAATAAGAACTGCAAAAAGAGTTATGTTACGGATAAGATTTCCCTGCTCTCCTAAAGCCATGGCAGTTGTGCACATTCCTAAAGCAACACCTGCCTGCGGAAGAAGTGTTATACCAAGATACTTGCAAATTTCGGGTGAACATTTCGTTCCTTTTGCGCTTATATATGCGCCGAAATATTTTCCTAAAGATCTGAAAATTATATAAACGATACCGATAACAACTATTGCCCAATCGGCAAAAACGCTCAGTTCAAGTTCAGCACCGCTTATTACAAAGAACAACGCAAATATAGGAGAAGTCCATTTATCTGCCGCGCCCATAAGATCGTGAGATAAAGGACAGATATTACAGAACACGGTTCCCAGCATCATGCATACAAGAAGTGATGAGAACTGCACGTGCACGGGACCGATATGGAAATCGAGCATGGCAAGTGATGCAGTTATAAGCACCATTCCGATGGTAAGGTTAAGTCTGTTTGTGTTAGAGTTGAATAATTTTTCAAGCTGAGTAAGTATCCAACCCATTATTGCGCCAAGAAGAAGCGATAAAGTAATTTCAATAAGAGGATTTACAAGAATTGAAAATAAATCGATCTCATTTGAAACAAGAGTTTTTGCAATACCGAACGATACGGCAAAGACCACAAGACCTACTGCATCATCAAGAGCAACGATGGGTAATAAAATTTTTGTTAAAGGTCCTTTTGCCTTATACTGCCTTACAACCATAAGTGTTGCGGCAGGTGCCGTTGCAGTTGCGATAGCACCTAAAGTAATAAGTTGCGGTACCGTTAATTTATCGGGCATCAACAAATGCAAGCCAAAAAGTGCAAGATCAACAAAAAGTGTTGCAACAAGCGCTTGAACTATACCTATAACAAGTGCTTGCTTTCCCGTTTTCTTAAGGTCGTCAAGCCTGAACTCATTACCGATAGAAAAAGCGATAAAGCCTAATGCTACTTCAGAAACAAGTTTAAGGCTTTCAACAAACTCATGGGAATCAAAGCCAACACCGTGGATACCAAGTTTTCCTAAACAGTACGGTCCGACAAGAACACCTGCAATTAAGTATGCCGTTACTGACGGTAACTTAAGGGGTTTAAAAAGCCGCGTCATCAAAAGACCTGCAAGCAGTGCAATGGAAACAACCAAAAGAGTGCTCATAAAAAATTATCTTCCTTTTTTCGTTGGTAAAAGGGTTCTTTGCTCTTATTGCCAGCGTTATTTTTTTCCGCAAAAAAAGCGGCAAAATACCGCTTTTTTTAACACCAACAAATTATAGCACTTATGCGTTTTTTTAGCAACTGTTTTTTAGAAACAAATTTTGCCGGGATTAAGAATATTTTTTTCATCAAAAACTCTCTTGATTCCCTGCATTATAGCAATATGGTTTTCACCGTATTGCTTCTTAAGATACTTTTTCTTTGCATAGCCTATTCCGTGCTCGCCCGAAACAAGTCCGCCAAGTTCCTGCGCCTTATCATACATAAGATCAAAACACTTTTGAAGCCTTGTTTCCCACTCAATATCATCAAGTTCATCACGGCAGATGTAAACGTGAAGATTGCCGTCGCCTGCATGACCGAAACTTGGAATACGAATATCAAGTTTTTCAGCAACTTCGTGGGTAAATTTTATAAATTCATCAACTTTATTGCCGGGAACAACTACGTCGCACTCATCCATCTGTGTTGTTGAGGCCTTAATAGCCTCAAGGAATGCGCCGCGAGCCGACCAAACCGATTTTTTACGTTCTTCCGTATCAACGATGTATGCATCAAGTGCGCCCAACTCGTTAAGGCACAGATCGGCAACTGTTTTAAGATCATCATTTACCTGCTCATCTGTGTTGCCGTCAAAAGTTAAAAGAATATAGGCATCGTTTTTACTATCGGGGAACTTTTTGCCAAGATAACTTTCCGAAAACAAAATAGTATCTCTTGACATATACTCAATGGCAGTAGGTATAACCTTTGAACGGATTATATGCGGTACTGCTTCAATGGCACTTTTCATGTCTTTAAAAGGCACAAGCAAACTAATAGAAATTTTAGGCAGAGGAACAAGTTTCAAAATAGCTTCGGTGATAATACACAGAGTTCCTTCCGAGCCGATAACAAGGTCTTTAAGGCTATAGCCTGAACTGTTTTTTGCAACCTTACCGCCAAGAATCATGATCTCACCGTTAGGCATAACGACCGTCAACTGACGAACGTAATCACGGGTTACACCGTATTTTACGGCGCGCATACCACCTGCATTTGTAGAAATATTACCGCCGATGGTGGCTGACTTTTCACCCGGATCAGGTGGATAAAGGAAATCGTTTTCTTCGCAAAATGCCGCAAGCTCCATTAAAAGAACGCCCGGCTGAACCGTTACGGTAAGTGTTTCCCTATCAAGTTCAAGAATTTTATTCATCTGTGTGGTTTCCAATAAAATTCCGCCTTCAATGGGAACAGCCGCGCCAACAAGTCCCGTTCCGCTGCCGCGAACCGTTACGGGAATGTTTCTTTCATAAGCGAGTTTCATAATAGACGAAACTTCTTCCGTTGAATGAACGCGGATAAGCACGTCAGGCATTCTTTCAACGTCGCCAAGTTCATCATGAGAATAGTCCTGATTTATTTCATTTCCAACAAGTACGTTGCTTTCACCTGAAATATTTTTTAAAAGCAAAATATCTTTTTCGTTAATTTTATTATACATTTGTTGCCTCCTTGATAGACTCAATAAGCATTGGTACGATCTCATTTACGTCGCCAACAATGCCGTAATGGGCAACGTCAAATATGCTTGCATTTTTATCGCTGTTTATTGCAACGATACAGTCAGATGATTTCATACCTGCCGCAAACTGAACTGCGCCTGAAATACCCAAACAAATAATAAATTTAGGCTTCACCGTTCTGCCTGAAAGACCTATCTGATGCTTTGCATCAAAAATATTGGCTTCGGCAAGAGGACGGGTGCACGCAACAACACCGCCGAGAAGTTCGGCAAGTTCATGTGCATATGTGCGCATACCTTCACTTTGCGCGCCACGACCTACCGCAACGATCACGTCTGCTTCGGAAATATCAATATCTTTAGGTTTATCCATTGATGATAAAACGGTAATATCAGAAACTAATTTATCCTTTTCAACGGTCATTTTTACGATTTCACCGCTGATAACGTCGCTGGGTTTTGGCTCATTAAACACCTTATAGCGAACGGTGCAGAATTGAGGACGGGTATTTGTCGAGATAATCTGCGCCATAATATTTCCGCCAAAAGCAGGACGAATTTGAACAAGATCAGTATTTTCTTTCATTTCAAGAACGGTGCAGTCAGCAGTAAGACCTGCACGGCAACGTGCCGCAACACGGGGAGCAAGTTGACGTCCAAGATTTGTTGCACCAAGCAGAACGCTTGACGGTTTTATTTTATCAATAAAATCACAAAAAACAGAAGTGTATGGCTCAATTCTGAAATCTTTAAGTTCTTCTTCGTCATATACAAACACTTTATCAACGCCATAATGAAGAAGTTTATTTACGCTATCCCCCATTTTATAGCCAATAACAAGGGCGTAAATAGGGTGATTGGTAACTTTCTTAAGTTCGTTGGCTTTTCCTAAAAGTTCATAAGTAACGCGATGAATGTTTTCACCTTCGTGGTCAACGTAAACACAAATACCGTTCCACAGAGATTTATCAACGGATTTTGTTTCTTCTTCAACGTACTCAATAACACCTTCGCCTTTTTTAACGCAAAGTTTGCACATCTTGCAAGCCGCTGAAATTTCGATTTTACCGTTTTCGTAGGAGATTGCATTAAAGGGACATATTTTTACGAGATTTTCTGCTTTTTCTTTAGTTAGAAGTTCATTTTTTACAACTAATTTTCCCATTATTGCACCTCCTTAAATAAGTTTTTTGTTCTGAATAAGTTCAAATAATTTTTGGGCCTTTTCTTTTTGCGTACCCTCGATCATTTCCTTATCGGTATTTTTTTCAGGTGGGAATATTCTTTCAACCTGAGTTGCCGAGCCTTTTAAGCCGTAATTGTTTTCGTCTTTATCGGAAAAATCGTCAAAACTTAAAAATTTTACCATATCATCTGTAACGGTTTGTCTGATCTTATAAGAAGGCAAACGGGGAGAGTTAATATCACCGTCAACAGAGATAACACAAGGCATTTTAACCTTGCTTTTTATTGTTTTATTATCAAGTGCGGCAGTAAGATAAATTTCATTATCCTTAATATCATCAACAGAAAGGACGTTTGAAACGTTGGCGAGTCCCAAATATTCCGCAACTTCCGCGCCAACCTGAGCGGTATCACCGTCAGTTGTCTGCTTTCCGCAGATTATAAGATCAAATTCCCCCGCTTTTTTAATTCCTTGGGAAAGAGTATATGCCGTTGCAAGAACGTCAGCGCCTGCAAACTTTCTATCGGATAACACCGTTCCCGACTTTGCGCCCATTGAAATTGCTTCAACAATAACCGCTTTTGCCTGAGGTGGGCCCATTGTAATGGTTTCAACTTCGCCACCGTATTTCTCACACAAAGAAAGAGCCGTTTCAATGCCGTAAAGATCATAAGGGTTCATCTTACTCTGAACGCCGTTTCTTTTTAAAACACCTGTAACGGGATCAACTTCAACATTATTTGAGCCCGGTACCTGCTTGATACAAACAAGAATTTTCATATAATCATTCCTTAAATAAAAAAAATCTGTGTATTATATTCTAACACACAGATATTGTAAAAGTCAATATGGGAAAATTTTTATTTCGTTTTAAACATACATTGTTTTGCCTTTATTCCCTCTTTTGCGCCGTCAACCTCGATTGTGCGCATTTCAAGTTTATTATCGCGCTTTAAGGCTTCGATAACTACGTTTAATATGGAACTTATTTGATAAACGTCAGCACCCGTAAACATAGGTTTAATAGTATCCCAAAGAGGATAATATGCGCTTTCTTCCTTTAAAAGTTCATAGATGCGGTTATAGTTTTCAGCAACAAAACTGCCGTCAAGCTCGCGAACCGTGCAAGGGTTATTTTCAAAAGGAATAACCGTATAGTGATCCTTATAAATATATCCTGATGAGTTGGGAGGAAGCATATGTATCTGCCCTGCATCTGAAGGGAACGCTTCAGGGGAAGAAGAAATATATACACCATGGGAAGTAAAACTTACAAAAAGCGCTTCACTTACTTTTGCCCAGGCGATTCTGTCATCCTCGTCCTTATGAATATTAAGTCCGATTATTTCAGCAGGCATCTGGTAGAAAGCCTTTGCCATAGCAATATCACTTGTGTTGCCTTCAAGAATATTTTTTAAAACAAGGTTACACATAACATCACTCATATGTGCCCTTTTGCCGTCAGGAAGTAATGGATATAAATCGCTTTCAATATCAACGCTTGAAAGCATGGTGAAGTCTTCGTTATAAAGATCAACTGCAACCTTATCGCAAAGATTTAAGGCTTCAAAGAATCCGCTACACCCTACTGCCCCATAAGCTGTTATAACTTCACCGTTTTTCGTGCCTAAAAAGGGATGCGCCCATTCATCACCGCCGCCTGCATTGGAGCGTGTATGAATTATACCGATATTGCCCTCCAAATTCCTTGCAAAGGTGTTTTCAAGCATCTCAACACTTCCCGTAAGTTTATGGGAAAGAATTTTATTATCTTTTATAGTTGCGATGCCTGCATAATAACCGCCTGCATAACCCTCCTGCTTTTTTATCATTTCAAACAATATGGGCGCGGCTTTTTTTGTGCCGATATATCCTGCAATATTACACATAAATTTCTCCTTAAGAAATAAATAAAATTACCGGGGTTAAAACGTCAGCACGAGTTTTAACCGTAAAAATATTATTGCCCTCTGTTACAAATTGAACTTCTTCTCTATTACCTTCGGGCGTAAGAATTTCGACCTTTTTAACCGGCTTGTTTACGTAAAGGCGGATTTCTTCAATAGGGTCAAAACTAATATTAAAAATTGAGGCAAAAAGCGTACCGTTTGGCATATCTGCCGTTTTAAAGTAAACTTCCTCATCATCAACGTAATACGCCTTTAAATTGTCCGTTTCCTTTAAGACTTCAATAAGTTGAAGCTTTCTTGAATAGTTAAGGAATGAAAATGCCTCTAAAATATTAAATTGGGCAACGGGGGTACCGCAGAAAACGAAAATTTTACCACCCAACGCATTTTCATACATCGTCATTGCAGGGAAAAGCATTGTTTTTTCACCGCCGCCAACTGCATTAAAAGCGTATGAATATGCTTTAACTTTATCTGATATGGGCTTTAACTCCTTATAATGCATCTGCATTTTCGTTGTTTTATTGTTCACAAGAAGCAATTCACCCGTAGGCGTTAACCCCTCCCATTCCCTTACCTCAACACCGATATACTGCAAAAAACCACGTTCAATGAGATTTTTAGCGGTATCTGACGCAAGAAACATATTGTCCTTGAAGGCTTCAAGAAGTTCATTATCTGTAAGTTTTTTATCATCATCGCCTTCTAAGCATAAAATTCCGCCCGTTTCATTGGAAAAATACATTGGCAAGCCCAAACGTTCAAATACGCAACCGCCCCAACCATTACCAATAAAAAAGTTTTTTTGTTTAAAATTGTATTCTGGCGTGTTGTTCACGTGAATCTTCAAACCATCAAATTTAAGTTCAGGCACGAGGGTTGCAAGTGTTTCATAAAAACCTGAATATTTTGCCAACACTTTTCTGTATGCCTTACCGCTTTCAGGCTCAAAGGCTACCATACGCGTTATCCAATGTTTTGCACCTTTTGCGCCTTCTAAAATCGTACCTGTAAAGTGGGTATGCAACTGCATTGCACTTGTGGAATATCTGTTTTGGGGGCAAGTATCGGTTTCAGCCAAAATAATATCTGCCTTTCCCTTTAATTTTGCAACTTGTTCAGCAGCCTGCAAAAATTTATCAGTTACTCGTTTATTGCCAAGAGCCGTATAATTGCCGTTATTTATTCTTACAATATTGGGGTTGCCCTTACCTTTTAATATTTCAGCAATTTCGTATGCAAATTCAGCATTACTGCCAACACAACAGAAAGATGCGGGCAAAGTTTCATCAACAGCATCAATGCCTTTACGCATATATTTTGCACATTCAAGTAAGGCTTCCTTTTGTGTTTCAACCATTATTTGGGTATATTCGCAAGTTTTTTCGTTATCGGTTGATACAATATGCCATAATTCTTCCCTTGAAAGATTGGTTTTGGCAAGTTCATTAAAGCGTTTCATATGTAAAGGACAAGCACACCCTTGGCCATCACGATACATAAGCCTAAAATCATCATCAACCATAATTGAGTGGGGTTTATAAGACGCAATGGTTTTAAAAGCATTGTAGATATATTCCCTAAAACCTTCATCATAAGGGCAAACACTTCTTACACTTTCGCCATTATTGAAATTAACGTAAGGCTGAAATGAAAACATTTTACCTAAAACCCAGCCGTGCCCTATGGTTGCCTGTACAAGAACACCGCTTGGCACCTTCATTTTATCAAGTTTATCTTTGAAAAGTTTATATTGCTCGCAAAAAATCTTCGCTTTATCAACGGGTGGATTATCTTCGGGCGTAAGAGTCATTGAAAAAAGCGGACAACTGCTTACACCATTTTCATACTGAAATTTTATATCCTCACAGATTTCGTCAATATAATCAACATTAAGAGGCATAATGCTATAATTATGTAATTTCATTTTTCCATCTCCCTTTTTTTAGTATATTATATAAAATAAAAAAAGCCGTGTCAATCAAGTATTTATCGGAATATTGCAAAAAAAAGACTGCTTAAAGCAGTCTCTTTCTTAAATCTTCATCATTTTTCTTTGAAAGATATTTGGGTGCAACGTCAAATACTGTTTTACAGCCTGACATACCTTCATTTTTCATTCTTACAACTGCACGGGCATAGGCAACGATAACGGAAGAGGTAAATTCGGGGTTTGAATCAAGGGTGATCTTATATTCAACAACGTGTTTGTTTTCCTTATTGAGCCCCGTATTGCCTGAACGGATAACGTTTCCGCCGTGAGGAATGCCTGCATGATCACGCTTTAATTCTTCCATAGAAATAAAGTTAACAATAGTATCGTAATCAGCAAAATAGTTGGGCATCGTAACTATTTCATTTTTGATTTTTTCAAGGTCTGCGCCTTCTTCTGCAACAACAAAGCATTCTCTGATATGCTTTTCTCTTGTGGTAAGTTTGGGATTTTCACCCTTTCTTACTCTTTCAAGAGCGCTTTCAACGGGAATGGTATATTGGCGTGCATCTATTACACCGTCAATTCTTCTGATAGCGTCAGAATGGCCTTGTGAAACGCCTTTTCCCCAGAAGGTATAAGTTTCGCCTTCGGGAAGAATACACTCGGCATAAAGGCGGTTTAATGAAAACATACCCGGATCCCAACCGCATGAGATCATTGCAATGTTATTACCTGCTTTTGCCGCATCATCAACATTTTTAAAATGTTCAGGAATCTTTGCGTGTGTATCAAAACTATCAATAACACAAAAGTTCTTTGCAAGTTCTGGTGTCTGAACGGGGAGATCAGTTGCACTTCCGCCACAGAGAATAAGAACGTCAATATTATCCTTGTGTTCTAAAATATCATCAATTTTATAGGCAGGAACACCGGTTAACGTTTTAAGCTGTGAAGGCTCTCTGCGGGAAAAAACGCCGTAAAGAGTCATATCATCATTTTGGCCAATGGCGCACTCAACGCCTTTACCAAGGTTACCGTAGCCAACAATACCGATTCTTATCATTTATGAAGCCTTCTTTCAAAAAAATTACGTAAAATATTATACTTAAAATTTTCTAATCAGTCAAAATATTTTTTATCTTTTGAATAGATTTTTGCTTGTCCCGTTTTAATATAATCACGAAGCATAAACTGATCGGAAATATCATCAGGAACTATTAGTCCTGCATTGCCTGCCTGACTTTTTATGTGGAAATCACTTCCTGCCGTTTTTAACAGATTATTTTCTTCTGCCAATTTAAGAGCATCTTCAACTTTAGGATCAAAGGACGGATGAGGATTATATACTTCAATGCCATGAACGTAGCGTATATCGGCAGGTGCATGACCTTGCTCACTTCTGAAAGGATGCGCCTGAATCATTAAAATATTCTTTTCATTGCAAAAATCAAAGACGGTTTTCTGACTTTCGTTGTACAAAGGATAACTATCAAGAAAATCTTCTTCCGATAAGCCATACAAAAGAAATTCAGGCAGGTTAGGCTCTTTCATAAGCCTAAGTTCGCAGCCAAAGAATACCTTAAAGCCGATTTTTTCACCTGCTTTTTTAGCGCGTTCAAAAACATCAACGTAAATTTTTGCCTGCTCTTTTAAATCATCACTTAGATTTCTCATATGACCAGGATAGCAATGGTTTGTAAGAACGCAAGCATCAATGCCTGCATCTTTAAGCATTTGAGGAAATTCTTCAGGTTGATGATGGGCACAAACGCTAACAGGTTTACAATGAGTATGTGTTTCTATTTTCACTTTTTCATTCCAACTTTCTTTATTAAGATAAGAATTATATGCAAAGCAATGCCTGAAATTATTGCGACAACAAGGTCAAAAACTACTGTTAAGATAAATGTGAGCACAAGTACAAGAATATTTGTAATTTGCTTGGTTTTGAAGATTTCAACAAACTTTTTCCACTCGCTCATGTTATATGCAACCATAAAAAGAATTGCAGCAATAGTGGGCATGGGAATAAGTGAAGCGTAAGGCATTAAGAATAATAAAACAAGAAGAAGAATTATCGCATGCACCATGCCTGCAACGGGAGTTCTTCCGCCGTTTTTAGCATTTGCCGAAGTTCTGGCAATAGCGCCCGTTGCGGGAATTCCGCCAAAGAAAACAGATGCAATATTGCCAAAGCCTTGAGCAACAAGTTCCATATTGGAGTTGTGCTTTGAATTAACCATTCCGTCAGCAACAACGCAAGATAAAAGTGATTCAACTGCCGCAAGAATTGCAATGGTTATGGCATCGGGAAGCACCGAAAGAGTTTTTGAAAAATCAATACCCGCAAAATTAACACTTGGCAAGCCTGCAGGAATAGTATAAAGATCTCCAATAGTATAAACGCCGTCTTTTAAGGCAGGAATAAAATTAACAAGTAATGCGCTTACAATAACTGCAATTAAAGATGGCGGAAGTTTTTTCTCGAATTTGGGATAAACAATAAGAATTAAAAGGCTTATTGCACCTATAAGAAGCGCCCATGGGCTGAAAGTGGAAATATGCTCAATATTAGCCTCCATTTTCTCAATGGCTTCAATTGGTTTTACGCCTTCTGCATAGGTAATTCCCAAAAAGTCTTTTATCTGCCCTAACAGAATAGTTACCGCAATACCGCCTGTAAAACCTACGGTTATTGTATGGGGCATATATTTTATAAAACTTCCTATTTTAAATACGCCCATTAAAATAAGCAAAATACCTGCAATGACGGTTGCAATAAAAAGACCGTCCATTCCCTGAGTTGCCACAACACCTGCAACGATGGTTGCAAATGCGGCTGTAGGTCCTGCAATCTGCACTTTGCTTCCGCCTAAAAGGGAAACAACGAAGCCTGCAGCAATGGCGGTATAAACACCGCATTGAGGCTCAACACCCGATGCAAGGGCAAGGGCAATAGATAAAGGTAATGCAATTATTGCAACAATTATACCTGCAATAATATCGTTTACAAACTGCTTTTTTGAATAGTTTTTTAACGATAAGAAAAGTTCGGGTTTTAAATAAAAATCTTTCATGTTTTTTCCTCCGTTTTTAACCATATAATTATACCACTACAGAAAATGATGTCAAGAAAAAGTTACTCCTAATATTTAAACAAATGTTTATATATTTTTTATCGTTTGCTTAAATATAAAACAACGGATATTATCACGTAATATGTTAATTTGCTTTAAAAAAAAGAAGTAGTATAAAACTACTTCAGAGCACTGACAAACCCCTGCAAACACAAACCCCTGCAAAAATTTTGCAGGGGTTTGTTTCCGTCGTTGCTTTTCACTTGCAAAATGCGGTCATTTACTCTTTTGTAAACTCCCTTTTTTGCAAGTTCAGCGCCTTGGCTTGCAAGGGTTTCTCGAACTCTGGCAGCCTGCTGACTTCGTCAGCAGACTGAAGTAGTACAAAACTACTTCTAATGTAAAAATATGTAACCTAATCCCATAAGTATATATAGCGGTCCAAAGCAATACACCATGAACATTTCCGTATGGGGAATTTTTGTTTTGAAACAGTCGGTAACCGCAAGACATTCAAACAGATATGCACCTGCACCGAAGAAATAACCCGTCGCTCTGAAAATATTAAAACTTTCATGATAGAAAAACGAAATTATAAAAAGTATTACTGCAACAAACACAAAGAAATTGCGCAAGATAAGCAGGATATAATCAACTATCGGGTGTAAGCCGTGTGTTAATTCTTCCTTATCAGGAATAGTTGCATCAACAGTATTTTTAACTTTTTTTAAGAAATCAGACATCTTTTAAGCATTCACCTATCCAATCACAAACTTTTTCATCAAACCATTGTTCAAACTCATTTATAAGTATGTTCAGCGCCACTTCATTGGTAGTTTTTGCATCAACTAAAATCAGTTCGGCATCACCGCATTCAGCGTGCTTAACAAGTCCTAAATCGTCAAGACGTTCCTGCATTTTTATACTGTTATAAAATGGCCAGAAGCCTTGAGGAATCCCGAATTTTTTAAGTTGACCTTTAAGTTCTTCTCGTCTTAAATCGTCTTTAACCTGCGAAAGAAAATGTTCAACCATTCTTCCTTCAACAACGTGCTTCATGGTATTATAGTGCATATTTACACCGATAAAAACTATTTTGGCATTCATACGTTCCATTTTTACCCATGGCGAAGAATCCGCAAAGGCATATTCACCAAAGGGGCAAATATGCGGACCGCGCCAATCGTGCTCAAAGGTAAGTTCATAGGCTTTTTTACCCCTTGCCGCAACAGAATGTGTTGGGTGATTTGAACGGTAAACGTACATCTGTTTTCTGAAAAATTCGGTAAGATATCCAACGTCACTTGGTTTATCCATGTACCACGTTTTATAACTGTTTGAAAAATCAACACTGCAAAGAGTAGGTGCAACAAGAGTTCCTTCTTTACCTATTACTTTTTCAAAAGCATCTATTACGCTTTGCGCGCCGTTTTCAACCGTTCCGAGACTTTTAAAGGACGAATGAAAAAGACATATATCTCCCTCACACAGTCCTAAAGCCTTAAACGAATCAATAAGATCTTGTTTTGTTACCATAATATTCAAAGTCCTAACAATTTTTCTGCATTTTTATATGCTATCTTGTTAAAGGTTGTTTCGCTGATTTTGCCTTGTTCTTTCCATGAAATAAGAAGGCTATCAAGTTTTACGGGCATATTTTCACTCATCATATCTGTTCCAAAGAACAATCTATCTTCAAATTCACTTAAAAATCTCGGACCGTAATTATGGTCACGATTGATTGCCCTGAAACAAGTTCCGTCAGAAAGATCACCCATGAGATTTTCATATTTTCTAAAAAGTTTGGGAACAGTTCCCTCTTCTTCAATGGGGCCTTCATCAAACTTGAACACTTGTCCGCCCCAAGGCTTCATAAAAGCCGCACGTGCGCCAACAGTTGAAAGACGCGCTATCTCGTGCCAGAACACGGGGCCGTGACCGAATATTTTAAGTTTCGGAAAAGCAAGAAGGCAATATTCAAGTTTAGGAAGTCCCGGATCGTCGTATACACCAAAATCGCCGT
This sequence comes from Clostridia bacterium, assembly GCA_045541035.1. Classification (GTDB taxonomy): domain Bacteria; phylum Bacillota; class Clostridia; order Christensenellales; family QALW01; genus UMGS1322. Next base: position 5,904 of record JAZQII010000049.1, on the reverse strand, counting down.
GTCTTTGTGCCGAACCGTCATACACAACGGGCAAGCCTACCGTTTCTGCAGCGCGGAATAAATTCTGCATCATAGGATCATCAAGATCCATTTTGGGCATTATTTCCCCTACACCTTTACAGCCTACGTTTTTATAATGTTCAAGTACTCCTTCGATTCTTGCAAAGGCAGAATTCGTCATAATTCTCGGATCAATATTGCAGTAAGGAATAAATCTGTCAGGATGATTTTCGCAAATTTCCAAAACTTCCTCATTGGATTGGGGCATATATATTTCAGGGCTTACAACGGGCAAAAGCACCGCCATATCAACCTTCATTTTATCATAACGCCTAATAAGTTCATCAGGTGTGCAGAAAGAATAAACGGGCGGTTTTCTTCTGTAACAATGGCTATGAATATCAATAAACATTTTTCGTTCTCCTTAATTATTTTCAGTTAGAATATAGCATATTTTGTATTCAAAGTCAACAGTAAAAACGGGTCTTTTAATGGTAAAAAAAAGGCTTTACAGCCTTTTTTTATTATTTAAGATCCCATAATTTTATTTCCACACAACCGTGAGCAGGAATGTCGATGACTCCGTTTTTAATATTCTCACCGGTTAGTGTATAGCGGTTTTCTTCGTCTATGCGAAGTATCTGAACTTCATCAATATCAAAGCCTTTTATATCAAATTTAACTTGAATGGTTTCATTATTAGTGTTTGCAATAACGATCTCGCCTTTTCTTCCATCAATAGCAGAAAGTGCAAACACGCGCTCGTCACTAGTTTTTGTGGATACCATGTTTTTTAACTGATATAATCCGTTAAACATCATAAAAGCATAATAAGTACGATAAGGTCTGCCGTTATCGGGATTTAAAAAGGATCGATAGTCGCTAAAACCGATACCTGCATCATAATAGCACATAACGTCAGTGGAAGTCTCTTGCATCATAAGCATAAACCCTAACGTTTTTGCCGCGCCAACATGGCTATCGCGATGACATTTGTCCGTCCACAAATTCCACTCGTTGAGATGGTGTTCGGTGTCATTAAATCCATAACGGTCAAGGATCTTACGAACGTAATCAGCGTGCTTTTTGATAACGGTAAAATCTTCTTTTGTTGTAGGATGACAGTTATCGTAAACGTGCCATGAAAAGAAATCAATAGGCGCGCCCGTCTCTTTCTGATACTTTAAGAAATCGTGAAAAAAGGAAAGAATAAACTCATAAAGACACGTGGGTTCATACCCGATTCCATCAAGATTTTTATCTTTATAAAACTCATATGCTCCGCAACTGCCGTATCCGCCAACTTTTATTTTATCGCCAAAGCAATTTTTAAGATGTTTTGCAGTTACAGAATATAACCTGAAATACTCTTCGGGAGTACCTTTCCACATTGCCGCAAATTCATCGGTGTAGCAATCATCAGGCTCATTCCATATTTCCCAATGAGTAATGTTGAAGTGATATCCGTCTGCCCAGCCTTCGTTATAATGCCTTATAACATGCTCACAGATACGCGCCCACTTTTCATAATCCTTTGGCGGAAAAATGCGATAGGCTTTTATGAGATGTTGATTCTCAATAGTTACACCAAGGCGGAAATACGGTTCGCAGTTTGCTTCTACAAGACCTTCAATTATCTTGTCAGTATAAGCAAAATCATAAGAATTGGGATCGTTCTCATCTAAATCAAAATCACGGAACAAGTTTGGAATATCAACGTATAACCCCTGCCCCATCCATCCGCTGACGTCATGAAGTCTTGAGTAAGGAATGCCTGCCTGCGTCAGATAATGAAACAAAGAATTGCTTAATCCCGTTAAAGGTGGTTGTCCCACGCCGTGCATAGGTTTTATTTTTCCACATACGTTCGTAAAATCAACTGAAATTGTAACCTGATCCTTCATATGAGCCTCCAATAATCATTTTTTTATATTGTAGCACATTTGTTTTTTGCAAACAAGATTTTTATATAATATCGGAAAATTTCCGAAAAAAAACGAAGAAAATTCTTCGTTCTTTTTACTATTCAATAATTTCAAAAGTTTTATAATTTATGCAAAGTGTATCTTTTCTGCGCATAAATCTGTCAAGATCGTTTCCAATTCTTATGATTTTAATCATCTTATCAAAAGTATCAATGGTTACGAGATTGTATAAATCATGTGAAGGCATACCCTCTTGACGCCAACCGTCATTATATGCATTACTCTGATATGCATTTAATGAATCTATTGCAATGCACAACTGATCAGGATAATTTTCATTATAACCAATATAATCTATGTGCATATGTCCCGTAAGCCATACAACAAAATCTCCGCCCTTTTTGATAAAGGCATCAACCTTTTCCTGGTAAATTTCCATTTCCTTTTCTCCAAAGCCATCTTTTTTGTCAAGAGTAGAAAATTTGCAAGGAATTTTCTTCATATAAACGGGATAATGCATTCCTATACATACATGAAAATCTTTTTCAAGAGCATCGTTTAACACGTTTTCAAGCCAAATAAGTTGATCCTCTTTTTCTGCATTAATAAGACCGCTGTCAAGAACGATAAGTCTTATTTTGTTATCTGGATAATCTTTATAATAATATGTTTTGTTTTCTTCATAAACACAATTCCAATTTTTAATATAGGGTGCAAAAAGTTTTTGGAAACATTCTTCCTGAGAAGCGCGTTTTTGCCAATCCCAACCGTCTTTATCGCCAAGGATATCATGATTACCTATGCATGAAAGAATGTTTTTTGCACGTCCTCCCTGATCCCAGAAAGTGAAATCTGAATACCAATTTGCAACCAATACGTCGCCGGTGCAAAGACAGTCATCTATATCTTCTCCATATTCTTCAAAAAAATCACATAAACGTTTCATGGCAACACCGTCGCCATGAACGTCACTAAAATGCAACAACGTCAAAAGGGGTAACTGATTTTTATATCCCCAAAGTTTTCCGCAACCGGCAGGCTTTCTGGCGTTAAGAAGCATATTTTTAATATTCCAATCCATCGTAAATCACCTCGCGTGGTATTATAGCATAAATATATTCAAGATGCAAGATTCATTCTTGTATTGAGATATAAAATACAACTAATAATATTTTTTAAAAAGAATACTTTTCAAATTCTAAAGGCTTTGCATTAAATTTCTTAATAAAAAACTCGTTTATATGAAAAACAGGTTTACTAGTCAACGATATCTGCTCAATCCGCAGAATAGTTGATTCATTAAAATCATCAGCCATAATTTTATATGAATACTTCATATTATACATTGTAAATATAATAATCGAATAATCATCATTTAAAGCATATTCTAACACATCGTTAGCATTGTGTGCTTTTAGTTGCGAATAAAATTGTTCCTTGGTACATTCAATACGAAACACAAACTTTCTCATAAAAGCATCGTAGTTAACAATGCCTTCCAATATTTTTTTTTGCCGAAACATAGGCTTAAAAATAATATAAAGAACAACAGGAATGACAATTATAATAAAAATGCAGATATATTTTCCCATAATATCACCGACCTTTTAGCCTATTGCAGTAAAAACTTATTTCTTTTTATTATATCAATTTTAAAAGTGTTTCTGTCGAACTGATATATTCTGTTGCAATTTTTTTATTTTGTCCTGTCCGTAATTAAATTTATCATATATCCCTACGGTAGGCATACCAATCTTTACAGCAGTTTCAATGGCTACAAGGGAATCTTCGAACACCCATGTGTCTTTTATTTCAGTTCCTAAAAACTCGGCTGCTTGCAAAAAAATATCAGGTTCATCCTTACCTTTGCCGATCGTTCCGCAAGAAAATATTTTTGAAAAATATTTTTCAATATTACAATGTTTCAATGCTATATGAATCAGTTCAGGTGCGGTCGCCGAGGCAATGCACATTTTTGCGCCATTATTTTTACAATACTCCAAAAACTCCCTGACACCGTTTTTTAATTCAACATCGTTGGCATAAAAGTCATTCATAATAGCGTTAGCCAGCACCAATAATCCTTCTCCGCTTTCGCCAATTCTATAATTCGCATGAATTAAATTCATCGCATCTTTCAGTGTCATTGTGCGTACTTTTTTATCATCTTCAACACTTGGAGTGAAGTTTTTATCATTCAAATACTGCTCACCAAATTTTGACCAAAGCACATCCCAAAGCATCAATGAATCAACTAATGTTCCGTCCATATCAAATATTGCTGCTTTAATGTTCATAGAAATCACCGCCTATGTGTATTATAGCATAAAAGGGACGAAAAATCAATTAGAGCATTACTATTGTTGATTATATGCCATTGCTTTCGCAATGGATAAAAAAACTTCGTGTCAGAAAAGGAATCAGAATGAAAACTGATTCCTTAATTTTTACAGTTTAATGATACCTTTCTAGAAAATATTTCTAATTCATTTAGTAACGCAACAACTGCTTTGCAAAACTCACTTTTATTATCATCATAAAAATGGTATTTGTAACTTCTAATTAAATTTTTACACGCTATCTTTGTTGCATCAATCATTTCAACAAACGTTTTTTCTTTTGCTTTCAAATCTTCTTGCAAAGTTGTAGCGCCAAATGTAAGATAAAAACTTTTATTCATATCTTTGTACAGAACTAAATCTGCATACATTTTTGATTTTTCTGCGTTTTTTACATCTTGTTCGTTGCTACGCTTTAGATTTACTTGTTCTGAATAGTAAACTGCAAGGTTATAATTCGCATAACTGCGGTATGAATCATTTCTTGAGAAATCTAAAAGTCTTTCGCTAACTTTGAGAATTTCTGCATTAACCATCTCTTTTTGAGCATCTGTCTCAATTTTATCGTGCATAGTACGAAGAAATTTTAATACAACAAATAAAATTTTATCATTTATAGAATGAAACATTAGTTGTTTTTCTATTTCCTCCCACTTTGCTAACAAAGTACGAAATGTTATATTATTTTTTTTGTTCTCGTTCTCAATTTCTTCGATAAAAGAATCAATGTGTTGTTGTGTAACACCACACAATTCATCTAACGTCACATTAAAAATTCTTGACAACGAACACAAAGTGACAATGTCTGGATATGCAATACCATTTTCCCACTTGCTAATCACTTGATGAGAAACACTTAAAACATCCCCTAATTTTTCCTGTGTCCAATTAAATGTTAGACGATATTTTCTTATATTTGCACCTAAAATTTCATTCAACATTAAAACACTCCTTTCATTGGCTTTATTATATACTAACAAAGCAATTATATCTACATTAAATTTATTGAATTGGTTGCAACAAAATATAGAAATATTTCACATCCCCCATATTACGACTCCCTTGTGACACTCTCGGATTGCGGTGCCTAAAATCTGTGGGCACTCGCACGGTGGCTCGTTACAGATTTTGACCGCTGCTCTCGTCAGCACAAATTACGTTCATACGTTTTCTGCTAAAGCAAAAAATTTAATCACTCAATTGTGCTTCCTCCTCCCCTAAAAGCAATCCTGCTTTTTGGGGACCCCTTTTTTCTCCCTTCTTCGTCCACTGGACGCGGTCGGTAACTTGTAAGTTTTCGCCGCTGCGGCTGTTAACCTTAATGTGAGAGGTTTAATTCTGTTTATGATGGAAAATAATCATCCACGTGCATAGCACGTGGTTTTTATTTTTCGGGCATAGCCCTTATTCACTGGCTTAGCACAAATGTGCTTTTTTGTTGACCTGCCAGTCATGCATTGGTTACTTGCTACCCGTTAACGGGTCGCGTGGATCGAACATACTCAACTGATCTGCTTCTCTATCCGCTTTTAACTGGTTTGCAACATATTCTTGTATTGCTTTTGTATTTTTTCCTACTGTATCTACATAATATCCCTTGCACCAAAATTCGCGATTTCGGTATGCAAATTTCATATTTC
>JAZQII010000048.1:0-5135 GCA_045541035.1 Clostridia bacterium | reverse complement strand
AAATCGGCTTTACGTTGCAAAAAACATCTTAAAACGTTTTTTGCAACTTCGATATCTTTGCAATGAATATGTTCAATTACCTTTGGTAATTGTTTGCGAATTCAACGAATTCGCAGTCGAAATAAGGCTTTTGCCTATTTCGACACCAACATAGTCATTATAATGAAAAAAATAGGAGGGTATCAGCTATGAAAAAATTATTATCATTTCTTCTTGCGTTGTCAATGGTTCTTTCGTGCCTAAGTATGGTAACGTTGGTCACTAACGCAGAGGGAATAGAAACTCAAGCGAATGCACTTAAAATTCAGGGAACCGGTGCCGCAGAAACTTACACCATTATAAATCAAGCCGATGGCTTATTTAATGGCGTTGAGTTTGCAGAAAGCGAAACTACAAAAAATCTTAATTTTACGCTTTATAATACCGGCACAACATCTTTAGCGTTCACTATTCGTATTGCAGAGGGATGGACTCAGAACCTTTATGTTGGGGGAACCAATTATTATAATAAAGGTGTATCTGTTTCCATTGCGCCCGGAACTCACCAGGAAATATCTATTACCATTCCTAAGACCTATTCTCTGAGTAACGGTGGAGAAGCAACCCAGAGCTATACGAATCTTGGTTTGCGTTTTTATTGGCCTCGCGCACTTACTGCCGATGACGTAATTTACCTTGTACCTGAAGATAAAACGATTGTTGATAATTATGTAAATTCATACGGTGTAAACCCCGTTAAGGAAGACTTTGAAATTCCAAAGCCCATAGCGGTAAAGATTTCAGGCGACAGTAGCGCTAACACCATTATAAAAGGTGCTTTTGAAGGTGTTGAGGTTCAGGATGGCGCAGCTACAACAACGGCTCGCTTTGCGGTTTACAGTAAAAATGCTATTACACTCTCTCAATTTTATGCCGTAGATGAATGGGAACAGTGCACCTATTCTGAGCCGGGAAAAGTTAGGGACGGTGTATATAGCTATACATCTGCAACACTTGCGGCCGGAGAAGTAAAGATAGTTAAGTTAACAGTTCCTACAACATATTATCTTCCTAATGCGGCGGAAGATGAAGGTAAGAACTGCACAGAATATGATATACGAATAGCCTATAATCGTGCAGTTACAACAGACGATGCTATCTATATCGCACCATTGCATGGAGATGACGTGCTTGATTGGGAACGAATATATGGTCCTGCATTCGAAAAAGTATGGAGTACTCCTTTTGAGATTATTGATCCTGATGCAACACCTATACCAACACCAACGCCTACACCTATACCTACACCCGTTTCTGTGGGCGCTAAGCTTGAGGTAATTACAGCCCTTGATGCAGGTTATGCATATTACTATGTATCAGGTAAGCTTACAAAGGCTATGGCCGTAGATGGCAAGATCACAAAGAATTTTGTTATCTACAATACAACAGAAGCTGATATAATGGTTCAAGCATATTATATGGATGCAGGCTGGGCAACAGTTGGTGCAACTCTTAAAACTGCAACTATTAAAGCAGGCAATAAGGGAACTGTTACAGTTGAAGTCCCCTGCGATGAAAACGGCACCTATGATGGTACACACGGCGTAGACACTATGCTTCTTCGCTTTAACGTTTTCGCAAATAAAGCAGGCGATGCAATAATTATCGCAACAGAGAATAACGAAGAAGTTGAATCCCTTAAATATGCAGGTGTAGCAGGCGGCGCTACAACAGGAAGAGGAGCGGTTTCAATTGTTAATACTCTTCCCGGTCAGGCAACACCTACACCTGAAGTAACACCTGCACCTGAGGTTACTTCAGAGTACGTTGGCAAGAAGATCACTTTCATTTCAGACGTTAAGAATACTCTTTTAACAGGCGAATCTGCCGGAATAAGCGGACTTTCTGACGGAAATCATACCATCAGCTATCTGGTATATAATAAGGGTAACGTTGATGTTGATGTAAAAGTATTTTTGCTTAACGGTACGGAAACTTATAATGAAAACGATGGAACAGTGGTTACTATTCCTAAAAATGAAGCAAGATATGTTACCTATGATTTTGTTGTTGAAGGTGGCTTGATAAAAGGCACAGCTTCATCAGGCGCTCAGAAAGATGCAGTATTGGCAGTTAACGTGGCGATGTCAGAAACCTCATCAAACGGCATTGGTATGATTCCTGCAGGCACAGAGGTAACAATTGCATATAACAGATTAGACGACAAAGATGCTGCAAAGACTCTTAATGATGAACATCCTGCAACAGAGGTAGAAGACGTAAAGAAATTACCTGCAATCGGTAAGAAGTTGACTGCAAACGTTTTAACAGAAAATAATTATTGGTATGTGCGTGCAAATGCAGAGATGACAAGTTTTATAGACGGAACACACAAGGTTGGGTATTACGTTTACAATCCTAATAACTTTGCTGTAAGCGTTAACTTCTATTTGCAGAACGACTACGCTACTGTTAACAACAACACCGGAACAGCAAAAGTATTAGAACCGGGCGAAAGAGCATATCTTACCTACGAATACACCGTTACAGACGGAAAATATTTTGATGCTGATGCAAGCAAAATGACTATTCGTTTTGATGTAAGACCTGCAAACGGAGAAACATCATTGCCTAAAGACACTTCGATTTATGTTCAATATGAAGGCGCACCGAATAAAGATCCTTTAAAGAATATTAAGTCAATTTTAGTTGGCGGAGCATCAGTTTCAGCAACTATATCCGATATGGTATTCTGCCCTGATTATAAGCCTACGGCAGTTATTTATACTTCAAGCACAACTGCAACAACTCCTTATTTCTTAATCGGCTATCCTAATGGATTATTTACAAAAGACGATGTTAAAGACGGTAAGCTTGTTTTTGAACAGTATGTATTTAACGAAAGCGACTATGATATTACTTTCTATCCTGCCTATCATACCTCCACAAGTGCAGGCTGGGAAGGATATAAGAGTGGCGACCTGATGACAGTTGAAAAAAATTCAGGCGCTTGGTTAAAAGCTTCTTATGCAGTAAATGCTGACAACACAATAACCGTTGGCAGTGCAAATTATCCCATTGAATCTTTCTTCTTAAGATTGTATTTCCATGGCGAAATTACTGCGGGAACAGTGCTTATTTTTACTACTGATGAAGAAAGATCAGATAAAATGTTAGGTGTCACTTCATCAGCAGGCTTCAAGGCAAAAGCAACCTATGATACAAAGTACACCGCTCCCGATACTGTAGCTGATCCTACGTTCCATATAAGTTCAGCTTTCGGTAGCCATATGGTGCTTCAACGTAATGCGAAAGTTCCCGTTTGGGGTGTAAGCACATATATCGGTGAAACTGTAACCGTAACATTCAAAGGTCAGGAAAAGACCGCAATTGTTACAGAAGACGGCAAATGGACAGTTACTTTTGACAGTATGCCCGCAGATAAAACTCCTGCAGAATTAACTGCAACTTGTAACGGTAAAACTGAAGTATTAACTGATATTCTTGTTGGTGATGTATTTATTATTGGCGGTCAGTCAAATGCTGATATGGCATTAGCTAACAGCGGAACAACCTATTCAAACGCATATAAACAGCAGTTAATTGATAGTGCTGAAGGCAATATTCGTTTCTTCCGTCAGGGAAAATTAGATGCAATGAAAGTTCCTGAAACAATGAATACCCCTCAGTACGAGCCCATTAACGGTAACGTGTGGACAAGAGAAACCTTTGGTACCGCAAATAGCTTCTGTGCATTCGGTTTCTTCTTCGGTCATGAACTTCATAATGAAATCGATGTTCCCATTGGTATGATTATGGCTGCTTCAGCAGGATCTCCTTTAAGCCAGCTTATGTCAAAAGAAGCAGCAGATTTAACCGGATATGATAGATATGAAAGCGGCATTCCCGTTTCAGGTATGTATAACGCACTTATGAATCCCTTCATAAATATGAGCTTTAAGGGAATGCTTTTCTTCCAAGGCGAAAGTGAACATGCCTTAGCAAAGACAGATTACGGCAAATATAACGAATATCTTAACGCATATGTTGAAGATTTAAGAGAAAAGAACGGAAACGATTTCCCCTTCTATTATGCTCAAGTCGGTACTTATCCCGGCCTCAACTTTACGGGTATAGGCGAACAACGTGCAGTTCAATTTGACGGTCTTAAGGTTATTAACAATTCAGGCATGATCGTTACAATGGATATGGGTGCACGAGCAGATTATCATGATACGGCACATTCACCTTACAAAGAGCCTATCGGTCAGAGATTTGCTGATCTTGTTCTTGCAAAAACGTATGGTATTGCTGATGAAAATTACGTAGTTTCACCTATAGCGCAGTACGCAACAAAAACTGCTGACGGTATCGTTGTAACCTTCAAAAACGTTGGTGACGGATTAAAGAGGATCGGAGAGCATGAAACACTTTCAGGCTTCAGAGCAATGACAGGTCCTGCAACTTACGTTAACGTTGCTGCAACAATTCTTTCAGATAACACAGTTCTTGTTCATACAAACGGTATTGAAGGCGTTATCGGCGTAGCATATGGCGTTGAAAACATTTGCTATACAAATTATCCTGAAGGCAACGGCGACCTTACTTGTGTTGCAAACCTTGGTAACTCAGTGGATCTTCCTGCTTTCTCCTTTAAGATGCTAGTTGAAGATAAAATTGTAGGCGCACAGACAAACATTGGTAAAGACCTCACACTTAATATGCATTCAACAGCACAAGGACAGATGAAGATTTACCACGAAGGCGAAGAAATCGTAATCGACGGTGCTTACAATGAAGCAAGCGGTAGTTACGTTTATATGTATGAGGGAATCAATCCTCAGTGTATGGGCGATAAACTTGATATGCAGCTTTGGGTTGGCGGCGAAATGGTTGATTCAAAGGAAGATTACAGCATCGCAACCTATTGCAATAATATTTACAATGCCTATAAGGCAGACGGTACAATCAGTGCAGAAGAAACAAAAATGCTTAACCTTCTTGCTGATATGCTTGATTATGGCGCAGAAGCACAGAAGCATATGGGTTATAAGACAGATGCTCTTATGAACGATCTTTCATGGGTTCAAGAAAACAGATCTGAATTTGTAAAACCCGAAAGTGTAAAGGCTGTTACTGAAACCACAAATGCTGAT
>JAZQII010000047.1:0-10394 GCA_045541035.1 Clostridia bacterium | reverse complement strand
TTTGAAGGATGCGCGGCGAAAACGCAGGCAATACGAGTGGAGTATTGCCGAGTATTTCAACAAAGCAGACACGGAAATTTATCCTTTAAAATCGGACTCCTTTGCGCGCGCTATAGTATATAGCAAAATTCGGTCATTTACGTCTGTGTAAACTCCCTCTTTTGCAAGTTCTGCGCCTTGGCTTGCAAGGGTTTCTCGAACTCTGGCAGCCTGCTGACTTTGTCAGCAGACTAAGGTCTGCTTTGCAGACCTTTTTTTTATTTACTCTTTCTTTTTTGTGCGATTATAGCAGGGATAAACAGTATTGCTTCAATTATGAGCACCAGCGCAAGAAGCACTAAAAGATAAACTAACCAATGCCATCTTTGGGTTAAAGCAATGTCAATGGGCGGTTCGTATGTGAAAAAGAAATTGGTGTTGTAATCAACGCTTATAAGTTTTCCGTTTTCGTAAGTGGGAACAGATAAAATACTGTTGTAATAAATTGATGCCCATGCAAGGGAGAAAAGCCCAATAAAAGTTGTTAAAATATGTTTAGGCTTGAATTTGACTTCACCGCTCATAAATATATACGCACCTAAAATTATCAACATAGTATGGTATATAAAGTATTCGTATGCACGGGGATAGGTGAAACTTTTTTCGGGAGTTACTGAATTAAATATGGTTGCCACTACGATTGCCATAAATGCTCCGCCGATTCCCGTAGCGTAGATAAAAGCAAGCAGGTTTTCTCTTAACGGTTGTTTTTTTATAAAAATTGCCGCCAGAATAAGGAAAATCTGTATCGAACACATATGTAACGGCAGCGATGAATGGGGGAGAAACGGTCTTATGGTCTTACCGTCAGCAGAAGGCACAAATTCCATTTCGGAAGTAACGATAAATAACTGTGACATTGCGGCAACAATAAAGCAACCGATAAGAACTTTTGTCATTGGGGGTTTATATTTTTTTAACAGCAAGCATACACTTACTATTACAATGGCACACATTGCCATCCAGATAAAATGTTGAATTGAAAACATAATTATAAGTCCTTTCCTTTAATGTGTTTATTTTACCCTTATAAAAAGAGTATGTCAAGAAAATTAGCAACTTTCGTCGAATTTTTCCGTTTGACAAAATATAAAATATTGTATATACTTAATAAGCAATATAAGTCGAGGCATAGCGCAGTTTGGTAGCGCGTTGCGTTCGGGACGCAAAGGCCGCAGGTTCAAATCCTGTTGCCTCGACCAAATAGGAAAGACGGGTAAACACCCGTCTTTCCTATTTTATTAAGTAGCAACAGGATTTGAACCTTGCAGAGTTTTTTACTTCATCAAAACCGCAATTCCTTGTAAAACAGCAAGGTGAACGGGATAAAAAATATAGAAGAAATATTTTAAATTCAATTTGCCTTTTTTGCCGGAGTACAATAAAAGAAAAGGTATTGCGAGCAGGGCGTAAATTTGTTTTTGTCCTGAAGAAAGCCAAACAAACACAAGACATATTGCAAGCATAGATACGTGAATTAAATTATTATCAAGTTTTTGCCATATTTTGGAAGTGCTTGATTTAGGCTTTCTGAAAATACTTGCAAAAAGGGGTGCCATGCAACCAAAGAAGTGATAGTCAACGTGGGCAAAGACGTTTAATACATATATTGCTCCAATAACAGTTATAAAAAGTAATGATGAAATAACTATGTTCTTTTTCGCGACTATTGATCTTTTTAAATTTTGCAGAGCGTAGATTGCAACAATTGAAAGTGAAAAAGTGATGAGGATTCCTAAGTACATACTTCTGTCAACGATAAAATACACTAACTGACAAAAAGCACCTAAAAGAAAAATTGTCAGAAAATATCTGAGTTTATTTTTTGTATATTCACAGCCTTCGGCAATCATAAAGGCAAAAATGGGAAAAGAAATACGGCCTATAATGCGTAAAAGATCAATTTCGGGGAAGAAGATATATCCAATATGATCAATAAGCATGGTTAAGGCGGCAATTATCTTTAAAGCGTTGCCGTTGATGCCGTGTTTTTTATAAAATCCATAAAATCCTCCGCAAATTTTCTACTATATTTTAAGTTACATTTGTAAACTTGTCAATAAATACATAGAGAATAGGCTTTAATCTCGTAATTTGTCCAACATTTTAAGATGTTTGGGACTTTTTACCACAATTTTGCCTGATTCTGTCCATAAAAATGTCCAAAATGACTTGTATATGAAATTTCAATATGATAAAATCATAATGTAGATTTTTATTTTTGGAGGGTAAAATAGTTGAAAATGTTTACTGTAGTTCTTGCAATCATACTTATCACCGTTGCTATAGTGCCCGTTTTACTTGCGCCTACGGTTGTTCAGGCAAAAGCAGATCCTAATGGAAAGGCTGTTGCCCGCGCATTAGGTGATGAGGGTCTTGTGTTGCTTAAAAATGATAACAATGCTTTGCCCCTTCAGAAAGGTGAATCTGTTGCACTCTTTGGTGAAGGACAGCATTTGCGCCTTTATACGGCAGAGGATTTTAAAACTGATGAGGACACCTTAAAGCTCCTTAACAGTTCAACATACGCTACCTTAGGCGTTCAGCACGGTTATGTGCCCTGGGGTGCAGGCTCATCCCGAGCATTGGGCGAAGGCGGTGTTCAAAATAAGATCGATCCCCTTGATGCCTTTAAGGAAGCACATAGCAACGGTGAAATCAAGCTCTATGAGGAGATCAGCAAGGGCTATATTGATGCCCTTGAAAACAGCCATTCGGAAGCATCTTATAAAGAATATATTCCCACTGATTCAGATTACAAAAAAGCAAGCGAAAATGCTGACGTTGCTATTTGCTTTATCCGCCGTTGGGACGGTGAATGTGTTGATTTAAAACCTAAAGATTGGAATCTTACGGAAACAGAAATTTCAATGCTTAAAAATGCAGAGAAGTATTTTAAAAAGGTAGTAGTTGTACTTAACACTCCTGCGCCTATTGATACTTCCTGGGCAAAGGGCGAAATAGAGGGTATAAATGTTGATGCAGTTCTTTTTGCAGGCTATGGCGGAATGCAGGGCGGACTTCCTATTTGCGATATTATTTTAGGAAGAAAAAATCCGTCAGGTAAACTTGTTACAACTTACGCAAAAACACTTGAAGATTATCCAACAACGGATACTTTTATAAACGATAAAAACTATCAGAAATATACTGAAGATATTTTCCTTGGCTATCGCTATTTTGAAACATTTGACGTTGACGTAAACTATGAGTTCGGCTTCGGTCTTTCATATACTACTTTTGATATTGCTTTTTCCGATTTTAAGTGCGAAGATACGAAAGTATCGGTAAATGCAACTGTTAAAAATACCGGCAAAGTTGCAGGCAAAGAAGTTATTCAGTTATATTTAAGTGCACCGCAAGGTAAACTTGGAAAGGCAAAAAAAGTTCTTTGCGCCTTTGAAAAAACAAAACTTCTTTATCCTGATGAAGCACAAACAATTTCAATAACCTTTGATCTTAAAGAGTTCGCTTCTTTTGACGATATGGGAAAAACGGGAAACAAGGCAGCCTACGTTTTGGAAGCAGGCGAATATATAATTTACGGCGGAAATTCAGTTAAAAACGTTTCCGAATTAGGAAAAACGACTGTTTCAGATCTTATCGTAGTTGAGCAACTTACCAATCAGACACAGACAAATCTTGATAAGCGTCTTCTTGCGGACGGAACCTATGAAGAATTTGAAAAACCTGAAAAGGCAAAGAAAGATAATTTAGAATATACAAATACAGACGGTGAAGGCAAATCAGGATATCTGCTTTTTGATGTTGGACTTGGCAAAATCACTATGGATGAGTTTGTGAATAACATGACCAACGCTGAACTTGCAACATTCTTTATTAGCCATAACGGTGCAAGAGTAGGCGCTGATGAACAAGTTATAACCAAATACGGTTTAACTGAACTTCGTCCTATGGACGGTCCATCAGGATTAGGCAGTGCAGGAACAAGTTTCCCCTGCGAAACGATAATCGCTTCCACTTGGAACAAAGAACTTGTTGAGGCGTTCGGACTTATAATCGGTAAAGAGGCATATGATAGTGATATCGATATTTGGCTTGCACCGGGAATGAATCTTCACAGAAATCCCATTGCAGGCAGAAACAGTGAATATTATTCAGAAGATCCCTATATTTCGGGAATTATGGGCATGATAACTTCAAAAGCGGCACAGTCCATGGGAATTTCCGTATGTATCAAGCATTTTGTATGTAACGAAAAAGAAACCAACAAACTTGCTTGCGATTCCCGTGTTTCTGAACGCGCTTTGAGAGAAATTTACTTAAAACCCTTTGAAATGACAGTTAAAGGCGCATCGGTAAACGGCGTTATGAGTTCTTATAATCTTGTGAACGGAACGCCTGCTTCGGCAAATTGGGGAATTCTTACGGGAATTCTTCGTGAAGAATGGGGCTTTGAAGGCTACGTTTCAGGAGACTGGAACAATACTAAAGACCATGTTGACGAAATCAACGCAGGTAATACAGTCCGCGAGCCTGCAAGTTATTGTGATATTAACGTTGTTTTAAAGGCTATTGATAAAGGTCAGATCAGCCGAGAAACTCTTGTTGAAGGCGCAAAAGACGTTCTTTACGTTATGATGCGTTCAAAGAGATTTTACGGAATGAATAAACTTTCCATTTGCGGTGAAACTCATGATTATGATGAGTTTGGCAGATGCAAAAAATGTAATACGCCCGATATGGCAAAACATGAAAACCTTGATCAGATAATAAGCGAAATGATTACTGATCCTGCACCTGAAGTTAAACCGAGCGGAACTTCAAAAAAGAATCCCTGGTTGCTTTATACCGTAATAGGTGCTCTTGGTGTTGTTGGTCTTGGCATAGGCGTGCCACTTATAATAAAAAAATCAAAGAAAAATAAAAAGGAGGAATAAAAAATGAAAAGAACTTTCAATAAGATCTTTTCGCTGGTACTTGTCTTAACACTTGTCATCGGAATTTTTGCGGGACTTACCGTTTCGGTGCAGGCAACAGGTGCCAACAATAACGGCGCAAGCGTTGCCAGAGCATTAAGTGATGAAGGTATCGTTTTACTAAAGAACGATAATAATGCTTTACCTTTAAAGCAAGGGGCAAACATTGCAATTTTCGGTGAAGGTCAGCATTTAAGACTTTACACGGCTTCTGATTTCAATGCCGATAACTCAATGGGTGTTGAAACTTTGCAGAAACAGCACGGTTATATTCCTTGGGGCGCAGGCTCATCACGTGCCCTCGGCGTTGGCGGTAAGAATGCTGCAATCGACCCTCTTGACGCATTTAATTATGCAGAAAAGATGGGCAGAATCAACGTTTATGATGCAATTTCGCAAGGATATATTGATGCACTTGAAAATTCAAATTCAGATGAATCGTTTGTTGAGTATATTCCTACGGAAGCAGATTATCAAGGTGCAGTAGATGCAGGTGTTGATACGGCAGTTGTAGTAATCAGCCGTTTTGACGGTGAATGTGTGGACCTTCCCGTTTCAGAATGGTCACTTTTTGATAGCGAAAAATCAGTTTTACAGAATGCAACAAAGTATTTTGATAAGGTTATCGTTGTTTTAAACACGCCTACACCTATTGATACTAATTGGGCATTTACAAATGATTTGGGTATTGAAGTTGACTCTGTTTTATTTGCAGGCTACGGCGGTATGCAGGGCGGCTGGGCTATTGCTGACGTTATTTTAGGTGACGTTAACCCCTCAGGTAAGCTTGTTACAACTTACGCAAAGGATTTATACGATTACCCCACAACGGAAACCTTTATAAATGATTCAAAGTATCAGAAGTATACTGAGGATATCTTCCTTGGCTACCGTTATTTTGAAACTTTTGACCCCACCTATTCAAAGGTTAACTTTGAGTTTGGTTTCGGTCTTTCATACACGACGTTCAGTATCTCAACTTCTGATTTTAAGGTTGAAAACGGTGTTGTAACGGTAAAAGCAACAGTTAAGAACACGGGCGACGTTGCAGGTAAAGAAGTTGTGCAGATGTACTTATCAGCACCCCAAGGTGAACTTGGTAAGGCTGCAAAAGTGCTTTGTGCATTTGATAAAACACAACTTTTACAACCCGGTGAAAGTGAAACACTTACACTTACCTGTAAACTTAATGACCTTGCATCTTTTGATGATTTAGGTAAAACCGGCAACAAATCTGCCTACGTTTTAGAAGCAGGCGATTATAAGTTCTACGTTGGTAATTCAGTTAAAGAAGCAGGCACACGTCTTGCAGGTACACATAATATTAGTGAACTTAAAGTAGTTGAACAGTTAACCCAGCAGGCAAAAACAAACCTTGATAAGCGCTTGCTTGCTGACGGCACTTTTGAAAACCTTTCAGTTGAAGAGCCGAGCACAACTCCTGCACCTGAAGAAAACGAAGAAAAGGTACACAACATTGGTACTGCACTTCGCATTGAGGGCGAGGATTGGATGGAAAAGCCCTATTCAACAAATGATTCGTATACCGGCTCAACTGAAAACTTCACAGGTGTTTTATATGATAAGCTTACGAACACTTGGGAAACTCACAAGGGCATAACCTTTAGCCAGGCTTATATGATAAAGAGCGTTACATATAAGGTAATTGCAGAAAAAGCAGGCGAATATAAGATTTCTGTCCGCTATGCTTCAAATAAGAATGCAGGTATACCGCAAATTTCGGTTCAGACTTCTGCTGATAACGTTACTTTCTCTGAAACAAATTCATTTACTTGCATAAAGACAGACGAACTGGGCGGTAATGCATATAACAGTTATATGGATGCTGATGATGTTGCAGTTACTCTTAGCGAGGGTATCAACTACATTAAATTTAACGTATCCGGCGCACCTAATATTGATAGTTTCCTTATTTATTATTCTGAGGCAGGTAAACCCGTGGTTGACGGCATGATTTTTGAGGCTGAAGAATACGTTGACATTGCGGTAAACGATTATATTAAAGCAAAGGCTTTTACTGAAGGCTGGTACTATAACGGCACTGAAACAACTGCTTATAGCCAGACAGCTGTTGAATCAATGTGGCCCAGCGGTTCATATATTACCTTAAAGGTTAACGTTACCGAAACGGGACGCTATAAGATGATGGCACGTTGTGCATCAACTGCCGCAAGCGGACTTGACGTTTTAACTTCAACTGACGGCACTACCTTTACTAACCCTGCAACGTTAGCAAATATCGTAGTTCCTGAAGATACGCGTGTGACTGTAGGTAAAACGGGTTACAACTGTTATGTTGATTTTGAAGTTGAAGGTTACGTTTATTTAAGAAAAGGCACAAACTATATTAAGCTTGCAAAGGGTACTGCAACGGCTTGTAACATCGACCTTTTCACTTTGGAAAAAGTATATCCCACAACCGTTGTTGAAACGGAAGAGTATGATACCATAGAGTCAACTCAGGCAAAGACTGTTGATGAAAATAAGAGCGGTAAACTTTATAATGAAGAAACGGGCACGTGGGATGCTTATACTTCATCAAACCTTGCAAACGGCTGGGCAACTAAAGAAGCAACCTATACGGTTTATATTGAAAATCCCGGTGAATATACTTTCAATGCAATTTGCGCAAGTAATAACGGCAGAACAGGTAAAGTACATATTGCATCAAGCGTAGATAACTTTACCAAAAAAGCAACCGTTGAGGTTACTGATACCACAACGGGAAGCGGAAGCACTTATTATGGATACAAGAGATTTTCTGCAACGGATACCTTTACACTTGAAAAAGGTCTTAACGTTCTTAAACTTACCTTCTCGGGTACTGCACCAAACGTTGATAAGTTTACGTTGGTAAGAACGGGCGATACTCCCGTTAAACCCTTAAAGGACGTTATTTCAGGTGCAATCACCTTAGATGATTTTGTTGAGCAGATGTCAAATGAGGAACTTGCAACATTCTTCGTTTCCTATCCCGGTCTTAACTTCGGCGGAAGTGATGATGTTAACGCTAAGTACGGCTTCTCACGAGTTGCAGTATCTGACGGACCTTCAGGTATCGGTTCAAGAGCAACAAGCTTCCCCTGCGAAACGATTATTGCATGTACCTGGAACACAGACCTTGTTGAAGCCTTCGGCAGAGTTATGGGCGCTGAACTTTACGATAACGATATCGAAGTCTGGCTTGCGCCCGGTGTAAACCTCCACCGAAATCCGCTTTCAGGCAGAAACTCTGAATATTATTCAGAAGATCCCTTTATTTCAGGCATTATGGCTGTAACAACCATTAAAGCGGTTCAGCGTTACGGCGTAAGCGTATGTATTAAGCACTTTGTATGTAACGAAAAGGAAGCAAACAAACTTGCACAGGATGTTCAGGTTTCCGAGCGCGCTTTAAGAGAAATCTACTTAAAGCCCTTTGAAATGGCAGTTAAAGACGGCAAGGCGCAGGGTATAATGTCATCATACAACCTTGTAAACGGCGTTGCAATGAACGAAAACAAGGATATTTTAACTAACATTCTTCGTGGCGAATGGGGATATCAGTATTATATTTCAGGCGACTGGAACAATAATAAGGATATGGTTAAGGAAATCAACGCAGGTCACGGCGTGCGCGAGCCTTATACATATTGCGATATTGATGTCGTTATTGCGGCAATCAACGAAGGCAAAATCGAAAGAGAAACCTTGCTTACAGGCGCAAAGTATGAACTTAATACTCTTATGCGCGGTAAACGTAATTATTCAAAATGGACAAAGGCAATCTGTAACGGAAATCATACTTTTGTTAACGACGTATGCTCAGTTTGCCACGCACCTAACCCGCAGGTATTTACTTCTCTTGATTCAACAGTAGATTCCCTTGTTGATAATATGACCAAAAACGTAGGATTAAAAATGACTGTTCTTGAAAGTTCAATTACAACACCTGCAAACACCATTATTAATGCAACCGGTCACTTCACAAACAAAATAAATGCTCTTAACAGTGATAAAACAAAGGCAGAAATTACTATCAACAATACGATGGCTTCAAGGGCTGACGTAAAAGTTAAGTTGGGTGTATATATTTCTGACAGCAAGTGGACCCGTGTAACCACTAATGACGCCCAATATTCTTATTCGGGTGATGACGGCATTTATAAGAATGGCGAATGGCTTACCATTCCTTATGGCTGTACAGCAACACTCTGGTTTGATTTATCAGACAGTAAGTATGATACTTTTACGGGGGCTGATAGGGAATATTCAAGAAGCGAATATGCTACCATTATGTATTTTGCTGCACCTAATGCCCAGGCAGGTGATAGTTTGTACTTAAAGGGTGAGAATGTTTCAACTACAACAACGTCGACAATCGGCACAACAATTGAAAATGTTAGTACAAATATTGCGTTTAACAACCTTGGCGAATATAAGGTTGAAGCACGCCTTGAAGGTGATTACGGTGCGGTGCTTGATACCAAACTTCTTGAAGATGCAGGCTTAAAGGTAACCAACGGTAAATTCTACGATGGTAAAGTTGATGCTGATTATATCTTAAAAGCAACTGATAATGAGGATTATATCTTCGTTGGTTGGTATGATAAGGATAATAAACTTGTAAGCACGGAAAAACTTGTTCCTTACAATACGTTGGAAGTACCTAAAGGCATCAATACGCTTTATGCACACTATATTATTAAGGATGCAAAGGTTTCTGAAAATACCATTAAGGGCGCAACGCTGAATCTTGGCGAAAGCTTGACACTTGATTACTATGCTGATCTTGATGAAGATCACGCTTCTGCAATTCTTAACGTTACAAGAAACGGCAGGACCGAGTCTTTAACGGGTACAAAGGATGCAAGCGGTATGTATAAGTTCTCATATACGGGCATCACTCCCCAGTGTATGACCGATAACATCAAGGCAGAACTTGTTTATGGCGGCGAAGTTATTTCCGTAAAGGAAGAATATTCAGTTAAGGCTTATGCTGAAAACCAAATGTCAAAGACGGCAGAGCAAATTGGCATCAGCGAAAGCAAGTACACCGCACTTAAAACACTTCTTTCCGATATGCTTATTTACGGTGATAACGCTCAGGAAAACAGAAAATATAACACGGAAAATCTTGCAACTGACGGAGTTTCATGGCTTGCACCTTCAACATTCAGCGTACCTACGGGTATTAAGAACGTTACGGGCAATGCTGATGAAAACAACAAAGTTCTCGGTCTTGGCGTAAACGTTAGCAACGTAAATAAAATCTACTTCCGCGTAAACGTAACGGACGCAACAGTTTACGTTGACGGTGTTGAAATGACTCCCGATGAAAACAACAAGGTTTATACCGAAGCTATTAAGGCAACTCAATATGCTGACGTTCATACCATTGAGATCGTTAGAGGA
>JAZQII010000046.1:0-4714 GCA_045541035.1 Clostridia bacterium | reverse complement strand
TCAGTTCCTTTGGGTTCGCAGAAGTTTAAAATAGCAATTTTTGTTCATATCAAGGCACTTGCGCAGGGACATACAGGACGTATTTCCCTGTGTAAGTAACGCAGAGATGGGCAAAAATGGCATTTTAAACCGTTGTGGGTTTGGCTCCCTTCGGCTATATAAAAAAGGTGAAGAAGAAAATTCTTCACCTTTTTCTTACCTATGTACTTTAACTGTTTTTCCGCCCATCATTCTTGATTCATCTGCCGCAATACCCATAAGATGACATTCTACCGATTTATTAAGACTTGTAACAATATCTTTTTTTAGCGTAAGCATATCGTAAAGTTCTTCAACAAGCATACTGTCACCGCCGCCGTGAGCGTGGCCGCCCTCGATAATAGCGCCGATCTTTATTAATTCCTTTTCTTTTCCGAAAGGCATAACGGTTATCGTATCTTCCCTTTCTTCAAGAACTATTTCCCCCATTGTGCCGTAGAAAGAGATTCTTCTGCCATGCTCTGCGCCAAACACCATTTTTAAAGACGCTTTTACACCGTTTTTAAACTGCATCTGAACGAACTGATGATCCGCAAAATCAACTGTGCATTTATAAGCGCATCTGCCAAACTCGCCCGTTCTGATGCCTTCAAAAAGACCTTCTTCGGTGATGGGATTAGTAGCGCAGGCGCGGTAGTAAGGCCACATATAGTCAGGTTTGCCCTTTTCTTTCCATGCATCAATATATATTCTTTTTGCAGAGTATGGGCAGGTATCAATATGAGGGCAATCAATACATCTTTCAGTAGAATCTTTAGGCGCGTTTTCTCTTTTAAACAAGCCAAGTTCTCCTAATGAAGATAACGTATCGCACTCGCTATCGGCATAGTACTGTAAAAGATCAAGATCGTGTGAGCATTTTGCTAAAATCGTGGGATGGGAATGTTCCATTGTTGCCCAGATTCCGCGAACGTAAGCCTGAGCCCAATGCCAATATACAACGCGCTCAGATGCATCAATGGCATAAAGCCTGCCAATTATACCCGAATCAATAAGCTCTTTACATTTTCTGTAACCTGCGCCGTAACGAAGCACATGGCATACCATAACGATCTTGCCCGTTTCCTTTTGCGCCTTTATTAACTGATCAAGTTCTTCCCTTGAATCGCTTATGGGTTTTTCCAATAAAAGATCGTATCCAAGGTATAACGCCTTAACCGCCTGAGGTACGTGGCATCTGTCAGGGGTAGATATAACTAAAAGATCTGCACGCTTTTCTTCTAAAAACTTATCAACATCAGTATATTCTTCAGCATCAAGTTTAAAGAGTTTATTCATATTTTCTATCTGTTCGGGATTGGTATCGCATATTGCATTTACCGAAAATCTGTGATCACGCTTTAAAAGTTGTTCGGTATAACATTGTCCTCTGTTACCGCAACCTAATATTGCAACTGTTATCTTTTTCAATAAAATCACTCCTTTACAAAACCATTATAATGGTTGTTGAGGGTGGAAACAGCATTTTAATGCAGTTTCCACACCAAATCTTCGATTTGGTTTTAAATTTTTGAATAAAAATTTGCCAACCTCCATTACAAGGATGTTGAATATCAATCAAATATGTTGATATTTGATTGATCAAAAACCGGTTTAACGGTTTTTCGTTGAAATAATTATTATTTCAACGTTCAACAATCATTATAACATTTTTATTTTTAGAAGTAATGTAATTTTATGATACATTTATATAACTTTTCGATACTTTTTATTGACATTTTATTTGCTAATAGTGTATTATAAATAAAAAGTATCAGGAGATGTTCTATGAAAATTATTCCATTGAGCGAACTTTACGGATATAATTATTCGGTAGATGTTATAAATGCTTTAAAACAATTCTGGCATGAAAATAAAACTTTCTCATCAATAAATTCGCCAAAGAAAACGAGTATGCTTTTGTATCTTGATTGCGTAAAAGCAGAATACACTACGAAAAACAAAAACACTATAATCGCCGAAGAAGGAAGTCTTGTTTACGTGCCCGAAGGAAGCGAATACACCGTTCGCTTTTTTGATTTTCAAAATAAAGCATCTAACACCGTAGGTATCAATTTTTATCTTTACGATTCATTTGGCGAAAAATTTATCCTCGATAACAATATTTTAGTTTTTTCAGGATTAGATGTAAAAAGCCTTGTTGATAAAATCGATTCTTCTTCCGAATCACTTTTGCCAAGTCCTGCCGTAATGAAAGCAGGTGTTTATGATATTTTCACTCTTATATTAAAAAAACAAACTTTAAATAAGAAATTCCACGTCATAAAAAAAGGCATTGATTATTTGGAAAACAACCTTTCTCAAGAACTTTCCATTAAAGAGATTGCAAAAATGTGCAACGTAAGCGAAATTTATTTCCGCAGACTTTTTAAGGAATATTCAAAAAAATCGCCCATTGAATACAGAATGACTTCCAAAATGGAAAAGGCAAAAAAATACCTTGTTTTCGATAATCTAAATGTTACGGAAATTGCAGAAATTCTCGGCTTTACAGATGCTTCGTACTTCTGCAAGCAATTTAAAAAACACACAGGTCTCTCGCCTCTTGATTACAAACAAATTGAAGATAAAAAACAACAAAAGGTATTGTAATTGCCATTTCATTATGATAAAATACAACTGAAAGAAATTTTAAGGAGTGATACTTATGGCTATTGAAAAATGGGTTTCAAACGAGATCTCTTTTAATGCAAATTCTATTGTGAAAAATATTGACGAAGCAAGTATTGACGTTATTTTTAAAAATACAGAATCAGGCACAACGCTTATTATTCCCGGTTTTTGGGACGGCGGCCGTGATTGGCGCGTGCGCTTTGCCTTAACGGAATTAGGCGAGTGGGAATATACCGTAAAGGCAGAAGGCAAAGATTTAGGATTAAACGGTATTTCAGGTACGGTTATTTGTGAGCCCTATAGCGGCGATCTTGAAATATATAAACGCGGATTTTTAAAAACTGAGCCCGGCGCAAGATATCTTATGTATAACGACGGTACCCCTTTCTTCTATTTAGGCGACACACATTGGAACGTTCAAAAAGAAGAATTTGATGAGCCCGGTCCACGTGCAGGCGATATAAAGTGTGAATCTCACTTTAAATATATCTGCGACAGACGTTGGGAACAAGGCTTCACCGTATATCAAACGGAGCCTTTGGGCAGAAAATACAAGGTTGAAAAAGGCACTATTGACGAAAGCGATATTGAAGGTTTTAAATACTTTGACGGTTATTTTAAATATATTGCCCAAAAAGGTTTTGTTCACGCCAACGCTGAACTTTTGTTCCCTGCCTTAGGCGAAGCAACGGAAGAATTCAGGAACAATCTTGAAAATCTTGTTCGCTATTGGGTTGCCCGTTACGCGTCCTTCCCCGTTTTATGGACGTTAGGTCAGGAAGTTGACGATTTATGGAACAGAGAACCTTTGCCTGAAATGTATAAAAAAATGTGTGAAATCATCACTTCAATTGATCCCTATCACCACCCCACAAGCGCTCATCAGGTGAACACCGCAGGTGTTGGTTGCCTTGGCGGAGTACCTTCATCATTCTGCGATGGTGGTTATAACGAATACGATCCAACAAAAAATGAAAGAACAGGCAAAAACAGAGGTTCTATTTTCTATAATACAAAGGGACATACTTGGTGGGCAATACAATGGCGCCCATGCGTAGACCAACAGTTTAATTTTGATCTTCCCAAGGATTTCTGGGAAAACGGACAAGGCAAGCCTATTATAAATTACGAAGGTCGTTACGATCATCTTTACACCAAGGAATTCGGTGCTCGCGTGCAAACGTGGATTTCATTCTTATGCGGTTTATGCGGTTGCGCCTACGGTGCAGAAGATATGTGGGTTTATGATGGACACTACGCACAGAATGCTGACGGTTTTGACGGTGTTGACGTTATAACAATTCCCGATAAACAAATTTTCTGGTCAGATATGATCAATGCGCCAATAAGCGGGCAGATGACTATTGTCAGAAATTTCTTTGAAAGCATTGAATGGTGGAAATTGACACCTGACTACGATTACGGCAAAGTGTTTACCCATTTAAGCGGACAAAACTATGCTGTTGCTCATATTGAAGATGAACTTTATATTGTTTATCTTTACGACCGCAATACCGATCCCGTTGGTAAAATCATTAGCATGGACGAAACTGCAATCTATACGGCAAAATGGTTTAACACAAAATCAGGCGAATATACTCTTATTTCAGAAAACATTAAGGGTCAAGAATTTATTATCCCTCAAAAACCCGAAGCAACTGATTATATTCTTACGGTTACAAAAAATTAAACTTTAATTCAAGTGGGAAGACTTTGTCTTCCCACT
The DNA here is from genome assembly GCA_045541035.1 of Clostridia bacterium. Classification (GTDB taxonomy): domain Bacteria; phylum Bacillota; class Clostridia; order Christensenellales; family QALW01; genus UMGS1322. The sequence continues at coordinate 336 of JAZQII010000046.1, read as the reverse complement.
TCAGTCTGCTGACTTTATCAGCAGACTGCCAGAGTTCGAGAAACCCTTGCAAGGCGAGGCTCAGAACTTGCAAAAAAGGGAGTTTACACAGACGTAAACGACCGCATTTTGCTATATACTATAGCGCGCGCAAAGGAGTCCGATTTTAAAGGATAAATTTCCGTGTCTGCTTTGTTGAAATACTCGGCAATACTCCACTCGTATTGCCTGCGTTTTCGCCGCGCATCCTTCAAAAATTTATTCCTTTAAAATTCTCCGACCTAAAATGTTTGTATCAGTGAATGATTTTGGGTGCGGAGGATGCAATAAGGCAGGTTTGCCTTATAAAGACGACAA
>JAZQII010000045.1:0-45484 GCA_045541035.1 Clostridia bacterium | reverse complement strand
AGGTTTTTATAATTTTGGTGAGCTAAACTTCGAAGTGTATGAAGGAAAAGGCGGACATCTGCCTGGGGAAATTGTTTTAATAGATTATGAAAATCATATTGCAATTACAGGAGATATTTATATCAACACGCATGGTCTTACAGCTGAACAGGAAAAATATAACAGATACGCACCAATACTAATGACGTCTGTTGATACAGACCCAAAATTATGCTCAGAGGAAAGAAATGCAATTTTACAACGACTGGGCGTAGGAAAGTGGCAGATTTTCGGAGCGCACGGTTTTAAAAAGGACTATTCGGTAAATTTATAGTTTTGCAATCAATAAGAAAACATTTTTATATTTCATATCTTCTGTGTATCTTCTTTGCATACTCGCGGGGAGCCGATTTCATTCTTCTCTTAAAGACGTAACTAAAATAACTTTGCGATGAAAAACCGCATTCGTAGGCAATTTGGGTAAGAGAATAGTTGGTTGTAAGTAATAGGTCAGTAGCTTTTTTTATCCGCTGTTCTTCAATATAATCTCTCAAGGTTTTGCCAACGGTTCTTTTAAAGGTGTTGTGAAAATGAATGGGACTGAAAGACATTTCTTCCGCCACTTTTTTTAAACTTAAATCCTCTGTAAGATGCTCGTTTATATAACTTAAAGATTTTTCAATTATCAGGTGATTTTCCGTTAAATCACCTTTTTTGTTTTTTAAGGAAAAATCCTTGCTTATTGTATATATTAGCTTAAGCAAAAGACTTTGCAAAATGATTTCTTCATTATCATCAAAGGAATTATAATGCTTAACTAATTTTATAAAAATATCCTTGTAAATATCTGTTTTATCTGTTTCAAAAAAGGTGGGAGTATTTATTAGCGTTTCAAAGAGAAGTTTATCTTCCACAATTATATGCACAAAAAAGCATTTATAAGGAAATTTTGTGTGCCGTATCTGATCGGGTTTTACGCAAATGAGCATTGATGGAATAATGGCTCTTGAATCCGTTTCAACGTAAGATATGCCGCCATTTTCTATTGGCAGTTCAAGTTCAAACATAGTTGTCTTTCGATTTTTGCTGATTTTTATGTTTTTATCTGCAACGTTGGAATCGTAAATTCCCGCTTCAACAATTTCGGGCAGAATCATTATAAATCACTTCCGATAATAAGATTTCTAATAAATATAGTAATAATATTATATTTTTACAGTTAAATATATAATAAAATAAACTTGTAATTATGTCAAGAGGCAGGAGAAAATATGAAAATAACAAAAGATTTTCCCGGTGGAAACATAAACGTTCTTTCAATAAGCGGTGATGATGTTTTTGTTGAGCGCGAAGTCCGCGAAAATACGGGGTATTTTTATTGGGCATTTTGTGTTAAAGGCGCACAAGGAAGAAAAGTTCGTTTTATATTTCCGGGGCACACAAGAGTAGGCCGTTTCGGTGTTGCGGTAAGCCATGATCTAAAAAATTGGCATTGGAGCAATTCAAAAGAGGTAATTGACGGAAAAGATGCTTTTTCTTATTCCTTTTCTGAAAATGAAGATTGTGTTTACTTTGCACACGATATGATCTATTCAGAGGAAATGCTTAAAGATTTTGCTGAAGCCAATAATATAACGATCGAAACTTTTACAAAAACGAAAAAAGGCAGAAGCGTTCCTTCGTTTACAATAGGCGAAGGCGAAAAAATAGTTGTTTTAACGTCAAGGCACCACGCCTGCGAATCAACGGGAACTTATGTTTTGCAAGGCTTTGCACAAGGCTGTCTTGAAAAGAAAATTGATAACATCAAGTTTTTGTTCGTTCCCTTTGTTGATTTTGACGGTGTTATGGACGGTGATCCTGGGAAAAACCGTCTGCCATATGATCATAACAGAGATTACGGTGAAGCACCTATATATAATGAAACGGCAAAACTTCGTCAAATAGCCGATAGCGGTAAGGTTTTAATGAATTTTGATTTTCATTCGCCTCACCACGATAGCGGAATTAACGAGTATCCCTATCTTATGCAGTTCCCCGAAGAAAGAATTTATAAAGCTATATCTGAAAATTTAAGAGAAGCAACGGTAAATGACGAAAGCTCAATGACCTATACGGGAGAGCAGGATATTAAATTCGGTGATCAATGGAATAGTCCTTTAACACCCAATGCGAAAAACTATTTTTTGAAAAGAACAATATTAAAATCAAGCGTTACTATGGAAACACCGTATTTCGGTCTTGAAGATAATATGTTTACCCAAGAAAAGGCAATTAAAATGGGCAAGCATTTATATAATGCAGTATATGGAATTTTAAAGGAGATATAAAATGAAAAAATTTGAAGTAAAAAATCACGAACACAGTTTGTTACCTGAAAATGGTAATTGGAAACTTGTGTGGGCAGATGAGTTTGACGGAACAGACCTTGACAGAACTAAATGGGATTACCGTATGTCAATGATGGGGCAGAATTGGCTTGCCTGGAGTGATAAAGGTGTAACACTTGACGGAAAAAGTAATGCAGTTTTCACTTTGATCGAAGAAGACGGAAAAACCGTAAGTTCACAACTTCAAACGGGATATAACTTTATGGATGAGCCAATAGTTAAAACTACTTTCGGTGATGATGAACTTCAATGGAGGATCGGCAAACTCCATAAGCCTCTTTTTGAGCATAAATATGGCTATTACGAATGCCGTTGCAGATTGCAACAGAAAGAAGGTTGGTGGACTGCATTCTGGATTCAATCACCAACTATCGGTGCTTCCTTAGATAGTCGCAGAACCGGCACGGAAATTGACGTTATGGAAAGTTTCCACCCCGGCAAAATAGTTAAGCACGCACTACATACAGGCGGTTACGGTTTAGACCGAGTTTCTGTTATGGTTGGTGAGGATACTGAAATTGATAAAACAGTTTTCCACCGCTTTGGCGTTTTGTGGGATACAAACGGTTATACATTCTATATTGATGGCGAAGAAGTAGGCAAATCTGATGCGAACCCATCAGATTGCCCTGAGTTTATTCTTATTTCTACCGAAGTTGTCGGTTACCGCAGTGCGGAACGCAGGGCGACAGACACGGCAAAAGAGGCAGTAGGCGATACTTTCTTGGTTGACTATGTACGTGTTTTCGATTTGTGCGACGGGGAATAAAAACTTATTGAAATATGCAAGTATCTGTGGTATAATTTGTTAAAGCGAAAGTGTTAAAGGAGGAATTTATTGTGTTCGTTAAAAAACCGCCTATGGGTTGGAATACTTGGAACACCTTTGGTCATCATATCGATGAAAAGCTTGTATTGGAAACGGCTGACGTTCTCGTTGATTCAGGCTTAAAGGACTTAGGCTATGAATATCTTGTTATTGACGATTGGTGGTCATTAAGACAACGCGATGAAAATGGCAGACTTCAAGCTGATCCTGAAAAATTCCCAAGCGGAATGAAAGCTATTGCTGATTACGTACACTCAAAGGGCTTGAAGTTTGGTATGTATTCCTGCTGTGGTACCTTAACCTGCGGTGGTTTTCCTGCATCATATGATTATGAGTTTATTGATGCTGAAACCTTTGCATCCTGGGGTGTTGACTTCTTAAAGTATGACTATTGCTTTAAACCCATAAATGCACAAAGTGCACTTTTATACCGTAAAATGGGTCTTGCACTTCAGAATACAGGCAGGGATATTCTTTATTCAGCCTGCTCATGGGGTATGGATGACAGCTATAAATGGATAAAGTCAACAGGCGCACATATGTGGAGAACAACCCACGATATAAACGATTCGTGGGAACGTATCAAGGAACTTTATATACAAAATAAGGCTATTATTCCCTATAATGCACCAAGTTGTTTTGGTGATATGGATATGCTCGTTGTTGGTATGCACGGTAAAGGTCTTGCAGGTCTTAAAGGCTGCACAAAAGCAGAATATTGCACACACTTCTCAATCTGGTCAATGCTTAATTCTCCTCTTATGATTGGCTGTGATATCCGCACAATGGATGATGACACCAAGGAAATTTTGATGAATAAAGACGTTATTGCAATTAACCAGGATGAACTTGGTGCACAGCCCTATGAATATGGCTGTGATACTTGGGTAAAACATCTTGATAATGGTGATATTGCAATTTTGATGGTTAACCTTTCAGAAAAAGATCAGCGTGAAATGATTCTTCAGATTTCTGATATCGGTATGGATATGGGAACGGGTAAGAAACTTATCATGAAAAATCTTTGGACTAAGGAAGAAAAAGAAGTTGTTAACGGTACTATCAATGAAAAAATTGACGCTCATGCCTGCTTGTTTATAAGGTGCAAAGTAATCGATGGATAAGTGTATTAAGTGTTCTAAGGAACTTTCAGGGGACGAAATCGGTTTAACCAAAAAACTTATAAACCGCGGTGCCGAAGAATTTATGTGCATTGATTGTCTTGCTGAAAAATTTAAAGTTACTCCTGAAAGACTTCAGGAGAAAATAAAAGAATTTAAAGAGCATGGCTGTTTATTGTTTGCGAGTGATTGAAAAATCACTCGCTTTTTTGCTTGTCTGAATTTCTATATTCTGTTATAATTACTTTTGTTAAAAAAGGAGTATTTATGGAAAAGGTTATTGGTTTTGTTAAGAAAAATGCTGTAATGTGCATTGCCTTTCTTGCGGCACTTATTACTGCTTTTATAATTCCGCCGGATAAAGAATATTTGGGGTATTTTGATTTTAAAACGTTAACTTGCCTTTTCTGCGTTCTTGCGGTTGTGTGTGCATTGAAGAATATGGGATTTTTCTTTCATCTTGCCCATACCATTGTAAGAAAATTCAAAACGGCGCGAACCTGCATTTTAGTGCTTGTTTACGTTACCTTTATCGGTTCAATGTTCATTGCCAACGATATGGCGCTTTTAACTTTCCTGCCTTTAGGATATCTTGTTTTATCTGAAACAGGTGAAGAAGGTTATCTTGCATTTACTTTTATAATGCAGAACATTGCCGCAAACTTAGGCGGTATGCTAACGCCTTTCGGCAATCCGCAGAATTTGTTTTTATATTCAAAGTTCAATATTCCGACCCTTGAATTTATGGGGATAATGGTAATACCTTTTCTTATTTCCGTGGCGCTTATAACGCTTTGCTGTTTGTTTGTAAGAAGAGAACCCCTTAATATAAGAGGTGAACAAACAGTTCTTCCTAAAAAACGAACGGCTATATACCTTATATTGTTTGCTCTTTCAATATTGATCGTTTTCAGAGGCATACCTTATGTTGTGGGGCTTATAGTCATTCCGATAGTGCTTTTGTTTATGGATAGAAAAGCACTTAAAGAAGTTGATTATTCGTTGCTATTTACGTTTGTTTTCTTCTTTATCTTTGCAGGAAATATGGCAAGGATAGACGCGGTAAAAAACTTATTATCATATCTTCTTGAAAAAAACACGCTTTTGTTTTCGGTACTTTCTTGTCAAGTGATAAGTAACGTACCTTCGGCAATATTGCTTTCACAGTTTACGTCAGACTATGTGCCGTTGCTTGTTGGCGTAAATATAGGCGGTGCAGGCACGCTGATAGCATCCCTTGCAAGCCTTATTACTTTCAGGGAATACACCAAGCATTATCCCAACCGTGTATGGCGATATATATTGATGTTTTCTCTGTTCAATTTTGGCTTTTTGATAGTTTTAACTATGATTATGTCATTTATAGTTTAATGAAAAGTCTCTCAATGGAGAGATTTTTCTTATTTTTGGCATAAAACAAGTATTATTTTTCGTGTTTTGTTGGTTTTGTGGAAAAATGTTCCTTGTTTTTAATAAAAAAATACTGTTTTTTTCTGTTTTTGCTATTGACATCTGGTGGCTTTTGTAATACAATAGTAGGTGAAATAGTGGGGAGTAGTGTAAACTGCTCCCGAAAGAGGATTTTTATGGCAAACGAAATAGGTTTAAACGAAAATAAAACAAGAATTATTCAGGAATTGGTTCCGGGTAAGCAGATAACCCTTTCTCATATTATCGCAAACCCCGATCCTGAAATTTACGTAAAACTCGGTCTTGATCCGGCTGACGGTCATACGGGCGCAATCGGTATTATTACCATGAGTCCCGCCGAAACGGCAATCATCGCGGCAGACCTTGCAACAAAGGCTTCAGGCGCTGAACTTGGATTTGTTGACCGTTTTTCAGGCACGCTTATTATTGTAGGCACGGTATCTCAGGTGGAAGCGTCTGTTACGGCAGTTATGGATTATGCAAAGGAAACTCTTAACTTTACTGTGTGCCCCATAACCAAGACATGAACAAGATCATTCTTATCGGCAGAAGCGGAGCGGGAAAGACCACTCTCACGCAGGCATTGCGCGGGCAGGACATTCATTATGATAAGACACAAGACGTTAAAAACGGCGATTTTATGATCGATACTCCCGGTGAATATATTCAGGAACGTCATTTAGGCGGTGCAGTTGCGGTGTTCGTTTACGAATCGGATATCGTAGGTCTCTTGATGAGCGCAGATGAGCCGTACAGTTTGTTTGCACCAAACATAACGGGAATGTGCAACCGCGAAGTAATCGGCATCGTAACGGGAATAGATAAGCCTACTGCAAACGTTCCCCGCGTAACTAATTGGCTTAAACTTGCAGGGGTAAAAAGAATCTTTTATCTTTCAAGTATCACCGGCGAAGGCGTTGATGAATTACGTACTTTTCTTCGTGATTTTGATCCAAAAGCAGAAAAAGCACGAAAAAAAGCAGAATTGATGAAGTTAAAATACCCAAATTTGGTCTAAAAACAGAAAAAGTCAACAAAAAGTTGGTAAAAAACCAACAAAAAACAACAAAAAATGTTGACGGAGTTCTGTGTTTATGATATAATTAAACTATAAAAAATGTGTAATCACATAAAAAGGAGAGAAACACTATGACAGAATACGAGATCAAAAAACAAATTTGTGACATCGGCAAGAGAATCTACAACCAGGGCATGGTTGCAGCTAACGACGGTAACATCTCCGTTAAGCTCAACGACAATGAGTTCCTTTGCACACCCACAGGCGTTTCAAAGGGCTTCATGACTCCTGAGTACATCTGTAAGGTTGATGCCAACGGTCAGGTTATCCAGGCTAACCCCGGCTTCAAGCCCTCTTCAGAAATCAAGATGCATATGCGTGTTTATAAGCAGAGACCTGACGTTAACTCAGTTGTTCATGCTCACCCCGTATATGCAACAAGCTTTGCTATTGCAGGTATTCCTTTAACACAGCCCATCATGCCTGAAGCAGTTATCGCTCTTGGTTGCGTTCCGATCGCTGATTACGGCACACCTTCAACAGAAGAAATTCCCGATGCAGTTGAAAAGCATCTTCAGTATTTCGATGCAGTTCTTCTTGAGAACCATGGTGCTCTTACATATTCAGATTCACTTATCAACGCTTACCACAAGATGGAATCCGTTGAATTCTATGCAAAACTTCTTTACCTTGCTCGTCAGCTTGGCGGTCCCAAGGAGCTTACACCTCAGCAGGTTGAGCGTCTTTATGAGATTCGTCGTCAGTTCGGCCTTAAGGGTAAGCATCCTGCAAACCTTTGCCCCAATGCTAAGGACGGCAAATCAAGCTGTCATTCCTGCGGCGGCAACTGCACTTGCGGTAAGGGCGGCAACGCTGAAGCTGATCTTGTTGCTGAGATCACAAAGAAGGTTCTTGAATCCTTAAAATAATTTCCCGAAAAAGAGGGATGAATTTTGAAAAATAATGTATCAGAAGCAATTGCCTTGATCGTTGATGCATATATGAAAGAAAGCGGGGAAATGACTCTTGACCTTGCAAATGCTTTAGCCGATTACGTTAAAGTAAAAGCAAGTGAGATGGGAGTTAATGCCGTTGTTGCAGTTACAAACAGCGGCGGAAATCCCGTAACGGTTCAATGTATGGACGATTCTTATATCGCATCTTACGATATTGCTTTAAACAAAGCCTTTACGGTTGTTGCACTTAAAATGTCAACAAGCACTTTAAAGCCTCTGGCTCAGCCGGGCGGAAGTCTTTACGGCATTCAGTTCACCAACAACGGGAAGATAGTTATCTTCGGCGGCGGAGTTCCCTTATATAATAAGGAAGGCAAGATCATTGGCGGTCTTGGCGTTTCAGGCGGCAGTGAGGAGCAGGATACTGCTCTTGGCGATCTCGGTGGCGAGATCCTTGCTGCCTGCATAAAAAATTTATGAAAGGACACATAACAATGGATATAAATTCAGTAAACGTAGAAGAAATAGTTAAACAAGTGCTTTCTTCTATGCAGGGCACAGATACTGCAAGTGCTAAAAAGCCTGCAGGTGCTATTCCTAAAACTGCAAGAGTTGCAATGCTTACAGCCCTTGAAAAGTTTGAACTTAAAGAATTCCCCATCCCCGAACTTGGTGATGAAGATATCTTGGTTAAGGTTGAAGGCTGTGGCGTTTGCGGAACTGATGCTCACGAATTTAAACGTGATCCCTTTGGCATGATTCCCGTGGCTTTAGGTCATGAAGGTACCGGTGAAATCGTTGCAATGGGTAAGAACGTTAAAAAGGATAGCGCAGGCAAACCCCTTAATATCGGTGATAAGGTTGTTACTTGTATGATCTTCAAGGATAACCCCGATATCACAATGTTTGATCTTAATAAGCAGAACGTAGGCGGTGCTGACGTTTACGGCTTGCTTCCCGATGATGATATTCACTTGAACGGTTGGTTCTCTGATTACATCTTCGTTCGCAAGGGATCAACGATCTTTAACGTAAGCGATCTTGATCTTGATTCAAGAATCCTTATCGAGCCTTGTGCAGTTCTTATCCACGCAGTAGAACGTGCAAAAACAACAGGTATCCTTCGTTTCAACTCACGCGTAGTTGTTCAGGGATGCGGACCTATCGGTCTTATCTGTATTGCAATTCTCCGCACAATGGGTATTGAAAATATTGTTGCTGTTGACGGCGATGAAAAGCGTCTTGCTTTTGCTAAGGAAATGGGCGCAGATAATGCTGTTAACTTCAAGAACTTCAAGGGTCAGGAAGAGCTTGCAAAGGGTGTTGAAGCTGCTTTCGGCGGATATTTGGCAGACTTTGCATTCCAGTGCACCGGCTCACCTGTTGGTCACGCTAACATCTATAAGTTCATCCGCAACGGCGGCGGACTTTGCGAGCTTGGCTTCTTCATCAACGGTGGCGATGCAACCATCAATCCTCACTTTGATATCTGTGCAAAGGAAATTACAACAGTTGGTTCTTGGGTTTACACCTTAAGAGATTATGCAACTACCTTTGATTTCCTTAAGCGTGCAAAGGCTATCGGTCTTCCTATGGAGAAGCTTATTACACACCGTTATCCCCTTGAAGAGATCAACGAAGCACTTAAGACAAACCTTGCAATGCAGGGCCTTAAGATCGCAATAGTTAATAAGTGAGAGGATAAAAAATGAAAGCAGTTGGAATTATTGAGGTTTACGGTTTGGCGGCAGCCTTCGTTGCCTGCGATGCAGGTTGTAAGGCGGCTGACGTAACAAGTGAGCCTTTCGATAAAAACAAGCCGGGCAACCCTGAAGGACTTAAAGTTCCGTTGATCGTGTGCGTTAAGTTCCGCGGTCAGGTTGCAGCAGTTGAAGCGGCAGTTGAAGCCGCAAAAGAAGCCGCTGAAAAGGTTTCGGGCGTAATTTGTACTCACGTTATTCCCAATCCTGAAGACGGCACAGAAAAAATGCTTAAGCTTAACGCTTTTGATAAAAAGTAAATTATTGACGGAGGAAATGTATTATGTCAAATGAAGCATTAGGAATGGTTGAAACCAGAGGTCTTGTTGCAGCAATCGAAGCAGCAGATGCTATGGTTAAGGCAGCAGAAGTAGTTCTTATCGGAACAGAGAAGATCGGTAGCGGACTTGTATCCGTTATGGTTCGCGGCGACGTTGGTGCAGTTAAGGCAGCAACAGAAGCAGGCGGCGCAGCAGCAGCACGTTTAGGCGAGGTTGTAGCAACTCACGTTATTCCCCGTCCTCATGGCGATGTTGAGAAGATCCTTCCCAAAATCTAATATTTTAAGAGGTTTATTATGAAGTCTTTAGGACTTGTCGAGGTAGAAAGCGTAGCGGCTGCAGTTGATGCACTTGATATTATGTGTAAAACTGCTGACGTTGAGTTTGTTACCTGGGAACGTAAATTGGGCGGAAGACTTGTAACGATAATCGTTCAGGGCACAGTTTCCGCTGTACAGCAGGCTGTTGAAACTGCTGTTGAAAAATGCATCAAGAATGTTGCGGCACATGCAGTAATTGCAAATCCTCATTCCGAAACTGCAAGAATCCTTGAGCTTTCCGCTCAGAGAACGCGCAGAACTTATGAGGAAAGAATGAAGCAACAGGATGATGAAAAATATCTGCAAGAGGTTTAATGAAAGGCGGTAGTTAAAATGGCTGAAACTAAAAAAACAACCACAAAAACAACAACAACTAAAAAGGCTACTGCTCCTAAGGCCGCCTCTGCAGCACAGAGAGCTGCCGCCAGGGTAGCAAAAGCCCAGACCGAAACTAAGGTTGAAGTTAAGGCAGAAGTAAAGGAAACTATTAAGGAGGAAATAAAAATGAATCAGGAAGCATTAGGTATGGTTGAAACCAGAGGTCTTGTTGCAGCAATCGAAGCAGCAGATGCTATGGTTAAGGCTGCTAACGTTGCTCTTATCGGAACAGAGAAGATCGGTAGCGGACTTGTATCCGTTATGGTTCGTGGTGATGTTGGCGCAGTTAAGGCTGCTACAGAAGCAGGCGGCGCAGCAGCAGCTCGTTTAGGCGAAGTTGTAGCAACCCACGTTATTCCCCGTCCTCATGGCGACGTTGAGAAGATTCTCCCCACAATTAAGTAATTAAAAAATTAAATTTTAAAATTTTAAAGGAGGAAACACATATGGCACAGGAAGCATTAGGTATGGTAGAAACCAGAGGCCTTGTTGCAGCAATCGAAGCAGCAGATGCTATGGTTAAGGCTGCAAACGTTGTACTTATCGGTACAGAGAAGATCGGTAGCGGACTTGTATCCGTTATGGTTCGCGGCGATGTTGGTGCAGTTAAGTCAGCAACAGAAGCTGGCGGCGCAGCAGCAGCTCGTTTAGGCGAGGTTGTAGCAACTCACGTTATTCCTCGTCCTCATGGCGATGTTGAAAAGATTCTTCCGTCAATTAAGTAATAAATTTCTGTTTTTTCTGCGGCGCAGTTTTTGCGCCGCAGAATAAAAGAAATATTTTGGAAGGAATAAAAATGATAGTAGGTAAAGTTGTAGGCAGTGTGGTTGCCACACGCAAAAATGAAAAACTTTTAGGCAGCAAATTCATGATTGTTGAGCCTGTTTCCAATATGGAAAAATCAGGTAGAATTGTTGCTATTGATGATGTTGGGGCAGGTATAGGCGAAACTGTGCTTGTTGCAACGGGTAGTGCGGCTCGTATAGGTTGCTCAATGAGTGAAGCACCGGTTGATGCCGCAATAGTAGGAATTGTTGATAATTCCATTGGACTTTAAGGAATTTTAAAAATGAAATTAACAGAACTTTCAAAAATAATGAGAGAGTGCGGCGTTGTCGGTGCAGGCGGCGCAGGCTTTCCCTCTTATGCAAAATTGAATGAAAAGGCTGATACTATAATCCTTAACTGCGCAGAATGTGAGCCTTTATTGAAACTTCACCGTCAGGTAATGGCTGAATATGCATATGAAATTCTCTATGCATTAAATGAGGTTGCAGTTGCAGTAGGCGCAAAAGATATAATAGTTGCAATAAAGCCTAATTATAAAAAGGCAATTTCTGCAATAGAAGAAGTTTTACCGCAGTTTAAGGATAAAAATGCACGTATTGGTCTGCTTCCTCCGGTGTATCCCTCCGGTGATGAAGTTGTTACCATTTACGAAGTTACGGGTAGGGTAGTGCCTGCAGGCAAACTTCCCATTGAAGTAGGTTGTATCGTATATAACGTTGAAACTATGCTCAACGCTTATTATGCAATCACCGAAAACAAACCCGTTACACATAAATATTGCACAGTTACCGGTGCAGTAAAAAATCCCGTTACATTGAAACTTCCTTTGGGAATGAAAGTTTCCGAAGTTTTAAAAGCGGCAGGCGGTGCCACCATTGAAGATTACGAAATCGTTTCAGGCGGCCCAATGACAGGTAAACTTTGTACGGAAAATGATGTTGTTACAAAAACATCGAATGCTTATATAGTTCTTCCGCCGTCACATTACGTGGTGCAGAAGAAAAAAGCAAACACCCAGGTTTCAGTAAACAGAGCAATGTCCGCATGTTGCCGCTGCGGTATGTGTACGGAACTTTGCTCACGTCATATGCTTGGTTATCCCATTGATCCCACAAAGTTTATGACGGCACTTTCAGCAGGTGCAACGGGAAATATTGAGCCTTATCTCAATACTTTCTTCTGTTCAGGCTGCGGTCTTTGCGAAATGTACTCATGCTTCCAGAATCTTAATGCGCAGACACTTATCAGCGTATTTAAGGGCGGTATGCGTAAGGGCGGTGTTTCAATGCCTGAAGCAAAAATGAGTCCCGTTGATCCAATACGTGAACAGAAACTTGTATCTCATTCGCGTCTTACTGCAAGACTTGGTCTTACACAGTATAATAAAGAAGCACCTCTTTCTGACGATGAACTTAAACCGAAGCAGATAAAGATCATGCTTTCACAACATATCGGTGCACCTTGCCAGGCAGTCGTTAAAAAAGGCGACGTTGTTACACAAGGTCAGTTGGTTGGCAAAGCATCAGATGATAAACTCGGTGTAAACGTTCACACACCTTTTGCAGGAACGGTTCAGGAAGTAAATGATAAATACGTAAAAGTAACGCTTTGAAAGGATGTAAACATAAATGAGCAAAGCTATAGGAATGGCTGAGTTTTCAACAGTTTCAGCAGGTATTACCGGTGCTGACCGTATGATTAAAACAGCCGAGGTTGACGTTATTGAAAGCGCAACCGTATGTCCCGGCAAATACATAGTTATAATTTCGGGCGAATTAAGTGCAGTAAAGGCATCCGTTGAAGCGGCAAAGGCACTTAATCCCGAAAGAGTGATTGACAGTTTTGTACTTGGCAATCCTCATGATTCAATTTTTACCGCCATTTACGGTACGGCACAGCCTGAAGACGTTCAGGCACTTGGCGTAATGGAAAGTTTCAGCGCCGCAACTGCAATTGTTGCCGCTGATGCTGCCGCAAAAACTGCATTGGTTGATCTTATCGAACTTCGCCTTGCACGGGGTATGTGCGGTAAATCATATCTTCTTTTAACAGGAAGCGTTTCAGCAGTTTCAGCCGCCATTGAGCGCGCCGCAAACGAAGCAGGTGAAAGAGGAATGCTTTTAGACAGTTCAGTAATACCCAACCCCGACAAGAAACTTTGGGATAGTATTTTGTAAAAAGAGATTGGTGTAGATATAATGCTTGCTATTGAACGCAGAAACGAAATACTTTCAAAACTTTCAACTGAAGGTAAGGTGCTTGTTGCTGACCTTGCAAAAGAGTTTGACGTAACTGAAGAAACTATCAGGCGCGATCTTGAAAAACTTGATAATGACGGTCTTGCCCGTAAAACTTACGGCGGTGCAGTTAAAAACGAGAATTTCAATATTGACCTTCCTTTCCACGTGCGCAAACAAACTAACGTTGAAAGCAAAAAACGCATAGCCACTCTTATCGGTGAGATGATAAACGACGGCGACTATATTATGCTGGATTCATCTACCACGGCACTTTGCGTTATAAAAAGTATTTTACATAAGAAAAATATTACCTTGATAACAAACAGCATTGAAATTCTTATTGAACTTTGCAACAAGCCTGAATGGAATATTCTTTCAACGGGCGGTATGCTTAAAGAGGGCGGACTTTCTCTTGTTGGTTATCAGGCGGAAAAAATGATTTCAGGTTTCCACGTTGATCTTGCAATTTGTTCTTGCAAGGGAATTGATGAGAATAACGGTATAACCGATTCCAACGAACGTGATGCCGAAATCAAAAAGGCATTCTTTAAATCAGCAAATCACAGACTTTTAGCGGTTGACAGTTCTAAATTCGATAAAGCGTCTTTCGTTAAGGTTTGCGGATATAATGAGATCGATACCATCGTAACAGAAGAAAAACCCAGCGAGATCTGGCTGGAAAGATTGAAACAAAATAACGTTAAAGTAGTATACGACGAAACTTAAACTTTGGAGGAAAAAGACATGGCAGAAATAAATCAGGCTCAGATAGAAGCAATTGTTCGCCAGGTAATTTCAAACGTAGGCGGTGCAAAAACTTCCAATGAAGTTAAAACAGAAAGTAAAGTAACGGGCGCAAGCTTCACTTCAACCGAATATAACGGCAGAAAACTTATCGGTATTTATTCAGATATGAATGATGCTATTAAGGCTGCTCAGGAAGGTTATACCGCAGTAAGAAAGATGTCCGTTGATCAGAGAGAAAAGATCATTACCGCTATTCGTGAACTTACTTATAAAGAAGCTCCCGTTATGGCAGAGATCGGTGTTAAGGAAACAGGCATGGGCAAGGTTGAACATAAACGCCTTAAACATATTCTTGTTGCCGATAAAACTCCGGGAACCGAGGATATCGTTGCTGAAGCAAAGACCGGTGATAACGGACTTACTTTAGTTGAAAACGCTCCCTTTGGTGTTGTTGGTGCAATCACTCCTTCAACAAACCCCTCCGAAACAGTTATTTGTAACAGTATCGGCATGATTGCCGCAGGTAACGGTGTTGTATTTAACCCTCATCCGGGCGCAATCTGCACTTCAAACTATGCAGTTGACCTTGTAAACCGCGCTTGCTTCTCAGCAGGCGGTCCCAAAGTACTTGTTGCTTCAATGGATAAGCCCACTTTGGAATCAGCACAGATCATGTACGGTCATCCCGCTATCAGACTTCTTGTTTGTACCGGTGGCCCAGGCGTAGTTAAGGCAGTTCTTTCATCAGGCAAAAAAGCTATCGGCGCAGGCGCAGGTAATCCCCCCGTTATCGTTGATGATACTGCTGATATTAAAAAGGCAGGTAAAGATATTATTGACGGTTGTACCTTTGATAACAACCTTCCTTGTATCGCTGAAAAAGAAGTTTTCGCATTTAAGAATATTAAGGATCAACTTATTTCCGAAATGCTTAAAAACGGCGCATATCTTCTTACAAAGGAAGAAGCCGATAAACTTGTTGATATCGTTTTAGTTGACGTTACAGATAAAAAGACCGGCAAAACAAAGAAGCAGGTTAACCGTAAGTGCGTTGGCAGAGATGCTTCTGTTATCTATGCAATGCTCAATAACGGCAAAACTCTTCCTTCTGACGTTCGTTGCCTTATCTGCGAAACAGATTTCAATCACATGTTCGTTCAGGAAGAACTTATGATGCCCATTCTTCCCATCGTTTCAGTTGATAATATTGATGAAGCAGTTGAACTTGCAGTTAAAGCAGAACACGGCAACCGCCATACTGCTCATATGCACTCCAAGAACATCGATAACTTAACAAAGTTTGCTTCAGCCGTTGAAACAACAATTTTCGTTAAGAACGCACCCAGCTATGCAGGTATCGGCTTTGGCGGTGAAGGTCACACAACCTTTACTATTGCAGGTCCTACAGGTGAAGGTATCACAAGCGCAAGAAGCTTTACACGTAAGCGCCGTTGCGTAATGGCTGACAGTTTCAGAATCATTTAAGGAGTTTTATTATGGATATAAATATTCAGGCAATTACCGAAGCGGTTATAAAGGCTATAAACGAGCAGGGCGGTGTTTCAGGCTGCGCTCAATGCGACGGTGATATTCCCGTTGGCGTTTCAAACCGCCACATTCACTTATCAAAAGCTGACTGCGAAACTCTTTTCGGTGCAGGCTATGAGCTTACTCCTTTAAAGGATCTTTCACAGCCCGGTCAGTATGCTTGCAAAGAAACACTTACAATCGTTGGCCCATCATTAAGACCTATTGAGAACGTTCGTGTTTTAGGTCCTTTAAGACCTGAATCTCAGGTTGAAATTTCCCGTACCGATTCCTTTACTTTAAAGGTTAAACCTCCCGTAAGAGAAAGCGGTAAGATTTCAGGCAGCGCACCTATTACCATTATCGGTCCTAAAGGCGTTGTTACCCTTAAAGAAGGTTGCATTATTGCAAACCGCCATATCCATATGAGCCTTGAAGACGGTCTTAAGTATGGCGTTAAGGATAACGAATACGTTACCGTTGATGCTTGCGGTGAAAGAAAAACAAGATTCTTTGACGTTCAGGTTCGTGTAAGCGATAAGTTCAGACTTGAAATGCATCTTGATACTGATGATGCAAATGCAGCAGGACTTTGCGGCAAATCTTTGGTTAAGATAGTAAAAGACTAATATTATAGGGCAGAGGATTTTCTGCCCTTTTTTAAAGGATTTTTGAAATGTATCGGCTGATTGTAAGTGATTATGACGGAACGCTTAACGTAAATGATAAGCCTCTGTCACAAAACTTTTTTACAAAACTTAATATGCACGCTTGCCGTGGCGGAATTTTTGCTATCGCCAGCGGAAGACCTTATAATCAGTTGAAAAAATTACTGTTTCAGGTTTCCCAAAACATCGTTTTCATTTCCGATGACGGCGCACAGATGATGTATAAAAACTGTGTTTTATATAAAAAGACGGTTGATATTCCCGATGCAAAAGCATTGTGTTCAAAGGCTCTTGATAACGGCTTTACCGCCATCTGCGCTTTGAGGGAAGAAAACAGAAGTGTTAAAAGGGAGCAACTTAGTTTTCCGTTTTTTATGAACAGCGATATTTTTAAAATAATTATCATAAAAGACGGGAAAAATACAGATATATTAAAGGCAGCGGCACAAACGCTTAATTTGCGCGTATGTTATGAAGATAAAGACTACCTTGAATTCTGCCATAAAGAAGCAAATAAGGGCGAAGCAGTTAAAAAACTGATGCAAAAATTTTCTGTTAATGAAAATCAAATGCTTGTTCTTGGTGATAACGTAAACGATATTTCTATGTTGTCATTAACAAAAAACAGAGTGTTCCCGCAAAATGCACGTCAGGAAGTTCTTGATCTTGGCGGAACAGTTGTTGAAAATGTTGAAAAATATATAATGGAATTAAAATAAAAGGCTTATCTAAAAAAATGATAAGCCTTTTTGCAAACTCTACCAACGGTTTGTAGACTTTTTTAGAAAAAATTCCTATACTATAAGCGTAAGGAGGAAATAAAAAAGTGAATCAAATGAAAATCGGAAAATTCATTGCCGACTTAAGAAAGAGCAAAAATATGACTCAAATGCAGTTGGCGGAAAAATTAGGTATCACTGATCGCGCCATATCAAAATGGGAAAACGGAAAGGCACTTCCTGACGCTTCATTGATGCTTGATCTGTGTAAAGAACTTGGTATCACAGTAAATGATTTATTAAGTGGAGAGGTTGTAAGTATGAACGAGTATAATGAAAAATCAGAACAGAATTTAGTAGAAATGGTTAGACAAAAGGAAAAGACAGATAAGACCTTATTATCATTAGAAATTTTAGTAGGCGTAATGTGTGTTATAGTTTTATTTTTGCTTGTAATTTTTGCTTCTTATGTTCAGATGGAAGAATGGCAAAGGGTAGTGCTTATATTGATAGGGCTTATTCCTCTTTTAGTTGCCACACCGTTTATGCTGAAAATTGAGCAGACGGCAGGTTATTATCAATGTGCAAAGTGCGGTCATAAATACGTGCCCACCTATAAAAGCGTTTTTGTGGCAGCGCATATGGGCAGAACAAGATATATGAAATGCCCCGAATGTCAACAAAAATCATGGCAGAAAAAAGTAATAAGTAAGGAATAAATAAAAAGCGATTTAGTAAAAACTAAATCGCTTTTCTTTTATAATTCAATAGTTAATCCGTCATCGGCATAATCAACCTTATATGAAACTTCTTCTGCAATTTGCCTTAAGAAAGGCTCTCGGGTGTGGTTTATGTGGTGTAAAACAAGATGGTCTGTATCAATTCCTTTTATAATATCGTTTACTGTGCCGGGGTTATGGTGCGCGCCCTCACAGAAAACAATATCATAATGCTTATCACCTAAAAGGTCGGGCAATTCTTCAAATCCGTAGCCGATATCGCCTGTAAAGAAAATCTTTTTACCTTCACATTCAACAAAGAAACTGTGTGAGTTTTCTGCATTATGATGGTTAGGTATTGCTGTAACCTTTAAAACACCGTCATCAAACATAACACCGTCATTATATACCTTAAAATTGAAACCGTCTCTGCGGTAAGTGCCGTTTGATGGATGTATGATTTCGATCCACGAATTTATTGCCTTTGAGATCATCTCATCGGGAATCAAGAATTCAGGAACACATTCATCGTAGCCGTGATACCAATGAAGCTGATCACAAAAGGGAACAAGCCCGTCAAAATGGTCGCCGTGAGGATGTGTGATCATAACGCTTTTAACGGTTTTGTGGGGAATATCGTAATCAACCAAGCGCGAAGAAATATCAGCGCCCGCATCAATGATATACGTGTTTCCGCCTGAAAGAATAAAGATCGAAGTACACGAACGGTTCTTTTCGGGAACACCGTGGCTTGCGCCTGCAACGATAATTTTCATATAAAAAACCCCTTATTTCATAAAGTTCTTATGGAGATATTCAGAACTCATCTCTAAACTCTTGAAAGGATCTTCAGCAATATCCTGCTCAACAACGTAATGCTTTACGCCTGCTTTTTCGGCACACTCAAAAATGCCTTCCCACCAGAGGTTGCCGTAGCCGATTTCAGCGAAGTAGGTTTTAAACCAGTCGTTTTCATGAATGCTCTTTTTCATATCTTTAAGATGAAGAATATCAATTCTTCCGCTTAACATATCGATCCAATGTCTAACGTCGCCACCGCCGTTCTGAACCCAATAAGTATCAAGACAGAATGAAGTTGTTTCTTTGTTAAGACCTTCATAAAGAAGTTTCATCATTGAGTTGCCGTTTTCATACTTTAAAAACTCATGGCTGTGGTTGTGGAAAGTAAACTTCATGTTATAGGGGCGGAGTTTTTCACCAAGTTCATTTGCCTGAGCAATAAATTCTAAAGTCTGTGCTTCGGTAAGCATACCTTTTCCGCCAATACCCATGTAAGGTGCATCAAAAAGTTGCTGAATGCGAACAGCCTCGTCAAAATCGTTGATCATTCTGTCATAATTCTCATGAGTACCTACAATGTGAATGCCTTCTTCTTTCGCAATTTGGGCAAATTCCTCGTAAGAAATCTTACAGCCTGCGTTCTGCGCTTCATCATAACCCATGTTTTTAAGACGCTTAAAACTTGCGCGGATATCCTCGGCAGTGTTCATATAATCACGGATAGTATATAACTGTACACCTAATTTTTCAAACATAATAAAAATCTCCTTTATATTTAATAACTATATTTTAAACATTTTTATTTGAAATTTCAAGACATACTTTTATGTTTTATGGACAAATATTGCTCATTGACTAAAAAAGGGCAAAATGATAGAATATTATAGAACTGTAAGGAGATTTTATGAAATACTATTTATTTGATTTTGACGGCACTTTAGCCGATTCCATGCCAACTTGGGCAGGCAAAATGATCCGCATTTTAGAAGAGGAGGGTATAACACCTCCCGAAAACTTAATAAAGACAATAACACCTTTGGGCGATAGAGGCACGGCAGAATATTTTCGTACTCTTGGTGTAACAAAAACTGTTGAACAGTTGGAAGAAAAAATGGATGCTTATGCCATGGAAGCATATCATAATAAAATTCCGTTGAAAGAAGGCGTTTTTGAATTTCTCAAAAAGTCGAGAGATGAGAAAGTATATATGGCAGTTTTAACTGCGAGCCCCCACAAGTTTCTTGACCCATGTCTTAAAAGATGCAATGCTTATGAACTTTTTGATAGTGTTTGGTCCATTGAAGATTTTGGTACACTGAAGAAAAATATGGTTGAAATTTACCAAAAAGTTGCCGAAAAAATGAATTGCAAAACGGAAGATATTGTTTTCTTTGATGATAATATAGTTGCGCTTCAAACTGCAAAAAAAGCAGGATGCAGAACTGTTGGGGTATACGATGCCACAAGCGACGAAATGATCGAGGATATTAAAAAGATTACCGATAGATATATTTATTCATTTAAGGAATTATAAAAAAACGAAGCAGAAGATTTTTCTGCTTCGTTAAATTTTATTCAAAAATTTCACAAACCTTTTTTAGCGTTTTTGCTATTTCTTCGTCATTATTAAAGGGCCTGAATTCAAAGGAAATATGACCGTCGTAATTCTGCGCTTTAAGCATTTTTGAAATGACGTCGAATTTTACAACACCGTCACCCAAATCGGCGGGGTAGAGATATTTTCCGCCCTTGCTTACAGAACGTATTTCGACTATAGGCTCATCAGCTACGATATAGTCTTTAATATGTACGTGGTCTGCTTTGATGCCTATATTTTTATAAAAAACGTCGGGATGCTCATCAACAAAGAAAATATTACCTGTATCAAGCACAAAACCAATTTTGCCTTCAGTTCTTTTCATAAACTCAAGATAATTATCCGTACCGTTTACAACCATTCCCTGTTCCTCTACAAGCGTTTTTACGCCCTTGGATTTAGCGTATGCATTAAGCTCAAGCGCGCATTCTACGGCAATATCCATTCTGTGTTGAAAATCATTTTCAACCTCTGCAAACTTCAGGGTAGGTATAAGCGTATGGTGAAGGTAAGGAATTTCAAGCTCAGAACATATATCGACGTAAACGTGCATATAATTCAGGTTTGTTTTCTGATCGTTATAAAAATCAACTGCGCAGGTGAAGCACGGGATAGTAAGGCCTTTCCCTTTAGCGTAGCCACCGATTTCTTTTGCAAGCTTCATATCCGGAGTTTTTAATTCTACACCGAAATTTATAAGCTCAACACCGTTCACACCGTGTCTTGCCGCAGTATCAATAGTCTGATATAAGGAATGCTGACCCTTTATGATGCAGGTATAAAAGCATATTTTTTCACGCGCGAAATCCGACATAAAAAACACCTCACATTTGTTTTTTGTATTGTATCACAAATAAAATTTAATGTCAATACCGTGCGAAACACCTAATTTTCCGATAATCTTGCAGTTTATTATTTAGTGGGTTTTAAATTTATAGTGTTAATCTTTACTTTTTTTAGCGTAGATGGTATAATAAAAAAAATTTTTATAGGAGATAAAACAAATGGATAAATTACTATATAATTATCATACACATACTTACAGATGCGGTCATGCAATGGGAAAGGAAGAAGAATACGTTATAAACGCAATAAAATGCGGAATTAAAAAAATGGGTTTTGCCGATCACTTTCCATTAAAATTTGAGGACGGCTCGCAAAATCCTGCCCGTGTTAAAGTTGAAGAGGTACATCTGTATTGTGATGAAGTATTTCGTTTAAAAGAAAAATATAAAAACGATATTGAAATCTATATGGGATTTGAAATGGAATATTATTCCGAACTTTTCGATGAGATGCTCAAAAATGCGAAAAGTTACGGTGCCGAATATCTTATTTTAGGTCAGCACTTTTATATACCTGAAAATAAAGGCGGAAGACACGTTTACGGCACACAGAACGAAGAAGGACTAAAAAAATACGTAGATTCTGTTATAGAAGCAATGAAAAAAGACGTATTTACTTACGTTGCCCATCCGGATATGATCAATTTTTCAGGGGATATGGATGTTTATAAAAGAGAAATGAAACGTCTTTGTATTGGCGCAAAGGAAACGGATACGCCCCTTGAAATCAATTTCTTGGGTATACGGGATAAACGTATTTATCCAAATGAAAATTTCTGGCGCATAGCAGGGGAAATTGGCGTAAAGGCGGTGTTCGGTCTTGATGCCCACGATCCTTTAGGTGCCTGCGACGTTGCATCGCTCCCAATCGGTCAAAAAATTGCCGAAAAAAACAATATTGAAGTAATTGAGCCAAAATTAAAATTCTTGTAACGTTTTCTCACTCTCTTGCGTTATATATATGAAAGGGTGATAATATGAAAATTGAACCAAGAAAAATTAAAAAGACTTTAAAATATGCGGCAGTAGGTGCTTGTGTTGCAACTACTCTTGTTACTGCAGGCTGTAATGATGTGGAATTAAGCGGAGATGTAGCCATTACACCTATGCCTAAAGAAGAAACACAGTTAGCAGGTAAAATTGTTTCAACTCCCGGCGCAACAAGACAACCTTTGCCTGATAAAGGGAATCCTGAACCGGATGATCTTATTCTTTCGGGAGATATTGCATTTCCTGAAAAAACTCCTGAAATTGCAGGCGGAATACCTGTGCCCGATCTTGATGAACTTGATCCGTCTGGAGAACCTCCCCAATGAATTTTACTTTACATATAACTGACAGATGCAATTTTAAATGCACCTATTGCAGGCATAAAACAAGGGATAAAGAAATTGAATTTGATAAGGTGAAAAAACTTATTGAATTATCAAAACAGTACGGTAATCACACGGGTTTTTGTTTTTACGGCGGTGAACCGTTCTGCGCGTTTGAACTTGTAAAAGAGATAATTGAATACTGTAAAAGCCAAAAAAATCATAAGTTCACTTTTAAGATGAACTCCAACGGCTCTCTTTTTACCGAAGAGAAGATAAAATATTTAACGGAAAATAACGTTGAAATATGTCTTTCTCACGATGGCTTGATGCAACACTTAACAAAACCCGATTTATTGGGAAAAAATACTTTTCAAAAAGCCAATGAAAGCGCAAAACTTTTGCTTAAATATCAGCCGTACAGTGCGGTGCAGACAGTTTTTGCTCCCGAAAGTTGCCATTTGTATGCTGAATCGGTTAAGTTTTTATATAATCTTGGATTCAGGCGGATATTGGCGGTGTATGCCGCAGGGGTAAAATGGGAAGATAAACATTTGAAAATACTTGAAAGCGAATATAAAAAAATCGCTGAATTTTATAAAGAATGTTTTTACAAAAAAGATGCTTTTTATTTATCGTATATTGATGATAAGATTTCAAGCGGAATAAAGGGCGAAAAAAAGAAACCTTGCCATATGGGCAGAGGTCAGTTTAACGTTGACGTTGAGGGGAAGATCTATCCTTGCAGTCAGTTTGTAGGCAAAGAAGAATATTGTCTCGGAGATACGGAAAAAGGACTTTATAATATTAAGCGGGTTCTTGATATTTCCACAGAACCTGAAACTTGCAAAGACTGTCAATTAAAACCACGTTGCCGTAATTCTTGCGGTTGCCTTAATATTTCCGAAACGGGAACGCTAAACAACGTTTCTCCCTTCCAATGCGAGCATGAGCGGTTGATAATTGACGTTGCCGACAGTATTGCCGAAGAAATGTTTGAAAAGGAACCTGAAATTTTTAAAAAACGTTATTTATAATCATCGGATCAAATCCGATGATTTTCTTTTTGTGTTGATTTTTACAATGCTATATGATAAAATAACATAAAGATTTTACGGGAGATGAGAGTATGATAAAAAAGTTTCTGAAAATTTCAACGGTTGTTTTGTGCATTGTTATGGCTATGATGTCAACGGGATGTTCAAAAATTATAGGCGGGGTATTGGATAAATTCCTTTATAAAGAAAAGGAATCTTTTTCCGTTCAGCCTGCAATTGATCCTTTTGAAAAAATAACCGTTCAGTTCTTGGGTGAAAACGGAAAAGGTATTGCAACAATCATAGTTAACGGTGATCTTAAAGAAAGTGATTTTACCGTTGAAAATAACGGAAGCCTTAAAAACGGTGATACGGTCAAAATTACTTATAACGTAACCGGAAGTTATAAAGAATATACCGTTAAATCATTGACAGAGCCAAAACAAGAAAATAATGCAGTCAATCCTTTTGAATACGTTGACGTATATTTTTCAGGTGTGAACGGGAAAGGCTTTGCGCATATAAGCACCATGTCAACGGAATTCAGTCCCATATACTTTTATCTTGAAGGGGTAAACGGCACTCTTAAAAACGGTGATACGGTAGTTATTAAATTTGATACTGCTCAATTCAGCATTTATCATCCCGGTTATTCTTTAATAAAGGACTCGCATACTTACGTTGTAAGCGGTCTTGAAGGTAACGCGGTAGACGTTCCCGATAACAGTCTGCCTTATGATCTTCAGGTAACCGGTTCGGCAAACGGATTTATTTTGCCGTATTCCAACGTTCAGTATTACGATGAAGCGTTTTTGTCAACTTTTACAGATAAGCAACTTAAGTTTGCAAGAAATGAAATCACCGCGCGCCACGGAAGAAAGTTTGTAACTGCAGAATTGCAGAATTATTTTGAAACAACTCCCTGGTATGAAGCAAAATATGAACCAACATATTTTGATAATTATATTTTTGATACTATGAACCAATTCGAAAAAGGAAACATGGAAACAATCAAGAAGATCGAGCAGGCAAGAAAGGCTAACTGAATATGAAAAAACTATCGGCTCTGATGATCTTATTGTGCCTTTTATTTGCAGGATGCATGAAAAACGAAGTAATAAATACTTTAACTAATGAACCTGAACAAACGAAAGCGACAACACCTGTTGTTACGGAAACGCCTATGCCAACCTATAGCGTAACGGCGCCTGATGTAACAAGAGCGCCCGTTGTGCTTCCGTCACGTACACCTGAAAATCAGGCTACTGAAAAGCCTGAAGAAACTGTTACACCGCAAAACAAAAAGGAAGAAATTCACCTTGATCCCAATTGGGAGTTTGCTGATTTTTCTGAAATAAATTCAGGTTGCGCAGTTTTATATAGGGCAGAAAAGAACAGAAAAAATATTGTTATCGGCGTAAATGCAGGGCATGGCACAAATGGGGGAACAAGTAAGAAAACCTATTGCCATCCTGACAAAACACCAAAACTTACAAGCGGAACAACTGCGGCGGGAAGTTTAAAGGCAGTTGCAGTTTCAGGCGGTATGACTTTTAATGACGGAACGCCTGAAATGAAAGTAACGCTCAGAACGGCACAATTATTAAAGGATTTGTTGCTTAACGACGGATATGACGTACTGATGCTCCGCGACGGAAGTGACGTTCAACTTGATAACGTTGCAAGAACGGTTATATGTAATAATATTGCCGATTGCCATATTGCCATTCATTTTGACGGCGACGGTCTTGATTACGATAAGGGGTGTTTCTATCTCCGTGCACCGGAAGGCTTAAAAAAGATGTATCCCGTATCTGAAACGTGGCAAAAGAGCCATGCGCTTGGCGATTCTATTATAGAAGGACTTCAGGATAACGGCAGTAAGATACGCTCAAAGGGATATACTAATCAGGATCTTACACAGACTTCATATAGTAAAGTTCCTTCCGTTAATATTGAACTTGGAAATCAATGTTCAAAACATGATGATGAATCGCTTTTAAAATTATCTAAAGGCTTAAAAGCGGGAATTGATAAATATTTTTCATAAAGAACTAAAGATCATCTGCATGGCAGATGATTTTTTTCTTTAAATTTTAAAAATTCCAACAAAATTCATAAAATAACAGTTTACTTATTTTGATAAAAGGTGTATTATATTATGTGATAAAATTTCGCGTAGTGCGGATTTTAATAAATAATACGGGTAGGCTGAAAATTTTTTGGCAGACCGTAAAATATTTAGGAGGAATTTTTTATGGCAAGAAAGTTCAAAACCATGGACGGTAACAATGCCGCTGCTTATGTCAGCTACGCATTTACTGAGGTTGCAGGTATTTATCCTATCACACCTTCAAGCCCCATGGCAGACTATGTTGATCAGTGGTCAGCAGCAGGTCAGAAAAACATCTTTGGCACAACTGTAAAGGTTGCAGAAATGCAGTCAGAAGCAGGTGCATCAGGTACAGTACACGGCTCATTGGCAGCAGGTGCACTTACCACCACTTACACCGCATCGCAGGGCTTACTTCTTATGATCCCCAACATGTACAAGATCGCAGGTGAATTATTACCTTGCGTATTCCATGTTTCTGCTCGTACAGTTGCAAGCCATGCTCTTAACATCTTTGGCGATCATTCAGACGTTTATGCTTGCCGTCAGACAGGCTTTGCTATGATGGCTGAAACAAATACGCAGGAAGTTATGGACTTAGGTCCCGTTGCTCACCTTGCTTCAATCGAAGGCAGAGTACCCTTCCTCAACTTCTTTGACGGTTTCCGTACATCTCATGAACTTCAGAAAGTTGCAGTTTGGGATTACGAAGATCTTAAAGAAATGTGCGATATGGATGCTGTTGAAGCATTCCGTAAGCGTGCACTTAACCCTGAACGTCCCGTAATGCGCGGTAGCCACGAAAACGGTGATATCTTCTTCCAGCACAGAGAGGCTTGTAACGCATACTACGATGCAATCCCCGCTATCGTTGAGAAGTATATGGACAAGGTTAATGCTAAACTTGGCACAGATTATAAGTTATTCAACTACTACGGCGCACCCGATGCAGAGCGCGTAATCATCGCTATGGGTTCAATTTGCGACGTTGCAGAAGAAGTTATCGATTACCTTACCGCTCAGGGCGAAAAGGTTGGTTTAGTAAAAGTTCGTCTTTACAGACCTTTCTCAGCAGAAAAGCTTGTTGAAGCAATTCCTGCAACTGCAAAGAACATCGCTGTTCTTGACAGAACTAAAGAACCCGGTGCTCTTGGCGAGCCTCTTTATCTTGACGTTATTGCTGCTCTTGAAGCAAAGGGCGTTAAGGCAAACGTTATCGGCGGCCGTTATGGCTTAGGTTCAAAGGATACACCTCCTGCAAGCGTATTTGCAGTATTTGATGAACTTAAGAAGGACGCTCCCAAGAAGATGTTCACCATCGGTATTGTGGATGACGTTACAAACCTTTCACTTGAAGAAAAGCCTGCTCCCAACACAGCAGCAGAAGGCACAATCGAGTGCAAGTTCTGGGGTCTTGGCGGTGACGGTACCGTTGGTGCTAACAAAGACTCCATTAAGATCATCGGTGACCATACTGATAAGTACGTTCAGGCTTACTTCCAGTATGACTCAAAGAAGACCGGTGGTATCACAATTTCTCACCTTCGTTTCGGCGATAAGCCTATCAAGAGCCCCTATTACATCAATAAGGCTGACTTCGTTGCTTGCCATAACCCCTCATACGTTGAAAAGGGATTCAGAATGGTTAACGACGTTAAGCCCGGCGGTTCATTCCTTATCAACTGCCAGTGGGATGCAAAGGAACTTGAAGAAAAGCTTTCAGGCGAAGCAAAGAGATATATTGCTAACAACAACATCAATCTTTACACAGTTAACGCTATTGACCTTGCTGCTGAAATCGGCTTAGGCAAGCGTACAAATACAGTTCTTCAGTCCGCATTCTTTGCACTTTCCAACGTTCTTCCTCGCGAAGAAGCTATCGGCTACATGAAGGAAAAAGCACAGAAGTTCATGAAGAAGGGTAAGGAAATCGTTGAAATGAACGAAAAGGCTATCAACGCCGGTGCTACTGCATACGTTAAGATCGACGTTCCCGAATCATGGAAGAATGCTGAAGATAAGGCTGAAGCTCCCACAACAAAGGGTAGCGCAAAGCTTATCAAGATGGTTGACGGCATCATGAAGCCCGTTGGAAAGATGAACGGTGATCTTCTTCCCGTTTCTGCTTTTGTTGATCATGCTGACGGTACTTTCGAGCAGGGCGCATCTGCATACGAGAAGCGCGGTGTTGCAGTTATGGTTCCCGCTTGGGATAACACAACTTGCGCACAGTGCAACCGTTGCTCATTCGTTTGCCCCCATGCTACTATCCGTCCCTTCGCATTAAGCGCTGAAGAAGCTGCAAATGCACCTGCAAATCTTCTTAAGGGCAAGCGTCCTGCTGCTCCCAAGACAGATTATGTATATACTCTTGCTGTATCACCTCTTGATTGTATGGGTTGCGGTGTGTGCGTAGGCGTATGTCCCACAAACTCACTTAAGATGGTATCCCGTGAATCACAGGATAATATGCAGGAAGTATTTGATTACTGTGTTGAAACAGTTACAGAAAAGCCTGAAACTGTTGCAAACCTTAACCTTGTTGGCAGCCAGTTCAAACAGCCTCTTCTCGAGTTCTCAGGCTCCTGCGCAGGTTGTGCTGAAACTGCTTATGCTCGTCTTATCACCCAGCTCTTCGGTGACAGAATGTACATCTCCAACGCTACAGGCTGTTCATCAATTTGGGGTGGACCTGCTGCAACAAGCCCCTACACAGTAAATAAGGAAGGCCACGGTCCTGCTTGGGCTAACTCCTTGTTCGAGGATAACGCTGAGCACGGTTACGGTATGTACCTTGGCCAGAAGGCTATCAGAAACCGTCTTATCGATCAGGTTACTGAAATGGCTGAATCTGATAAAGCAAGTGATGCTTTCAAGGCTGCTGCAAAAGCATATCTTGATACATTAAACGATGGCAAGGCAAACGCTGTTGCTACAAAGGCACTTGTTGTTGAACTTGAAAAGGCTGCAGAGGCAGGATGCCCCGTTGCTCCTCAGATCCTTGCAAGCAAAGAGTACCTCTCCAAGAAGTCGGTTTGGATCTTCGGTGGTGACGGTTGGGCATACGACATCGGCTTCGGCGGTGTTGACCATGTTCTTGCTTCAGGCGAAGACGTAAACATCATGGTATTTGATACTGAAGTTTACTCCAACACCGGTGGTCAGGCTTCAAAGGCTTCACAGATCGGTCAGGTTGCACAGTTCGCTGCTGCAGGTAAGGCTATCGCAAAGAAGAGCCTTGCAGAGATCGCTATGAGCTATGGCTATATCTACGTTGCACAGATCGCTATGGGTGCTGATATGAACCAGACACTTAAGGCAATCCAGGAAGCTGAAGCATATCCCGGACCCTCACTTATCATCGGTTATGCACCTTGCGAAATGCACTCCATCAAGGGCGGTATGATCCACTGCCAGGAAGAGATGAAGAAGGCTGTTGACTGCGGTTACTGGCATATGTTCCGCTTCAACCCCGCAAACGAAAAGCCCTTCACAATCGACTCCAAGGAGCCCACAACAGATTATAAGGAGTTCATTCTCAACGAAGCACGTTATTCTTCACTTACACGTTCCTTCCCCGAACGTGCAGAAGAACTCTTCAACCTTGCTGCTGAAACTGCAAAGAAGAAGAGAAAGCATCTTGAGAAGTTGCAGGCTCTTTACAACGACTAATTAAGATTCGGAGCACAATAAACTCCCGAAACCAAGACCCTCGAGAAATCGAGGGTCTTTTTCTGTGTTACAAAGGGTATAAAGCCTCGGTTACTTACGTCTATGTAAGCGCCTTCGACTTTAACCCTTTGTGCCTTGAATTTCGGGCTTTATTGCACTCCGACAGTTTGCGGTGAAATTTGCGTCTGTAATTAACCGCACGTGCCTTGAATTTCAGGTTTTCTCGCACTCTGAAGGCTACGATGAAAATTACTTCTGTGATTAACCATGCCTTGCCTTGTAATGTTTTAGTTTTATTAGTTTGCTTACAAAGTCAGCAAGACAAAAAAGAACCTCTGCTTTATGCAGAGGCTCTTTTATGTTAGTTGTCAGAAAAATTCTTTATTGAATTTATATGATTCTCAGTTAGTCTTTTTAGGAGACAAGGGGACGGTTCTCCTGTCTCTTTTCAGAAGCATAAGTGAAAAATAGTTATTTGCGAGACCAAAACATTAAACAGGCTTGAAAATCAAACTTGTTTTTCTGTATATGTCGAGTTTCATTTTAAAAACAAATAAAATAAACGGTGCAGTAAATTATTTGATAAAAATGCAATAAAAAGTTTAGTATAAGTAAAAAATAAAAGGTAAATAACTAAACTTTTGCAAATATATTCTTCAAATATAATAATTGAATATAAAAAATAAAAACGTTCAGAACTCTGTTGTGGCAAGGGTTTTGAGCGTTTTTTTATTAACATAAAAATTTGTCGAACAGGGAAGAAAAAAACTCTTGACTTTTGGCGTAGTATTGATATAATGTATCTATCTTTTAAGTTTAGCAAAAATAAACTTTTTGTTTAAATAGAGGTGTTTTTTATGATGCTGGGTGAAAAAATAAAAATGTTAAGGATTCAGCACGGGCTTACGCAGGAAGAGCTTGCCAACCGCTGTGAACTTTCAAAAGGCTTTATCTCGCAGGTTGAACGCGATCTTACAAGCCCCAGCATTGCTACGCTTATAGATATTCTTGAATGTCTTGGCACAAATTTAAAGGATTTCTTTTCGGAAGAAACCGAAGAAAAGATAGCCTTTACAAGTGAAGATTATTTTGTTAAGGAGCAGGAAGAAAGTTCTGTTACATGGCTTGTTCCCTCTGCACAGAAGAATTCAATGGAGCCTATTATCGTTGAACTTAAAGGCAATGCCAAAACGGAAGTGGATGATCCCCACGAGGGCGAAGAATTTGGCTACGTTTTATCGGGTAAGATTTTCGTTGTTTGCGGTAAGGTCCGAAAGAAATGCAAAAAAGGCGACAGTTTCTATTTTAATTCCAATCAGCCACATTATATTGAAAATGCAGGTAATACTGAGGCTACGGTGCTCTGGGTAAGCACACCGCCCAGCTTTTAAAGGAGAATTCTATGAAAAAAATTATTGTTGATTTAAAAAATATTTCTAAAAGCTATGACGGCGAAACTGTGCTTAACGATATAAGCCTTTATATCCGTGAAAATGAGTTTATGACTCTTTTAGGTCCATCAGGTTGCGGAAAAACCACAACGTTAAGAATTATTGCAGGTTTTGAAACACCTGATACGGGCGAAGTATATTTTGAAGATAAAGTTTTAAACGATATTCCGCCTTATAAAAGAAATATCAACACCGTTTTCCAGAAATATGCGCTTTTTCCCCATTTGAACGTATATGAAAACGTTGCTTTCGGCTTGCGCCTTAAGAAAGTTAAAGACGCCGTTATCCGCGACCGCGTTAAGGAAATGCTTGCAATGGTAAACCTTAAAGGCTTTGAAAAGAGAAATATCAATACTCTTTCAGGCGGTCAGCAACAGCGCGTTGCCATTGCCCGTGCCCTTATAAACGATCCTAAAGTGCTTCTTTTAGATGAGCCTTTAGGCGCATTGGACTTAAAATTAAGAAAAGATATGCAGAATGAACTTAAAAATATTCAGCATAAAACGGGAATTACCTTCATTTACGTTACACACGATCAGGAAGAAGCACTTTCCATGTCAGATACCGTTGTAGTTATGGCTGACGGAAAGATTCAGCAGATCGGCACTCCCACAGATATATATAACGAACCTAAAAATGCTTTTGTTGCTGATTTTATCGGCGAGTCAAATATTGTTGACGGCGTTATGCTTGATGACTTTAAGGCTAAATTTTCAGGTCATGTATTTGAATGTCTTGATAGTGGCTTTGAGAAAAACGAATCTGTTGATATCGTTGTAAGACCTGAAGACGTTGACGTTGTTTCTTTAGATAAAGCAATGCTTAAAGGAACGGTTACTTCTGTTACTTTTAAGGGCGTTCACTACGAGATCATTGTTGATATCGGCGGTTTCAAGTGGATGATACAGACTACCGACTACGTTGGCGTAGATGAAAAGATCGGTCTTTATATCGAGCCTGATGCCATTCACGTTATGAAAAAATCAGAATATTCAGATATGTTCGGTGATTATTCCTCATTCTCCGATGAGTTTGAAGAACTTTCCGATGCCACGGAGGTAATTGAGGAATGAAGAAAAACTCCTTTATGAAGCAGATCTCTGCCACACCTTATTACGTGTGGGCGGCTCTGTTTATAATCGTGCCCATAATTTACGTTTTGTATTATTCTTTTACAGATGCAAACGGAAATTTTGCAGGCTTTGATAATTTTGAGATAATTGAGCATTATTCATCAACGTTTTTGTTATCCTTGATGATGGCTTTTATTGCAACGGTGGTATGTCTTCTGATAGGATATCCGCTTGCTCTTGCGATTTCAAGAACGAAGCCTTTAACACAGAAAATTTTAATAATGCTCGTGATGCTTCCCATGTGGATAAACTTTATTATCCGCACCGATTCCATTGCAATTTTATTGGAAAAAAATGGACTTATCAATCAGTTTTTAGGTCTGTTCGGAATGCACGTTGAACTTATGGACACGCGCTTTGCCGTTATCGTAGGCATGATCTATGACTTTTTGCCTTACATGATTCTGCCGATATATTCCGTTTTAACAAAACTTGACGTAAGGCTGGTTGAAGCGGCGCGGGATCTTGGTTGCAATGCGCTTCAGGCACTTGTTAAAGTTATTATGCCGTTAAGCGTTTCAGGTATTATTTCAGGAATTACCATGGTTTTTGTGCCCTGTGTTTCAACTTTCTACATTTCACAGCGTTTGGGCGGTGCAAACACATATCTTATCGGTGACGCTATTGAGGCAAGAATGTTATCAATTTCCGCTGACTATAATAAAGGCGCAACTCTTTCTTTTGTTTTGATGATTTTAATTGTTGTAAGTACGCTTATCATGAATCACTATTCTGATGAGGAAGATACCACCGCGGCAGGAGGGTTTTTGGGATAATGAAAAGCAGTAAATTTTATATAGCCCTTTGCTTTGTGCTTCTGTATGCGCCTATCGTAATATTGATCTTCTTTTCCTTTAACTCATTGGAAAGTACGGGAGTTTTCGGTGGATTTTCCCTTAAATGGTATGAATCCATTTTGCAGAATGAACTTGCAAAAGAAGCGCTTATAAATTCACTTATAATTGCAATTTCTTCATCAGTTGTTGCAACTGTTATCGGTACTTTTGCCGCCATCGGCATTTCAAAAATAAAGAGCAGATTTATTAAAGACAGCGTTATGACCGTTACAAATATTCCCATGGTAAACCCCGAAATTGTTACCGCGGTTTCAATGGCATTCTTATTTATGGGAACACTTGCAACTTTCGGATTTATTAAAAATGATGATACCATCGATATGATAAGTCTTCTTATCGCGCACACCACCTTTGGTCTGCCTTACGTAATTCTTTCCGTTCTGCCCAAAATCAAGCAGATGGATAAATCACAGACTGAAGCCGCTCTTGATCTTGGATGCAAACCTTTTCAGGCATTTTTTAAGGTTGAACTTCCTCAACTTATGCCGGGCATTATAACGGGAATGATAATGGCATTTACCATGTCCTTTGATGATTTCGTTATAAGTTATTTCGTGCGCCCCAAATCAACGGTGCAGACGCTTCCTTTACTTATTTATTCAATGACGGGTAAGGGTACGGTTACACCTGATATGTACGCACTTTCAACCTTTATGATAGTTGCTATTTTTGCGTTATTGATTCTTGCAAACCTTGCAGGCTCAAGGCAGGAATTAAAGGCAAAAAGCGAAGCGAGAAGATTAAAGAAACAGCAGGAGGCTTTAAAATGAAAAAAATTCTTTCTGTTGTTTTGATGATGATTCTTTTGCTTTCGGTTTTTTCAGGCTGTGAGCAAGAACAAAGCGAAACGGTTGTTCTTAACGTGTTCAACTGGGGCGAGTACATTTCCGATGGCGAGGGTTCTTGGGAGTATGAAGATGAAAACGGCAACGTTATTGAAGTTCCGTATCTTGATATAAACGAGGAATTTGAAAAGTATTACGCTAAAAAGTTTCCAGGCAAAAAGGTGGAAGTAAATTATACGACTTATTCTTCAAATGAAGAAATGTATGCAAAGATGACCACTTCCGATGCATCTTACGATATCATAATTCCCTCGGATTATCTTATACCAAAACTTATAGAAGAAAAACTTATTCAGCCAATAAATATTGAAAATATTCCCAATTATGAAAACATTGGCGAACAGTATATTGCCAAAAACGTTGCTTACGTTGAAGAAAACGGGGAAAGAACTTATTATTCGGCAACATATACCTTTGGCAAGGTAGGCATAATTTACAACAAAACAATTCTTGAAAACACTTTTGAAGATTTTTCTCAGGAAGAATTTGAAAAAGAGGGCTGGAACGTTCTGTGGAATGAAAAATATAAAGATTTAGGTATTTTGCAGTTCAATAACTCCCGTGATGCTTTTGCGACGGCTCAGTTTGCGCTTATGGCAAAAGACGGATATAGCGGCGAAGTAAGTTATATAAACAAGTTGGTTTCCGATGCTGACGGAAAAGATATATATAACCGTTCTCTTGAACTTTTAAAACAACAACAGCCTTTAATACAAAAATACGTTATGGACGAAGTTTTCAATAAAATGGAAACGGGTAACGCTGCCATTGCACCCTACTATGCAGGCGACTACTTCACCATGACATGGAACTGCGAAGATTACGAACTTTGCTTGTTCTATCCTGAGGAAGGTTCAAACTCGTTCCTTGACGGTATGTGCATTCCCACAAGTTCAAAGCATCCCGAAATTGCAGAAGAGTATATCAATTTCATGCTTTCTGTTGATGAAGATCCAACAAAAAATATCGCGGCAATAAATGCAGAATATATTTGTTACGGCACACCTAACGTGAAAGTTCAGGAAGATCCAAGTTATATTTATTTCGTTGAAAATGAAATGCATGAAGAAGGCTATGACATTCTTTACGGTGAAGGAATTTTCGATTTTGAATCAGAAGGATTTGTGTGCCTTGACAATGAAACACAGAATTATCTTAATGAGTGCTGGGATTCATTAAAAATTCAGGATAGCGATTATGGAATTGCAATGCCTGTAATCTGTATCGTTCTTATTGCTGCCATTGCAGTCATGCTTATAAGTAATGCGGTTGAAAAACGCCGCAGAGCAAAATATTGGGATTAAATTATGAAACGTAAACTTGATTTTTCTTTGACTTGTTGTTTTACGGGGCATAGGGTTATTCCGCAAAAAGACGTTTTAAATCTTGAAAAAGCACTTCTTGATAATATTGACGCTCTGATAAATTCAGGTGTCAGGCACTTTATTTGCGGCGGGGCGCTGGGTTTTGATACTCTTGCGGCAGAAGCGGTGCTAAAAAAGAAAGAACAGTATAATGAAGTTGTTCTTGAAATAGCCGTTCCCTGCAAAAATCAGGATAGCAAGTGGAACGGTAAACAAAAGGAAAAATACGCCCAAATACTTGCTTCTGCTGACAAAGTAACGGTGTTGTTTGAAAAATACGTTACGGGATGCATGCACTTCCGTGATGCATTTATGGTGGATAATTCGGATATTATTATTACCTACTACCGCGGACGTCCCGGCGGAACACAGTACACTTATCTTTATGCCGAAAGCAGAGGACTTAAAATTATAAATTTATAGGAACAGTGCAGATAATCTGCACTGTTTTTTTGTTTTTTTTGTATAAAAAAGTAAATTACGGACATTAGCGCATATAAAATTCAGACATTTCCATATTTTTATTAAAAATTTTGAAACATTTTTTTGACACAAATGCAATAATACTGTATAATGTAAAATAGGTAAGTATATATAAAAGAAAGGAAAAAATAATTATGAAAAAACTTTTAAGCGTTATGCTTATATTTACATTGCTCTTATCATGTGTAAATATGGGTATAACTTTCGCAGTAGGCGAAAACGGTGGCTCATCAGGTTCGGATATTGATATGTCCGCAGTTTTTGATGAGTATAATCTTTTGCCTGAAAAGAATTCCACCTTTGAAAGCGGAACGCCTTCATGGAGTGCTTTAGGAAGCGGAAGTATTGCCGTTGAAGCCAATCCTTCAGGCGAAGGCAAGGTTATGTCTTTTTCAGGATATTCTAACGCAAGCACTTATTTTTCACCCATGATCGATATCAGAAGTATAGTGCAAAATGAAGTTAAATCAGCAGGATACGTATATATCTATATGGAGATATATTGTACCAATACTTTAACCGGAGGCGTGCGCATCCGTACAAATACTGCTAACGGATATTCTAAATGCACAACAGACGGAAAAACATATTGCTCATTGGGAAGTGTTGCTACTACAGCAAATGTATGGTCGCCTATTGAAGTTGTGATGCCCATAACAGAAAGCGATCTTACTTCTTTAGAACCGTGGAATCTTTGTCTTGACGGAATCGTTACACCTGCTAACGGCGCAAAGATATATTTTGATAATATTTTTGTTGGCACAGTTTCGCCCGTTTCAGGTGCATATACCGATATTCCTGAGAAAACTCCCATAACAAGATCAAGTTACACAAAAATCGGTACGCTTCGTTGGGATGCTTTTTCAAAGTCAGGTGTAGAGGGCACTCCTGCAACTCAGGTTGCCAAAGTACTTTCACCTAAAGAATATCATAATCAGGCACCTTTCTTTGCCAATGTTAATGCTGACGGTACTGTATCTTTCCCTGAGTATACCGTTGAAACATGGGAAAAAGAGGCACAGTATGCCCATGATGCAGGTCTTGATTATTTTGCATATCTTTGGTATGAAACAACTTCAGAGATGTCGCAGGCAAGAAAAATGCACCTTTTAAGCGATAAGAAAGATCTTATCGAAATGACAGGTGTTCTTGAAACTATACGCTCTATTACCGCAATGAACGAAATGTTTAATGCCATGAAAGATTCAGTGTGGTTAAGAATTGATAACAGACCTGTTGTTTTCCTTTACAGTCTGCCCAAGTGGGAGGCGGCATCTGTTAAGACACTCCGTCAGATGGCGGCAAATGCAGGTGTTACCGAATCACTTTATATAATCGGTATGTACACTCAATACGATGATCTTGATACTGCTTATGCTATGGATGTTGATGCTCTTTCCTGGTATTCTTACGCTGCAAAGATGCAGGGTATGCCTTATAGCGACTATGCTTTAGCGGAAGAACAACTTGTTGAAAAAATGCTTACAGCATCGTCTTCAAAATACGATCATCAGGTAGTACCTTGTTTCTCCGCAGGCCGCGACTCCCGCGCACGTATTCAGACGGGTGTTTCTTGGGTTGACGGTGATCCCAATGCTGAAAATGATATTGATAAGCCTTATGCCAACAGATATTCGCTTCAGCCTACTGTTGGCGAATTAAGAGACCATATTGCAACTGTATATAAACTCAGCGAAAAGTATGCTTCAAAAACACAACCTAACCTCATTTGTTCCTATGCCTGGAACGAGCACGAGGAGGGTGGATGGCTTTGTCCTACTCTTGAATGTGATGAAGACGGTAACGTGATTCTTGATGCTAACGGTAATCCTACTGCAAACACAGATCGTCTTGACGCATTTAAGGAGGTTGTTGATTCTCTTCGTGAAGAATCACACGTAACAAAACCCACGGCAGCACCCGATGCAACAAAAACATTTTATAACGGCGACGCTGAATACGGCATCGCAAATTGGGGCAGTATTCACGCAGGCTCCATCGGCTATATTCAGCCCGGTGCAAACGGAACAAACAATGCTGTAAGATTTATCCCCGATACGACCAGCAAGTACAGTTCAGTTGCCTTTGATTTAGGTCCTGCAATAATAAATGATGCAGATTATTATTATGGCGGATGCGGTGCAGGTACATATACCGTTACTTTCTATGCAAAAGCAGAAGCAGGATATTCGGGAAAATTCAACGTTTTACTTAACTCACAATGCCATCTCAGTACAAGTGAAGTAAGAACTCAGCTTGGATATACCGAAGGTGATGGCAACTATGCAAATAATACTCATTTCGGTGCTTCGTCAGGAACACAGATAACTATGACCGATCAGTGGACTAAATACACTGCTACTTTCAAGGTTTCCGCTGATTGGCTTAATATGATGGCTAAACTGCGCAGAAGCGCGTATTATCGGGCAGCGAAGGCATATGATCTTTCACTCCGCCTTGACGGTTCGGGCACAGGTATGGCTTATAGCGGAAGTGAGTTCTTTGATTATTACATTGATGAAGTTACAATAACGAACAGCGCATCAGCAGTTCCCACACCAACACCTTTGCCAAATAACATTGCTCAGTCAACACCTACGCCTACACCTATTCCTCAAAATAGCGTAATAAACTATCTTGAATATGAAGTAAACGGCGAAGAAGTTACAATTATCGGCAGCGACAGAGATATTCATGGCGAAGTTATAATTCCGTCAACTATTGAAGGTCATCCCGTTACCGCTATCGGAAAAGATGCTTTTGAGCATGCGGCAAAACTTACGGGTATAACCATTCCCGACACAGTTAAGTATATAGGTGATTCGGCCTTTGAAAGATGCTTTAATCTTAAAAAGGTAAATACACCGACTTCTATTGAGCATATTGGAAGACACGCTTTCTGCGGTTGTGAAAGTTTAACGGGAAATATTATCATTCCAAGCACAATGAAGTCAATAAGTCAATATTCATTCTATAATTGCTCAAGTCTTAAAAACGCAAATTATTATGGAACAGAAAATAGTTTTAAAGAAAACGTAGCAGTTGCGGAGTATAATACGGCACTTACAAAGGCGCTTACTTATACGGCAGGGGATATTCAGGGTGCAGTGCTTAATCTCGGTTCAGCACTTACCATTGATTATTACGCAACCTTTGATGTTGATATTAACGATGTATTTATGCGCTTCACATCATCAAGTGGCAGAGTAACTGAAGTTACGGGCAAATATGATTCAGCATACAAGATGTATAAGTTCAGTTATGAGGGAATAAATCCTCAGTGTATGAATGATCTTATTACCGCAGAACTTGTGCATACTGACGGTTCAGTTCTTGCAGTAAAGGAAAATTACAACGTAAAACTTTATTGCGACAGACAGATGAATAAAACCGCTCAGGAACTTGGATATACAACGATACAGTATGAAGCATTTAAGAAACTTCTTGCAGATATGCTCGTTTACGGTGCAGAAGCACAGAAATACAAGAATTATCGCACTAATGCTCTTGCAGACAGTTCAAATTGGGTTAAAAATTATAAGAGTACTTTCGGTGCGCCCATTGGAACAAGAATTATTGAAGGTAACACAGACCAGAACAATAAAGTTAAGTCATTGGGCCTTCGTATGGCAAACGTAAACAATATATACTTTAAGTTGATCCTTGAAGATTCAACAAAGATATATCTTAATGACGTTGAAGTTAACCGTGCAAGCCTTAAGAAAAATTCTGACGGTACTTATACTTTATATTCAGAAGATATTAAAGCAACCGATTTTGATAAAGTATATACCATCAAACTTGTAAAGAACGGATCTACCGTAAGTACAGTATCCTATAATATGTATTCGTATATTCAGTCAAAATATCAGGATGCAACTGTAGGCGGAATCGTTAAGGCACTTTACAATTACGGCGCTCAGGCTAAGGCATATATCAAAGCAGTAAACAATATGGATGGTGATTTCAACATTGGTGAGGAAGATGACCTTTTAGCTCCTGAAGCTGAAACCATCAGTAAGGCTAACGGCACCTTTGAAGGTATTTCTTCAGCATCACAGACAAATTGGACAACAATGGGAAGCAAGGTTACAAACAGTCTCAGAGTGGAAGACGGTAACCAATTCCTCGTTACAACCTATGCTGATAATGCAAATGCTTACGATACACCTATATTCAACATTATGCCCTATATTAAACAAGAAGGCGCATATACCATCACTTTTAGGTTTAAGGTAACAACAAGGGGCGATGTTGCTGAAACCACCGTGTCTAACATTATAAGAACCGGCGGCGAAACGTCTTTCTCCACAGCGCATGGCAGTAACTACTATAGAGGATTATCTACTATAACGGCTGAAAACGGCGTGTGGTATACCCGTTCTGAAACTATCGAAGTTCTTGAAGGTGATATCGGTCTTGGCTCATATTGGAACTTTGGTTTCCATCAGGTAACAGTATCTGAACTTGCGGAAATCTGCATTGACGATTTCAAAATTACAGGTACTACCATTGAAAAAGAAGAGCCCACAACGGTTTCTTATGCAGAAACTTGGAGATCCAATGAGATAACACTTGTTTCCGATACAAAGTACAGCGATCCTTACCGTATGGTAAACGTTGATCTTATTCTTACAAACGGTGAAGTAACCTATACAGTTCCCGGCTTCTGGGATGGCGGCGAGATCTGGCGAGTTCGCTTTATGTGTCCCACAGCAGGTCAATGGACTTATACCACCATATGTACCGATGTTGAAAACTCAGGTTTACATAATCAAACCGGCACATTGACTTGTGTTGATTATACGGGCGACCTTGAACTTTATCAGCGCGGTCACGTTAAGGTTGAAGAAAACGTTAAGCACTTTATGTATAATGACGGCACACCGTTCTTCTACCTTGCAGATACACATTGGAATCTTGGTAGCGAAACTCTTGAAATGGTAGAAACCATTGCTGATAACAGAGTTGAGCTTGGTTATTCGGTTATTCAGTCCGAGCCCTTAGGCCATAAATTCTTCTTTAGAGACGGTATCTCAATGTCAGATATTCCTCATTTAAGAGAGTATGATGAAAAATTCAGGATCATCGCTGATCACGGTCTTACACACGTAAACGCATCATTCTTCTATCCCTCTGAAATGACCACCTTTATCAATAACTTCGGAGGTTTCTCAGAAACTGTTGTTGGAACTGCAACACACTCAACGGGCGAATATGAAATGTATGATATTTCAGATTCCGTTAAGGAAGAACTTGAACGTGCTTGCCGTTATTGGGTAGCAAGATACTCATCATTCCCCGTAATGTGGTCTCTCGGTCAGGAGGTTGACAGCGACTTCTTCTGGAACAGAACCGGCTTTAACGGCCATGAAAAATGGAGTTACGTAAATAACCCCTATCACTACGTTGCAGAATATATTTCCAAGTATGATCCATATAACAGTCCTCTTACTGCTCATATGGAAGGGCAGTCTTCTATCGGCGGTGTTTCAGGTTCATCCTTCAGAGATATGGAAGAACACGATTTCTTTGCAATGCAGTGGTCGCCTTCACTTACCAATGAAAATAATAACCATCTCTATGCAAGAGATGCATGGGAAAACGGTCAGGGCAAGCCTACCGTAAACTATGAAGGCAGATATTGCTACTTGTGGACAAAGAACTTCGGTGCCCGTGCACAAGGCTGGATCGCATATTTAGGCGGTGTTTACGGTTATGCATGGGGCGGTCAGGATACCTGGAGTTATCTTAACACCTATGATGAAAACACAACTTCAAACGACGGTGTTGATACAATTACACCTGCAGAGAAGCAGGCGGCAACTTGGGAAGATTCGCTTACTTATCCCAGCGCAATTCAGGTTGGTTATATGAGACGCTTCTTTGAAGATAAGGTTGGCGATTGGTGGAATCTTATCCCCAGATTCGATGATAAATCTTACCTTACGCGTGCAACCGGTGCATATGCAAATATCGCATCAAATGAAGATAACACAAAGATAGTAGTTTACTTCTTTAACTTCTCAGATACTTCAGTAGGTGCAAAGCCCAACTCAACAAACTACGGTACGGCTACCGGTACGCTTAAGAATCTTGATTATTTCACAAACTATAAATACGTATGGTTTGATCCCATCAACAATACTTACAGTGCAGAGGGAAGTTTGTATTCATTCTTTGGTTCAGTAACAATTCCCGCAAAGCCTGCCGGTACTGACTATGTACTTTATGTTTACAAATAATAGAAAACGATAAATCTTTGCAACTGTATAAACAAAAATACTCTCCACTTAAAAGCGGAGAGGATTTGTTTTTTTTAAAAGACTAATTAAATTTAATAGGAGAAGATAATTCCATTACGGAAGAATCGTGAACAACTTTTACGGGGATTCCCGTTTCAGAATCAATATAAATTTTTGCGCTGTTTACTGAAAAATCGGTGTTAGGTCTTAATCTAACAACACGGCAGGAGTATTTACCTGCTTTAACGGTTATTTCCTCGTTTTCCATAAACTCATATTTTACAGCCTGCAAGGAATCTCGGTTACCTGATGATATCTTGATAACACCGTCATCTTCATTAAAAGCGGATATTATAAAAGGCAGAGAATCTTTGTCAAAATACTGTTTAATAAGTTGCAGGGAATAGGTTTCTTCCATAAAACCGGTTTCAGAATTTTTAGAATACTTTTTAGTTTTTAATAATCCTGCATTTATATCGTGATCGTGCTCGAAGGTAAATTTTGTGTAATAAGATTCATCGGCGGTAATATAAAATTCCTGCTCAACGTAATTGGGAACGCCGACGTTATCACTATAATTTATCTTTGAAAGAGTAGTTATGATCTGCCTGCCTTCAAGAAAATTATCGCCTTCCTGCTTGTTACTCCAATATTCATCGGTTTTTGATGAAATCGAAAGTTCATTTGTTTCTTCATCAATGGCTACCGTATAAGCATTATTATATTGAAGTTTATCGTTTTCACTTACGTTTGAATCGGTGGTTACAAAATATTCCGCAGTATAATTTACGGGAACTTTTGTTTTATCAACGGTTAT
The DNA here is from genome assembly GCA_045541035.1 of Clostridia bacterium. Taxonomy (GTDB): domain Bacteria; phylum Bacillota; class Clostridia; order Christensenellales; family QALW01; genus UMGS1322. The sequence goes on along the minus strand of JAZQII010000045.1, from coordinate 3,039 downwards.
CTGGTCAACGTTACCGCAACCTGACAAACCAAGAATCAGCGCGGAACATAAAAATAAAGCAAGTCCTTTTGATTTCATAAAAAACTCCTTAAAATCTATTTTTATGTATTATACCATTCATTTGCGATTCTGCAAAGAAAAAGTTTTGTGATAGAGCAATGTATTTGCTTGCAAAAAAAGCGTAAGTATAATATAATATACTTGAAAAATTATGGCTTGTGCCGTTTACGGAGGGAAAAAATGAAACCGATAGAATTAAAAACAGTTAATGCCATCAGAATCCTTTCTGCTGAAGGTGTGCAAAAGGCAAACAGCGGTCATCCCGGTCTTCCCATGGGATCAGCGCCTCTTGCTTATGCGCTTTGGGCAAAACATCTTAAATTTAATCCTGAAAACGTTGATTTTGCCGATAGGGATAGATTTGTTCTTTCAGCAGGTCACGGTTCAATGCTTTTATATTCACTTATGCATCTTTTCGGATATCCTCTTTCAATGGATGATATTAAAGAGTTCCGTCAGTGGGGAAGTAAAACACCCGGCCACCCTGAATACGGTCATACAAAGGGCGTTGAAACTTCAACCGGTCCTTTAGGTCAGGGCTTTGCCAATGCCGTTGGTATGGCAATTGCCGAAAAGCATTTGGCAGCAAAATTCAACAAAGCCGATCTTAAAATCGTTGACCATTATACCTATGTTCTTGTTGGCGACGGTTGTTTGCAGGAAGGTATCCAATATGAAGCCGCATCACTTGCAGGAACTTTAAAACTTGGAAAACTTATCTGCATTTACGATAAGAACAACATCACCATTGAGGGTGATATAAATACTGCTTTCTCCGAAAACGTTGGCGCACGCCATGAAGCACTTGGCTGGCACGTTATTAACGTTCAAGACGGAACAGATACTGATGCAGTTGCCGATGCAATAGAAGAAGCAAAGAAAGTTACAGATAAACCTTCAATCATTATCTGCCGTACCGAGATCGGTTTCGGTTGTCCCGCAAAGCAGGGCAAGGCTTCTGCTCACGGTGAGCCTTTAGGCGAAGAAAACCTTAAAGCCGCAAAGGAAACTTTAGGTTGGGATTATGCTCCCTTTGAAATTCCTGCTGACGTTATGGAATATACTTCCGAAATTGCAAAGCAGGGCAAAGTTTATGAAGAAAACTGGAATAAAACAGTTGAAGCATATAAGGCAAAATATCCTGAAGATTATGAAGAATATGAGAAGTGGATGTCAAAAGAATTCCCCGTTGATCTTGAAAATGACGAGGATTTCTGGAAGTTCGATGAAAAACCCAATGCAACACGCGCATCTTCAGGTGAAGTTTTAAACCGCCTTAATAAAATGCAACCCAATCTCTTTGGCGGAAGTGCCGATCTTGGCCCCTCCAATAAATCAGAACTTAAGGGCGAAGCATTCTTCAGCGCAGAAACTCCTGAAGGCAAAAATATGCACTTTGGTATCCGCGAACATGCTATGGCAGCTATCGTAAACGGTTTGTATCTCCATGGCGGCGTTACACCTTTCTGCGCAACTTTCTTCGTGTTTACCGATTATATGAAGAACGCTATGCGTATGGCAGCATTGATGAAACTCCCCGTAACATACGTTCTTACACACGATTCAATCGGTGTTGGTGAAGACGGACCTACCCATGAGCCTATTGAGCAACTTGTTGCACTTCGCTCAATTCCCGATATGACGGTTGTTCGTCCTGCAGACGCTAAAGAAACTGCCGCAGCATATACCATTGCCATGAACAATAACGGCCCTACCGCTATCGTTCTTACAAGACAGAATCTTCCTTACTATGAAAATAGCGGTAAGAATGCACTTAAGGGCGCATATATTTTAGCCGATTCGGAAAAATCAACACCTGACGTTATTCTTATGGCTTCAGGTAGTGAAGTTGAGCAGGCTATGGGCGCAAAAGAACTTCTTAAAAATGAAGGAATTGATGCCCGCGTAGTTTCAATGCCCTCAATGGAAATTTTTGAAAAACAGTCCGAAGAATACAAGGAAAGCGTTCTTCCCAAAAACGTTCGTGCCCGCGTTGCAGTTGAAGCAGGTTCAGCATACAGTTGGTATAAGTACGTTGGTCTTGACGGCGCTTGTGTTTGTATCGATCACTTCGGCGCATCTGCTCCTGCAAAGGTACTTTTTGAAAAATTCGGATTTACTGCAGAAAACGTTAAAGAAACCGCGAAAAAAGTTTTGTGTAAATAATTTTCACAAATTTGTCAAAAAATCTTGACATTTGTCTTTCGTTGTGTTAATATGTAAAAAAACAAAGGAGGTTTTTCGTTATGGAAAACAATTATAATCAGGCACCTGTTGGTCAGTTAAAAACAAACAAAGGTCTTTTAAAGTACATCTTACTTTCAATCGTTACATGTGGCATTTATCCTTTCGTTGTAATGTCAGCAGTTTCAAATGACATTAACATTGTTGCATCAAGATATGACGGTAAGAAGACAATGCACTTCTGCTTGCTTGCATTCGTTATTGCTCCTATCACATGTTCAATCGGTACTTTCGTTTGGTACCACAGAATTTCCGAGCGTATCGGCAATGAATTAAAGAGACGCGGTATCGGCTATCAGTTCGGCGCAGGTACATATTGGGGTTGGAGCATTCTTGGTTCACTTATCGGTGTAGGTCCCTTCATTTACTTACACAAACTTTTCAAGGCTGTGAACCTTATCAATGCTGACTACAATCAGCGTGGCTAATTTTTAGTAAAATTAAAGGTCTGCAAAGCAGACCTTTTTTTTTCAGAGCACTGACAAACCCCTGCAAACACAAACCCCTGCAAAATTTTTGCTGGGGTTTGTTTCCATCGTTGCATTGATACTATAGCACGCGTAAAGGAGTTCGCCTCAAATGCTGTATCAGCGATGCTTTCGGGTTTGTCGTCTTTATAAGGCAAACCTGCCTTATTGCATCCTCCGCACCCAAAATCATTCACTGATACAAACATTTTAGGTCGGAGAATTTTAAAGGAATAAATTTTTGAAGGATGCGCGGCGAAAACGCAGG
>JAZQII010000044.1:0-5542 GCA_045541035.1 Clostridia bacterium | reverse complement strand
TGGCTTTGCCGTACTGCGCAGAATCAGGCACACAATTATCACGATTCCAACTACATAACCTTCCACAGAACAAAGAATTTCAGAGATATTAAATATTGACTTATGCCTCAATAGCAAGTATAATTATATTACACTTGTTATTGAGGTTTTTTTATGAGAAAATTTACTGTTCTAATACTTCTATTTATTTTTGCCCTTTTGCCTTTATCGGTCAGTGCGGAAACCAACTATGCTAAAGACCTTGGTTGGGCAAATGGCCTTGCATGTCGCGTTACCACTAAAGACGGCGTAACAGAATTTACGAACTTGGCATACTCCTATAGTTCGGGATATTTTGATATTATGCCTGCTTTAGAAAAGGCGGTTGACGGCAAAGATCAAATAACGGCGGTAATTTCAGGTCAGGTAAAAGCAACTTTTAAAAACGAAGATATTAAAGATTTCAAAATAAACTCCCTTATCCGCGCCTCCACAAGTATTAAAGATCCTGAAAATTGGACAAAAGAATATGAAAAAACACTTAACGGAAAAGAACCTTTTTTTAAAGATGTAACCAGCAATGCTCTTCACGGGCTCGCCCGCAACATTGTTTTAAAAAGTGATTGGACAGAATTTTCAGTTGAATTTTCTGCATATAAAGAACAGATATACAGTTCACTTACGCCAAATTGGTTTTTCTGCTTTGACGGTATCGATATAAACAACGTTTCATCAATATCCGTTAAAAATATGAAATTAACTGTTAAATCCGATGAGCAGGCGAAAAAAACACCTCCCGTGCCAACAAAACGTCCTAATATAAACGTCGTCACCCCCGCGCCTACCCCTACGCCGACTCCGTCACCCACTATAACTCCTATGGCTACACCCAATTGGAAAGAACAACCCATTATGTACGATATGGGCGCAGCAGTTGGTATAAGCGCAAAAGTTTACACCGATATAATTATTGTTGTTGGTATTATTTATTTGGGCACTACTTACATAGTAAAGAAGAAGAAATAAAAAACACAGTTTTAATATGCACCTCGAAAGTGATGCTTTTGAGGTGCTTTTTTATATACGCAAATTCATATATCTTTTGATGCAAAAATAAAAGCAAATGCATTTTCACTCAAGCGATTCTTGAATAAAAATCAAAATCATCTCCAATAATATAGGATTGAATTCCCATTTTTTATATGATAGAATATTTTAAAATCAAGGATTTATTTAGAAGATATTAAGGAGTAAAAGGCTTTATGTTAGATCCAATGGGTATAGGCGAGAAAATTAAATTTTACAGAAAGCGTGCAGGGATGACTCAAGGGGAGCTTGCTGAAAAAATGCACGTGAGCTTTCAGGCCGTTTCCTGCTGGGAAACGGGCAGTACGTTGCCCGATCTTGAAAATCTTTGCAATCTTGCGCGCGTATTTAATGAATCTGTTGATGAACTTTTAAAGAAGCAAGAAAGTGATGGCGTTTCTTATATGATAGGTGTTGACGGCGGCGGCACAAGCACCGAATTTGTTCTGTTTTCATCTGAAGGACATATTTTTAAAACACTAAAACTTCAGGGCAGTAATTCTTCAACCGTTGGTATTGACGGTGCGCTCAATATACTTTTTGAAGGTATTGATGCTTGTCTTCAAGAGGGAAAACCCGTAAAAGCGATTTTTGTGGGTATTGCAGGCGAAAACTATAACGAACTGACAAAAGGACTTAAACAGCGTTATCCCCATATTGATATACGTGTGGATTCAGATGGTGTCAGCGCACTTTTCAGCGCTGAAGGTGACGTTGCTTTGATCTGCGGAACGGGATCTATTTTGCTGAAAAGAGATGGCGAAAGCTTTAAAACCATTGGCGGATGGGGCTATCTTTACGGGGATCCGGGCAGTGCCTTTAGCTTTGGTAAAGAGGCGGTGCGTGTTTCTCTCTTATATGAAAACGGCGGCAAAACCTCACCGCTGATCCATTCTTTATTAAAAGAGCGACTTAACGTTAAGGAATCTTTTCTTCAAGGTGCTGAAATTAACGTTGCAAACGTTGCCCGTCAATCATCAATAATCTTTGAAACATATAAAATGGGCGATAAGGTAGCGGAAGAAATTATTAACAATCAGATGCAGGAACTTAATAAGTTTATCGAACTTGCCTGCCCTGATGGTGGAAAAGTGATTGCCTGCGGCGGAATTTTTGAGCATTACGGCGAAATAATTTTGCCTATATTAAAAAAACACGTGAAGGATAATATCTCTTTTATATTGCCCACACTTCCGCCAATCTACGGCTCCTGCAAAGCCTGCTTTGAGTTTTTTAACGTTAAAGAAAGGAAAAACTTCCATAAAAACTTTTATAGTGATTATACGAAGCGTTGACATTGGGAGAATTTTAAATGGACACAAATCATATTTTAAAACTTATTGACGAAAGAAAAGAAGAACTTTTTGATCTTCTCAGTTCTCTTGTAAAAATAAATTCCGAGAATTTCAGAACCCACGGCAATGAAGAGGAAATTGCAAAATATATTCACAGTCTATGTGAAAGCCTTGGTCTTGAAAGCGAGCTTTATTCGCCCCTTGAGATCAAGGATTTTGAAAAGCATCCCGATTATCTTCCCGGCAGAAATCTTGAAAACCGTTATAATGTTACTGCACGGTTAAAAGGAAAAGAAAACGTTGATGATCTGATGCTTATGGGTCATTCTGACACCGTTGAGATCGGCGACGTTAAAAATTGGGATAAAAATCCTTTGTCGGGAGAAATAAGTGACGGAAAAATTTGGGGGCGCGGTGTCAATGACGATAAATATGCCCTTGCAACATCTCTTTTTATTATAAAACTTCTAAAAGAACAAGGATTTGTGCCTAAAAAGAATTTATTGTTTACTGCTTATGTTGATGAAGAACGTGGCGGCTCTCATGGCGCATTGGCTGCAGTTTTAAAATATCCTTGCCATAGAATAGTGAATATGGATTGCAGCGAAGATCAGATATGGCATTGCGCATCAGGCGGTCAAGGTGCATATTATACTTTTCATACTTTAAATACTGTAGATAGTGTAATGCCTATAGCAAGCGCATTGCCTGTGGTTATGGAAGAAGTTGAAAAATTTGGCGAGAGGCGTCGTAAGGAGCTTAATAAAAACCGTTTTTATAAGGGCACGAATATTCCCGAAACTGCATTAAGATATATGGATATACATTTAGGAAACGACGGAAAGGATCTGGGAACGGGCAGAATATCCTTCACCTATTACACCGATAAAACGAAAGAAGAAATACAAGATGAATTTGAACTTCTTGAGCGCACGCTGAATAAACGTCTTGAACCCTTGGAGATAATAGGCGATGGCATAACTCCGCGAACCAGATTTTTCCATTATGTTTTTTGTGAGCCGGACAGCGAAGATATAAAGGCGATGCTTGATGCATCCTTTGAGGCAACGGGCAAAAAACCTATCGTTTGCGGATCTACCCTTTCAGATCTATCCGTTATATCAAAATACGGAAGCAACAGAGCCTTTGCCTTTGGAATCGGAAGAGATTTCAGCTTGCCCGGAGGCGCCCATCAGCCCAACGAATTTATTGAATGTGATAAGCTTATAGAGTTCACAAAAACAATGGCGTTATATATTGTGAAGACTATGAGTTAGTTTAAAGATTTAGGAGATAAAAAATGAAACGACCTGCACTTAATGAAATGACTCTTGAAGAGAAAATAGGACAGTTACTTATGCCGTCCCAAAATATGCTTTTTACCAAAACGGTGGATGGTGTGGACGTTCAACGGTCAAAAGACGAGATTAAAGAAATTTTAGAAAAATATCAGTACGGAAACTTATGGGGACAGGGAACCTTACGTATAAAAGGCGCGAATATGGCAGAAGCAAGGGATGATAATTCTATTACGGCTTCGGAATTAAAAAAATTTTATAATGATATAAGTGAGTATGTCCGTATTCCAATGCTCATAGGCGTTGACTGTGAGAATGGTTGCAGGCTGACAGAAGAAGGAACATCTGTAAGCGGTGCGCTTGCAATAGGCGCAGCCGACGACGAGAATTTGACTTACGAGCTTGCGCAATCTGTTGCAAGAGAAATTAAAGCAACGGGCTCAAATTGGCGTTGGTCTCCCATCGTTGATATGGTAAACCGCTTTTGCGGTATTTCTTTTGCACGAACTTATTCAGATGATCCCGAAAAAATAGTGAAGCACGCCATCAAAGCAATAAAAGGCACGGAAAGTGAAAGAGTTGCATCCACCGTAAAGCATTTCCCCGGTGTAGATCCTTATGAGATCAGGGATTCTCATTTTACCGATACGATTATCAACATTTCTCTGGAAGAATGGCGAAATACTCAGGCAAAAACCTTTAAGGGCGTAATTGATGCAGGTGTTGACTCCGTAATGGTAGGACACTCTGCATTTCCTGCGGCAGACGATACTATGATTAACGGAAAATATATTCCGTCTACCTTTTCTAAAAAAATCATACACGGACTTTTAAGGGAGGAAATGGGCTTTAAGGGTGTTATTATTACCGACGGCATAGTTATGGCATCCTTATCTGCGCTTTGCCCTTATGAAGAAATGCTTGTAAGGCTTATAAACGCAGGAAATGATATTCTTCTCGGCACGAAAGCTTATGACGGTGATATTGTTAAAAAAGCGGTAATTGATGGGCGTATTCCTATGGAGCGAATTAACGAATCTGCTGAACGTGTGTTAAAGTTAAAAGAAAAGATCGGACTTTTTGATGATGCTTCAGAAGAAATAGATATCAATGAGCAAGCATTAAAAACCCGCGCCATTGACAAAAAAATTGCAGAAAAATCAATAACGCTGGTGCGCGACAGACAAAAAATGCTGCCTCTTAACAAGGAAAACATAAAGAAGGTTACCATTGTGTGCAGTTCTCATTTTTCGGAAACAATAAAAGAAATCGAAGTAATGAAGCAAGAATTTGAAAAGCGAGGTGCAGCGGTTCAGATCATCGAAGAGCTTACGGATTTAGAAACCATCGCAAAAGAAAACGATCTGATTATCTATGCCGTATATATTGCGCCTCACAGACCTATGGGTATGCCATCGTTATATGGCGAAAAAATAGAAACGTACTTCAGAGCCTTCACCTTGGGAAAAGAAAAATCCATCGGCGTATCTATGGGCTATCCCTACGTGCATTTCGATTTTATGGGCGGTGCGGACACCTTCTTAAACATTTATTCCACAAACCCCGAAGCCTTAAAGGCTTTCGTGAAAGCACTTTACGGGGAAATAACCCCAACAACAAAATCGCCCGTAGATATCGAGCCTAAAGTAAGATGCGTATACGGCTGATAAAAGAAAAAAACCTGCAAAAATTGCAGAATTCAGAGCACTGACAAACCCCTGCAAACACAAACCCCTGCAAAATTTTTGCAGGGGTTTGTTTCCATCGTTGCATTTCACTTGCAAAATGCGGTCATTTACGTCTGTGTAAACTCCCTTTTTTGCAAAGGGGACCCTAAAAAGCAGAAGTGCTTTTTGGGGATAAGGAGTCGCAGTGGAGCCAAAA
>JAZQII010000043.1:0-139689 GCA_045541035.1 Clostridia bacterium | reverse complement strand
TGCGATGCAGGTGTTTCAAAGTATTTTCTTAACACAACTGAAACACTTGCATATATGCGCATTTGTAACGCTTTTTATATATATAAAAATTCATATATTATTACCAAAAAAGAGCCAAAAGTCGGTTGACATTTTTGGCATAAAGTGATACAATTTTCATTGTAAAATAAATCTTTAAAAGACGATCCTGTGAGATCGGCAAGATTGCAAATATTTCTTTCAGAATGCAGCCCATGTTGTGTTCGTATTTTTGTGTGTCTTGCTTCTGTTTACGGGCAAGGCTTTTTTTATGAAAGGATAAAAAGATGAAAGACACTTTAAAGGCAAAATGTATAGGCTTAAAAGAATCCCAAATAGCATTAGTGTCCTCTTTTCTTCAAAAATCGGAGTATTCCCTTTTCAATTCAGATAAATATTTTATTTTTCCCGGTTTCACCGACGTGCATGTGCATTTTCGTGAGCCGGGTTTTTCTTATAAAGAGACGATTTTTTCAGGCTCCCGTGCGGCGGCGGCAGGCGGATATACTTCCGTTTGCACCATGCCTAACTTAAATCCCGTGCCTGATTCCTTGGAAAATCTTCTTTTGCAGAAAGAAATAATTGACCGCGATTCGGTTATTGATATCTATCCTTACGGATCGATTACCGTAGGGCAGAGGGGCGAAGAACTTTCGGACTTTGAAAAAATGAAAGACGTTGCCATTGCTTATTCTGATGACGGCAAAGGCGTTCAAAGTGATGAAATGATGCTTCAGGCTATGGAAAGAGCCAAAGCATTAAACAAAATAATAGTTGCCCATTGCGAAGTAAACGATCTTTTAGAAGGCGGATATATTCACAAAGGTAATTATGCAAAAGAACATGGTCATCGCGGTATCTGTTCCGAAAGCGAATATAAGCAAATCGAGCGCGATATAAATTTGGCAAAAAAAGTTGGTGTTAAATACCACGTTTGCCACATTTCCTGCAAAGAAAGCGTAGAACTTATCCGTCAGGCTAAAAAAGACGGTGTTGATATAACCTGCGAAACGGGTCCTCATTATCTTGTTATGGACGATAGTTTCTTACAAGAAGACGGCAGATTTAAAATGAATCCTCCGCTTCGAGATAAAACCGATAGACTTCGTTTAGTTGAAGGTATAATTGACGGAACAATAGACATGATCGCTACCGATCATGCGCCACACTCCTTTGAAGAGAAGAGCAGAGGTCTTGAAAAAAGTGCATTCGGTATAGTAGGGCTTGAAACGGCATTTTCCGTTATGTATACTCACCTTGTTAAAAACAATGTGATTTCTTTAGAAAAACTGATTGAACTTTTAACCGTAAATCCGCAAAAACGATTTAATATACAAGATAACGGCTTTTCCATTTGGGATCTTAATGAAGAATTTATTGTTGATCCCGAAAAATTTTTGTCAATGGGTAAAGCGACTCCCTTTAAAGGAGAAAAACTTTTCGCACGATGTTTACTTACCGTTAAAAACGATAACGTGATATATATGAAAAATTCAGGAGGCATAAAATAATGGCAAAGAGAACAGATTTAAAGAAAATTCTTATTATAGGTTCAGGTCCTATCGTAATCGGTCAGGCGGCTGAATTTGACTATGCAGGAACTCAGGCATGTCTTGCACTTAAAGAAGAAGGATATGAGGTTGTTCTTTGTAACTCAAACCCTGCAACTATCATGACTGATACTACCATTGCAGATAAGGTTTATATGGAGCCTTTGACTTTAGAATATATTGCAAAGATCCTTCGATATGAACGCCCCGATGCAATCGTTCCCGGTATTGGTGGTCAGACGGGACTTAACCTTGCAATGCAACTTGAAAAGAAAGGCGTTTTAAAGGAATGCGGTGTTGAGCTTTTAGGCACCAGCAGTGAAAGTATTGAACGCGCTGAAGACAGAGAACTTTTTAAAGAACTTTGCCAATCAATCGGCGAGCCTACGATTCCTTCTGAAATTACATATAATCTTGAAGAAGCAAAGAAAGCGGCAAAGGAGATCGGCTATCCCGTTGTTCTTCGTCCTGCATTTACTTTGGGCGGTACCGGCGGCGGTTTTGCTTACAATGAAGAAGAACTTATTGAGGTTGGCGTAAATGCTTTTAAGCTTTCACCTGTTCATCAGGTTCTTATTGAAAAGAGTGTTAAAGGTTATAAGGAAATCGAGTTTGAAGTTATGCGTGATTCCAACGACCACGCAATTACCATCTGCGGTATGGAAAATATCGACCCCGTTGGCGTTCATACAGGCGACTCCCTTGTTGTTGCGCCTATTATGACTTTAAGCGATCACGATCTTAAGATGCTTAACGATTCAGCAATTAAGATCATTCGCGAACTTAAGATCGAAGGCGGTTGTAACGTTCAGTTTGCCCTTGATCCCAACTCAAGTAAGTATTATTTAATCGAGGTAAACCCCCGCGTTTCACGTTCATCTGCACTTGCATCAAAGGCATCAGGCTATCCCATTGCCCGCGTTACCGCAAAGATCGCAGTAGGTATGGCACTTGAAGATATCAAGATTGCAAACACCAATGCGGCATTTGAGCCAAGCCTTGATTACGTTATTGCAAAACTTCCAAGATTCCCCTTTGATAAGTTTGCAACTGCAAAAAATACTCTCGGAACACAGATGAAGGCTACCGGTGAGGTTATGGGCATCGGCTCAACCTTGGAAGAATGTTTATTAAAGTCAGTTCGTTCACTTGAGATCGGTTGCTGCCACTTCCATCTTCCCAAGTTTGATAATATGTCAACGGAAGAATTACTTGATTACATTAAGGAATTTAAAGATGATAATATCTTTGCCGTTGCTGAACTTTTAAGACGCGATACCGATATTGAAACACTTTACGATATTACGAAGATCACAAGATATTTCCTTGAATCCATTAAGAAGATCGTTGAAATGGAAAGAGAAGTAAAGGCAAATAACGATCTTGAAACTCTTAAAAAGGCAAAGATGATGGGCTTCTCCGATAAGTTCATTGCAAAGCTTTGGGGCATAAACGAGATCGAAGTTTATAATATGCGTAAAGCAAGCAATCTTTTCCCCATATTCAAGATGGTTGATACCTGCCACACGAATGCTTATATTCCTTACTTCTATTCTTCATATCAGGGCGAGAATGCTTCAATTCTTACCGATAAAAAGAAGATAGTTGTTTTAGGTGCAGGTCCTATCCGTATCGGTCAGGGCGTTGAGTTTGACTATTCAACAGTTCACGCCGTTACAACCATTAAAAATTCAGGTTATGAAGCAATTATCATTAACAATAACCCCGAAACCGTTTCAACTGACTATACAACTGCCGATAAGCTCTATTTTGAGCCTCTTACAACTGAGGACGTTATGAATATTATCGAGTTTGAAAAGCCTGAGGGCGTTATCGCTTCATTGGGCGGTCAGACTGCTATTAACCTTGCAGAGCCTCTTATGGCACGTGGTGTTAAAATTATCGGTACTGACTGCGATGCCATTGAGCGCGCAGAAAACCGTGACAGTTTTGAAAAAGTATTGGAAGAACTTAACATTCCTCAACCTCAGGGCAGAGCGGTTACAAAGATTGAAGACGGCATTAACGCCGCGGCAGAGATCGGTTATCCCGTACTTGTTCGTCCCAGCTTCGTTTTGGGCGGACGTGCTATGCAGATCGTTGCCAACGAAGAACAACTTCGTCACTATCTTAAAACTGCCGTTGAAATTGATGAAGACAAGCCCGTTTTAGTTGATAAATATATTCAGGGTAAAGAAGTTGAAGTTGACGCTATCTGCGACGGACACGATGTTTTCGTTCCCGGTATCATGGAACTTGTTGAAAGAACGGGTATCCACTCAGGTGACTCCATCAGCGTTTATCCCACATTCTCAATTTCCGATAAAGTTAAAGGCACCATTCTTCAATATGCTAAAAAGTTAGGTCTTGGTATCGGAATTATCGGTCTTTACAATATTCAGTTCATCGTTGATGAAAACGACAACGTATTTATCATCGAAGTTAATCCCAGATCTTCAAGAACAGTTCCATTCTTATCAAAGGCAACGGGATATTCTTTAGCAGATATTGCAACTGAAGTTATCATGGGCAAGAGCCTTAAAGAACAAGGCATTTTCGGTATCTATCCCAACGAAAAGAACCGCTGGTACGTAAAAGTTCCCGTATTCTCATTTAATAAGATCCGCGGTCTTGATGCTTACCTTTCACCTGAAATGAAATCAACCGGTGAGGCAATCGGTTATGACGATAAACTTAACCGTGCACTTTATAAAGCACTTCAGGCATCAGGTATGCACTTGCAGAACTACGGCACGGTATTTGCAACTATCTCCGATAAGGATAAGGAAGAAGCACTTCCTTTGATCCGTCGCTTCTATAATCTTGGCTTTAATATTCAGGCAACAAGCGGTACTGCAGAATATTTAAAGGCTAACGGAATCAGAACTCACATTTTGCACAAGATCCATGAGGATCCCGATGAGATTCCCGATGCACTTCGTCAGGGACACATTGCATACGTTATCAACACCCGTGATATCGGCAGCGGTCAGATGACCGACGGTTATGAAATCCGCCGTTATGCAACTGAAAATAACGTTACGATGTTCACTTCACTTGATACCGTTAAGGTTCTTCTTGACGTTTTAGAGGAAACCACTCTTACAATTTCAACTATTGATGCTTAAGGTGAAAAATGAAACAAAGTTTATTTGAAATTTTAGAAAATATCCCCCTTACGAGCACCGTTTATAAAATGGTGCTCAAGGGTGATACAAGTGATATTACTGCATCAGGTCAGTTTGTTAATATTAAACTTGACGGATTGTTTTTAAGACGTCCCATTTCCGTTTGTGACGTTGTAGAAGATAAACTTATTATTATCTATAAAGTCGTTGGTAAAGGCACCAAGCAGATGAGTTTAATGAAAGAAGGCACTTTAGACATTTTAACGGGACTTGGTAACGGTTACGATCTTTCAAAAGCAGGGGATAAACCTATGCTTTTAGGCGGTGGCGTTGGTGTTCCGCCAATGTATATGCTTTGCCGTCAGCTTATTGAAATGGGCAAAAAGGTTACGGTTGTTCTCGGCTTTAATATTAAAGACGAGATATTCTATGAAGAAGAATTCAAAAAGTTAGGTGCAGAAGTTTTCGTTACTACCGTTGACGGTTCATATGGCAAAAAAGGCTTCGTAACTGACGAAATGGATAGGGAATATTCCTATTTCTACACTTGCGGACCTGAACCTATGCTTAAAGCAATTTACAAAAAGAGCATAACAAGCGGTCAGTTCAGTTTTGAAGAAAGAATGGGTTGCGGTTTCGGCGCTTGCATGGGTTGTTCATGTAAAACTGTTACCGGCTATAAGCGTATTTGTAAAGACGGCCCCGTTCTTGAGAAGGAGGAAATCTTATGGGAAAATTAAGTGTAAACCTTTGCGGTATTGAACTTGATAACCCCGTTATTCCTGCTTCGGGAACTTTCGGATTCGGTTATGAATTTAATGAAATTTACGATATCAATATTTTAGGTACGTTCTCATTTAAGGGAACGACAAAAGATCCCCGCTTTGGCAACCCCACACCGAGAATTGCCGAATGTCCTCAGGGCATGATAAATGCGGTAGGTCTTCAGAATCCCGGTGTTGAAAAGGTTGTTTCAGAAGAATTGCCTAAATTAAAACAATGTTTTCACAAACCCGTTATGGCAAACGTAAGCGGATTTTCCGTTGAAGATTATGCTTATACTTGCGAAAAACTTGATAAATGCGATCAGGTTGGCTGGCTTGAAGTTAATATAAGCTGTCCCAACGTTCACGGCGGCGGTATGAGTTTTGGAACTTCCCCCGAAAATGCGGCAGAAGTTACAAAGGCAGTTAAAAAGGTTACAACAAAGCCCGTTATCATTAAACTTTCGCCAAACGTAACGGATATTGTTTCCATTGCAAAGGCTTGCGAGGATGCCGGGGCAGACGGTATCAGCCTTATAAATACTTTATTGGGTATGCGCATTGATTTAAAATCAAGAAAACCCGTTATCGCCAATAAAATGGGCGGTTTTTCAGGCAGTGCAATTTTCCCCGTAGCGGTGAGAATGGTATATCAGGTTGCTAATGCCGTAAAAATACCCGTTATCGGTATGGGCGGTGTTTCTTCAGCCGAAGACGTTATTGAAATGATGCTTGCAGGCGCAACTGCAGTTGAAGTTGGCGCAATGAATCTTATTGAGCCCTTTGCATGTAAAAATATTATTAAAGAACTTCCCCAAAAAATGGAAGAGTATAAAATCGACAATTTAAGAGATATTATCGGAGGTGTTTTATAATGGGAAAAGACGTTATTGTTGCTTGTGATTTCTCATCAAAGGAAAAAGTATTTGAATTTTTAGATAAGTTTCAGGGTAGAAAGCCTTTTGTAAAGATCGGTATGGAACTTTTCTATGCTGAAGGGCCTGAAATCGTTCGTGAGATCAAAAAGAGAGGACACAAGATTTTCCTTGATCTTAAACTTCACGATATTCCCAATACAGTTAAAAAGTCAATGTCAGTTTTATCACGTCTTGACGTTGATATGACAAACCTTCATGCTTCAGGCACTATCAATATGATGACTGCCGCTATTGAAGGCTTAACAAGGGAAGACGGCACCCGTCCCATCCTCATTGCAGTTACACAGCTTACCTCCACCGATCAGGAGAGTATGGAAAAAGACCTTTTAATTAACGAGCCTATCGATAAAGTTGTTATGCATTATGCTTCCAATGCTAAAAAAGCAGGACTTGACGGTGTAGTTTGCTCACCCCTTGAGGCTGAAAAAGTACACAATACCTGCGGTAATGATTTTATTACGGTTACCCCCGGTGTTCGTTTTGCCGATGGTGATGTTGGCGATCAGAAGCGCGTTATGACACCTGAACAGGCTAAAAAGATCGGTTCAGATTATATCGTTGTGGGCAGACCTATTACTGCTGCTGAAGATCCCGTGGCTGCTTACGAAAGATGCGTAAGAGAATTTTGTGATTAAGGAGAATTAAAATGGAAAGTTATAAGAGAGAGTTTATACAGTTTTTAGAAGGTGCAGGCGTTCTTAAGTTTGGTGATTTTACAGCAAAATCAGGCAGAAAGATCCCTTATTTCATCAACGCAGGCGATATTAAAACCGGCGATCAGATCTCAAAGTTAGGTGAGTTCTATGCTAAAGCATATTTTGAAAAAGTAGGCAATAAGAAAACAGTTCTTTACGGCCCTGCATATAAGGGTATTCCGATAGCAGTTTCTGTTGCTTGTGCACTTTCCAAAAATAATCTTGACGTACCCTTCTTCTTTAACCGTAAAGAGGAAAAAGACCACGGCGAGGGCGGTGTTTTCGTAGGCTACAAGCCTCAGGCAGGCGAAGAGGTAGTTATCGTTGAAGACGTTATAACTGCAGGTACTGCTATCCGCGAAAGTATGGCGATCCTTTCAAAACTTGAGGGCGTTAAGGTAGCGGCAACATTCGTTATGGTTGACCGTAAGGAAAAGGGTCAGACCGAAAAATCAGCAATGGCTGAAGTAGGCGAAGAATTTGGATTCCCCGTATATTCCGTTGTTGATGTTTACGATATTATTGAGTATCTTGAAGAAGATCCCAAAAACAAGGAAAATGTTGAAAGAATCAAAAACTATCTTGCAATAAACGGCGCAAAAATTTAATCTGAAAGGTTAAAAATATGAGAAGTCTTATTGATATACTGGATCTTGAGGTTACGGAAATAGATGAACTTATTTCCTGCGCCTGCGATATTATTGAAAATCCAAAAAAGTACAGCGATATTTGTCGCGGTAAGAAACTTGCAACGCTGTTTTTTGAGCCTTCCACAAGAACGAGGCTTTCCTTTGAAGCGGCAATGTATGAACTTGGCGGAAACGTTATAGGCTTTTCCGAGGCTAATTCATCATCAGCGGCAAAGGGTGAAAGCGTTGCCGATACTGCAAAAACAATAAGTTGTTATGCTGATATTATTGCTATGCGTCATCCTAAAGAGGGCGCACCTTACGTTGCTTCAAAAAATGCAACTATTCCCGTAATAAATGCAGGCGATGGGGGACACAATCATCCCACCCAGACCTTGGCTGATCTTTTAACCATTTATAGGGAAAAGGGAAGATTTTCAGATCTTACCGTAGGTTTCTGCGGAGATCTTAAATTCGGAAGAACCGTTCATTCCCTTATAAATGCACTTTCAAGATATGAAAACATAAAGATCGTGCTTGTTTCGCCTGAAGAACTTAAACTTCCAAGTTACGTTAAAAATCTTTTAAAACAGAAGAATATTGAATATAAGCAGACGACCGATCTTGAAGAAGTTATGCCTGAACTTGATATTCTTTATATGACGCGTGTTCAGCGTGAGCGTTTCTTTAATGAGGAAGACTATTTAAGATTAAAAGACAGTTACGTTCTTACTCCCGAAAAACTTGAAAATGCAAAAAGCGATCTTACCATTATGCATCCGTTGCCAAGAGTAAATGAGATAAGCGTTAAGATCGATGATGATCCCAGAGCCGCATATTTTAAGCAGGTGTTGAACGGAAAATATATGCGAATGGCACTTATTCTTAAATTGCTTAAGGAGGCTGACCTTTTATGAACGTAGATTCAATTCAGAACGGCGTGGTAATCGATCATATTACAGCCAGCAGGGGAATGCTTTTATATGAGCTTTTAGGTCTTTCAAAACTTGATTGTTCAATAGCGCTCATTAAAAACGGCTTTTCAAAGAAAATGGGCAGAAAAGATATTATCAAGGTTGATGCTGATATAGAACTTAATCTTGACGTTATAGGTTACGTTGATCCAGGTGCAACCGTAAATATAATAAAAGACGGCATACTTATCGAAAAGAAGAGTATCCCCATGCCCGAAATACTTACAAACGTTATAAAATGTAAAAATCCCCGTTGTATTTCAAGTTGCGAGCAGGAACTTGATCACGTGTTTAAACTTACTGATAAAGAGAACGGAATTTACCGTTGCATCTACTGTGAGACACAGGCTAAAATTTAACATATAGTTCTTAATTAAACATGCTTTGTGCCTTGACAAAAATCGCATTTTACAATATAATTTTAGTGTGATTTTTTAAGTTTCTTACGACTGACGGATAATTGTGGAAAAACCACAGTGGAGTAGGAAATTTTGAATTTTTGCCGACCGTCTGGGCACACTTATTTGCATTTGCGAATAACTGTGTCCTTTTTTATTTTTTTAAGGAGATTTTAAATGAAAAAAGTTGGAATCGTAATGGGAAGCGATAGTGATCTTCCTATCATAAAAAAAGCAACAGACATGCTTAAAAGTCTTGATATTCCCTTTGAAGTGCACGTTTATTCTGCACACCGCACACCCGTTGAGGCTCGTGATTTTGCACTTAATGCACGTAAAAACGGATTTGGTGTTATTATTGCCGCGGCAGGTATGGCGGCACATCTTGCAGGCGCTATTGCAGCAAATACCACACTTCCCGTAATAGGTATTCCTTGCTCAAGTTCAAATCTTGCCGGTATGGATGCACTTTTAGCAACTGTGCAGATGCCCACCGGTATTCCCGTTGCAACAGTAGCAATAAACGGCGGCGGTAATGCGGCACTTCTTGCGGCACAGATCATCGCTGTTGAAGATAAGGATTTACAGGAAAAACTTGATAACAAGCGCATTTCCGATGCACAGAAAGTATTGGAAAAGGATGCTGACATTGCTTCAAAACTTTAAAGGAGACATTTATGGGAGGCTTTTTTGGCGCAGTATGTAAGCGCGATGCTATTTCAGACGTTTTTTTCGGAACGGATTATCATTCTCATTTAGGAACACGTCGCGGCGGTATGGCTGCTTGGGATAGCGAAATCGGTTTACAGAGAGAAATACATAATATACAAAATTCACCCTTCAGAACTAAATTTGAAGACGTTTTTGACGAAATGAAAGGTACGGCGTCTATCGGATGTATCAGCGATACAGATCCTCAACCTCTTTTGTTCCGTTCAAACCTTGGCGCTTATGCAATAACCATGGTAGGCGCAATCAATAATTCTGATGAGTTAATTAAAAAATATCTGTCAGACGGCGATCAGTTCAGCGCCATGACGGGCGGCAAAGTAAATACAGTTGAACTTTTTGCCGCACTAATGAATAAGAAAGATAACTTTGCCGACGGTATCCGCTTTGCTCAACAGTCTATTGAAGGCTCGGCTACGGTTCTTGTTCTTACCGATAGGGGAACAATCATTGCTGCCCGTGATTTTTACGGAAGAACACCTTGCATCGTAGGAAAAAACAGAAACGGATATGCAGTTGCTTTTGAATCTTTTGCGTATAAAAAACTTGATTATACAGATGTAAAAGAACTTGGCCCCGGTGAAATAGTTGAACTTACCGCAAATGAGATGATTCCTTTACTGCCTGCGCAAAAAGAAATGAAGATATGCGCGTTTTTATGGTCATATTACGGTTATTCAACTTCAAATTATGAAGGCGTAAACGTTGAAGTTATGCGTTGTAAAAACGGCGAAATCATGGCTGAAAATGATATGGCATCAGGCAGAACCGAGGGTATTGATTATATTGGCGGTGTACCTGATTCAGGAACACCTCATGCAATAGGATATGCTAATAAAAGCAGAATTCCCTTTGCACGTCCCTTTATTAAATATACGCCAACGTGGCCCAGAAGTTTTATGCCCCAGAATCAGGCACAAAGAAACCGCGTGGCAAAAATGAAAATGATACCCGTTCATGAGTTTATTCAAGGCAAAAGCCTTTTGTTCGTTGATGATTCTATCGTCCGTGGAACTCAGTTAAAAGAAACGGTTGATTTCCTTTATGATAACGGAGCAAAGGAAGTGCATATACGTTCAGCGTGTCCGCCAATCGTTTACGGGTGTAAATATCTTAATTTTTCAAGATCTTCCAATCAGATGGAACTTATTGCCAGAAGAACGGTTATGGAACTTGAAGGTGAAGAAGGCTTTAAACATCTTGAAGAATATTCAGATTCAAATACAGAACGCGGTAAAAAACTTCGCGATGCAATATGCGAAAAACTTCACTTTACATCACTTGAATTTCAATCCCTTGAGGGAATTATTAAGGCAATAGGCATTGAGCCGTGTAAACTTTGCACCTATTGCTGGAACGGAAAGGAATAAATAAAATGATGAAATCAAAATCAGATAGTTATGCAGCTGCAGGTGTTGATATTACTGCAGGTTATAAGTC
Organism: Clostridia bacterium; assembly: GCA_045541035.1. Taxonomy (GTDB): domain Bacteria; phylum Bacillota; class Clostridia; order Christensenellales; family QALW01; genus UMGS1322. The sequence continues at coordinate 128,426 of JAZQII010000043.1, read as the reverse complement.
AGTTGAACTTATGAAAGAACATATTAAAAGAACACGTAACGCAGGTTGTCTTGATGACGTTGGCGGTTTTGGCGGTTGTTTCGGTCTTCCTATGGGATACGAAGAGCCCGTGCTTGTAAGCGGTACTGACGGTTGCGGCACAAAGGTAAAACTTGCTATTTTAATGGATAAGCATGATACCATCGGTATTGACGCAGTTGCAATGTGCGTAAACGATATTATCTGTTGCGGTGCAAAACCCCTTTTCTTCCTTGATTATATTGCTTGCGGAAAGAATTATCCTGAAAAGATTGCATCTATCGTTAGCGGTGTTTGCGAAGGTTGTGTTCAGTCAGGTGCGGCTTTAATCGGCGGTGAAACGGCAGAGCATCCCGGTATGATGCCGATAGAAGATTATGACCTTGCAGGCTTTGCAGTAGGTATTGTTGATAAAAAGAAGATTTTAGATAACAACAAAGTATCAGCAGGCGATACCGTTATCGCACTTGCATCTTCAGGTGTTCATTCTAACGGTTTCTCACTTGTACGTAAGGTTTTTGATATCGGTAACTGCGATCTTAACGCTTATAAAGATAAACTTAACGGAAAAACTTTAGGAGAAACACTTCTTACTCCCACAAAAATTTACGTAAAGAGCGTTCTTGCACTTTTAGAACAAGTTGAAGTTCATGCGATTTCACATATTACCGGCGGTGGCTTCTATGAGAATATTCCAAGAAGTTTGCCCGACGGTTATTCAGTAAAAGTTGATAAATCTGCACTTAAGATTCTTTCTATTTTTGATCTTATCCAAAAAGTTGGCGGAATTTCCGAGCGCGATATGTTTAACACCTTTAATATGGGCGTTGGTATGAGCATTGTAGTTAAAAAAGATGAAGCCGAGAAGGCGCTTGAAATCTTAAAGGCAAACGGCGAAGATGCTTATATCATCGGTACTGTTATAGAAAGTGATGAGGGTGTTATCATTGAATAATTATAAAAAAGTTGTTGTTCTTGCTTCAGGCGGCGGCACCAATCTTCAGGCACTTATTGATGCTGAAAAGAGGGGCGAGTTAGGCTTAGGAAAAATAACTTGTGTTATTGCTTCCAAGGCAGATGCTTATGCCCTTGTCCGTGCAGAGGAGAACGGCATTAAAACACGTACTCTTATTAGAAAAGATTATACTGACGTTGATAAATACAGCGAAGATATGCTTAAACTTCTTCTTGAAGAAGAAGCAGACGTTATCGTTTATGCAGGATTTATGACTATTCTTGGCTCTGCGGTATGCGATGCATTCCCCAATAAAATGGTAAACGTTCATCCTGCATTGATTCCTTCCTTCTGCGGAAAAGGTTTTTATGGACTTCACGTTCATGAAGAAGCACTTAAAAAAGGTGTTAAAGTTTCAGGCGCAACGGTTCATTTTGTTACCGCTGAATGTGATGGTGGACCGATCATTCTTCAAAAAGCCGTTGAGGTTATGGATGATGATACTCCCGAAACACTTCAAAGGCGCATAATGGAGCAGGCTGAATGGAAGATTCTTCCTAAAGCCGTTCAACTTTTGTGTGATGAAAAAATTACCGTTGAAAACGGCAGAACTTATATTAAATAATCGGAGGGCAAAATCATGGAAATTAAAACTCTTGAAAATGAACTTAATTCTTTAGCATACCATGGCAGAGGTATTATTATCGGTAAAAGTAAAGACGGCAAAAAAGCAATTACCGCATATTTCATTATGGGCAGAAGCGAAAACAGCCGTAACCGCGTTTTCGTTGAAGACGGCGAAGGCATCAGAACTCAGGCTTTTGACGAATCAAAAATGGTTGATCCCCACCTTATTATTTATGCACCCGTGAGAGTTTTAGGTAATAAGACTATCGTTACAAACGGTGATCAGACTGATACTATCTATGAACTTATGGATCGTCAGATGACCTTTGAGCAAGCATTAAGAACACGTGAGTTTGAGGACGATGCACCTAACTTTACACCCAGAATTTCAGGCATTATCCGCCTTGAAAACGGTGATATGAATTTTGCAATGTCCATTCTTAAATCTGCAGAGGGCGATGGCTCTTCCTGCCAGAGATATACTTTTGCTTATTCAAATCCCTTAAAGGGCAAGGCAAAGTTTATCCATACTTATAAGTGTGACGGAAATCCCCTTCCGAGTTTTGAAGGCGAACCCAAAACGCTTGAACTTCCCGATGTTGATATCGATACTTTAACCGATGTTATCTGGAAGAATCTTAACGAAGACAATAAGGTTTCATTGTTTGTAAGATATATTGATCTTGAAAGCGGAAAGTACGATTCAAGAATTGTAAATAAGAATAAGTAAGGAGTATAAATATGAAAGATTTTGAATTAAAATACGGTTGCAATCCCAACCAAAAACCTGCAAAAATATTTATGCATGATAATAGCGATCTTCCCATTGAGATCCTTTGTGGAAGACCCGGTTATATTAACTTCCTTGATGCATTCAACAGCTGGCAGCTTGTAAAAGAGTTAAAGGAAGCATTAGGTCTTCCTGCAGTAACAAGTTTTAAGCACGTTTCACCTACGTCAGCGGCAGTTGGTGTAAAGTTACCTGAAAAACTTAAAAAGGCTTGCTTTGTTGATGATATTGAAGGTCTTGATGAATCACCCCTTGCTTGCGCTTATGCACGTGCCCGCGGTGCTGACAGAATGTGTTCTTTCGGCGATTGGGTTGCTCTTTCCGATGTTTGCGACGTTACGACTGCAAAGATGATCAAGCGTGAAATCTCTGATGGTGTTATCGCTCCCGGCTATGAGCCTGAAGCACTTGAAATTCTTAAGACCAAGAGAAACGGAAACTATAACATCGTTAAGATCGATGCAAACTATGTGCCCGATTCCATCGAGCATAAGCAGGTTTTCGGCATCACTTTTGAGCAGGGCAGAAACAACTTTGAAATTAACAAGGAGCTTTTACAGAACCTTGTAACAAAAAATAAAGAGCTTCCCGATGAGGCAGTTCGCGACCTTATAATTTCACTTATTACACTTAAATATACTCAGTCAAACTCAGTTTGCTTCGCTTATGACGGTCAGGCTATCGGCGTTGGTGCAGGTCAGCAGTCAAGAATCCATTGCACACGTTTAGCAGGTACAAAGGCAGATACATGGTTCCTTCGTCAGCATGACAAGGTATTAAATCTTCCCTTTAAGGCTGAACTTTCCCGTCCTGACAGAGATAACGTTATTGACGGTTATATCAACAAAAACGAAGAAGACGTTTGTGCTGACGGTAATTGGGAAAAGTATTTCACCGAAAAACCCGAACCTTTAACAGATGCAGAAGCAAAAGCATATCTTGCTTCCATTGACGGTGTTGCACTTGGTTCAGATGCTTTCTTCCCCTTCAGCGATAACATTGAACGTGCAAAGAGAAGCGGTGTTAAATATATTGCAGAGCCCGGCGGATCAATAAGAGATGATCTTGTTATTGAATGTGCTGACAAATACGGTATGGCAATGGCATTTACAGGCATGCGCTTATTCCATCATTAAGGAGAATTTATGAAGATAATGGTTGTTGGTGGCGGCGGCAGAGAACACGCCATCATTAAAAAACTTAAAGAAAATAAAAACGTAACGGAGATATTTGCCGTTCCCGGTAACGGCGGTATGGCAGAGGATGCAACTTTAGTTGATATCGGCGCAAAGGAAATTGATAAAATAGTTGATTTTGCCATTAAAAGCCGTATTGATTATGCAGTTGTTGCACCTGACGATCCTCTTGTTTTAGGCGCAGTTGATGCACTTGAAAAAGAGGGGATACCGTGCTTTGGTCCTAAAGCCAATGCGGCAATTATTGAAGGCAGTAAGGTTTTTTCAAAAAATCTTATGAAAAAATATAATATCCCTACTGCACAGTATGAAGTCTTTGATGATATTGAAAAAGCATTAAAGTATCTTGAAACTGCACCTATTCCCACAGTTATTAAGGCTGACGGACTTGCTTTAGGCAAGGGCGTTATAATCGCTATGACGCGTCAGGAAGCCATTGATGCAGTTAAGAGCATGATGGAAGACAAAGTCTTTGGTGCAAGCGGCGATAATATCGTAATTGAAGAATTTTTGGAAGGCCCTGAAGTTTCCGTTCTTTCATTTACCGACGGTAACATCGTTGTTCCCATGATCTCATCAATGGATCATAAGCGCGCAGGCGATAACGATACGGGCCTTAATACGGGCGGTATGGGCACTATTGCACCTAACCCTTATTACACCGAAGATATTCAGAAAGAATGTATGGAAAAAATATTTATCCCTACAATCAATGCAATGAAATCTGAGGGCAGAACTTTTAAAGGTTGCCTTTATTTCGGACTTATGCTCACCAAAAACGGACCTAAAGTTATTGAATATAACTGCCGTTTCGGTGATCCTGAAACTCAGGTAGTTCTTCCTCTTTTAAAGAGTGATCTTTTAACTGTTATGCAGGCAGTTACCAATGGTGAACTTGATAAAGTTGACGTAAGATTTATGGATAAAAGTGCTTGTTGCGTTATCATGGCTTCAAAGGGATATCCTCAAAAGTACGATAAGGGATTTGAGATGACTATTCCCGATGATATCAAAGATAGCGTTTACGTTGCAGGTGCATCTTTAAAGGATGGTAAACTTTTAACAAACGGCGGTCGCGTTTTAGGTGCAACGGCAGTAAGCGATACCTTAGAGGATGCTATCAATGATGCATATAAGCTTGTTAAGCAAATTTCCTTTGAAAACGCTTATTATCGCAATGATATAGGCGCAAGGGCATTAAAGGCAAAAGGAGAATAATATGGTTTTCAGAGTTTTTGTAGAAAAGAAAAAGGAACTTGCCAATGAAGCAAAAGGTCTTCTTTCAGAAGCCAATAATTTATTGGGCATAACTTCTTTAAAAGACGTTCGTATAATCAACCGCTATGACGCGGAAAACATTACCGAAGAACTTTTTGATTACGCCAAAAAGACGGTATTTTCAGAGCCTCAGCTTGATATCGTAACAGATGACGTTTCCTGCGACGGTGCATATGTTTTTGCAGTTGAATACTTGCCCGGTCAGTTTGATCAGCGCGCAGATTCAGCCGCACAATGCATTCAGATCATTTCGCAGGGCGACAGACCTCTTATCAGAACAGCAAAGGTTTATGCACTTTATGGCGATTTATCGGAAAACGAAATTCAAGAAATCAAAAAGTACGTTATCAACCCCGTTGAAGCAAGAGAAGCAACCTTGGACAAGCCTGAAACTTTAAAGGTTAATTATGAAATTCCCACAACGGTTAAAACGTTGGACGGTTTTATTAAACTTGACCGTCAAGGTCTTGAAAATTTCGTAAAAGAGTACGGTCTTGCAATGGATGCTGATGATATTCAGTTCTGTCAGGATTATTTTAAATCAGAAGACCGCGATCCCACTATTACCGAAATCAGAATGATCGATACATATTGGTCAGATCATTGCCGTCACACAACTTTCCTTACTGTTATTGATGACGTTAAGTTTGAGGATGAGCTTTTACAGAGTGCTTACGAAGAATATATGGAAGTTCGCAAGGAACTTAACCGCACAAAGCCTATTTGCTTAATGGATCTTGCAACAGTTGCGGTAAAATATCTTAAAAAGCACGGCAAACTTGATAAACTTGATGAATCTGAAGAAATCAATGCTTGTACCGTTAAAATCGAAGTTGAAGTTGACGGTGTAAAAGAGCCTTGGCTTCTTCTGTTTAAAAACGAAACACATAACCACCCCACAGAGATCGAGCCTTTCGGTGGTGCGGCAACTTGTATCGGCGGCGCTATCCGCGATCCCTTGTCAGGCAGAGCTTACGTTTACGGGGCAATGCGCGTAACGGGCGCGGCTGATCCTTTAAAACCCGTTTCAGAAACCATAAAGGGTAAACTTCCACAGAGAAAGATCGTTACAACTGCTGCTGCAGGTTATTCCTCCTACGGCAACCAGATCGGTCTTGCAACGGGCATTGTTGATGAGATCTATCATCCGGGTTATGCTGCAAAGCGTATGGAAATCGGTGCTGTTATTGCGGCCGCTCCCCAAGAAAACGTTCGCAGAGAAGTTCCTGCTCCCGGTGATGTTGTTATCCTTTTAGGCGGCAGCACAGGTCGCGACGGTTGCGGCGGTGCAACGGGTTCATCAAAATCACATACCGCACAGAGCCTTGAAACTTGCGGTGCAGAAGTTCAGAAAGGTAACGCACCTGAAGAAAGAAAGCTTCAGCGCCTTTTCAGAAATAAAGAGGCAACACGTCTTATCAAACGTTGTAATGACTTTGGTGCAGGCGGTGTTTCAGTTGCTATCGGCGAACTTGCCGACGGTCTTGAAATCGACCTTAATGCAGTTCCCAAAAAGTATGACGGTCTTGACGGTACAGAACTTGCCATAAGCGAATCTCAGGAGCGTATGGCAGTTGTTATCGAGAAAGAAAATATCCAAAAATTCCTTGAACTTGCAAAGGAAGAAAACCTTCAGGCTTGTCCCGTTGCAGTTGTAAAGGAAGAAGCACGCCTTGTTATGAATTGGAACGGCAAGAAGATAGTTGATATCAGCCGTGATTTCCTTAATTCAAACGGTGCTGAAAAGCATATTACCGTTACACCTAAAAAGCCTGAACTTAAAAATAAAGAGATCAAGGAAAGCTTTACCGAAAATTATTTCGATATTGCATCTGATCTTAATATGTGTTCAAAGCGCGGTCTTTCCGAGCGTTTTGACTCCACCATCGGTGCAGGCACGGTTCTTATGCCTTTCGGCGGAAAAAATCAGTTAACTCCCATTCAAGCAATGGTACAGAAGGTTTCCGTTGAAAAGAAGCATACTGAAGATTGCTCATTTATGGCTTGGGGATATAACCCCTTTATTACAGAACAGAGTCCCTATCACGGTGCATACACCGCAGTTGTTGAATCAGTTGCAAAACTTATTGCAACGGGTGCATCTTTTGAAGACGTTTATCTTACTTTCCAGGAGTATTTTGAACATCCCGGAAAAGACGGCAAACGTTGGGGTAAGCCTTTAGCGGCTCTTTTAGGCGCATTTAAGGCACAGAAAGAATTGGGCATCGGCTCAATCGGCGGTAAGGATTCAATGTCAGGCTCCTTTGAGGATTTTGACGTTCCTCCAACACTTGTTTCCTTTGCAGTTACAACCGGTAAGGTTCAGGAAGTTATTTCACCTGAATTTAAAAAAGCAGGAAATAAGGTTTATGCAATCTATCCTGAATATGATAAAAACGGTCTTCCCGTAACTGAATCATTGATTTCAACCTTTAACAGAATAACCGAACTTATGCGTTCAGGTAAAATTCTTGCTTGTTACACACCCGGTATGGGCGGTATCGGTGAAGCAGTTATGAAGATGTGCTTCGGTAACTCCATCGGCTTTAAGTATGATGAAAATATGTGCCCCAAGTGTATGTTTAAATATAACTACGGTGCATTCGTATTTGAAGCAACCGAGGAAATCGAAAATGCCCGTCTTATCGGTGTAACGCAGGAAGAAGAAGTTATTGAATATAACGGTGAAAAGATTTGCCTTAATAAACTTCTTACTGCTTATGAAGATAAGCTTGAAAGCGTTTACAGTTGTAATATTGATCAGGGCAATAAGCAGATAGAAAACTTTGAATATAAGGCAACGAGCTATCCTGCACCTAACGTTAAGGTTGCACGTCCTAAGGTTCTTATTCCTGCATTCCCCGGCACAAACTGCGAGTTTGATTCAGCAAAGGCTGTTCGCGATGCAGGGGCAGAACCTGAGATCATCGTTATCAACAACCTTTCGTCCGATGGTATTCAGAGAAGTGTTGATAAGTTTGCACAAAGCTTAAAGGATGCTCAGATGATATTCATTCCCGGCGGTTTCTCAGGCGGTGATGAGCCTGACGGAAGCGGTAAGTTCATTACTGCATTCTTCAGAAATGCCGCAATCAAAGAGGGTGTAAGCGACCTTCTTGATAACCGTGACGGTCTTATGTGCGGTATCTGTAACGGTTTCCAGGCTTTAATTAAACTTGGCCTTGTTCCTTACGGAAAGATCATTGATACAGACGAAACTTGTCCTACACTTACATTTAACACCATTGCACGCCATCAGTCACGCATTGTTAGAACACGCATTGCATCAAATAAATCTCCTTGGTTATCACTTATGAACGTTGGCGATATCGTAAACGTTCCCATCTCTCACGGTGAGGGCAGATTTATTGCTGATCCTAAACTCATTGAGCAACTTAAAGCGAACGGTCAGATCGCAACGCAGTACGTTGATTTAGACGGCAATGCTACAAGTGATATTCACTTTAACCCCAACGATTCAATGTGTGCTATTGAAGGTATTACATCTCCTGATGGCAGAGTTTTCGGTAAGATGGGTCACTCCGAGCGTATCGGTAAGGGACTTTATAAGAACGTTGATGGTAACTATGATATCCGCATGTTTGAAGCGGCAGTAAAATATTTTAAGTAAGGGTGAATAAAATGGAATATAAATCCGATATAGAAATTGCTCAGGCTTGTGAAATGAAGCCTATCGGCGAGATCGCCAAATTAGCCCACGTTGACGAAAAATATATTGAACAGTATGGCAGATATAAAGCCAAGATTGATCTTTCTCTTTTAGAAGAGACCGATAGAAAAGACGGTAAACTTATTCTCGTTACCGCAATCACACCTACACCTGCAGGCGAAGGCAAGACCACCACTACAATCGGTCTTGCCGACGGTCTTAAGAGAATAGGTAAAGACGTTACAGTTGCACTTCGCGAGCCTTCATTAGGCCCCGTTTTCGGTGTTAAAGGCGGTGCGGCAGGCGGCGGCTATGCTCAGGTTGTTCCCATGGAAGATATAAACCTTCACTTTACAGGTGATTTCCATGCAATCGGCGCGGCAAATAACCTTCTTGCGGCAATGCTTGATAACCACATTCAGCAGGGCAATCAGCTTGGAATCGACGTAAGAAAAATTACGTGGAAACGTTGTGTTGATATGAACGATCGCCAACTTCGTTTTGTTGTTGACGGTATGGGCGGTAAGGCTAACGGTGTTCCCAGAGAAGACGGCTTTGATATCACCGTTGCATCTGAAATTATGGCTATTCTTTGCCTTTCAAATTCAATTACCGATCTTAAGGAAAGACTTTCAAGAATTATAGTAGGTTATACCTATGACGATAAACCCGTTACTTGCGGTGAACTTAAAGCGGCAGGCGCAATGTGCGCACTTTTAAAAGATGCTATCAAACCTAATCTTGTTCAGACTCTTGAAGGTACACCTGCATTCGTTCACGGCGGACCTTTTGCAAACATTGCACATGGCTGTAACTCTGTTATGGCTACAAAACTTGCACTTAAAATGGGTGATTATACTATCACAGAAGCAGGCTTCGGTGCAGATCTTGGCGCTGAAAAGTTCCTTGATATTAAGTGCCGTATGGCAGGATTAACTCCTGATGCAGTTGTAGTTGTTGCAACAGTCCGCGCTCTTAAAATGCATGGCGGAAGAGCAAAAACAGAACTTAATTTTGAAGATATTAAAGCACTTGAAAAGGGTATTCCAAATCTTCTCCGTCACGTTTCAAATATTAAGAACGTTTATAAATTACCTTGCGTTGTTGCAGTTAACCGTTTCCCCACAGATACGGATAATGAAATTGATTTCATTATCAATAAATGTAAGGAACTTGGTGTAAATACCGTGCTTTCAACAGTATGGGCAGAAGGCGGCAAGGGCGGCGAAGCACTTGCTAAAGAAGTTGTTCGTCTTTGTGAAGAAGAAAAGGGCGACTTTACTTTTTCATATGAACTTGACGGTACTATTGAAGATAAGATCGAGGCTATCGTTAAGAAAGTTTACGGCGGCGACGGTATAACCGTTATGCCCAACGCTAAAAAGCAGATTGCGCAACTTACCGAACTTGGTTTTGATAATTTGCCTGTTTGTATCGCGAAAACACAGTACAGTTTTTCAGATGATCCCACCAAATTGGGCGCACCCGAAAACTTCACAGTTACCATTAAAAACGTTAAAGTTTCTGCAGGCGCAGGCTTTATCGTAGTATTGACGGGGGATATTTTAACTATGCCCGGTCTACCCAAATCACCTGCTGCTGAACGTATTGATGTTGATGCTAACGGCAAAATTACAGGATTGTTCTAAACAAAAGGCTTCGCTTATATATTTAAGCGAAGTCTTTGGATTTTCCAAGGAGATAGGAGAGAGAAAATGGAAAATAAGTATATTCTTGAGTTGTCAAAACAATATCCGGATCGTAATGCAGTGCTTAACGAAATCATAAACCTTAACGCCATACTTGAACTTCCTAAAGGGACAGAGCATTTTATGAGCGATCTTCACGGCGAATATGAGGCATATCAGCATATTCGCAAAAATGCTTCAGGTGTAATACGCAGAAAAATAGATCAACTTTTTTCAAAAACTGTAACGGCAAAGGAAAGAGAAGAACTTGCAACGCTTATATATTATCCTGAAGAAAAACTTGACGAAATCGGCGAAGAAACCAATGATTGGTATAACGTTACTTTAGGCAGACTTTTGGATATTTGCAGACTTGTAAGCAGTAAATATACCCGTTCAAAGGTAAGAAAACATCTTAAAAAAACGGCAAGCGGATTTGATTATATTATCGATGAACTTTTAAACAATGATTATGATGCTCTGAATAAAGAACGCTACTATGAGAATATTTTAAAAACAATAATTGAAGTAGGGGCAGCGCAACAGTTTATTATTGCAGTTTGTTCAGCAATAAAAAGTCTTGTTATTGACCATCTTCATATTGTAGGCGATATTTTTGACCGCGGTCCCCGTGCCGATATTATCGTTGAAGAATTGATGCAAGAAAACTCACTGGATATTCAATGGGGCAATCATGATGTTTTATGGCTTGGTGCGGCATCAGGCTCAAGAACGTGTATTGCAACGGTTCTTAACAATTCCATAACCTATAAGAACCTTGACGTAGTTGAAATAGGCTATGGAATATCGTTGCGCCCCTTATCCTTGTTTGCGCAGGAAGTTTATAAAAATTCCGACGTTTCTGCATATATGCCCAAAGGAACATCTGAAGGCGACGTTTTCTATAGCGATGATGATGTTTTAATTGCACGTATGCACAAAGCTATAAGTGTTATTCAATTTAAACTTGAAGGGCAGACCATTTTAAGAAATCCTGATTTTAACATGGCGGACAGATTGATTCTTGATAAAATCGATAAAGAGCAAGGAACAGTTATAATTGATGGCGTAAAATATGATTTAAAGGATTCTGACTTCCCGACCATTGATGAAAATGAACCTTATAAACTTACAACGGAAGAAGCGCAGGTCATGAAATATCTTAAAAATGCTTTTGTCCGTTCGGAAAAATTACAGCGCCATGCAAGATTCTTATTTGAAAAAGGCGAGATGTACTCTGTTTTTAACAACAATCTTTTATTCCACGGTTGCGTTCCTTTAAATGACGATGGTACTTTTATGGAACTTCCTGCAGGCGATAGGAAAAAAGGAAAGGAACTTCTTGATTACTTTGAACGTGTGGCACGTCAGGGCTATTCTGCAAAGGAAGGATCTAAAGAAAAACAGTACGGTAAGGATATTTTATGGTATCTGTGGTGCGGTAAAGATTCGCCCCTTTGCGGAAGAAAGAAAATGGCAACCTTTGAACGCTTACTTATTGCCGATGAAAAGGCATGGAGTGAGCCTAAAAACGCCTATTACACTTTCTATGAAGATGAAACAATCGTAAATACGATCTTTCATGAGTTTGGTCTTAAAGATGAACGCTCACATATAATTAACGGTCATATTCCCGTTCGCTCAAGTGCAGGTGAAGAGCCTATAAAAGCAAACGGCAAAGTAATAGTTATTGACGGCGGCTTCTGTAAGGCGTATCAATCTGCAACGGGTATTGCAGGATACACGCTTATTTATAATGCGCAAGGTATGCGCATATCTGCACATGAGCCATTCTGTGGGGTTAATGAGGCCATAAAAGACAATGCTGATATAGTTTCCGATACTGTTATTTTTGAATATTCAAGTGATAGTATTTTGGTAAAAGATACGGATACGGGTAAGAAAATTTCTGAAAGAATATCTGATCTTACCGTGCTTTTAAAGGAGTATGAGCAAGGTAAAATTAAGGAAACAAAACACTTGTAAAGAGTATTGTTTTGTTATATACAAACGGAGGTAGTTATGGCAAAGATAAACAGAGGCTATATGCTAAAACTTTCTGAAATGGATGATGAAGATGCTTTTGATCCGTGGGAACTTTCTCCTGAAGAACTTTTTACCCTTGATACAGATGCTCATCAGAAGTTTGTTGACGAATATAAAGCCTATTATGACGATATAAAAACAAGTAGTAAATTACACAAGGAGGATTGGTGAAAATGTACAGAAAAACAAGATTTCCCGGCTTTAAAACAAAGGCGCTCACCTTAAGTTATGATGATGCGGTAGAGCAGGATATAAGACTTATTGAGATAATGAAAAAGAACGGAATCAAAGGTACGTTCAATATAAATTCAGGTCTTTTTGCACCTGTTGGCACAGTTTATCCTGAAGGTCAGATTCATAGAAGAATGACCAAAGAACAAGCATACGATCTCTATCTTAAAAATGATATGGAAGTGGCTGTTCACGCTTATTATCATCCTCGTCTTGAAGTATTGACTCCTGCGGAAATTACTGCAGAAGTGCTTAACGATAGAATTGATATCGAAAAAACAACGGGTAAAATAACACGTGGCATGGCTTATCCTTACGGCTCAACAAGTCAAACGGTTGTTGATTGCCTTAAAGCATCAGGTATTTTGTATGCAAGAACGGTTCAGTCAACCAATAATTTTAATATCAGCGAGGATTGGCTTCGTCTTCCTGCAACCTGCCATCATAACAATCCAAATCTTATGAGTTTGGCGGAAAGATTTGTAAACACCGTTGTATCAACAGAACCGTTTCTTTTCTATTTGTGGGGACACAGTTACGAGTTTGAAACAAACAATAACTGGAACGTTATTGAAGAATTCTGTGAATATATGGGCAATCGTGAAGAGATCTGGTATGCAACAAATATTGAGATTTTTGAATACCTTGAAGCCTATAAGCAGTTAAAAGCGTCGGCAGACGGAACTAAAGTATATAATCCAACCACCACAACGCTGTATTTTAACGTGGCAGGCAAGGACTATAAAATCGAGCCGGGCGAAACTGTTTCAGTTGAATTTGAACATAAGTGGTTTTAATAATAAGAATGTCGAAAAATAAGGATTTTCGGCATTCTTTTTTTCGTTCAAAATTTGTTAATATATTGACAAAACCTATTATGTATGATATTATATATCATAAGATAGAGATAATATGGCAAAGTGTGCGATTTTGTAGAAAAAGTGAGGGACTTATATGAATATACCTTTTTCGCCACCTGATATTTCTGAACTTGAAATCAATGAGGTGGCTAATGTTTTGCGTTCAGGCTGGATAACCACGGGACCAAAAACGAAAAAACTTGAAAAACTTATTAAAGAATACACCTGCGCTGACGGTGCGGTGTGCCTTAATTCCCAGACTGCTTGTGCCGAAATGGCTTTAAGGCTTATGGGCATCGGAGAAGGCGACGAGGTAATAACAAGCGCTTATACATATACGGCATCAGCATCGGTAATTTGCCATGTTGGCGCAAAACTTGTGCTTGTTGACACACAGAAAGATAGTCTTGAAATGGACTATGATCAACTTGAAAAGGCTATAAATGAAAAAACAAAGGCGATCATTCCCGTTGACCTTGCAGGAATCCCCTGCGATTATGACCGCATTTTTAAAATCGTTGAAAGCAAAAGAAGTATTTTCAAGCCTTCTTCAGAGTTGCAGAAAGCATTGGGCAGAATTGCAGTTATGGCAGACACCGCCCATGCATTCGGTGCAAAATGGCACGGCAAAATGTTAGGCAGTGTTGCCGATTTTTCTTCTTTTTCTTTCCATGCAGTTAAGAATCTCACAACTGCTGAGGGAGGTGCCTTGACCTGGCGCACTATAGATGGAATAGATAATCAGGATATTTATAAGCGCTTGCAACTTTTCTCACTTCACGGTCAGTCAAAAGATGCTCTTGCAAAAACTCAACTTGGCGCCTGGGAATATGACATTGTAGGCACTTGGTATAAGTGCAATATGACCGATATTATGGCAGCAATGGGCCTTGCTCAACTTGAAAGATATCCTAAAATGCTTGCCCGCAGAAAAGAGATCATCCAAAAGTTTGACAGCGCATTTAAGCCATTAGGAGTTGAAGTTCTTGATCATTACACCGATGACCATACTTCTTCAGGACATTTGTATCTTACGCGCATTCCCGGCATAACGGCAGAACAGCGCAACGAGATAATAATTAAAATGGCAGAAGCAGGTGTTGCCTGCAACGTTCACTATAAACCCCTGCCAATGCACACGGCATATAAAAATATGGGCTTTGACATCAAGAACTATCCCAATGCCTATAACAACTTCGCCAATGAGATCTCTCTGCCGTTACACACCTGCCTTACAGATGAACAGGTCGATTACGTTATTGAGAAGTATAGCGAAATTGTTGGTGAATACTTATGATGATAAAAAAATGGGAAAAGCTTCCCGAAAAAATGCAGATTCCGGAAATAAAGGAATACTACGATATTTTACGCAAGAAAAATTGCAGTCTGTTTTTTAAACGTGCTTTCGATATTGTTGTTTCAATGATAATGCTCATCGCACTTTCACCGATTTTCTTGGTGCTTGCAATCAGCATTAAGATCGATTCAAGAGGACCGGTCTTTTACCGTCAGGTGCGCGTTACCCAATACGGCAAAGAATTCAGAATTTTTAAGTTCCGTACAATGGTTCAGAATGCTGATAAGATTGGAACGCAAGTTACCGTTAAAGGTGATTCCCGCGTGACCAAGGTAGGCAAATTTATCAGAAAATGTCGCCTTGATGAAATTTGTCAGCTCATAGATGTTTTTAGAGGAACAATGACTTTTGTGGGCACACGTCCCGAAGTTCCCAAATATGTCAACGCCTACACCCCTGAAATGCTTGCAACCCTGCTTCTTCCTGCAGGCGTTACAAGTGAGGCAAGTATTTTTTATAAAGACGAAGAAAAGCTTCTTGATGGTGTAGAAGATGCAGATAAGGTCTATATTGAAAAAGTTTTGCCCGACAAAATGAAATACAATCTCGTCTCAATAAAAAAATTCAGTTTCTGGGGCGATATCGGAACAATGTTTAAAACGGTCGGCGCGGTGATTGGAAAGGACTAATTTATGAGTGTAACGGTATCGGTAGTAATGCCTGTGTATAATGAAGAAAAATTTATTAAAAAGTGTATTAATTCACTGCTTCTTCAGGATTATCCGAAGGATGATATGGAGTGGATATTTGTTGATGGCATTTCGTCGGATAAGACGGTTGAGATAATACAAGATTATAAGAAAGAGTACCCTGAATTGATAAAAGTATTCAGCAATCCAAAAAAGATAGTTCCTTATGCGATGAACATAGGCATCAAGGAATCTAAGGGAAAATATATTGTTCGTTTGGATGCACATGCTGATTATGCTACGGATTATATAACCAAATGTGTTGAATACCTTGAAACCGTTGATGCTGAAAACGTAGGTGGCGTGGCAATTACAAAAGCAAATGGCTTTGTAGGAACTGCCATTGCCAAGATGCTTTCATCAAAATTCGGCGTAGGCAATTCACAGTTTAGAACGAACGGAGAAAGTGGATATGTTGATACCGTTCCTTTTGGTGCATTTAAAAGAGAAGTGTTTACAAAATATGGTGGATATGATGAACGACTTGTTCGTAATCAGGATAATGAAATGAACTACCGTATAAGAAAAAACGGAGGAAAGATATATTTAGCTAATGATATAAAACTTTCTTATTATTGTCGTGATTCGATAAGAGCAATAGCGAAAATGGCACAAAAAAATGGTATGTGGAATGTGATCACAATGAAGCTTTGCCCCGGATCAATGGGAATAAGGCATTTTATTCCGTTGGCTTTTGTATTATCTGTTCCATTGCTTGCTTTATTAGGTATTGCACATTGGATATTCTTCTTGGCTTTGGCGGCAGAGTTATTACTTTATTGTGCATTAGATGTTGTTTTTTCGGTTAGAAGTGGGGAATTATTTAAAGAGTGTATGTTACTTATGATACTGTTCCCTATTTTCCATATTGCCTATGGATTTGGTTCAATAATTGGAATTTTTAAGCTTTGCACTAAAAAGTATAGGGATAATAAATATAAACCTGAAAGCATTTAATATATGGAGGATTTAATTATGTCACTTTATGATAAAATCGTTAATAAAGAAGAAAAAGTTTCATTAGTTGGTCTCGGTTACGTTGGTATGCCAATAGCAGTTGCATTTGCCAATAAAGGTATTGACGTTATTGGATTTGATCTTAATAAGGCAAAAATTGAACTATATAAGAATGGCTTTGATCCTACAAAAGAGGTGGGGGATGAAGCTATAAAGAATACAACAGTGTATTTTACTTCTGATGAAAAAGATCTTCAGCAGGCCAAGTTTCATATTATTGCAGTACCCACACCTGTAAATACTGATCATACACCTGATCTTACTCCTGTTATTGGTGCTTCTGAAATCGTAGGCAGAAATCTTACCAAAGGTTCTTATGTTGTGTTTGAGTCAACAGTATACCCCGGTTGTACCGAGGATACGTGTATTCCAATTTTGGAAAGAGAATCAGGATTAAAATGTGGTATTGATTTTAAAGTAGGATATTCTCCTGAAAGAATTAATCCAGGAGATAAAGTACATAGACTTGAGAATATTGCAAAAATTGTTTCAGGTTGTGATGATGAAGCACTTCAAGTAATTAAAAACGTTTATGATATAGTTATTGAAGTCGGCACATATCCTGTTAGTAACATTAGAACTGCTGAAGCAGTCAAGGTTGTTGAAAATAGTCAGCGTGATATAAATATTGCATTTATGAATGAACTTGCTATGGCTTTTGATAAGATGGATATCGATACAAACGAGGTTGTTGACGGTATGAATACAAAATGGAATGCATTAGGCTTCCGTCCGGGACTTGTTGGCGGACATTGCATTGGTGTAGATCCATATTATTTTACTTATCAGGCAGAAAAATTAGGTTATCATAGCCAAATAATTCTTAATGGTCGTATTGTTAACGATGGAATGGGAAAATTTATTGCAGATGCAGCTATTAAGGAAATGATTAAGGTAGGCAAAGCACCTGCAAAAGCTAAAGTTGTTATTTTGGGTATTACATTTAAAGAGAATTGTCCGGATACAAGAAATTCTAAAGTTGCAGATGTATATAATCATTTAATGGAATATGGTGTACAACCTATAGTTGTTGATCCTTGGGCGAGTGAACGAGATGCAAAGCATGAATATAATATAACACTCAGCAATATGAATGATGCAAACGATGCAGATTGTATTATTCTTGCTGTTGCACACAATGAGTTTAAGGAGTTAGGACTTGGCAAAATTGATAAAATGTTTAAAGCTATTCCTCAAAACGAAAAAGTTTTAATTGATGTAAAAGGCTTATTTGATATTGCAGACCTTGAAAAATCAGGTATTCATTGGTGGCGATTATAAAATATGGAAATGATACTTGTCGGACATTTTGGTGGCACAAAAATATTTTTAGATGGACAAACTGTAAAAACAAAAATTATTGCTGAAGAACTTGAAAAAAATTATAAAGTTAAGCGAATTGATACTTATGGTGGAAAAAAAACTTTACTGAAAATTTTGTTTAAGTTATTTTTACAGATAAATAAAGCAAATAATTATATTATGTTACCTGCCCATAATGGAATAAAAGTATTTACGCCAATTTTTTGCGTGCTGAAAAAAGTTTTTAAAAAACGCATTCACTATGTTGTAATAGGTGGATGGCTTGATGATTTTTTACGCAATAAAAAATCACTAAAAAAACAATTACAGAAATTTGATGCCATCTACGTTGAAACCACAACAATGAAAGAGGCTCTTGAAGCGCAAGGTTTTACAAATATAGTTGTAATGCCCAATTGTAAGAATTTAAAAATTCTTACTGAGGCTGAATTAGTTTATCCTAAAAATGAACCTTACAAATTTTGCACCTTTTCACGTGTAATGAAAGAAAAGGGTATTGAGGATGCTATAGAGTCAGTGCGCAGAATTAATGAAAAATATAATAAGACGGTTTGTGCGCTTGATATTTATGGGCAGATTGATTCAGCGCAAACTGAATGGTTTGATAATTTAAAATTAACATTTCCTGAGTATGTAAAATATTGTGGTATTGTTGATTATGATAAAAGTGTTGATATATTAAAAGATTATTTTGCCTTATTATTCCCTACAAAGTTTTATACAGAAGGCATCCCCGGTACGTTAATAGATGCTTATGCTGCAGGTGTGCCGGTAATTACGGCATTATGGCAAAATAGCAAAGATGTTTTTATTGAAGATATAACTGGTTGGGGATATGAGTTTGACAATGTAGAAAAATTCTATGCTGTTGTAGAAAAATCAGTTGAACAACCTGATGATTTCTTAAAAATGAAAAAAACGTGCATTAGAGAAGCCGAAAGATTTATGCCTGAAAAAGCAATAGAAGTTTTAGTTCAGAGGTTAGTATAAAATGTGGACGATAAAAACAAAAATACTTTTTATTTTATATCAGGTTTTTGCATCCTGGCTGCCACAAAGTAGTCATTTTCCACCTGCTTGCTTTATCAGAAGGTTTTTTGCAAAAGGAATTATTACTTCTTGCGGAAAAGGTGTAAATATTGAAAAAGGAGCAAGATTCACACCGGGGCTTGAAATAGGTAATAGATCAGGTGTAGGAATAAAATGCGAATTAAATGGTCCCATTATAATTGGTAATGACGTTATGATGGGGCCTGAAGTTGTAATATATACAGACGGTCATAAACACGATAGAACGGATATTCCTATGATGGACCAAGGTTTTACTGATTATCAGCCTGTTACTATCGGAAACGACGTGTGGATTGGCAGAAGGGTTATTATAATGCCTGGTGTAACAATAGGTGATGGCGTAATTATCGGTGCCGGTGCAGTTGTTACAAAAGATGCTCCTGCTTATACCGTGATTGCCGGTGTTCCCGCTAAGTGTGTAAAAAATAGAAAAGAGATGTATAGTAGCGAATTCGAAAATGAAAGGAAAGAACTTGAAATAATGGAAAATACTGTAAAATTCGGGGGGGGTAACGGTATAGTTATTCTTATTGCCTTGGTGGTTGTAAAGAAAGGTTTAATGAACTGGAGGGAAAATTTATGAAATTATCTATATGTGTAATAACCATGAATAGGGCGCTTCAGTTGCATGAGGCCATAGAAAGTTGTTTAAAATGTAATCTACCGGAAGAAACGGAATTTGTGATTATAGATAATGCCTCTACCGATGATACAGAAAACATCGTCAAAAAGATATTCAGCAGCGGTAATTTTTCGTGGTATTATGAAAAAATGGAGAAAAATCTTGGCGTTGGCGGTGGCAGAAATTATGCTTTTCAGAAAGCAAATGGGGAATATATATATGCTTTAGATGATGATGCTGTGATATCTGAGGATGAAAACTTCTTTTTAAAAGCAATCGGTATATTAGATTCAAATAATAATATTGTTACGTTGACCACACAAATTTATGATACTGTTTGGGAAAAGGATAGAGTTGAAAAAAGTGGACCGTTAATTGCTGAAGATTTATACGCATGCAAAATGTTTTGTGGCGGTTCGCATTTTTTAAGGAAACCTTTTTTTGAAGGTGTCCCATATCTTCCTAATAAATATGGATATGAGGAGATACCACCATCTCTGCGTGTTATGAATTCAGGTAAATTAAACGTTTTTTGTTCCTCTCTTTTAGCAATACATAGACCGGCGATAGATAAATGGGATTGGTCTGATGAAAAGAATCAGAGTTTATTGATAAATGGAATAGCGGCACAGTATGCAATTATGAAAATGATGTATCCTAAAATATTTCATGTTCTTTTGTGGACGGCTACAGAAGTACGTATTTTCAGAACGCTTAAATGTGTAAAAGATAAAAGAAAAAAGTTTAAACACGAAGTTAAAGAAATAATTGAAAATTATTATATTTCAGACAAAATAAAAATAAAAACAGTTTTTAAAATGATAAAGATGTTTGGTTTATCAGCATTTTAATATAATAAAACATTGAGGAAAAAATGAGTATAAAAGATTCAGTATGCTGTACCGGTTGTGGCGTATGTGCTTCAATATGCCCTAAAAAGTGCATTGAAATAAAACTGAATAATGATGGCTTTTATAGGCCCGTTATTGAAACGGACAAGTGTATTAACTGCAACATCTGTGAGCAGTATTGTAATGAATTTATGAATAATAATTTTCATAAACCTATAGATACTGTGTCAGCTATTGTAAAAGACGGTAATCTGTTAAAAACAGTATCTTCAGGCGGAGTTTGCTATGCACTTGCAAAAAAAGCTGTTGAGGATGGCGTAAAGGTTTGCGGTGTTGTTTATGACTATGATTTGCATATTGCGAAGCATATAATTATAGATAATTTAAAAGACCTTGAACAAACGAAAGGTTCAAAGTATTTTCAGAGTTATACAGTTGATGGTTTTAATGAAATATTTAATGGCGAGCAATATATGGTATTTGGAACACCTTGCCAGATTGCAGCTATATCTAAGGTGGCTGAAGCGAAGAAAGTTCGGAATAAACTTATACTAGTGGACTTTTTTTGCCATGGTACTCCCAGTATGCTTGTATGGCAGAAATATCTTGAGGAACATCAAAGAGAAAAAATACAAAAGATAGATTTCCGCTCAAAAGAATTTTCTTGGCATAAGTTTTCATTGAAATTTAGTTACGATGACGGATCTTCATATAGTGATTATGAAAAAAACATGTTTTATAGGATGTTCTTTAATAATTTATGCCTTAATGATTCCTGCTATAATTGCAAATATAAAGCAACTAAAAGTTTGGCCGATATACGCACAGGCGATTATTGGGGAGATAAATACAAAGATAATACAACGGGAGTTTCTTGTTGTGTTGTATATACTGAATGTGGAAAAAAGTATCTTGAAGGCATAAAAGATGTATGTTTTTTTGAAAAAGAAGATATTAACGATATGCTTAAAGCGCAGATGAGTAAAAGTCCGCAAGTAGATAAAAAACTTCGTAGCAAACTTTTAAATGCGCTAAAAAGCAACAAAAAATTAGCCGATATTGAAAGAACAACATTGCTTCCCTATAGAGTTAGGGGAAAGATTAAATCACTTTTAAGGAGATAATGTTTTGAAGATAGGAATATTATCGATGCAGAAGATACCCAATTATGGGTCGTTTTTGCAAGCATATTCATTAAAAACACAGTTGGAAAAGCGTGGCAATGATGTGTATTTTATTGATATTGAACCAGGCAGACAGCTTGCGACAGTTCAATATAATAACGAATTCATTGTGAAAAGACTTGTATCAAAAATTTTCAGCAGATATGTATTAAAAAGAATAGCGCATTATTTCTTTCATAAAAAAATGGTTAATATACATAAAAAAGACCATACGACTTTTCTTGAAACAGATAAAACCCTGAAAGATGGCGTTTTTGATTTAGTCATAATAGGTAGTGATGAGGTTTTTAACTGTTTTAATCCTTCACCGTGGGGATTTTCACCTCAGTTGCTTGGCAAAGTTGATAATGCAAAAAGAATAATATCATATGCGGCAAGTTGCGGTAACAGCAGTTATGATGATGCTGTTAAACATGGAGTTTGTGATGAAATAAAATCATATTTGGGAAATTTATCTGATATATCGGTTCGTGATGAAAATTCAAAGGAATTTGTTGAAAAGATTTCGGGTAGAGATGCACTTGTACATTTAGATCCTGTTTTTATAACTGACTTTGACAAAAAGATACCTGCAATTCCACAAAGAAAGCCATACATTCTTGTTTATGCGTATAGCAATAGAATTTGCAATAAAGAAGAAATAAAAGCGATTAAAGATTATGCTAAAAAGAATAAACTGCAGATATTATCTGTAGGTACGCAACAACGTTGGTGTAATCATAATATAACCGCATCTGCTTTCGAGTTGCTTGCTTATGTAAAAAATGCGGAATGTATTATTACAGATACATTCCATGGTACGGTATTCTCTATAAAATATAATAAGCGTTTTGGCGTATTTGTTCGAGATAGCAACAAAAATAAGTTAGGTGGATTGCTTGAACAATTTGGGCTGGCGGAAAAAAGCATAACTGATATAAATGATTTTAATAAAGTTATGGATTTGACCATTGATTTTTTTAAGGTTAATGATTTTATCAACGAACAATGTAATAATGCGTATCAATATTTAGACAAAAACTTAAAAGAGGCTAAAAAATGAAGAATATACTGTTTATTACACCGAGTTTGGGGTTTGGCGGTGCGGCAAAAATGCTTGCGTTTGTTGCTAACAGTTTAGCACAACGAGGGCACAAAGTTTCAATAATAAATCTTAATTTGACGGGCGCAGAAACAAATCAAAAATTAGACGAAAATGTAAAAATATATGATTATAAGGAAAAACTTCACGGAGTTAAACGCTTAAAAACAGTTAAGTATATCAAATCAATAGCAAAACAGGAGAAGACAGACGTTATAATAGGTTTTACGTTGTTCCCCAATTTATATAGTGTATTTGCGGCAAAAAGCCTTAAAATTCCTTCGATTATATCAGAACGTGGAGATCCGTATATTACAGTAAGTGGAATTTTAGATAAAATTATCATAAGAATCGTAAATACGTCTTTGGGAGGTGTTTTCCAAACTGATGGCGCAAAAGAGTTTTACGGCAAAGGACTTCAAAAACGTGGCACGGTAATACCTAATCCCATATTTATAAAAGGTGAAATTCCTGATGTGAAACAAAATGAACGAGACAAAACAGTCGTTTCCGTTGGCAGATTAGATAATTATCAGAAACGTTATGATATTATGATAGATGCTTTTGAAATCTTTAATAAAAAGCATTCTGAATATACACTTAAACTTTATGGTGATGGTGGAAGCGTAGATATCATAAAGGGGTGGGTAACCGAAAAAGGACTTGACGAAAAAGTCAAATTTATGGGTGTAACAAAACAACCTATGCAGGATATTGCTAAAGATGGGATGTTTCTTATAACTTCTGACTATGAAGGAATTTCAAACTCTTTGTTAGAAGCAATGGCGGCAGGGCTTCCTTGTGTAAGTACTGACCATTCTCCTGGAGGTGCTCGTTTGCTTATAGCTGACCATGAAAATGGGTTGTTGGCACCGGTTGAAGATGCTCAAAAACTTGCTGATGCAATGTGCGAGTTTGCAGAAAATCAAGAATTAGCAGAAAAATGCGGAAATAATGCAAGAGATGTGGTTAATAGGTTTGAGCCTTCAAAAATAATTGATATGTGGGAAGATTATATTTTAAGTCTTACTGATAAAAAGAAGGGAAAATGATGTTTGCTAAGATAAAACAGATAGTAAAAAAGTTAATATATTCGCATCGATGTGATGAAAAAACGTATATTGATTTCCTCCGAAAAGGTGGTGCAGAAATAGGCGAACGTGTAAGAATATTCGATCCACAAAATACAATAATTGATGCCACTCGTCCATTTATGTTACAAATAGGGAATGACGTTCAGATAACAAGTGGTTCTTACACACGGTTATGATTGGAGTGTTCTTAAAGGTGTATACGGTGAAGTATTAGGATCTTGTGGAGAGGTTAACATTGGAAACAATGTGTTCATCGGTATGCATACTACAATTCTTAAAGGCGTGCACATAGGAAATAATTGTATAATTGGTGCAAACAGTCTTGTAAACAAAGACGTTGAAGATGGCTGGGTGGTTGCAGGTAATCCTGCTAAACCTATAATAAAAGTTGAAGAGTATTATAAGAAACGATTAGATGTGCAATTAGAAGAAGCAGAAGAATTATATAAATGTTATGTTAAAAGAACTGGCAAAGAACCTGCAAAAGAAGTATTTGATGAATTCTTTTGGTTGTTTGAAGAACGGACGGAGAAACTCAGTATAGCCTTTGAGAAAAAAATGTGTACTTTGGGAAATTATGATTTTGCTATGGAGAAATTTTTAAATACAAAACCTATGTTTTCCGGATATGATAAATTTTTAAATTATATGAAAAATAACTATTCTGAATAGAAAAACTATTACCGGGAGAATTTATGGAATTAACAAAGCATAAGAAGGAAAATTTCATACATCAGTTTGCTATCGCTATAATGTGTGTTTATACGTTGTTGATTTATTTAAGTTATATGCATGGGGCATTAAATAGCTTGCATAGTCTTTGCCTCTATGGGATGGCTGGGTTAGCAATAATTCTTGTAATTATCGATAAAAAAATATACTTAACGCAACATTTTCTGTGGTATGGAAGTTTTATTTTTTTGATGTTGTTTTACGTCTTGTTTACAGGATATGGAATGGCGACAGTTGTTAACCTAATAACGGTATTGGTATTCACTTTTTCTTTGAGTGTGATAATTAAAGAAAAAAAACAGTTGCATTTATTTTTTCTTATGATGATGATAGGCGCAACTGTGTTGATATTATATCTTATCTTTACAGGACAAACCAATCTTGAAGAAGAATCAGCAGGCAGATTTGGAGGAAATCTTACAGGTAACTCAAATATCTTTGCAGCTATGTATATGCTTGCATCAATAGTAACGATATATTTTTTGTTTTTGAAAAAAAATAAAATATTAAAAGTAAGCTTGCTTGTTGTATTTGGGTTATCAGTTTATGCATTGATTCTTGCAGGTGGAAGAAAATATATATTATCTGTAATCATATTTATATATTTGATGTTTTTACAGAAACAGGATAAGAATGATAAAAAGCATATTTTAAAATATACTATTATTTTTGCAATAGTAGTAGTTCTTTTGTATGTTTTAATTTTGAATGTTCCGTTTTTATATGATACAATAGGATATAGATTTGAAGGCTTGGTGAATTATGCCGGAGGTGATGCGAGCAATACTGAAGGTGTTGCTAAACGCGGAGATATGATCGCAAAAGGATTGGAATTATGGCTTAATAACCCAATCTTCGGTAATGGTATTGATGGATTTAAAAATTTAAGTGGGTTTGGATATTATTCACATAATAATTTTATTGAATTGTTATGTAATTTCGGTATAGTTGGTTTTGGCTTGTACTATGGTATGTATGTTCATATATTCACCAAGTTGTTGAAAGTAAAAGAAAAAAGCATATTAAAAAAAATGTTTTGTGCATTTATGATTTGTCTTTGTATTTTTGAAATAAGTGAAATTACATATAGTATGCATATTATTCATGCATTCCTAGTATTTATTAATTTATATGTGTGCAAAAAAGAAGAGTGGGAGTATTAATATGGGAAAAATTAAAACATTTTTATTTCTTTTGAAAGAGAAGCCTGAACAGATAAGTGTAGCTTTATTCCCTTACATATATAAAACTGGACTTTATAGGTTTTTTACTGATAAAGCATACATAAAAGCTGCATATAGAGCATATTTGAAGAAAAAAATTAACCTTAAAAATCCTCAAACATTTAATGAAAAGTTAAATTGGTTAAAACTTTATAATAGAAATCCTCAATATACACAATTAGTTGATAAATATAATGTAAAAGCATATATAACAGAAAAAATTGGTAAAGATTACATAATCCCTACGATTGATGTTTGGGATAGCGTTGAAGATATTGAGTTTGATGAACTTCCTAACAAGTTCGTGCTAAAATGTACTCATGATTCAGGAAGTACCATTGTTTGCAAAAATAAAGAAAATTTTGATATAGAAACAGCAAAGAAAAAATTAGAGAAAAAATTAAAACGCAATATGTTTTACTGGGGAAGAGAATGGCCATATAAAAATGTAAAACCTCAAGTTATCGCGGAAGAATATATGCAGGATAACGAAACACCAAATCTACCTGTATATAAATTTATGTGTTTTAATGGCGTGCCCAAAATTATACAGACGATTCAAAATGATAAGCAACCCAATGAAAGTATAGATTATTTTGATACAGAGTGGAATTTATTGGATATTAAACAGAATTATCCAAATAGCAAAAATCCTTTTGAAAAGCCAGCTCAACTAAAAGAAATGCTTGAAATAGCGACTAAACTTTCGCAAGGACATAGCTTTATTAGAGTGGATTTATATATTATAAATGAAGAAATAAAATTTTCTGAGTTTACTTTTTATTCTGATTGTGGTTTTACCACGTTCGTGCCCGAAAAATGGGACGAAGTTTTAGGCAGTTGGATAGAACTGCCTAAACAATAATTAAGTTGATGGTAGCTTTGAAAGGATTTTGAAAAATGGAACTTGTTTCAGCAATAATTACTACATATAAACGAGGGCCTCAAATGGTAGAAA
Organism: Clostridia bacterium; assembly: GCA_045541035.1. Classification (GTDB taxonomy): domain Bacteria; phylum Bacillota; class Clostridia; order Christensenellales; family QALW01; genus UMGS1322. Next base: position 101,865 of record JAZQII010000043.1, on the reverse strand, counting down.
GGGCGTTGCTTAGCGTTTTGAAGCAAACTTATTCGCCTATAGAAATAATTGTTGTAAGTGATAGCCCAGATGATTATGCTTTGAAGAATGAAGTAAAGATAATGATTAATAAATATGCGCAAGTGAAATATGCGGAAACAGGTGGTGCTAAAGGCGCTTGTTTTGCTAGAAATCAAGGAATAGAAAATTCTACTGGAGAGTTTGTTGCATTTTTGGATGACGATGATGAGTGGGTGCCAACTAAAATAGAAAAACAAATTGCAGAATTTAAAGATCAAAACATAGGACTTGTATATAGTGCAAATTATATAATTAAAGGTGCAAATAAAATTGTTGAGGATAGAAAGTTCTTTAATGGAAGAGTTTTTGAGAAGCTATTTCTCAATAACTTTATCGGTTCGACATCGTTTCCTCTTTGTTTAAAAAAAGCAGTAACAGAGGCAGGAATGTTTGACGTGAATATGCCTTGTGCGCAAGATTATGATTTATGGTTACGGATTGCTGAAAAATATGAGGTTTCATACATTAACGAGCCATTAATAAATTATTATATACATGAAGGTGAACAAATAACAAAAAAGCTAAAGTTAAAGCGTTTTGCATTTGAACGAATTTATTCAAAGCATAAAGAATTTCTAAAAACAAATAAAAAAGCTCATGCTGCATGGCTTTTTAATCTTGTTCATTTTTGCGATAGCAATAATACTAAAACTGCATTAAAATATCTATTTAAAGCCTTTTTTTTAAACCCATTTGCAATAAAAAAGTTTTTTTGTGCTTTGAAAGCATTTGCTGTTATTACGATAAAAAATATAAAGTTTGATTAAAAAAGCAAATTTTGCATATTTGGTTAATATACAAAAGACTGAATTAAGATAGTAGGAGAGTTCTGATGAAAAAATATATACTTGTTGTTGGGGGAGAGCTTTTTAACAAAGGTGCGCAGGCAATGTCGTTTATTACTGTTGACTATTTTGCAAAGAAATATCCGGATTGCAAGGTGATTTTATTTTCTGCGGCAGATACCAAGCGTTCGGAAAAAATTAAAAACAACTATAAGTTTATGATTATGCCTTTTCCCGGATATGGCGAATGTTTATCTTTGATGACCGGATTATTGAAAAAAAGATATAATAATAGGGAAAACGGAAAGTATTTCAAACAGTATAAAGAAATATTTAAAAATGCAGTTGCAATGATTGACATTAGCGGATATGCAATGGGATCAAAATGGAGAAATGCTGTTGTAAAAAGCTATTTGCGCAGAATTAAATTAGCAAAGCATTTTAATATTCCGGTATATCTTATGCCGCAGTCATTCGGACCCTTTGATTACGATTGGAAAATGAATCGTATAATAAAAAAAGGTCTGAAAAAGGCTGAAATTATAATGGCAAGAGAAAATGAAGGTAAGACGTTACTTGAAAAGAATTACAAATTAAAGAATGTAGTAAAAAAATATGATCTTGTTTTGGAGAATAAAGGTATAGATTTGAATAATATCTATTATGCTATTCCTGAATCCGAACAGATTGAAATTAAAGAAGGAAGCGTTGCAATAATTCCAAACGGAAAGAACAGTAAGTTTGGAAATGAGGATGCAATTTTTGATATTTATCACGAAATAATCAACCTTTTACTTGCTAAAAATAAAAACATATATTTTATATATCATGCGGTTGAGGATTTAAAACTTTGTACTAAATTAAAAGATAAGTTTTTTAAAGAAAATGACGCAGTTAAGGTTATTGAAAAAGAATTGAGTAGTTATGAATTTGGAGATATTGTTTCAAAGTTCGATTTTGTAATCGCATCAAGATATCATTCTGTGGTTCATTCATATAAAGAAAGTGTTCCGGCTGTGGTTATGGGATGGGCTATAAAGTATAAAGAGCTTACTGAGGTATTTGGACAAGAAAGATTTTGTTTTGATGTGAGAGGATTAGAAAATAAAAAAGCTATGGTTGATGCAGTTGAGTATATGGCAGAAAATCATAGTAAAGAATCCTCAGTAATTGATGCGAAATTAGAAGATATACAAAAATCCTGTGTTTTTGATTGTGTTAAGCTAAAGTAGGAGAATATAAAATGGCGGAAAGTCGCACAAAAAATGCGGTTAGAAATATTACATATAGTTTTTTGAATAAAATTGTGGTGCTTATTTTACCGTTTTTTACAAGAACTTTAATTATATATTTGCTTGGCAATACATATTTAGGAATAGGAACATTATTTTCTTCAATCCTGAATTTTTTGAGTCTTACCGAGTTGGGATTGGGTTCGGCAATCGTTTTCTTTATGTACAAGCCTATTGCAGAAAATGATTATGATTTAATAGGCGCACTCTTAAAGTATTACAGAAAGCTCTACAGAATAATCGGAATCACGATGCTTAGTATCGGTACTGTATTGGTTCCATTTGTTCCGCTTTTGATAAAAGGAAACCCGCCTGAAGGTGTAAACGTATATATACTTTATTACATATATCTGATAAATTCTGTAATAAGTTATTTTTTTGCAGGTTATAGACAGAGCTTGTTAACGAGTCATCAGAGATTGGATATAACAAGCAAAATCACTATGATTGTAAACGTCGCAGTCCAGACACTGCAAATAGTTGCTCTTTTTGTAACTAAAAACTTCTATGTTTACGCATTTGTTCCGATAATAGGCACATTATCGACAAACTTTACAAATTATATAGTAACAAAGAGAAAATATCCCAATATTTTATGTAAAGGCGAAATAACAAAAGAAACAAAAAATGGAATAAAAAAACGACTCAGTGGATTATTTGGTACGAAACTTAATAGTATCGTGGTTCATTCGGCTGATACTGTTATAATTTCTGCTTTCTTAGGCCTTGAACTTACGGCACAATATGGTAATTATTATTACATAATGAGTGCTATCTGCGGATTTGTTATGGTATTATTTTCGTCTATGACAGCAGGTATAGGGAATAAAATAGTAACCGATGGTGTTGAGGAAAGTTATAAACTTTTCAGAAATTTGAGTTATTTTAATGCGTGGATAGTCGTTGTGTGTAGCACCTGCTTCTTATGTTTATATGAGCCTTTTATGGTATTGTGGGTAGGGCAAGAAAATGCATTAGGATTTTGGTTTGCTCTTGCTATGACTGTTTATTTCTTCGTATACGATATACAACGCAGTATTTTGGCATTTAAGGATGCTGCAGGTTTGTGGCACAAGGATAAATTGAGACCATACGTTTCTATGGTGTTAAATCTGGTGTTAAATATAATACTTGTTAATTATATAGGAATCTACGGAATCGTAATTTCTTCTATAATTGCGTTTCTTATATCTGTTCCTTGGTCTAATTATGTTTTGTTTAAAAATGTTTTTCAAATAAAACCAAGTGTAAATTTATTATATCTTTTTAAATACTTGATATTGGCAAGTATTTCTTGCACGGTGTCTTATTTGCTATGCAATCTTGTGTTCGATGGCTTTGCGGGATTGCTTATTAGATTGTGCATATGCTTGATTGTTTCAAATATAGTATTTTTAGGCACAAGCATTAAAACACAGGAATTTGGGTACTTGAAACAATCATTAAAAAGAATATTACATAGAAAAGCAAAATAATGGGAGATTGTTATGTTTAATAAACTGCGCAACCGTGTTTACGCTAAGAAAATTAAGAAAGAAATAAATAAAAAATATATAAAAAACTTTTTTGAAAATGCATTTGAAAATGAGAAACTGGATTCTTTTTGGCAATATGAAGCAGCGATAATCAAAATGTATCATGCTATTGAAAAAGGAATGTCTTATGAAAACTATCGTCCGGGTTTTGGTGAAGATGCCATTAAACAACTTATCACCACAATGGAAAAATACGCAGAAAAATTCAGCATAGAAGAATTCTGCTATAAGACGGCATTATGTGTTTTGAAAAAATATATAGCCAAGAATAAAGAATATAACTATACAAATGCTGAAATAGAAAATAGAGTAAATGCATTAAAGGGCGAGGCAAATGGCGCAGGTGGAATCATAGAATTTGTACCATTTACTCAAGAACAATTGACAGCGCAGAGCTTTGAAGAATTTATAAAAAACAGGCATAGTATTCGCCATTTTTCAGAAATTCCGGTTGACAAGAGCAAGATAGCAAAAGCAGTTGAATTGGCACAGTTTACACCAAGTGCTTGTAATAGGCAAGGTTGGCGCACACATATAGTGTGTAATAAAAAGAAAATTGAAGCAATTTTAAAAAATCAAAATGGAAATAGAGGATTTGGACAAGAAATTGACAAATTATTGGTGATTTCATTTAAAATTGATTGCTTTAGCAAGGGCAGAGAACACTATCAGGGGTTTATTGATGGTGGAATGTATGCTATGAACTTAATAAATTCATTGCATTTTTTCAATATTGGTTCTGTACCGTTAAGCGCATCGCTAACACCTACACAGGAAGAAAATGTAAAAAAAGTATTGAATATAAATGACAATGAAAAAATAATACTTTTTGTTGGCATTGGAAACTATCCTGAAAAATGTCAAACCACAAAATCTGAAAGAAAAGAAGCAGAAATTATTTTTGTAGATTAGAGGAGTATTATGAAAACGATCGATCTTTTCGAACAAACATATAAAAAATCACCTGCTGGTGTGGCTTTTTGCCCGTATAGAATTTGTCCGTTGGGGGCACATTCTGATCATCAGCACGGTAAGATCACGGGGCTTGCTATAGATAAGGGCATACACATCGCCTATGGTCCCAAGATGAACGGTGTTGTTGAGTTGGTGTCCTTGCAATTTGAAAAGAGGGCACAGTTCCACGTTAATTCCGTTCCAAAGGAAAAGGAGAACGATTGGGCAGATTATCTTCGCGGTGCAACGATGATGCTTAATAAAAAGCATCCGTTATCAGTTGGTATCTGCGGTGTAATTGAGGGTGAGTTGCCTATTGGCGGTCTTTCTTCTTCTGCGGCAGTTATTATTGCTTTTTTGTCGGCTCTTTGTAAGGTGAATAACATTCACTTATCCGAGCATGAAATGATTATGACGGCTTTAAAGGCTGAAAACGAATACGTTGGCGTTTCTTGCGGAAAGCTTGATCAATCCTGCGAGGTTTATTCCAAAAAGGATCATCTTTTGTATCTTGATACGTTAGATGATTCCTATGAACTTATTCCAACAAGTCCAAAAATGAAGCCTTATGATATAATCATTTTCTTCTCAGGCATTGAGCGCACACTTGCAGGCTCAAAGTTCAATATGCGCGTTGACGAGTGCAAAAGTGCCGCATATGCTTTAATGGCTTTTGAGGGAATGGAGTACGGCAAATTCAACGAGGCATTTTTGCGTGACGTTCCCGTTGAGGTTTTCAGAAAACATAAGGACAAACTTCCTGAGAATTGGGCAAAGAGGGCAGAACATTGGTACAGTGAATATGAACGTGTGCTCAAAGGTGCAGAAGCCTGGAGAAATGGTGATATTGAAGCCTTTGGAAAACTTTCCTTTGAAAGCGGAAAGTCATCAATATATAATTATGAAACTGGCTCACCTGAACTGAAATCACTTTATGATATTATGACCGAAACTGACGGCATCTACGGCGGAAGATTCTCAGGCGCAGGCTTTAAGGGTTGTTGTATGGCACTTTGCGATCCATCTTACAGAGAAAGTATAATCGAAAAAGTATCTCAAAAGTATCTTAAGGAATTTCCTCATCTTGAGGGCAAATATTCCGTTCACGTTTGCCATAGTGCTGACGGCGTTGAGCTTTAAGGAGTTAAATTATGAAATGTATTATTCTTGCGGCTGGTTACGCAACAAGGCTTTATCCCTTAACCGAGAATTTTCCCAAGCCGTTGCTTGAGGTGCAGGGAAAGGCGATTCTCGATTGGCTTATTGAAGACATTGATATGTCAAATGAGGTTGACGAATATATAGTAATTTCCAATCATAAGTTTTATGATCATTTTGCATCCTGGGCAAAGGACAGAAAAAATATTACGGTAGTTGATGATGGCACAAGCACCAACGAAACTCGCCTTGGCGCAGTTTGTGATATTCAGTTTGCCATCGAAAAACTTAATCTTGATGATGATATGCTCGTTATTGCAGGCGATAATCTTCTTGATTTCAGCCTTTGCAAATTTATTGAATATGCTAAAAAGAAAAATACTTCCTGCATAATGCGCTATTATGAGCCTGAATTTAAAAAACTTTTAAAATGCGGTGTCGTTACCATTGATGAAAACGATAAGATTCTCAATATGACCGAAAAATCACCTGAACCTGCTACCCATTGGTGCTGTCCTCCTTTTTATTATTACACGAAAGAGGATGCGCGTCTTGTTAAAAAAGGCATTGAAGCAGGTTGCGGAACAGATGCACCTGGCAGTTATATTGCTTGGCTTTCCGGGGTTACACCTGTTCACGCTTTTGAGATGCCGGGCAAACGCTATGATATCGGTAATCTTGAAAGTTATGAAAAAGTACAGAAAGAATATGAGGGGATAAAATGTTAACACCAAACGTTCAATTAAAAGATAAAGTTGTTCTTGTAACGGGCGCGGCAGGATTTATTGGCTCAAATCTTTGCGAGGTTCTTTTTAAAGAGGGCGCAAAGGTTATCGGTCTTGATAATATGAATGATTATTATGACGTTTCAATTAAAGAGTACCGCATTGAAAAGTTAAATAAACTTGATCCTACATGGACTTTTATTAAAGGCAATATTGCAGACCGCGTACTCATTGATAAGATTTTTGCGGAATATAAGCCTCAGATTGTGGTAAATCTTGCGGCTCAGGCAGGCGTAAGATATTCAATTACCAACCCTGATGTGTATATTGAATCAAATATTATCGGTTTTTATAATATTCTTGAAGCGTGCAGACATAATCCCGTTGAGCATCTTGTATATGCTTCAAGCTCATCAGTTTATGGCTCGAACAAAAAGATTCCTTATTCAACAGACGATAAGGTAGATAATCCCGTTTCCCTTTATGCGGCAACGAAGAAATCTAATGAGCTTCTTGCACATTCTTACAGCAAACTCTATAATATTCCGTCAACGGGCCTTCGCTTCTTTACGGTTTACGGTCCCGCAGGCAGACCTGATATGGCATATTTTGGTTTCACCAACAAACTTTTAAAGGGTGAAACTATTGAAATATTCAATTTCGGCAACTGCAAGCGCGATTTCACTTACGTTGACGATATCGTTGAAGGCGTTAAGCGCGTTATGTGCTGTGCTCCTGAAAAAGTAAACGGGGAAGATGGACTTCCTTTGCCACCATACAGAGTATATAATATAGGTAACAACAGTCCTGAAAATCTTCTTGATTTTGTTGATATTCTTCAGCAGGAACTTGTTTCGGCAGGTGTTTTACCTGAAGACTATGATTTCGAAGCACACAAAAAACTTGTGCCCATGCAGGCAGGCGACGTTCCCATAACTTATGCTGACGTTTCAGCACTTGAACGTGATTTCGGCTTTAAGCCGTCAACTACATTAAGGCAAGGCTTGAGAAACTTTGCTAAGTGGTATAAAGAATTTTATCTCGATAAAAAATAAATAAAGAATATAATTGCAAACTTTGTTGCCATAGGAAACACCATAGGGACGAGGTCGCAACTGTATATTTTACGCGGACAGAATAACTCTGCCTGCGTGATAACACATATTTAAGGAGAGTGTTTTATGAAAATAGCAGTAGCAGGAACCGGTTATGTGGGACTTTCTGTGGCAGTTCTTTTGTCCAGACATAATACGGTTAAAGCGGTGGATGTTATTCCTGCCAAGGTTGAAATGATCAACAACAGAAAATCACCTATAAAGGATAATGAGATCGAGGAATTTTTCAAAAATGAAAAGCTTGATCTTGAAGCAACCTTAGATGGCGATAGTGCGTATAGAGATGCAGATATTGTAATAATATCTACGCCCACCAATTATGATGAAAAAAAGAACTATTTTGATACTTCTACAGTTGAAAAGGTTATTCAGCAGGTGATAAAAGCCAACCCTGATGCAGTAATGATTATAAAATCAACCGTTCCTGTTGGATTTACCAATATGGTAAGGGAAAAATATACTTGTGATAACATACTTTTCAGTCCGGAATTTTTGCGTGAGGGTAAAGCATTATATGATAACCTTTATCCCAGCAGAATCATTGTGGGCGTTCCCGTAAAAAATGCACGGTTGTATAAGTATGCACAATTATTTGCGGAACTGTTAAAGCAAGGTGCTGAAAAGGAAAATATTGAAATAAGATTTATGGAGCCTACCGAAGCAGAAGCAGTTAAGCTTTTTTCCAATACTTATCTTGCCTTAAGAGTTTCCTTTTTCAACGAGCTTGATACTTATGCCGCAGTTCGCGGACTTGACAGTAGGTCCATAATTGAAGGAGTAGGTCTTGATCCCAGAATCGGAGATCACTATAATAATCCATCCTTTGGCTATGGCGGATATTGTCTTCCTAAGGACACCAAGCAACTGCTGGCAAACTATAATGACGTGCCTCAGAATATTATTTCGGCTATTGTTTCGGCAAACGGAACGCGAAAGGATTTTATAGCGGATCAGATAATTGCCAAAAATCCTAAGATCGTAGGGGTTTATAGGTTGACAATGAAGTTTGGCAGTGATAACTTCCGTCAAAGCTCAGTGCAGGGCGTAATGAAGCGAATAAAAGCAAAGGGCATAGAAGTTGTGGTTTATGAGCCTACTATGCGTGATGATACCTTCTTTAACAGCCGCGTTATTCGCGATATCAATGAGTTTAAGGAGATATCTGACGTGATCATTGCAAACAGATATCACGACGAGATAAAGGACGTTATTGATAAAGTCTATACGAGAGACCTTTATTTTAGAGATTAAAGAATTATAAAGGGCGTCAGCATGGTGCTTTTGTGCTGACGCTTTTATATTCGACTTTTTATTTTGTAAAATTTATTTTCTGTAATAATAAAAAAATTGATTGACAAGAAAAATAGTTTATAATATAATAACTACGTTAATTGATGGGAGCATAGCTCAGCTGGGAGAGCATCTGCCTTACAAGCAGAGGGTCATAGGTTCGAGCCCTATTGTTCCCACCATATATTGGCCCGGTAGCTCAGCTGGTTAGAGCGCTAGCCTGTCACGCTAGAGGTCGTGGGTTCGAGCCCCATTCGGGTCGCCAGTAAAACCACTTTTATCTAAATGATAGAAGTGGTTTTCTAAACATTTAGCATTTTATCGGAGTGATTTTTATGAAAAACGGATTGGCAACTTGGCATTATCCTCACAGAGATATTCTTGAAAATGTAGTTTATTTTGCTGAATGCGGTTTTGAGAGTGTCAGCCTTCACGGGGCACATATGTCTTATGTGTGCGAACACGAAGATTTATCTGAAAGATTAGCAGAGCTTATTAAAAAATATAATATTATACTTACTGTTCATCATAAAATGCCTGTTGATCATTCAGCGGAAACTGTTTCAGCCTTTAAAAAAACTATTGATTTAATTGCTGCGTGGCAAGAAAAATATAAGGCTTTGTCGATTTTGTCTTTTGATGTTCCGGAAAAAATCAGAGATAATATAAGACCGTACGTTGATTACGTTTTATTAAAGGTTTTAGCCTCTAAAATTGCGCTTGAGGATTTTGGACTAAATGATAAAGAAAAAAGTCAGATAGAACATTTAAAAGGAAATGAGCGCTTTGGATATCTTGTTGACGTTGGGCATATGTACATTCGTATATGCGGTAAGGTTAAAGAGGGGTTAACGTTATTTTGCAATTCGCCCGATGAATGCGCTGTTAATGAAAAACCTACTTTTGAAGACTTCTTAAAAGCCTTTAAATCAAAGAATTTTCCCGTTTTTGAAGTTCATCTTCACAATAATGACGGAAAAGAGGACCTTCATTATTTCCTTGAAAACGGAACTTTAGATTTAAAGATAATAGCTGACGTTCTTAAAAATATTTTATTTGAAGGCGTAGTGACTATAGAAAGCGCACCGGGCTATAAATTTAAGTGCGAAAAATCCGATGCTGATCAGGGTATAAATAAAACATATACTTATTGGAAGAGTTTTTTGGAAATTTAACTGAAAGGATTTTCTTATGGAGTGGCTGTATTACCTGTTGCTTGTTCTTGTGGGAATGGGGGGCGCCTTTGTACAGAGAGTAAGTGGATTTGGTTTAGGCATATTTGCAATGATTTTTATGCCGCACTTTATGCCTTCTCATACTGCATCGGCATCAATTTCATCTATATTTTCTTGTGTAACGTCAGGCTTTAATGCGGTCAAATACAGAAAAAAAGTTGACTTCAGAATCTCTTTGCCGATGATCATTGCTTCTGTTATTACAATATCTGTTGCGGTGTATTTTTCTTCCGTTGTATCGGGAAGAATATTTAAAATTCTTTTAGGCAGTGTTCTTATATTATTAAGTTTATATTTTTTGTTTTTTGACGGAAAAATTAAAATTGGATCAAGCATTACCAACGGCATTATTTCAGGAACCTTAAGCGGTGTTTTAAGCGGACTCTTTTCAACGGGCGGACCTCCCGTAGTACTTTATTTAAGCAAAGCCACAAATGATAATATTGTATATTTTGCAACTATACAGTTTTTCTTTTCTGTTACCAACGTTTATGCAACGGTGATGCGTGCTGTAAACGGTCTGATTGATTTAAATGTTATATTATATTCTTTGATCGGACTTGTTGGCTGTATGATTGGCGATTTTATTGGAAGTAAGGTTTTTGATAAACTAAATTCCAAAAAACTTAAACTGATAATATACATAGGTATGATTATAAGTGGGGCTATAATGTTTTTTTAAGCATCTTTCGAGGTGCTTTTTTTGTTTTCAGTTTCATATATATCACAAGAGGTGATTATTATGAAAAAAATTAACGTGATTTTTTCTTGGCTTAAAGGAATAGCTGTTGCAGTGGTCGTAACCGTTTTAGGAGTAGCATTATTGGCTCTTTTTTTGAAAAACAACGATGGAAAGTTTGTCAGCCTTATATCAGTTATAATAAAAGTTGTCAGCATTTGTTTGGGAACGGTGTTGGCATCACTTAAAAGCAGAAAGCGCGGAGCCCTTAACGGAATAGCAGTTTCAGTTCCTTATTGGATAGTGTGTATGTTGCTTTCATTACTTGTTGAACCGTTACAATTCAGTTTCGGAATGCTTCTTGATTTATTACTGACTGTCTTTATCGGTATCTTTGCAGGTATATTAACTGTTAATACCGTAAAATAAAATCAGTAAAGGTGAATTTTGACAAAAAAATCAGGCATAAACGCATGTTAGTGTTGACTAATTTTTAATCTTCATATATAATATAGAAAGATTTTTATACTGTATTTTTCTATACATTATAAATTAAAGTTCTATAAAAGGAGTTGCACTCGATGAAGATAAAAAGTCTCATTAAGTTGATTTGCCTGTTGGTTGTCGTAATCGCTCTTAGCGTGTGGGCCTTCGGTGCAAACGTATCCCTGCTTGGCAAGAAGTTTATTGCATGGGATGAAGCTATGTTAAAAGGTAATGATATCGGAAAATCCAACGTAATGTTATTTACAATATCTGCACCTAAAGATGATGCCGGTCTTGATGTTCATGCCACAGCGATCAATGCTGTTGATGTATTTAGCAAGCGTGCTGAACTTATGGGTTATACCGATGCTTCTATAAGACTCATGGGTAAGGATACCGTTTATGTGGCACTTCCCCTTGCAGAAGCACAGATCAAAGGCGGTATCGGCTTATTCAGTTATAACGGTAAACTTGCAGTTACCAAGGGTTCAGACGTTGTGTTTACTGAAAAAGACGTTAAAAGTGCAAAAATGGCAGGTTATAATGCTGAATATACTGCACTTTGCGTTGACGTTGTTTTTAATGATGATGCAAAAGCAAAACTTAAAGAACTTACGTCAAACGGCGCATATACGTTTAAATTTGCCATGGATACTGATGTTGCCACAGCAACCGTAACAGGAAGCGATGTTGTTAAAAACGGAAAACTCACTCTTGAGTTTACTGATGCAAATGCGGCTACTACTTTTGAGTATTGCATAAATTCAGGCGCAGTTGCAGGTGATATCAATTGGGCGGAAACTTCTGATTATATCAGCGGTACTGCAGGTGAAAATGCAACGATGGTTCTTGGCTTATGCGCACTTGCAATAATCGTTATTGCGGCACTTTATTTTGTTCTTTCTAACAAGATGCTCGGTGTTGCGGCAGCGCTTTCATTGCTTATAGGCGTACTTGGCTATGAGTTCTTCTTAGCAACTTTCTCATGGCTCGGTGTTAATGCTACTGCTGTTGCAGGTATCGCAGTTACGTTACTTCTTATGGTTCTTGCACATATTCTTGTTCTTAACAACGTTTCAAGACAGTATGCTTCAGGTAAGGACGTTGTATCAAGCCTTGATGCAGGTGTTGTTAGTGCCCGTAAGATCATTCTTGAAGTATGTATTGTTGCCGCAGTATTAGGTTTAGGCCTCTGGGTGATCGATGCAGGTTTTGCATCTTTCGGTATTGCATTGATGGGCGGCGCAGTAATTACTGCTATCGTTGCTTCGTTTATCCTCAAGTTTGTGGCTAAGATCTTTATCGGTTTAGGTGCAGACAGCGCAAAAGCATTCGGTCTTAAGAGAGGTGAGTAATATGAAGATATTATCAGGTGTATTATCAGTTGTTCTTGCAGCCGTATTACTTATCGGCGGAATCGTTATCGGTTTTGACCGCGGTGTTGACGTTGGCGGCGCATATGTGCTTACAGTTCAGATCAATGAGAGTTTTGAGGCTTCCGATATTGAAGCCATTATGAATGAAGCAGGCGCTTCAGGTTGCCTTGTTCAGAAGAATCTTGAATATCTTGAGCATTCTGGAGAATATAAAGGCGGCGAAGTTGCAGTTATTAGCTTTGAAGTTGAAGATGCTTCCAAAGTGCAGGATGTTTATGAAACTGCAGAAAAACTTTTAGGTGAAAAGTATTTCCTTAAATATCCCGGAACACTTACCAATATGTCATCTACTCTTAACAGAGATAAGGTTATATCAATGTGGCCCGTAACACTTATTGCACTTGTTATGCTTGTGTATGTATTTGTTCGCTTCGGTGCGAAAATGGGCGTTGCAACTATCGTGAATATGTTTGTTTCAGGTGCCGCAACCCTTGGCATTGTCGGTATTGCAGGTATTAAAATTACAGGTTATACCATTCCTGCACTCCTTGTTGCTTGTGCATTGGCATATGGCTTTGCGGTTGTTTATGCCTTGATCTTAAAGGATAACACAATCAGAATGGAAAAGGCTTCCGATGCAATTATAGTAAGTGCAAAACAGAACAAATCACTTGTGCTTGTTGTTTCCTTAATAGCTGTAATTGCATTTACACTTATGCTTATTTTAGGCGGTGTAATGCTTAAGAATTTTGCAATTACCGCACTTATCGGTGTTGTTATAAATGCCGCTGTGGCAATTCTTGTTATGCCTGAAATGGCAAGTTCAAAAAAGGCTTAATGCGTTTTTAGAAAACTCCCTTCTGCCCGGCGGAAGGGAGTTTTGTGTATTTTATTTAACTTTGGAGGAATTATGCCCCTTGCCCTTAAACCGCGAAAAAAAACATCTGAAATAGATTTTGATAGGGTTAAAACGTTAGCATCGGAACTTAACTGCGATGAACTTTTTGCACGGATACTTTATAATCGCGGTCTTACAACAAAAGATGCGTGCGAGGATTTTTTATATCCGAGCGAAAAGAATCTTCTTGATCCTTTTTCTATGCTTAATATGGACGTGCTTATTAAAAGGCTTGAAGTTGCAAAATCAAAGGATCAGAGCGTTACGATTTACGGTGATTATGACGTTGACGGTATTTCTGCAACGGCAATAATGGTTAGGGCACTTGAAAAATACGGAATAAAGACCTCCTATTATATTCCTGACAGACATACTGAAGGTTACGGCTTAAATGAAAATGCCTTGAACAGTATATTTGAAAATGGTTGTGATCTTCTGATAACCGTTGACTGCGGAATTGCATCAAGTGAACTTATCAGAAAGCAGAATGAACTTAACAGAGAAATTATAGTTACTGACCATCATACAATAGGTCAGGAAATTCCCTTATGTACCGTTGTTAAACCGGGGCAACCTGGAGATAACTATAATAATTCCGATCTTTGCGGTGCAGGTATTGCTTTTAAAATAGCGCAGGCACTTCTCAAAGATGATGCGGAAGAATTTATTGATTATGCCGCTGTTGCAACCGTTGCTGACGTTGTACCGTTAAATGGCGAGAACAGATATATCGTAAAAAAAGGACTTGAAAAACTTAATTCTGAACCACGCGATTGTTTTAGAGCGCTTCTTTCTGCGGCAGAGTTTTCAGGTGAAGTAAACACACAGACCGTTGGTTTTGTTATTGCACCACGCCTTAATGCGGCAGGTAGAATGGAAAGCGCGGAAACCGCCTTTGAACTTCTTATGTCTTCGGGCAACGTTGCCAAGGAATTTGCAAAAAAACTTTGCGAGTATAATATTAAACGTCAGGAAACTGAAAAATATATTCTTGAAGAAGCAGAAAAGCAGATTAGGGACAAGGCACTTATAAGAAATTATAAAGTGCTGGTTATAGGCGGAAAAAATTGGGATGACGGTGTTGTGGGCATCTGTGCTTCCCGCCTTGCCGAAAAGTACAGACGGCCTTGTATTATGCTGACTATTGATGATTCAGGTATGGCAAAAGGCTCGGGCAGAAGTATTGACGGGATTGATCTTTATGAAATGCTTAATTTTGCTGCAGACCTTTTAGTGCAGTTTGGCGGACATAAAATGGCGGCAGGAATGAGCATCAGGGAAGAAAATATTGAGGCTTTTACAAATCGCATTGATGAATTTTTAATGCAGTTTGAACAAGTTTTATTTTATCCCGTTGCAAATTATGATGCAAAAGCCAAGATCAGCGAGATTACGGCAGAATTTTGCAAAAAAATTGAGTTATTTCAGCCTTGCGGATGTGAAAATGCTGAAATTACTTTAAGAATTGATAAATGTATTCCGGGTGGGATTAAGAAGATTGGCACTTTAAAAAATCATTTAAAACTGTATCTTCAAGATGATACTGCAAAAGCAGGTGCAGTTGCCTTTAATTATGAGAAACATAATGCGGATTATTTTAATCTTTCTTATGGCACGGCAATAGTAAAACCTGAAATAAATTCATGGCAGGGAATGGAAAATATAAGCCTTAAAATATCGGATTTTAAGGAAGGCGAAAATATCAAACCCCGTAAGATGGCAGAAGAACTTACTGCATCTTTTTATGAAAAACTTGCATTGCCTAAATCAGGTGAAGCAAAGGTTCAGGTAATAGATGAAGCAGAAGAACTTCATTATATGATTTCCCAATGGAATGATGAAGATATATCGGGAACGCTTATTTTGTGCGATCACCCCGAATATGCCGCAGGATGCGTAAATATGCTTGAAAATGAAGCGCCCCGCTTTGACGTTTCAATGCATAAACCGTTAAATGAAAGATGCGGATATAATGCCCTTGTAATAGGCGCTGAAATCGAAAAAATAGATTTTACTCCATATAAGCGGGTAATAATATATGATATGCTAAACGGCGGTTATGCTGATGTTATTTCAAAAAAAGCACCGTGGATTGAGATATATTCGTTAAAATGCGGGTTGGATCTCTTTGATACTATTTTTGAAGAATATAAGCAGATAGACCGCGAAAACATGATGGTAGCATACCGCGCAATTAGTCAGCATCAAGGCAACTATGAAAATTCTTTGGAGTTTTTAATGAACGTTGCTGAAAAAAGACAGATCCCCATGCCCATTACTTCGGTGGCATTGCAAGTTTTTAAAGAACTTGGCTTTATAAGTCTTTCGTATGGTGAAGAATTTAAGATCACGCTGAATCGTGATGCGCAAAAGCGCAGTCTTGAAGAAAGCCGTTACTATGTAAATTTATTAAAATGTGTGTCAAGCAGGAGCAATACATGATAGAGAAAATCATTGAACAATACTCCAAGCAGGAGTCTGAAAAAATTATAGAAGCATATACTCTTGCCAAAACGGCCCACGAGGGACAACTGCGCGAATCGGGCGAGCCTTATATAACTCACCCTGAACACGTTGCAGAAATTCTTGCTGACATGAATATGGATGCCGAGGCAGTTTGCGCGGCATTACTTCATGACGTTGTTGAAGATACCGCATATACTCAGGAAGAGATAACCGAAAAATTCGGTAGCAGCGTCAGCGAAATTGTCCGCGGTGTTACAAAACTTAACAAGATTCAGTTTGCTTCAAAGGAAGAAGCACAAGCGGAAAATCTGCGCAAGATGTTTCTTGCCATGTCCCATGATATCCGCGTTATTCTTGTGAAACTTGCCGATAGGCTTCACAATATGCAAACGCTTTCTTCCTGCGAAGAATCTAAACAAAGAAGAATTGCCAAAGAAACACTTGATATATATGCGCCTCTTGCAAACAGACTTGGTATTTATCAGATCAAATGGCGTCTTGAAGATCTTTGCCTTAAATATCTTGAGCCTGAAGCATATAAATATATTCAGGGCGCAATAAACGAGGGCAGAGATGAGCGCGAGCAGGTAATTGATGAGATAATTGAAATAATAAACAAAAAACTTGTTGAAAATACTATTCCTGCCAAAGTTTACGGCAGACCTAAACACTATTACAGCGTTTATAAGAAAATGCGCCAACAGGGCAGTGATAACATAGATAATATCTATGATTTAAGCGCGGTGCGAATTATCGTTACCGACGTTAGATATTGTTATGAAGCCCTTGGTATAATGCATAGCGAATTTATTCCTATGCCCGGAAGATTTAAAGATTATATCGCAATGCCCAAGGCAAACATGTATCAGTCATTGCACTCAACTGTTATCGGTAAAAATGGCAAACCCTTTGAAATTCAGATCCGTACAGAAGAAATGCACAATACTGCTGAATACGGTGTTGCCGCTCACTGGAAGTATAAAGAGGGCGGCGGTCAGATAACAACGGGCGAAGAAAAGTTAAGTTGGCTTCGCCGAATGATGGATCTTGAGCATGAGGAAAAGGACAGTGCTGAATTTCTTGATGCAGTAAAAACAGAACTTTTTAATGATGAAGTTTTCGTTTTCACCCCCAAAGGCGACGTAAAAGGCTTGCCTATGGGTGCAACACCCCTTGATTTTGCTTACGCGGTGCACTCGTCAATCGGTCACAGATGTATAGGCGCAAAGATAAACGGCAGAATCGTAAATATCGATACCAAACTTAAAAACGGTGATATAATCGAAATTCTTACTGCATCTGCCAATGCAGGGCACGGTCCCAGCCGAGATTGGCTTAATATCGTTCACACCAACGAGGCAAAGTCAAAAATTAAAGCATGGTTCAAAAAAGAATTAAGGGAAGAAAATATTGAAAAAGGTAAAGATATGCTTATTGCTGAAGCAAAGCGACAAGGATATCAATGGCCTTCTCTTACAAAGCCTGAATGGCTTGATCCCTTGATCAAAAAATACAAGATACAGTCAATGGAAGATCTTTATGCCTCCGTAGGTTATGGCGGATTAAGAGTACATCAGATTCTTCCGAGACTTGTTGAAGAATATAAAAAGGCAAATACCACGGTTCTTGCTGAAGAAAAGCCCAAGCAAGAGAAAAAACGTGAAAAATCCAACAACGGTGTTATCGTTAAAGGCGAAAGCAATATGCTTGTGCGCTTTGCAAAGTGTTGCGCACCTGTTCCGGGCGATGATATTGTAGGATATATCACACGTGGCAGAGGCGTTTCCGTTCACCGCAGAGATTGCAGTAATTTAGGCGGTTTTGAACACGAAAGAGAAATCGAAGTTAAGTGGGATCTTGAAGCAGACACTAACTATGTTGCAAACGTTCAGATCCATTCTTATGACCGTTCAGGTCTTATCCTTGAACTTTCAAACTGTATTTATACAAATAAGTCTGATATTGCTTCACTTAATATTTCCACCAAGGAAGGCACCGGCACAATTACCATTGGTATCAGAATTTCATCTGCCCAGCAACTTGATGCCATTATGCGTGATATTAAGAAAATCCAAGGCATTTTTGAAGTATATCGATTGAATAATTAGGAGACTTTTATGCGCGGAGTATTGCAACGTGTTAAAAATGCATCAGTAACTATTGATGGAAATAAAGTTTCAGAAATTGAACATGGAATTTTGCTTCTTATAGGTGTAACCGATACGGATACCGAAACTGATGCTGATTATATTGCTGAAAAAACAGTAAATGCAAGAATATTTGAAGATAACGAAGGCAAAATGAATTTGTCATTGCTTGATGTAGGCGGTTCAATTCTTGCCGTTTCGCAGTTTACTCTTTACGGTGATGCGCGAAAGGGCAGAAGACCTTCCTTTATAAAAGCCGCAAAGGGCGAGATATCCGAGCCTTTATATGAACTTGTTTGTAAAAAGATAAGTGATATGGGGGTTGAAGTTAAAAAAGGCGTTTTCGGAGCAGACATGAAAGTTGCCCTTATAAACGACGGGCCCGTTACAATTCTTTTAGAAAGCGACAGGAGTTTTTAAGTGGAAATAACGAAAGTAGTTGTAGGTGATCTTCAGGTTAATTGCTATATTGTATCAAATGGAGCAGATGCCGTAGTAATTGATCCGGGTGATGAATATGAAAATATAATCAATGGGGCGCAAGGTAAAAAGATTAAAGCGGTATTGCTTACACACGGTCATTTTGATCATACGGGCGCAGTAAACAAACTTCAGAAAGACGGGGCAGAGGTATATGTTTCCAAAAATGAAGAACATATGCTTTCGGACGGTTATTCCTGCCTTGCCGAGCCCTTTGGCTTTCCATTTAATAAAATTAAAGCTGATCATATTTTTGATGACGGTGATATTCTTGAAATTGCAAATATGACCTTTAAAGTAATTTTAACACCGGGCCACACAACGGGAAGTGTTTGCTTTTTAGCAGATGATATTTTGTTTTCGGGAGATACGCTTTTTCAGGGAAGTGTGGGAAGATGGGATTTCCCGGGCGGTGATTTTGAAGTTCTTACTTCAAGTATTAAAGAAAAATTATATGCTTTGCCTGAAAATACTGTAGTTTATGCAGGTCATGGCGGAGAAACTACCATCGGGGAAGAAAAAATGTCAAACCCCTTTGTGAGGTAATATGAAATTAGTAACTAACGTTCCTGAATTTTATAACGATATTTCAGAAAGTATTCGTGCTTTTTTGGAAGTTGACGTTATTGAACTTGCTGATGAAGGCGAAGTATCTTTATTTGAAAGTATTAAAGATAACGTTGTTATTGCCAAAGCCGATTTTAAAGGTTTTTCAGGCGAGTTTTCGGAAAAGATCGAAACTGACGATGAAATATCGGTAAAAAGAATAAAAAAACATGCTTCAAAACTTGCCATGTATGATGCCCTTAAAAAAGCAACGGGAAGAAATTTACCTTGGGGTTCGTTAACGGGAATCCGCCCTACCAAACTTTTGCGGGATAATAACGGCAACATTGAACTTCTAAATAAAAAATACGGTCTCCCCATTGTAAAAGGTGAACTTTTACAGAGAATAATAAAAAATCAGGAAGAGTTTTTTGTTCCTCGGGAAGATCAGATCGATGTATATATAGGCATACCCTTTTGTAAAACGCGTTGCACCTATTGTTCGTTCTCGTCAACAGATTCAACCAAAGGCGAAAAACTTATGATTCCTTACGTTGACGCTCTGTTAAAAGAGATCGAAGATACTGCTTTACTTTTGAAAAAGTTAAATAAACGTGTTCGTTGTGTTTACATTGGCGGAGGCACCCCAACTGCTTTAACTGAAGAATTATTCGATAAAATGCTTAAATGTGCAGTTGTGCATTTTAAGCCTGAACTTGAGTTTACCGTTGAAGCAGGCAGACCTGATACCATAACAGAAAGAAAACTTCTTTCAATGAAAGAAGCAGGCGTAGAGAGAATAAGCATTAACCCCCAAAGTATGAATGCTGAAACTCTTAAAAAGATAGGCAGAAGTCATTCGCCTGAAGAAATTGAAGAATGTTTTAAACTTGCCAGAAAGATTGGATTTAAAACAATAAATGCAGATCTTATTGCAGGTTTACCTGATGAAACGCCTGAAATGTTTTTCTACACTTTAAATAAAGTTCTTGAACTTAATGCAGAAAATATTACGGTACATACTCTCGCCTTAAAACGCGGTTCAAAAATGTTTGAAGAAAATGCTTTAACGGCGAAGGTTGAGCACGTTCAGGAAATGGTAGAAGGCGCTCAAAAAATTCTTATGGGAAAAGGCTACGAACCTTATTATCTCTACCGCCAAAAATATATGACGGGGAATTTTGAAAACATCGGCTATACGAAAAAAGGTCATACCGGTGTTTATAATATTGATATTATGGAAGAAACTACTGATATTCTTGCTTTAGGTTGCGGTGCGGTTTCCAAAAGAATATTCGGCGATAGGTTAGAGCGCGCTTTTAATTTCAAAAGCATTTATGAATATATTGGGCGTATTGATGAAGCAAATTCCCGCAAAATTCAGTTATTTTCATCAATTTAATTGACACAAATCAAAAAACAAATATAATTTATATAGATTAATTTTTTAGGAGAGAAAATATGCTTACACAAGCACCTAAGGGTACTAAAGACGTTACCCCCTTTGAAGCCTATAAATGGCATTATGTAGAAGGAATTATGAAAGAAATTGCCCGTGTAAACGGTTACCGTGAGGTTCGCACACCGGGTTTTGAACATACGGAACTTTTTCTTCGTGGCGTTGGTGATACTACTGACGTTGTTCAAAAAGAAATGTATACGTTTAACGATAAAGGCGATAGAAGCATCACCTTAAAACCTGAAGGCACTGCAGGTGCTGCCCGTTCATTTATTGAACACGGTATGTTTAACGATGCACTTCCCTTAAAAATGTTTTATTTTACGCCTGTTTACCGCTATGAAAAACCTCAGAGCGGAAGACTTCGTGAGCATCATCAGTTTGGTATCGAAGTCTTTGGCGGAAGCGAAGCAACTTTGGATGCCGAAGTTATTATGCTTGGTTTTTCTGTGCTTAAAAAATGCGGTCTTCAGGGATTAAGCCTTAACATCAACAATATCGGCTGTCCCCATTGCCGCGAAAAGTATAATCAGGCATTAAAGGAATATTTTTCAGATAAAAAACTTTGCGAAACTTGCAAGAGCAGATTAGAGCGCAACCCCATGCGCATTCTTGACTGTAAGGATGTTGACTGCGGAAGAGATGCTGATAACGCTCCCGTAATTCTTGATTATATCTGCGATGAATGTCGCGATCACTTTGAAATGCTTAAAAAGATTTTAGGCGAAATGGAGATTCCCTTTAAGGTTAATCCCCGCATTGTTCGCGGTCTTGACTACTATACCAAAACCGTTTTTGAAATTATTGCAACTGTTGACGGAAACGATCTTACCGTTTGCGGCGGCGGCAGATATGACGGTTTAGTTCGTCAGCTTGGCGATAAGGATATCTGCGGTATCGGCTTCGGTATGGGCATTGAGCGTTTGCTTATCCTTTTGGAAGAACAGAATCTTATCCCTGAAAAACCTGAACTTTTCAAGGTTTACGTTGTTTCAGGTGCATCTGATGAAGAAAGAATTGCTGCCTTTAAACTTGTTCAGGAATTGCGCAATAACGGTATTTCTGCCGAAGGCGATCACAATAAGCGTTCATTTAAGGCACAGTTCAAGTATGCAGGCAAGCTTGACGTTAAGTATACCGTTGTAATCGGTTCAAATGAACTTGAAAACGGTAAATATGTTTTAAAAGATATGTCCACGGGCGAGCAAAAGGAACTTGCGCCTGAAGAAATCATAAATGTTTTAAGAGGTTAATAATATGGCTGAAGTTTTAAACGGATTAAAAAGAACAATAATGTGCGGTGAATTAACAAGCGCACATATCGGTACAAGCCAGACGGTTATGGGCTGGGTTCAGCGCAGACGTGATCTTGGCGGACTTGTGTTTATGTGGCTTCGTGACAGAAGCGGTATCGTTCAGGCAGTATGGGACGGCACAAAAAATAAGGAGCTTTTTGACAGCATCCAACACGTTAGAAGTGAGTTCGTTCTTGCAGTTACCGGTACTGTTATTGCCCGTACACCTGAAAACGTAAATAAAGAACTTAAAACAGGCGAAATTGAAATTGAGGTAACGGAAGTAAAGATTCTTTCCGAAGCCGCAGTTACACCTTTTGAGGTTAATGACGGTGTTTCCGTAAACGAGGCACTTCGCTTTAAATACCGCTATCTTGACCTTCGCAGACCTTCAATGCAGCATAACTTTATTATGCGCTCTCGTGTTGCAAGCGCAACAAGAAACTATCTTACCGATAACGGTTTTTTAGAGATCGAAACTCCTATGCTTACAAAGAGCACTCCTGAAGGCGCAAGAGACTATCTTGTTCCCTCACGTGTTCAGCCTGGAACATTCTTTGCACTTCCTCAGTCACCACAGCTTTTTAAACAGCTTTTAATGGTGTCAGGCTTTGACCGCTATTTCCAGATCGCACGTTGCTTCCGTGATGAAGACCTTCGTGCTGACCGTCAGCCTGAGTTCACACAGATAGATATGGAACTTTCCTTTGTTGAGGAAAACGACGTTATGACTATGACCGAGGGCCTCTTAAAGAAGGTTTTCAAGGAAACTCTTGATGTTGACGTAAAACTTCCTATTCGTCGCATGAAATATTGTGATGCAATGGAAAATTACGGTTCAGATAAACCTGACCTTCGTTTTGGTATGGAATTAAAGAATATTTCTTCTTTAGTTGAAAATTGTGAATTCTCGGTATTTACCGATGCTATCAAGAACGGCGGTAGTGTTCGTGCCATTTTAGCCAAAAACTGTGCTGATAAGTTCTCAAGAAAAGATATTGATTCTCTTCAGGAGTATATTAAAACTTACCGCGCTAAAGGTCTTGTTTGGATCATCAAGAACGAAGAAGGCTACAGAACAAGTGTAAATAAATTCTTCACTAAAGAGCAGTTTGATGAGATTGCTGAATTTATGGGCGCCGAAAACGGTGATATTATCTTTGCAGTTGCCGATAAAAATAACGTTGTATTCGATTCATTAGGTCAGCTTCGTCAGGAGATCGCAAGAAGATTAAATCTTATTCCCGAAAACTCCTTCGAGTTCGTTTGGGTAACGGAATTCCCCCTTTTAGAGTATTCTGAGGAAGAGGACCGCTACGTTGCAGTTCACCATCCCTTTACTTCACCTATGGATGAAGACCTTCCCATTCTTGAATCCGATCCCGGCAAAGTTCGTGCAAAGGCTTACGATATCGTATTAAACGGCTATGAACTTGGCGGCGGAAGTATCAGAATCCATTCTTCTGAAATTCAGAACAGAATGTTCAATCTTCTTGGCTTTAAGGATGAAGATATTGAAGACCGTTTCGGCTTCCTTGTTGAAGCATTTAAGTATGGCGCACCTCCTCATGGCGGACTTGCTCTTGGCTTTGACCGTCTTGTTATGCTCCTTGCAGGCGCAGACAATATTAAGGACGTTATTGCATTCCCCAAAATGCAGAACGCATCCTGTCTCCTTACCGGCGCTCCCGACGTGGTTGAACAAAAACAGATGGACGAATTGTTTATTCAATCCACCGCTGAAAAAGAATAAAAAATTAGGTGCTGACAAAAAATCAGCACCTTTTAATTTTCTGCATTTTTAGTTTCAATTTCAATCATTTCAACGAGCTTGTGGGGCGGAATCTCCAAAGCACAAGCAATTTTCCATATGGTTTCAAAATTAGGCTGTTTAGTGCCTGATTCGATCATTGCAAGATGACTTCTGGCAATGCAGGCAAATCCACTTAAAACCTCTTGTGAGAGGTTTTTTTCTTTTCTTAATTTTTTTATTACTTTTCCTGCCGAATATTTATTAAAGTCCATTTTCATCACCCTTATATTTAGGATAACAAAAAATAGATAAAATACAGTCTACGATAATAGACAAAATATAAAATGTATGCTATAATAGACAAGAAATGACAAAATCATTTCACAAAAAATTAGATGGAGGGTAAGAAAATGAAAGCAATGACTTGTGAAATGTGCAATGGCACAGAATTTGTAAAGGAAGATGGGTTCTTTGTATGTCAGTTCTGCGGAATCAAATATTCTGTTGAAGAAGCAAAAAAAATGATGATTGAAGGAACTGTTGATGTACAAGGAACTGTAAAAGTGGATAATTCTGCATTTGTAGAAAAATATCTCACAAACGCTCGAAGAGCCTATGAAAAAGAGGATTGGGAAGAGGTAGAAAAATATTACAATATGGTTGAGCAAAATGATCCTACCAATATTGAAGCGATTTTTTATAGTGCATTTGGTAAAGCGAAAACATCTTTAACCAGTGATGATATCTATAAAAGACAGGCAGCTTTTAAAGTTTTACAAAATAGTGTATCCATTATTGATGATAATTATAATATGGAGAAAGAGCCTGAACAGTTTGTTTTTTTAGAAAAGATAACAAACGATATAATAAATATGTCGTTTAGCAGTTATGTTTTTACTGAATGGAAAGATGGGTATGGAAATGTAACTAAAACAAATAAATCTGAAACAGAATCATTGTTTGTTTCATTACTTGATGAGTATGCAGTTTCTTTGCAAAACATTATTGCAAAATATGAATTAAATCAAAAAAGCAAGATAAAATCAATATATATGTGGATTATAAAACTTTACGAAATCCAACGAGATAGTTTGAATCTTACTGCTCAGGGAAAAGATATTTGTAATAAGAATATTGTAAAAATGCATGAGCAAATCAAAAAAATTGAGCCTGAACATATTATTCCTTCTTTTTCATCTGCGGTAGAGGAAGAAAAACAAAAAGGAATTATGAAAACAGCAATAATTGTGATATGCATTATAATTGGAATAATTTGTTTTGGTGTTTGGTATTATAATCTTCTAATGTCCTCTTATTAATTGATTAAACAGAAATTTCTATTATAAAAAAAACAAAGGTGCGATATTTCGCACCTTTTAATTTTTTTATTTACTAACCTTTGCTGATCGGGCGTACTTGCAGATGGATTCATAATATTTTGTATAGTCGCTTTCGGGAGCGCCAAACAATATTACCCAAATGTCATCTTTTGCTTCATAAAAGCAAGTAAGATAACTATACATTTCACCGTCATTATCCACGCTATATTCAACGCAGGGGATAGTATCATCAAGAGTATCTGTCTTAACGCTGTTAACACCGTCAAGATTCTGGCTGAAAAATTCAGCATATTCCGATAGTGTTATTTCATCAACGCCAATGCCTGCTTCCATGCCCATAACGGTAATAATTCCGTCACCCCAGATAAAGGAGAAATCTTCCGAAATGAAATCCATAGTCAGGAAGCCGGTTGTTAATGTGATACTAAAATCCTCATGCTCAAATACTTTTTCTGCATCAGTAATAGATACCGACTTTGTGAAAATATCTTTTGCAAGATCGCAGGCAGAGCAGGATAAAATCAATATTGCACAAAGAATCGTGCATACTATTTTTTTCATCTGTTCAAAATAAGTTTTGTAAGTTCAACGGGTTCAACGATCTTATCGCCCTTATAAACGCGCATATTGCCTGAAGCAATTTCGTCGATAAGAACAACTTCGCCATTGTTGGTGTAGCCGAACTCAAACTTAATATCCCAAAGGTCTAAGCCGATTGTTTTAAGGTCGTCAGCAACGATCTTTGTGATCTTTAAGGTCTGTTCTTTCATGCTTGCAAACATTTCAGGAGTCATAACCTTAAGAGCGGCAAGACCTTCGCCCGTAACTAACGGATCGCCTTTTTCATCGTTCTTGAAGGTGCATTCAACGTAGCCACCTTCTAAAACTGTACCGTCCTTAATGTATTCGCCGTATCTTCTTACAAAACTTCCTGTTGCAACAAGACGGCAGATAACCTCAAGACCGTTACCGCCCTGAGCTTTGCCAAAGTTTTCAGCAGGGAGAACTTCCATAGTAGCGTTGTCGATATCAGCGCTTACGTAGTGAGTTTTGATGCCTGCCTTTTTAAGCATCTCAAAATAGTAAACAGAGGTCTGAAGATTTGCTTTACCGATACCCTCAATAGTAAGACCAACGCTGTTCTCACCGGGATCAAAAACACCGTCTTTGCCGGTGCAGTCGTCCTTAAACTTTAAAAGAACGTTGCCGTTATCAAGAGCATAAACATTTTTAGTTTTACCAACATACAATTGTTTCATAGAAAAAAACCTCCGCAATTTTAAATTTATGGATAAAGTATATCACATTTTTTTTATATAATCAATTATTTTTTTTACTGTAAAACCAAAAAAATCAATATAAAAATGACTAAAATGTAAATTTAATATATACTTGTACGATTTCGTTTGACAGAAAACGGATTTTATATGATAATCATATTGTAAAAAAGCCGAAAGGCAGAATTTATAGGTGAAGATTATGGCAGAAATTAAGCATGTGACGGAAGGAACGTTCCGTCAGGAAGTTGAAGCATGCTCGGCTCCTGTTTTAGTTGATTTCTATGCGGAATGGTGCGGACCTTGCAAAATGGTTCAGCCCGAACTTGAGGCACTTGCAGCAGAAAACAATAATATTGTTGTTGCAAAGGTAAACGTTGATGAAAACAATAATCTTGCAGAAAGATTTTCAATCAACAGTATTCCGTGTATGATCCTCTTTAAGGATGGCGAAGCAAAAAAGACTATCATCGGATACAGAACTAAACAACAGTTAGAAGCAATCATTAACGAATAAAAAGTACCGCTCTCAAAAAAGAGGGCGGTATTTTTTATCTTAAAAGTGCTGATGAAATAAATGCAAATATTGCGGCGATGATAAAAAGCCAATGAACAAATACAAGCGGAATAAAAACGATACCAAGAATAAGCATGATAACAGACATCTTAACTTTCATGGCGTTTTCTCCTCATTGGCAATTGGGCAAGAATAACTGCAACAAACATAATTCCGCAACCGATATATTCGCGCGCCGACATAACTTCATGTAAAATTATTGCGCCGAAAATAACTGCAAAAACAGATTCAAGGCTTAATAAAATGGAAACGACCGTTGGGTTTGAGCCTTTTTGGGCAAGAATCTGCAAAGTGTAAGCAACGCCTGAAGAAAATACACCAACGTAAGCAACCTGCCAAAAACAATCAACTGTAACGGCAATTGACGGTGTTTCAAAGATCAGCATTCCTGCACAAGAGAAAATGGTTACAAATAAGAATTGCATAAATGAAAGATGCACGCCGTTTACTTTGTTTGCAAAATGGTCAATAAAAAGAATTTGTATTGCAAACATTATAGCGCATAAGAAAGCGTAAAGATCATGAATGTTTACGTTAAAAGCAGTTCCCGATTCAACGCAGAGAAAGTACATTCCGATCAATGCAATTACAACGCTTATCCATACGTTTAAAGGTGCTTTTCTTTTTATAAACAAACCGAAAATCGGTACTAACATAAGATAAAAAACTGTAATAAAGCCAACTTTACCGCTTTCTGTTTCGCTTGAAAAAGCCGCTTGCTGAAGATTTGATGCAAGGAACAAAGCCGTTCCGCAGCAAAGACCGCCAAGCAAAAGATCTTTAAGATAGGTTTTGTCTGACAATTGAGTTTTGATATTTTTAAAACCTTTAGAGAAAATTATTGCAACAAAAAACAAAACCACCGTTGCAATAAGCGCTCTTAACATATTAAACGTAAAAGGTTCCATGCCTTTTTCTGCGCAATCAGACTGTGCAGAAAATGCAAGGCCCCAAATAATTGCCGCAAGAATGGGAAATACGTTTTGCCGTATTTTGTTCATAAAAATACTCCTTAAAATAAACTATTTAACATTTTATCATATAATGTAAATTAACACAACAAAAAATAAACCATTGAAAGATGTCCTTTTTATTGACAAAACCCATGTTTTTTCATATAATTAACAAAAAGATTTTTTCAAATGGTGGATAAGTTATGTTAGAAAAAGAATGGAAAAATTTAAAAAACGGCTCTGATATAAGAGGCATTGCTGTTGAAAGTGAAAACGGCAAAGTAAATCTTACAGATGAAAAGGTAAGCGCTATTGCTTCCGGCTTTGCTTGCTGGCTTAAAGATACTGTAGGTGAAGATGAACTTAAGGTAGCGGTAGGGCACGATTCAAGAATTTCCGCACAAAGAATTAAAACGGCTGTAATTTCTGCACTTAAAGATGCAGGCATTACTGTTTTTGATTGCGGGCTCATTTCAACACCTGCAATGTTTATGACAAATATTGTGCCTGAACTTGATTGCGACGGTTCAATTCAGATCACTGCAAGCCATTTGCCTTATGACAGAAACGGTTTAAAGTTCTTCACTAAAGCAGGCGGATGTGAAAGTTCTGATATTGAGGCTATTCTTGAGAATGCCCAAGAGGGAAAGAAACTTCCTTATAAAGAAGGCAAGGTTTCAGAATATGATTTTTTGTCAAACTATGCTGAAATTCTTGTAAATAAGGTGCGCAATGCCGTTAATTCAAAGGAAAATTTTGAAAAGCCGTTAAAAGGATTTAAAGTAGTTGTTGATGCAGGCAACGGCGCAGGCGGATTCTATGCTACAAAAGTTCTTGAGCCTTTAGGGGCAGATACAACGGGAAGTCAGTTTTTAGAGCCTGACGGAACGTTCCCTAACCATATTCCCAATCCTGAAAATGAAGAAGCAATGGGATTCGTAACACGCGCAGTAATAAATGCCAAGGCTGATATGGGTATTATTTTCGATACTGACGTGGACCGCGCAGGCGCAGTTGATTCATGCGGTAAGGAAATAAACCGAAACAAACTTATTGCACTTATTTCGGCAATTCTCCTTGAAGAAAGAAAGCCTGCGGTTATAGTTACAGATTCTATCACCTCAAGCGGACTTAAAAAGTTTATTGAAAATCACGGCGGAATGCATCACCGTTTTAAACGCGGATATAAGAACGTTATAAACGAGGCTATCCGTCTTAATAAAGAGGGACAGTATTGTCCTTTAGCCATTGAAACAAGCGGTCATGCGGCATTAAAGGAAAACTATTTCCTTGATGACGGTGCATATTTAGTAACGAAACTTCTTATTAAGGCTGCACAACTTAAGGAACAGGGCAAAAAGCTGGAAGATCTTCTTTTAGGTCTTGAAGAACCCATTGAAAGCAAAGAGTTCAGAATGAACATTGCACTTGATGATTTCAAACCTTTCGGGGAGAAAGTTATTGGTGCAGTCAGCGCTTATGCAAAAGAAGCTGATGGATGGAAAGTTGCTCCCGATAACTACGAGGGCATCCGAGTATCCTTTGATGCTGAAGACGGTGATGGTTGGTTCCTATTAAGAATGTCCCTGCACGAGCCTTTAATGCCGCTTAATATTGAAAGTAATATTGAAGGCGGCGTAAAGATCATCGCACAAAAGCTTTATCCCGTGCTTAAGAGCTTTGATAAGCTTGACACTGAAAAATTAAATGAATATATAAAATAAAACGGTGAATTTTGCCGTTTTCAGAGCACTGACAAACCCATGCAAACATAAAGACCTGCACTCGCAGGTCTTTATTTCCTTTGTTGCGGTAACCATAAAAGCTCGGTTACTTACGACTTTGTAAGCGCCCTCGCTTTTAGAACACCGCGTCTTGGCTTGCAAGGGTTTCTCGAACTCTGGCAGCCTGCTGACTTTGTCAGCAGACTGACGGTGAATTTTCACCGTTTTTTACGTTCTCTTTCTAAATTTTAAGGGTGTTGTACCGGTGAGCGAAACAAACACTTTTCTGAAATGATTTTCCGAATTAAAACCTACCATGTTGCTGATAGTTGAAACAGAATAGTTTGTGTTTTCCAGAAATTCAATGGCTTTGTTGATTCTTATTGAATTAAGGAAACTAACGGGAGTTTGTCCCATTTCTTTTTGAAACAAGTGGTATATTGAAGATTCGCTTATAAGGCATTTTTTCGCAAGATCACTTACCGAAAAATCCTTATCCCAATTTTCAGATAAATATTCAATGGCTATCTGAAGTGTTTTGTCAAAAGCAAAGTTTGATATTTTCATTTGGGGCAAAATAGTTTTAAGAACTTTATAAAAAAGGGAATAGGCTTCAAGTTCGTCAAGGTAATCAGAACTTAGAAGTTCTGATATTTTCAAAAGATCATCTTTTGTGCTTTGCTGACAGTTTACCGTTTGCGGCTCATATTGAAAGCCTTCATAGTGAATAAAACAACTTATGTATAAAACTTCAATTTCAGGTTCACCTTGCCAGGAAGAATAACAAAAGATATTTTCAGGAATAAAAACAACGTCACCTTTTTTTACGTCGAGTTTTTTGTTTAAGTATAAATATGTGCCTGAACCTTTTAAAATAATACCCAGTCTTGATTTGCGCTTACTGTTATTACCGCGACAGAAGTGAAATTTATTGAAAACGTGTTTTTGAAAAGACAGTTCTGACACAAAAATTCCTTTTTTCATCGGTGAAAATCTCCTAAATTACAGAATAGTTACTTTTTTTATAGTATAGCATATTGAAAAGAATTTGGCAAGATGATATAATGAACAAAATAATGGAGGTGCATTTATGGAATTTAAGAATAAAACTGTTGTTGTTACCGGTGCATCTATCGGTCTTGGAAAGGCAACGGCATTGGAATTTGCCAAAGAAGGTGCAAATGTGTGCATTGTTGATATTGATGGTGAAAAACTCGAACTTGTAAAAAATCAAATTGAAACAATGGGTGCAAATGCTTCAGCATATGTGTGCGACGTAAGCGACGAAAATCGCGTAAAAGAGGTCGTGGCAGATGCGATCAAAACTTACGGCAAAATTGATATTCTTGTGAATAATGCCGGTCTGTGGCGCACTTGGGGAACTTTTGTTGAAACGACAAGTGAAGAATGGAAAAAGAAGATAAACGTTAATATTTTGGGGCTTATGTATTTTAGCCACGAAGTTCTTCCTAATATGATAGAAAATAATTATGGCAGAATTATCAACATCGGCTCAGTAGCAGGAGTTTACGGCAATGCAAATATGGTTGATTATTCAATGACCAAGGGTGCGGTAAGCTCATTTACCAAGGCACTTGCAAAAGAGGTCGCTGAATATGGCATTACGGTAAATAACGTTGTTCCCGGCACAATCAGAAATGAAGATGCTAAAATCGAAAATGAACAATGTTATATGGGAAGAACCGGCAAATTAGAGGAATACGCTTATCTTATCAGCTTCCTTGCAAGTGATAAGGCAGCATATATTTCAGGTCAGGACTATCAGATTGATGGTTGCAGAAAGAAAATTTAAAGGAGAAATTATTATGGAATTTAAAGGCAAAGCAGCAATTTCAACAGGTGCCGCGTCAGGTATGGGACTTTTGTTTGCACAGAACTTTGCTTCTTTAGGCGGCAACGTTGTAATGTGTGACGTAAACGAAGAAGTTTTAAATGAAAAAGTAAAAGAAATAAATGAAAAAAATCAGGGCAAGGCAGTTGCTTGTCTTTGTGATGTAAGAGATTATAAACAAGTTTGTGCCGCAGTAGATTTAGCGGTTAAAGAGTTTGGCTCACTTGATATGGTTTGCAATTTTGCAGGCGGAACGGCAACAAGAATGTGCAAGGTTAATATGGAAGAATGTCCTGAATTTCCCGATGTTCCCATTGACGTTTACGATTGGGGTATTGACGTAAACTTAAAAGGACCTTTCTATTTTGCCCACGCCGCCGCAAAGGTAATGCGTCAGCAGAAAAGTGGTTTAATAATAAATATCGGCTCAATTACAGGTCAGGAGGGTGATGGCTACGGTATGGATTATCCTACCGCAAAGGCAGGGCTTATGTTTGGCTTAACAAAGTCCATTGCCCAGTTCGGTGCACCCTACAATATCAGATGCGTTTGCATTTCACCGGGCCCCGTACTTACAAGAGCCGCAATGGCAAATATGAAGACTTTGTTAGGTCGTGCCGCTGAACCGCAGGAAATTATCGACCTTGTGCTTTTTGTTGCATCTGATAAAGGTCAGTTTATCAACGGCGAAAATATTATGATTGATGGTGGCAGAAATGCTATGAAGAGGGAAAAACAATGGCAACATTCTTAAATCAGAATCAACCTTTAATTACTTCAATGATATTAAAGGATAATCCCGATGCAATCCGTTTTGCAGTTAAAAACTCGATTTATGATGGGGCAGACTGTTTGGGAATTCAGCTTGAACGCTTGAAAAGAGAGTTTAAAACTGAAGAAAACTATAGAAATATATTTGCTTCTTGCTCAAATCATCCTATTTATATTACTAACTACCGCGCACAACAAAATGAAGGATTAAGTGATGAAGAGATCACCGAAGAGCTTCTGGTTGCTTTAAAATGCGGTGCAACCTTAGGTGATGTTATGGGCAGTGCCTTTGATAGCGAATCGGGTATGGGTATTGGCTTAGAGCTTTCAATGAAGCAGGATGCCATCGATAAACAGAAAAGACTTATTGATAGGATACACCATATGGGCAAGGAAGCACTTATGTCCTCCCACGTGTTAAAATTTACCCCTGCTGAAACTGTTCTTGAAATCGCATATGAACAACAAAAGCGCGGTGCTGACGTTGTTAAGATCGTAACGGCAGGCAATTCCGTTGAAGAAGAAATGGAAAACCTGAGAATTACCACTCTGCTCAAAAAAGAACTTAAAGTGCCGTTCTTGTTCTTATCGGGCGGAACTCACTCAAAAATTCACAGAATGATCGGCGGTCAGTTAGGATGCTCAATGTATCTTGCGGTGCGCGAACACGATGAATGTGCAGTACCCACTCAGCCTACGGTGAAAGCAGTAAAAGCAGTACGTGATAATTTTGATTTTTATCCTGATATTATATAGAATGGAGCATTATAATATGAAAAAAATAAGAGTTGCACAAATAGGCACAAGTAGAAACAGCCACGGTTATCATATATGGAACAGCTTCTTAAAGCAAGAAGATATTTTTGAAGTTGCAGGATATGCACTTCCTGAAAATGAAAGGGAAAAGTTTCCAGAAAAGGTAAAAATATTTGAAGGCTATAAGGAGATGACGGTAGAAGAGATATTGAATGATCCCACCATCGAAGCGGTTGCGGTGGAAACGGAGGAAATTTACCTTACCAAATATGCTCTTATGGCAGCAAAAGCAGGCAAGCATCTGCATATGGAAAAACCGGGCGGTGTTGATTATGATGATTTTGAAAAACTTATTGAAATATTAAAATCTAAAAACCTGACTTTTTCAACGGGATATATGTATCGCTTTAATCCAAAGATCCAAGAAGCCTTTGCGAAAATAAAAAACGGCGAGCTTGGTGAAATATATTCGGTTGAAGCGCATATGGACTGTAAACATTCTGCTGAGATCAGACAATGGCTTGAGAATTTCCCCGGAGGAATGTTGTTCTTCTTGGGATGCCATCTTCTTGATTTAATTTATCAGATTCAGGGCGAGCCGGAAAAAATTATACCTCTTAATTGTTCAACCGGTTGTGATGGCGTTACAGCCGATGATTACGGAATGGTTGCATTAAAATATAAAAACGGAGTATCTTTTGCCAAAACCTGCGCAAACGAAAGCGGTGGCTTTTTAAGAAGACAGCTTGTTATTTGCGGTGAAAAAGGAACTATAGAAATAAAACCTCTTGAGGTTCCGACAGAAAACGGTCAATATACCGTAATGAACGAAGCATATAGCGCTAATTGGTATAAAGAGTGGGAAACAAGCAAATCGGAGATATATGACCGTTATGATCATATGATGCGCAATTTTGCAGAAATAATAAGAGGAAAAGAAAACCCGTATTCTTATGATTATGAGCTTGGTCTTTATAAGTTGATACTTAGATCTTGCGGAAAGGAAGTGTGATTATGCAAACAAAACAAATAGTGTTTACCGCACCGTATACAGCCGAACTTCTTGATGTTCCGTGCCTGCCCCCTAAGGCAGATGAGGTAACGGTAAGCCTTGAATACTCGGCAATCAGTTCAGGAACAGAAAAGGCAAACTTTATCGGAGCAAGAAACGGAACGACCGTGGCAGAAGATGAAGAGGTTACATTTCCAATAACGGTTGGTTACAGTTCCGCGGGAATTGTAACTGAGATAGGCAGTGAAGTAACTGACATTAAGGTCGGGGACAGAGTTGTTGTTTATTGGGGAAAGCATAAAAAGAATATTACCATCAGCAGAAATAATGTAATTAAAATTCCCGATGAGGTTTCCACCAAGGAAGCATCTATGGCGTTGATTTCCACTTTTCCTCTTGCGGCTATAAGAAAAACGTATCTTGAAATCGGGGAATCCGCAATGGTAATGGGGCTTGGAATTCTTGGCGTTTTTGCAGTTCAGCAGTTAAAGGCGGCAGGCGCGTATCCCGTTATTGCCGTTGATCCGGTGAAAGAACGCAGAGAGTTTGCTTTAAAAATGGGTGCAGATTATGTTCTTGATCCCACAAGTGATACTTTCACAAAGGACGTTATAGCGCTAAGCGATGGCGGAGTGAATGTTTGTATCGAAGTAACCGGTCTTGGTGTCGGTTTGATTCAAGCACTTGATTGTATGAAACAAATGGGCAGAGTTGCACTTCTTGGTTGCACCAGAAGCTCGCATTTTGAAATTGACTATTACGGTAAGGTTCACGGCAGAGGAATATCGTTGATCGGTGCCCATACAATGGCACGCCCGAAGAAAGAATCATCTGCAGGATTGTGGACAGATGCCGACGATCTTAGAGCAATTTTAAATCTTATTAAGGGAAAACGCCTTAATTTTAAGGATATGATTTGCGAAATTCATTCACCCAAAGAGGCAAATGAGATTTATAACAGATTAGTAACCGAGAAAAATTTCCCAATAGGTGTATTGTTTGATTGGGGGAATATTTAAGTGGATAAAAAAGTAATGAAAGCAATTCTTGTAAATGACGATAAAAGCTTAAGATGGGATAACGTGCCATATCCCGCATTAAAGAAAGATGAAGTTTTAATAAAAGTTCAATACGCGGCACTTAACCGAGCCGATCTTATGCAACGTGAAGGTGATTATCCGCCTCCCGAAGGTTGCCCTGAATGGATGGGACTTGAGGTTTCAGGCGAGATCGTTGAAATGACGGAGAGTGCAAAGGAAAAATCAAACTATAAAATCGG
Organism: Clostridia bacterium; assembly: GCA_045541035.1. Taxonomy (GTDB): domain Bacteria; phylum Bacillota; class Clostridia; order Christensenellales; family QALW01; genus UMGS1322. Next base: position 66,590 of record JAZQII010000043.1, on the reverse strand, counting down.
TGATAAGGTTTGCGCCTTGCTTGGCGGCGGCGGATATGCCGAGTATGTTTCCGTTGAGTACGGTATGTGTATGCCCGTTCCAAAAAACTGTTCTATGGCTGAAGCGGCGGCTATTCCCGAAGCCTTTGCAACGGCATATTTAAAATTATTTGTTGAGGGCAAAGCAAAGGCGGGCGACACACTTTTAATGCAGGCAGGCGCTTCAGGTCTTGCAAGCGTAGTGATCCCTATGGCAAAAGCCTTTGATCTTCGCGTTATCACAACTGTAATTTCCGATCCTGAAAATATCAAGCATCTTGGCGCAGATTTAATTGTTGACACAAGAAAAGAAAGCCTTCCCGAAGTTTTAAAGAAAGAGGAAGAAGCAGGCAGAGCCGTTGATATTGCCATCGATTGCCTTGGCGGACAGAATTTGGGCGATTGTCTTCCTTACGTTAAGTACGGCTGTCGCTGGATAGTTATTGCGGCACTTGCAGGCACAAACACCAATATCGACCTTAAAAATATCTATAAAAAGAATGTTAGAATTGTTGGCAGTACCCTTCGCTCGCGTACACCCCAAATGAAAGCACAGATCCTTTCAAGCCTTGTAAATGAAGTGTTCCCCAAGGTGGAAGACGGCTCCGTTAAACCTACTATTCATAAGATTCTTCCCATTACCGAAGCAGAAGAAGCACACGATATTCTTTATCGCGGTGAGAATATTGGAAAGGTAGTATTAGAGATTTAGTGAAAATCGTAGCGTTAAAATACGGAGAGTCCGTTTTTGGAGAAAACTTTATTTTTAAAGGCGGAAACAAAGATAAACTTTTGCCGATTTCATTTACAATCTATTTGATACAAACCGAAAACAAAAATATTCTTGTTGACGTAGGCTGTGATGATGGTGCAGGCTTTGAAATGTCCCAATTCCAAAAACCCGTTGATGTTTTAAAAGAGTATGGACTCTTGCCAAATAACATCACCGATGTTATCATTACACATTCGCACCACGACCACATGGAAGCTATCAAGTATTATACAAATGCCGTTATACACATCCAAAAAAACGAATATATTGAAGCGAAAAAGTACATTCCTGAGAGCTTCAATGTTCATTTGTTCGATGATGAATTTTTATTGGATGAGAACGTAAGAATAAAGAAAATCGGTGGACATTCCATAGGCTCTTGTGTCGTTTTGGCAGATAACTACCTACTTGTTGGCGATGAATGTTATTATGAAAAATGTTTGACGGATAAAATTTGCACCGGCGCCTCATACGATGAAAAGCTTAGCCGGAGGTTTATTGAAGAATTCAGTAATAATAAAATCATTCCTCTTCTGTTCCACGATCCTAACATTATGTCGGGACATATCGGCTATAAGATTATTAAATAATAGTACAAAGAAAACCGAACCCAAGAATTTTATTGGGTTCGGTTTTTTGTGAATATTTTTTAGTACTCAATAATCTCAACGTTTTTAACTTCTGTTATAAGTTTAACGCTCTTGGGGATGGCGATAGTATATTTGCCATTCTCTTTTTTTATTGCGATAAGACCTTTCTTTGTTGGAACAACGCCTTTATAGTTTTCAAGTGTTTCGGCGGGGGAGAAAAGCACTTCCTCATAGCCTGATTTATTGGGACGAATACCTAAAACGTACGCACCAAAGAGATAGCAACAGCCTGATGCCCAACCGTGTGCAGGGATATGCCATCTTTTTGTTTCGTCATTGGAGATAAACTCCCAAAAAGTTTCAGCACCTTTTTTAAGCATACCGCCCCAGCAACGCTTTATAAGTTCAAGGGCGTTTTCTTCATCGTCATTTAAGAAGCGTGCTTCCGCTTCATACATATTCATAACGGGAGAAATGGTTCGATATTCATCACGAATTTTAAGCGAATCTGAATTTATCATTGATGCACCGTAGGGCGTCCATGTTTCCTTTTTAACTGTTTCTAAAATTTCCTTTGTGCGTTTTTCATCGGAAATACCGAAAAGCACTGCAACGGCATTACCGTCTTCGGGAATATAAGTTGTATCATAGCCATCAAGATATGCTTTTTTATCTTCATTCCACAAATGCTCGTTTATTGCATCTTTAACTTTTTGGGCTAAATTGCGCCACTTTTCACCTTGGGAGTCAGAAAGAATATCGGAAAACTCTGCCATAACAAGCAAGCATTTATATAAAAGAGCGTTTAATAGTGGCTTTTCACCTAAACGGTCAGGGGAAGAATTATATTCTACCGGACTGCAGTCCTGATACATAGGTGCCGAAAAAACGGGGAACTGATAGATAAGATAACGGGAATTCATTTTATCTATGAGCCAGTTCAGGCACGTAGTCAATTCATCAAAGTATTTTTTAACGAAATCTGTATCGTTAAAATATAAATAGTGATTGTATGCAATTAAAATTCTCCAAGCAGGGTAATCCCACAAACCTACGTTACGTTCAACTGTGTTATGACGTAAGCCGAGGTTTGACGCAATCTCCGTTAAAGACATTGATGAATCCACAAGAGAACCGTCATTGAAAGTATAGTAATCAACAAGAGCCTCAATGATTGCATCGCCCGAGAAGAATTTCATTTCATTTCGTGGACAGCTTTCATATTCCTGGTGCATATTTACTAAAAGTGTATATTTGCCAACCTGCCAAGCTCTATTTAAAATTTCGTCTTCACTTTCAAAATGTCCCAAGGAATTATTGGGCTTCATACTCAAAATAAGCTTTATGCTTTTGATTTTTACGTTTTCATCATGTGTAACTTTTAAAAATCTGAAAGCGCGGCGCCTTAAAACAATATGTGAATGACTGCCTTTTTTCACGTCTTCAACGATTTTTAAACGCTTTATTATGGGCATTTCATTTATGAGATCGTTAACAGATTCGGTATAATCAAAGGCAAAGGTAATTTTGCTGTCCGTTTCCGCTTCATAGTCAATTAAAAGATAGCCAACGTATAATCTGCCAAGCTCATAGATATTATCGTAGATAAGATCTTTTATTTCAATAATTCCGTTAGTTTTTTCATTGGGGTTATAATCGCTTCCGATAAGGGCTTTAACGGCATCGTTTACCTCTATATCCTTCTGCTCGTTCCATAAAGCGGAAGCAATCCAAAAACGCTCATATTCAGCCTTTGTAACCTCTGAAAAGAAGTGAAGCTCGTCTTCGCATTGCCAGGACATATCCGTTACGGTAGTTTTATCGTCAATTAAAATTTCTGCGGCAACACTTGAAAACATCTTGCCTGAGCGATTAAAAATATCATTAAAAACAGGCTGATAAAAGTGATTGCCAAGCTTTAACTCAATTAAGTTTTCGCCTTTATTTAAAAGGGAAGTAAATTCAAAAGCGCAAATGCGGTTAACGTATCTGCCCGTTGTTGCTTCCAAAAATTTGCCGTTAACAAATATACCGCAAACGCCAACTGAATCAATGCGGATAATGGCTTTTTCAGGTGTGTTTTCAAGAACGATCTTTTTTGAAATTATCGACCATTCACTGCCTGAATGTTTTATATTACCTATTCTTTTAATGCTTGTAAGATTATCCATTTTTTATTCCTCGGTTTCAATGTTTTTTTCGTTTTTTGTAACTTTTACGGAAATAACACGTCTTGAATCAGATTCTTCAATAACAAAATCAAGATGCTCAAAAGTGAATTTATCGTTGACGGAGGGGATACGTTCTAACTGTTCCATTATCCAACCGCCAAGGGAAATACTTTCGCTATCGCATTCAAGTTCAAAGAATTCGCAGAACTCTTCAAAATTGGTGGCACAATCAACAAGATAAGTATTTTCGTTAACTTTTTTGTACTGTTCGATAACTTCGTCATGCTCGTCCCAGATATCGCCTACAAGTTCTTCTAAAATATCTTCCATGGTAACGATGCCAAGTGTTCCGCCGTATTCATCAACAACTACGGCTATATGGGATTTTTCTTGCTGAAGTTGTTTTAACAGATCGTCAATTTTTTCGAACTTATGGATAAATAATGGGGGTGACATTATTGTTGAAATATCAGCCTTTATGATACCGTTATCTTTATAAAAATCTTTTAAGTGAATAACGCCTACGATATTATCTATATTTTCGTTGTAAACAAGAAGACGGGAAAAACGGGTATCAGAAAACTTTTGTGCAATTTCTTCCTTTGGCGCATCTTGAGGAACGGCTTCAAGGTCAACACGGTGGGTAAGAATATCTTCTGCACGAATTTCGGTAAATTCTATAGCGTTTCTTAAAAGATCGCCTTCATCTGTATCAATATCGCCTTCCTGCTCGGCTTCTTCAACGATCATCAATAATTCTTCCTGGCTTGAGGTATCTTCTTCATGATTTTTAAAAATTGCTGAAATAAGTTTTTTCCATAAAGAGAAGATTGCATAACCTGGCGTTAAAAGGCACATAAGCACCTGCATAACGGCAGATGAGTTCATTGCAATCTTTTCTGAAAAGTTTTCACCAATAGTCTTTGGGGCAAATTCGCCGAAAAGCAGAACAACAAAGGCAGCGGAAACAGTTGCAACTGCCGCGGCAATATTATTATCGTTTATAAGTTCAATGAAAAATATTGTGGAAATTGCCGCAAAAGCAATGTTTACTGCATTGTTCATAATAAGCGCAGTAGAGATAAGTTTATCTTCCTTTTCAGAAAGATTTAATGCGCGGATCGCTTTTTTATTACCTTTTTCTGCAAGAGATTTGAGTTTTGACTTATTTACGTTTAAATAAGCAGTCTCTGCTAAAGAGAAATAAGCTGAAAGAATTATGCATAAAAGCATCAGAATAATATACATTTTATACTCCTTAAAAATATAAAAAGCACACCTATACCGCGTGATGCAGTTTAGATGTGCTCAATTTTACAAAATACTTACAGTAGTTATCTTCGTCGCTACTGTCGCTATCCATAATAAAAACTCCTTAAAAGTTAATTACTTAATATATTGTAACAAAAATACGTTATTTGTCAAGTGTTTGCGTAAAATCTCTGTCTATTTGTATAACCGTTGAAAAACGGCAGTCGTAATCGGATATGGCTTTTTTGATTTTTTGAACGATGTTTTTTGTTTCTTCGCTATCAAGTTCAAAAGGAACTACCATATCAAAAATTATGTTTATGTTGTTTTCACCGTCAGTCATACGTAAGTCGTGAATACTGCACGAACAGTTATCGCATTTAAAAATGCCGTATATAAGTGTTTTTATATTATTGAGAATTTCGTTATCGGTAGATATTGGGTCAAGGTGAATGGTTATTTCACAACCTGTGTTTTTGAAAATCAGTTTTTCAACGGCATCAATTGCTTCGTGTGCGGCAATGATATCGGCATTATCTTTTATTTCTGCATGAACTGAAGCAAATAATCTGCCGGGACCGTAATCATGAACGATAAGATCGTGAATATCAACAATTTCAGGGGTATCAAGCAAAAGTTCTTTTATTTCATTTACCGTCTCTTTTTCAGGTGCTTTGCCCAGAAGAATATCAACAGTATCCTTTGCAACTGAAAAACCTGCGTATATTATAAGTAAAGAAACGATTGCGCCAACGTAACCGTCAATAACGAAAGGTAGAATATGAAGTCCGTCAATTATCTGTGAGATTATAACGGCACTTGTTGCAAAAGCATCGTTACGGCTGTCAATGGCAGTTGCGGTAAGAGTAGGCGAAGATATGCTTTTGCCAAGATAGTTGTTTATGCCGAACATAAAAAGTTTAACGGGAACGGATATCATAAGTATTCCCATTAAAAGCCAATTTATAGGTTCTGCTTCGGATGGGTGAATGATTTTATCAAAAGAAGAATTAAAAAGTTCAAAACCAACGAGCATAATTATAAATGAAACGATAAGGGCAGAAATATATTCAAATCTGCCGTGACCGAATGGATGGTCGCGGTCAGGCTTTTTGTTGCTCAATTTCAAGCCTATAACCGAAATTACGGTTGAACCCATATCTGAAAAGTTGTTAAAAGCATCAGATATTACGGCAACGCTGTTTATTAAAAAGCCAACTGTGATCTTTATTATAAAAAGAAAAAGGTTTAAGAGAATACCTAAAACTCCCGAAAGCACACCGTATTTCTGGCGGACAATAGGGCTCTGGGTATTTTCATAGTCTTTTATAAATAATTTTGTAAATGCTCTGAACATATAAACGCTCCTTTAAAGTATTACGATCATTATATCACTTATAACGTTTTTTGTACTGATTTTCTACAAAAAAATTACACAAAATTATCTCTGTTCAAAATGTTACAAATGTGTTATAATAACATAATAATATTACTGTGCAGGAGGAAATATTATGCGCCTTGATAAATTTTTAAAAGTTTCGCGTATAATAAAGCGCCGTACCGTATCCAATGATGCTTGTGATGCAGGCAGAGTTATGGTTAACGGAAAAGTGCAAAAAGCAGGTTATCAGGTAAAGGAAGGGGATATTATCCAGATTGCTTTCGGTGAAAAAACTCATTCCTTTAAAATACTTCTTACTGATGATAACGTTCAGAGAAAAACAGGCGCGCCTATGTTTGAGGAAGTGCAATGATCTGCGCATTGATCCCTGCGGCAGGGGCGGGAAGCCGCACAAAACTTAAAGAGAATAAAATATTTTTTTCAATAGGCGGTGAAATGATCATAGAAAAGACGGTAAATGCTTTTCTTGATCACGATAAAATTGATGGCGTGTGCCTTGTTTGTTCTCCTTCGGATATTGAAAGACTCAAAAATATTTTCGGCGATAAAGTAGAATACGTGCTTGGCGGAAAAACAAGAGGAGAGTCTGTTCTTAACGGACTTACTGCAATTGGCGATAAGTATGATACCGTGCTTGTTCATGATGGGGCAAGACCCTTTATTACCGAAGATGTTATCGATAGAGTAATTGAAAATATAAAAAGCGGACAAGGTGCCATCGCAGGTGTAAAGGTAACTGATACCGTAAAAGAAACTGATGAAAAGGGTTGCGTAATTTCTACCCCTGACCGCAAGCGCTTGTGGGCGGCACAAACGCCTCAGGGATTTTTGACAAGTGAACTTATTTTTGCTTATAAAAAAGCAGGAACTGAACTTACTGATGACGGTGCCGTTTATGAAAAAGCGGGTTTTTCGGTAAAAATGGTGGAAGGCAGTTACGGAAATAAAAAAATCACAACAGAGGAAGATGTTAAAATGCCAAAAGAATATTTTACGGGAATCGGATATGACGTGCATGCCCTTTGCGAAAACAGACCGCTTATTATCGGCGGAGTAAATATTCCCTACGAAAGAGGACTTAAAGGTCATTCTGATGCTGACGTTCTTGTGCATGCCATTATGGATGCGCTTTTAGGCGCGGCAGGATTGGGCGATATAGGCAGGCATTTTCCCGATACCGATGAAAAATACAAGGGCATAGACAGTATGCTGTTGTTTAAACATGTAATCGGACTTCTGAAAGAAAAGGGATTTTCTGTTGGAAACATAAGTGCCATAGTAGTTGCACAAAAACCTAAACTGAAACCCTACATAGAGGAAATGAATAAAAATATTGCTTCTGTTGCAGAAATAGACATTTCTCGTGTAAACGTTGCGGCAACAACAACTGAAAGACTTGGCTTTGAGGGCAGAGAAGAAGGAATAAGCGCTCAGGCAACCGTAATGATCATGAAATAGAGGAGAGAAAATAAATGAAATTTTCAGGACTTGAAGATATTCTCAAATATAAATACGGTGATGGCGAAGATCCCAAAAAAATAAAGCGCCGCAGAATGTGGGCGAATATATTCTATGGTTCGGCTGCATTACTGCTCATTTGTGCAATTGTACTTAACGTACTTTATGCCAATGGCGTTTTTAATGAAACGGATAAGCCCGTAGGCAACATTGACGTTGAACCTTGGCAGACTCCTGAAATTCAACAGAATATTCAGTTCAGCGTAGTTGACCGTTCAAGTACTGTACGTGAAATGAAAGTTGATGAAGTCAGAATTAACCAACCAAGTATTTACGGCCACGAAATGCTTTTCTCGGCAGGAACGGGCGCACTTGAAAGTTCTGTTTTAACTAACTTGTATCTGTTCAATGCTGTTGACGGTACTGCCAAAAAAGTTACTCAAAGTAAAATGAGCGGCGGTGAAATTTTTGAGACTTATCTTTCCGAAAATTGGATAGTTTGGGTTGATACTGATCACAAAGGCAAAAACGTGATCTATAAAATGAACCGCGTTGAAATTGACGGAATAAAGGCAAACACCGTTTCGGAAGTTCGCGAAACTGAAAATCATATGCCCCGAATGGGACTTTACGGCGATTATCTTGTGTGGATGGAACAAGTAAGCGATAATGAAGATAAACTTTATTTTATTGATCTTACTTCCGATGAAAACATGGCAATTAAGCTTTTTGAAAGCACAAATTACGCGGTAAGCACACCCTATATCTATAAAAATACGGTTATTTGGGCAGATCATGATCCTGAAAATGAAAATTTAAGCGCGATATACAGTCTTGTTTTTGAAGATCTTGGCGAAAACGATACTCTTGATGAAGAAACTTTTGAAGAAGAGGAAGAGGAAGATTCAGGTGAAATCGAGCCTCAGGTGTTTTCAACGGGAACTTACGTGCATAAACCTATCTGCAACAACGATATTTACGTGTGGATAGATAAAAACAACGCTCCTGATTCCACGCTTTATTATGCTTACAGAAGCGGTGCGCACGAACCGGTTAGTTTCTGGGATAACGTAACACAGTACTCTTTGGGTGATGATTTTATCGTGTTTGTTTCCAATCAGATAGTTTATGCTTACTATTATAAATCTGACGTTTTGTTGCAGGTGTCGGAATCGGGCAGCAGTGCAATCCTTCCTCAGGCATTCGGTACACTTATCGTTTGGGAAGATAAGACTTCTACAAGCGGAAGTGACGTATTCAAGTATAATATAATGGGGTAAAAATGAAAGAAAAATCAATGTACGTTTGTACACAATGCGGTTTTGAATCTGCTAAGTGGCTTGGGAAATGTCCCGGTTGCGAAAGTTGGGGTACTTTAGAAGAACAAATAATAAAAAGTACGCCTAAAAACAGCGGTATCAAGGCTCAGGAAAAAATATCTGCACCTCAAAAAGACGTGCAGAAATTAAAAAACGTTGAAACGGTAAGTTTTGAGAGGTTTTCTTCAGGAAGTAAAGAACTTGACCGCGTTTTAGGCGGTGGTATTGTTCCTGGGAGTATTGCTCTTTGCGGCGGCGATCCGGGAATCGGTAAATCCACATTGCTTTTGCAGGTATGTAATTTTGTTGCAAAGGATAAAAAAGTTTTATATATTTCTGCCGAAGAATCTGCTCATCAGATAAAACTTCGCGCTGACAGACTTAAATGTGCATCTGAAGAAATCTATATTCTTGCTGAAACGGATATAGATGAAATATGCGCTCATATCTCTGTTCAGAAGCCTGATATGGCGGTTATTGACTCTATTCAGACGGTTTATGCGCCTTATTTAAGTTCGGCACCGGGCACGGTTTCACAAGTAAGGGAATGCGCATCACGGCTTATGCGCGTTGCAAAAGAATACGGTATAACTATATTTACGGTTGGCCACGTTACTAAAGAAGGCACGCTTGCAGGGCCCAAAGTGCTTGAACATATCGTTGATACGGTTATGTATTTTGAAGGCGAAAGAAATTCCACTTTCAGAGTTTTAAGGGCAAATAAAAACAGATTCGGCTCAACTAATGAGATCGGTGTTTTCGAAATGAGCGAGCAGGGAATGGAAGACGTTCTTAATCCTTCTGAAATTTTCATGTCCGAACGCAGTGAACCGGTTGCGGGCACTGCCACAATGTGTTCCCTTGAAGGCACAAGGCCCGTTATGGTTGAAATTCAGGCGTTAACGGGAAATTCAGGCTTTAACAATCCCCGCAGAGTCGGAAGCGGTGTTGATTACAGCCGTATGGTTACGCTTCTTGCCGTTCTTGAAAAACGTCTCGGCTACACCCTTTATAATCAAGATGTTTATGTAAACATTGCAGGAGGATTAAGAATTGATGAGCCTGCAATGGACTTGCCTTTGTTGGCAGCTGTGGCATCTGCATATAAAAATCTGCCGTTGCCGTCAGATACGGTACTTCTGGGTGAAGTAGGTCTTACGGGTGAACTTCGCACCATAAGCGGGGCAAAGCAACGTATTGATGAATGTGTTAAATTAGGATTTAAAAAAATTATTTTGCCAAAAGGAAATAAAAGGAGTTTAAATGACGACGGGAAGATAAAACTTCTGTTTGCCGATAATGTGTTTACGGCACTTTCCCTTGCCGCCATAAAGGAAAAAAATGATTAAGCGCATAATACAGATTTTATTTGCACCAATAGGCGGTGCACTTGGATATTGGTTTTGGATACTTATTGAAGTTTTACTTAAAGATTTCAATATTCACTTGTGGGGCTGGGCGTCGGTTTTTTGCGAAATAGCAATCGTTTCAGCCATGGCAGTTCTCGGATATTTCGTAGGCGGCCCCGTATCTGAATGGGTTTCTTCCATGCTTATAAAGGCAACAAAAAAAGCAAAAGAAATGCCTGCATCGGAACTTTTTTCCGTTACTGCAGGTTTGGTAATAGGTTTCTTGTGCGCTTTTCTCATTTGTCAGATTTTTAATAAAATAAGCAACGAATTGCTGGTTACCTGCATAAATGCACTGATTTACATATGTTTCGGGTTCTTTGGTGCAAGAGTAGCATATCTGCGCCACGATGATTTTAATCTGTTTACAAAACGTAAAAAAGGCGAAGATGATAAAAAATCTTTTGCAGGCGGAACCGTTCTTGATTCAAGTATGCTTATTGACGGGCGTACGGCTGATATATTTAAAACGGGTTTTTTAAATGAACCCATATATATTCCGCAATTTATTCTTGATGAACTTACCCGCCTTGCCGATTCTGAAGATTCCAAAAAGCGCACCCGCGGAAGAATCGGTCTTGATACGGTTAAAAAACTTCAGGAAAGCGATAGCGTTATTCTTTCGTCAAAAGATTATCCCGAAATTGAAACAATAGATAATAAAATAATTGCCCTTGCAAAGGAACTTAACGCTGATATCATGACCAATGATTATTCCCTTAATATGGTTGCATCTGTTCACGGCGTGAAGATCCTTAACGTAAACGAACTTGTAAATGCCCTTAAACCTACGGTTGTTGCAGGTGATGAACTTTCTATCGAAATTTCAAAGGTAGGTAAGGATCCTTCTCAAGGAGTAGGTTATCTTGATGACGGCACAATGGTTGTCGTTGAAAACGGCGCTGAACACGTGAACTGTGTTATTACTGTTGAAGTTACAAGTATGCTTCAGACAAATGCAGGTAAGATTATTTTTGCAAAAGTAAAATAAAAATGCGATGAAAAGAGTGAAAAATTATAAATTTTTTGCTCTTTTTAATTTTTCCTTTGTATTTATTAAATATATGTGGTATAATTGATAATGTATAATTATATGTAATAGTATATATAGGAGTTTTCTGATGAACGTCATAAGAACACGAAAAAGATTTGATATAGTAAATTACATACCTGCTATTTTAGGAGTGCTTGCGGTAATTCTTGTAATCGTGATCATTTGTATTTCTGTTTCGGGCAACATGAAAAGTGTGAAAGAAAATGATCTTGAACTTTTGCCTTTTAAAAAGGATAGTACATACGTTCCCTTTGCAGGCGGCGCAGTTTATATTGACGATGCTAAAAATGAAATATATTACGTTGACGATCGCAATGAAGTTATGTGGGGCTTTTCAGGTACGGTTGCCGATATGGAACTTTATCCCGGAACCAATAAGATAGGTGTAACAATAGGCAAAAAACTTCAGATAATAGATAAAGACGGAACATTTGTTTTTTCAAAGGAATTTGAAAAGAACATTTCTTCAGTTGCGGTAAGTGATAGGCTTATTGCCGTAAGTTTAAGCAATTCTGATGATACGATTATTCTTAACGGTTCAGGTGAAGAGATTGACCGTATAGTTTCCCAGATAAATTGCACCAATATCCGATTCGGAGTATATTCAGAGGGAAGTGTGTGGGTTATTTCCGTTGAAAATTCGGGATACAGACCTGAATACCAACTTTCTACTTATAAGTACGATACTGAAAAAACACAGACTGTTACTTTTACAGATGACAGTCAGATGATGTATGATGCGGTCTTCAACGATAAGATATGTTATATTTTCGGAACTGAAAGAATAATGGTGCGCGATTGTGATTACACCGGTTCAGTTCACCGCGATTATACAGTAAACGGATACGACGTTGTTTCCTGGGGAATAATAGATAAAAACGTAAATATGCTTCTTAATAATGATGGAAGTTTTAAAGCAATCGGTGAAAAAGGGATTGTAGATCTTGATTGTGAGGAAAAACTCAATTTTGCTGCAATTTCGGAAAAAGGTTATTACGGATTCAGCAGTTATTTTATGTATAAATTCAAGGTTTCTGACGGAAAATCTGTAAAATACAGATTCCCGATAAGGATAGATAACGTTATTCAGGGCGATGGCTATGTTTTTATAGAGTCAGGCGAAAATGTTTATCGTTATTCCTTAAACGCTTAAAGGAGGGGTTTTGTGAACTTAGTTGATTTGGGTGTGATCATTGTGCTCGCTCTTGGCTTTGTGCTGGGGTGGTACAAGGGATTTCTTGTAACAGTTCTTAATCTGTGTTCATACGTCATATCATGGGTAGTTGCTTTCTTTGCATATCCCCATCTTGCATCGCATATTCAGCAAACGGATTTTGGAAGCACGCTTTTATACTATACTGCAGGCGCTGAAAAATTAAGTGATATGAGTGTTGCCAACGTTCCCGTTCAGGATATCGGATTTGAAAGAATTAAAGAAATTCTTTCCACATCAGAAATTCCTAAAGCCGTTGAAAATATGATACTTGATAACATTCAAAACGGTGCTTTTTCCTCAATGGGAATTTCCACGTTAAGTGATTATTTTAATCAGACGCTTATAAACTTAACTTTAAGCCTTGTAAGTTTTCTTATCATTTTCTTTGCGGTAAAACTTGTGTGCTTGTTTGTTATCGGTCTTGTTGATTACGTTGTAAAACTTCCCGTTTTAAAGCAATGCGATAAACTTATAGGCGGCGCAGTCGGCGTTTTGTTATCGGTAGTGTTTGTGTGGGTGATTTTCTCCATAGTACCTATTTTTATGTCAGTTCTTCCTCTTGAAGATTTTAACACACTTATCCAGGAATCTTTTTTAGGCAAATTATTTTTTGACGGCAACGTTATATTTAACGTATTGAAGTCAGTGTTGTAAGGAGTGTAAAAAAGTATGCAGGAGACACCAAAAAACAACGGATTTCTTAAAAAAGCAATAATATGTGCAGTAAGTTTGTTGCTTGTAGGGGCCTTGGTTGCAGGAATTATAATTGTTTCAAATATGGGGAAAAATTATAAATACGATCCCCAGAATTACAATAGCACCATACATACAGTTTCAGGCGGTAAAAAACAGAAAGATGCCAATATAAATGAGATAACGGTGAAAAATGAAAACGATGCCGTTAATATAACCATAAAATTTATTTCAGGAAGCGTTGTTGAAGAAAACGTTGAAAAATGCGGCATTCCTGAATATTCGTTGCAGTTTTTAGAATCTCCTTTAAGATTAAAAATATCTTTTAAGGAAATTGCATATTGGGACTATATGGTTATGGGTACGCCCACTGACAGTACGGGGCTTATTAACGGAGTTTTTCAGAAAAGTCCCTATAAACAGGGCGATGATGTTGAACTTTATTTCAGCCTTACAAAAGCCGTCGAATTTAAAATCATAGAAAATGATGACGCGCTTACAGTTTCACTTGTTGCTAAAGAGCAGGATACAAGCGAAAAATGGTATTTGGCTTCTGATCTTTATTACGAATATCAGGCAGGCGAAATGCCTGAATGCGGTTTCACGCCAATGCTCTGTAACGATAACATAAGCGTAATTATGATAAGCAACGCGTATTCTTCTTTTGATGAAGCAAATAAGGCAATGGAAGAATTGCTTAAAACAACGCTTAAAGATAAAAAAATACGTATCATTTCTCTTAAACAAGGTCAGTTACCTGCTTATACCGATAGTGCAGATGCGCAGGCACTTTTAAGTGAATCGGTATTAAGCGTAAACGGCGCAAAAACTACGTTGCCTCTGTTTTATGCAGATGCACGTTTTCTCTGCTGGATTCCTGATGGAAGCGGCGCAGTATTTGCAAAAGCGGAAGACGGTGTTGAAAAACTTTATACCGCCGATAAAAACGGAACAAAGCATATTCTGGTTGATCAAGGCTTTACAACTGTTATAAAAGCGGTGTACTCTCAAGACGGAAGCCGTCTTGCCTTCGTTGAGCAGGCAGAAGATACTTCTCTTGTTACTGTTGTTGATGTTAAAAGCGGAAAAATAAACGTTATCGGTCAGGATTCATGGGGCGATATCATTATGGGTATTCAACTTAATGAAAACGGCACGAAACTTTACTGCTTAAGCGGAAACACAACCTATTCCATTAAGTGTTATGATTTCGCAACCGGCGCGATTACAACAATTGTTGAAAATATTTTACTTGAAAGCGATCTTGTTTATAAAAGCGGATATTTATATTATTGTGATATTATAAATGAGTATGAAGCCATCGTCCGCAAAAGCGTAAGCGGAGGAGATGTTGAACTTATTCATAAGGGTTCGCAGTTTACTATGTCTTCTGACGGCAAGAAACTTGCAGTTATTTCCGAAGAATATGAAACGGCGGTTTGCGATCTTATTATTGTTGATATTGAAAACAAAACAACAGAAACTGTTTTAGGGGATATAGTTACAAGCGAATTTTTCTTTACGTCAAGCAGCGAAAGTATGTTCTATATTCTTGAAACGGGCGATCCTGAATATTACTATCAACTTATGCGCTATGATATTTTAACTAAAGAGACAACGACTGTAGCGCAATGTATAAACAGCGTTTTCTATCCTTCCGATAAAGATAATGAAATAATAATCAGCGTTATCTATTCAAGTGAAACCGGAGAGCATCCCGTTACATATATTGCAGATTTTGATAAAATGGTGGTAGGCGAATCTAATGAGCCGCAACAAGGATAATATGGATTTTAAAAAGAATTTCGGGTTTGGAGTTATGCGTTTGCCGATGATCGGCGAAGATGTGGATTTAATGCAGTTTTCACAAATGGTTGATGTTTTTATGGAAAGAGGATTTAACTATTTTGATACTGCTCACGTTTACATAAAGGGAAAAAGCGAACTTGCAATAAAAGAGTGTCTTGCAAAAAAATATCCACGCGATAGTTTTGTTCTTACCGATAAATTATCGGGCACCTGTTTTAACAGCGAAGAAGAAATTGACGGGTACTTTAAAAAAATGCTTGAAGCGTGCGGTGTAGAGTATTTTGATTATTTCCTTATGCATGCCCAAAACAGAAACAATTATGAAAAATTTAAAAAATGCCGCGCATACGAAAAGGCTTTTGAGTATAAAAAGCAAGGAAAAGTGCGCCACGTCGGATTATCTTTTCATGATTCACCTGAAATCCTTGATAAGATTTTAACGGAAAATCCTGAAATAGAGATCGTTCAGTTGCAGTTTAATTATCTTGATGTTGATAACCCGTCAGTTGAAAGTATGGGTTGTTATGAGGTTGCAAGAAAGCACAATAAGCCAATTATAGTTATGGAACCGGTAAAGGGCGGAAGTCTTGCAAACATTCCCGAAAAAGCCAAGGAAGTTTTTGATAAACTCGGCAATATGTCCCCTGCAAGTTATGCTTTAAGATATGCCGCAGGTTTTGATGGTATCGTTATGGTTCTTTCGGGCATGAGCAATATGGAACAGATGCTTGATAACTTAAGTTTTATGGAAGAGTTCGTTCCTTTAAATGAAAAAGAACTTGATGCCGTTGCTCAGGTTAAAGCGATTATTTTAGAGCAGGAAACAATCGGTTGCACAGGTTGCCGTTATTGTGTTGACGGTTGCCCCAAAAACATTCTTATTCCCGATATATTTGATGCTTATAACACCCATAAAAAAGGCGAAGACGGAACTGAAAAGTATAAAAAAGCAGTTGAAAATAAGGGTAAGGCATCAGATTGTATCCGTTGCGGTAAGTGCGAAAATGCTTGTCCCCAATATATTGATATACGAAAATTCTTAAAACATTCGGCGGAACTTTTTGATGATTGATCTTATAAAGGCTAAAGAACTTTTAAAAAAAGATAATTATACATGTGTTCTTATTAAGGAAAATGAGATTTTCACAAGTAACGAACGCGGTGTAAAACCATTGTTGGCGTTTTTAAAAAAGGGTATAGGCGAAAATTTTTCGGCTTGTGATAAAGTTGTAGGTAACGGCGCAGCGTATCTTTACGTGCTTCTTAGAATAAAAGCACTTCACGCTTTAATTTTAAGTAAGCCTGCAAAGGAAACTCTTGAAAAAAACAAAATAACAGTTTCTTATGAAAAACTTGTAGATAATATAAGAAACAGAACA
This sequence comes from Clostridia bacterium, assembly GCA_045541035.1. Classification (GTDB taxonomy): domain Bacteria; phylum Bacillota; class Clostridia; order Christensenellales; family QALW01; genus UMGS1322. The sequence continues at coordinate 50,049 of JAZQII010000043.1, read as the reverse complement.
GATACGGATATCTGTCCCATGGAAAAAGCCGTTATAGGCGCGAAAAACCCTGAAGATGCGTATAACAGAATAATAGAAAAATTAAAAGAACTGAGTTAAAAAACTCAGTTCTTTTTTACGTCTTCAACTATTGCATCAACACATGAATCAGTAACTATGATTCCGTTTTCATTAAACTTTTGGTGTGACGGCAAGTTTTCGTTTTTTATAAAACGGTTGTTGCGGAAAACAAGGTTTTTAACGAATTTTGCAATCAAAAAACGTTCTTCATGCATTTCAAATTCGTTGTCTTCAATAATAATGTTTCTGTGATAAGGTGTATCTCCTTCTAAAACGTGGGGATCAATAACAATTGCGTATCCGCCTGCGTAAGCGGAATTTTTAAACTTGTTGTTTTTAATCAGAACGTCCTCAACGTGACCTGATTCAAACCAATCGTTGCTGTCGCCGGTAAAATGAAGTCCACAGGACATATTAAAGAAAGTGTTATTTGTTATTACCGTCTTTTTCCATGTAGAGGGCAAGAAACCTCTTGGGCGGTTATAGCCTGAAACACAGTTGTTTATGTAAAGTTCAGGCATTTTAGTAAAGTTTTCAACGGTGTTTCCGTCTTTAAGTTCAGGCAATTCTTCAACCGTTTCAAGGCGAACGTATTTTGATGAGATAAGTCTTGCATCCTTTACCGTAACACAAGCAATTTCGGTCATTTTTTTGTTGTCTACAAGGCGGACAACATCATCTTTATCAAAAATGTTTACGCCCTCTTGTTCAGGGTGCCCGAAGGTAAGCAATAACGTGTGATCATCAATGATTTTCGCTATTTTCAGATAGTTGCCGTGAACGTTTCCTGCATCGTCAAGCATATTTGTAAAAGTACAGTTTTCATATCTGATTGCACCGGTACAGTTTACAAAATGGGTTGAATCGGCATTAACCGATAAATATCTGCCACTGCCTTGGCGAGGAACGGTTTTTACTGTATCAAGGGTTACGTTTTCAGATATCTGACCGATAATACCCATAGCGAGAGTTGAATGAAGAGTAACGTCTTTTATCAAAGTATCTTTAGATCTGTTTATTAAAATACCGGGGCAGTTTCTTCCGGGTGCACAAGTGCCCACAAGAATGTTTCCAACGTTATGAACGTGCTTAAAATGCCCGTCAAAGCGAATCTTATTTTCTGCAAGTTGAGTGCCTTTAACAAAGCGGTACATATTTTCTAAAAAACTGCCGTCACTTTTTTGGGGAAGATACAAGAAATAAGGCGTAATATGAGATGACGGCGCAGAAGTTTTTTTATCAAATTCAGTTGTCAACAATCTGTCTTTTTTTGTTTCCCAGCCGTCTTCTTTAGAAAAGAATGTGAGAAAATCGCCATCAACGCGGGCATTGAACTGATTTGTATCAAAAGTTATTTCAACAAAATCTTCTGCCGCTGCAGTTATTTCACCCTGAAAAAAATAGGGGTGAGGATAATCAATCTTAAAATTCTTTAAAACTACGTTTTTACTGTTATCAAGCACAAAGGGCAGAATTTCGCCATGGAACAATAAATCGGCGCCTTCACCGTCAATAGTAACGTTTTCCATATCAATTATGGGGAAAATTATTGATTTTTTACTGTATGTATTGTTGGAAATATAGTATTCCTTTTCAAAAGCATATTTTTTATAAAAGTGATATTCTCCGCCGCCAAGTTTTAACGTTGAACCGGGATTGCTTTTTAAAACATGTAATGCTTCCTGAAGGGCAAGAGTTGCATCATTATTTTCTATGAGGTGTAAGTAATTTTTAAGTTCAATAATCATAAATCAAAACCCCCTTTTGGTATATACAGTATTATACACCAAACGGGGGTAATGTCAATATTTAAGTTTCGTTTACAGGCCTTATTCTGCGGAACAGTAATGTTATGGACCACAGGGCTGTAATACCGATAACTGCATAAATAATTCTGGCTGCAATGGTAGCGCCGCCACCGCAAATAAATGCTACGAGGTCAAAAGAAAATAAACCTACTAAAAGCCAGTTAAGGGCACCAATAATGGTAACCGCAAGTGCAGTTTTATCTAATGCCATATTTATCACTCCTTCGCATATTATTATGTTCAGAAGTTTTATTAAAATTCATTTTTTCTTTGAATCGACAAAAACATTTATTTCCACACGTTCAAAATCGACGCTTTCAGGAAAATCGTCAGGCAAGAACCGTGTGAGAGAATATTCTTTTATATCGTTTATATGTTTTTTCAATATCATGGGATTTGGAATATCAAGTTCATAACAACATTCCTTTAACGAATCCTCAAGAATCGCTTTTGCAGATTTATTGGCATCAACGTCGCACACCGCGTCATTTATAAGTTTACCGTTATTATATATGCGAAGCCAAAATTTTAACATAAAATCACCTGAAAATCATTTTACAATATTATACCAATTAAAAAGTTTAAGGTCAACAAGTATATTTTATAAAATTCAATAAAAAATAATTATGGAATTTTATGAAAATAGGTGAAATATATGTTTGGTAATGAGCCTGTAAACCTTCAGGATATTCTTGATGTTTTTTCGGGAAATGCAGATTTCAAAAAGCGTTTTCTTAAAGTAAAAGGAAAAACTTACGGGATATTATATATTGACGGAATGATCGATAGCGCCAATCTTTCAAGGTTTATTGTTGAAAAAATAAGATATACAGAAAATGTAAGAGATGCTGTTGAGTCAGGGGAAATATCTTTTTGCGATTCCCTTGAAGTTACGGATAAAAATATGATAATTCAGGGCATCTTACGAGGAAAAGCGGCAGTAATATCTGATAACGAAGCATATCTCTTTGACGTAAGAAGAACGGAAAAACGTTCGGTCGAACAACCAAGTGAAGAAAGCGCGGTAAAAGCATCAAAGGATTGCTTTGTTGAAGAATTAAGAATAAACACGTCATTATTGCGCAAGAAAATCGTAAACGAAAACTTAAAAATTGAGCAATGTGTAATCGGAAGACAAACAAATACTGCGGTGGCAATTTGCTATATGCAGAACATTATAAATCCCAAACTCGTTAAAGCGGTTAAAGAAAAACTGAAAAAAATAGATAATGACGGAATAATTACTCCGGGCACTATTGAACAGTATTTAAAAAGCAGTTTATATTCGTTCTTTCCGCAGACGATTATCACGGAGAGACCTGATAAAGTTTCACGAAGTCTCCTTAACGGCAGATGTGCAATAATAGTCGATGGTCTTCCCATAGGCTATATATTGCCCGCAACAATATCACAACTTATGTCAACGCCTGAAGATTATTCAGGAAATTTTATTTTTGCATCAATAGTCAGATTGCTTCGATATTGCCTTTTATCTGTTGAAGTGCTTTTGCCTGGCGGCTACGTTGCGCTTACAACGTTTCATTATGAAATGTTACCTTCAAAACTTGCACTATCCATTGCAGAAGCAAAATTAGGTGTACCTTTTCCCGTAGTCTTTGAAATTCTTGCAATGCTTGCTTTATTTGAAGTCTTAATTGAAGCGGGACTTCACATGCCCCAGAGTTCGGGACAAGCAGTATCCATCGTAGGCGCTCTTGTGGTGGGGGAAGCGGCAATCGCGGCAGACCTTGTTTCGCCGGCAGCACTTATAATCGTAGCAATATCAGCAATATCATCTTTTGCAATGCCCAATCAGGAGTTTTCAAACGGCTTAAGGCTATGGCGGATAATAATTACTGTTTTAGGCGGAGTTTTGGGACTTTTCGGCGTTGTTGCAGGCGCAATAATTCTCCTTGCACACGTGGCATCTCTTGAAAGCTTTGGCGTGCCGTATCTTGCACCTTTTGCAGGCGTTAAAAAAATAAGGTTCAAAGATGCTCTTATCGTTGTTCCCGATATGCTCAATAAAGAACGGCCCACAGAATTACACGTAAAAAATAAGCGGAGGTCAGAATGAAAAAATTATTGGCAATATTGATGATACCGCTTATCTTGTGCGGATGCACCGAAAGCGAGCAGATCAACGAAATAGCATTTGTAAAAATAATTGCAATAGATAAAACTGATAAAGGTATGCTTATTACTGCGGGAATTCAGCTTCCCAAAACTAAGGAAGGGCAGGAACAGAAAAGTAAGGATAACGTTTCTGTGGAGTGTTCAACTTTGTCAGAAGGACTTAATCTGCTTGAAGCGGCAACGGATAAAAAAATGTTTTATGGGCAAATAAGTTGCGTTCTTTTAGGCGAAAAAATGGCAAGAAGCGGAATAATCAACATAGTTGATTATCTTGTCCGTTCCGATGAATTGAGATTTGATATTCCCGTAATAGTAGTTAAAGAAGATGAAGCAAAAAAACTTATTATTGATAATAGCGGTCAGGAAAGTCATATTTCAGATAGAATAACAAAGATGCTTGAATCGAATTACAGCACTTCCTCGTCAGGGCAGATAGAACTCTCACAACTTGTTGAAATGCTTGAAGATCCCTTCCGATCACCCTATTTACCGTATATCACTATTGGCGAAGAAAAAGGTGAGTTTTTTATTGACGGCTACTGCATATTTAAAAAAGATAAAATGTGCGCTTTTGCTGATAAAGAAAGATCTCTTGGCATAAATTTTTTAAATAATGACGTAAATAATCTTTTGCTTGTAGGGGAGATTGATGATAAAAGCGTAACACTTAAAGTTACAAAATTCAAATCCAAAATAAAATTGACAGATGGTGTTTTCAAAATAGATATGAAATTTCTCTCTGAAGTCGTTCAGGCGGATAGCAGTATTGAAAAGTTTGATCAGAATCTTTCGGGAAAAATTGTTGATTATCAGAATAATCAGGTCAAAGAGATAACCGAAAAAACCCTCCGATATTTGAAAGAATACGGTTGCGACGTTGCAACTTTCGGTGATACTTTTCATAACGTGAGCCCGAAACTTGCAACGGAATATATTGGAAAATGGAATGAAACTTTCAAAAAAATAACCTATGAAATATCGGTAAATTCAAAACTTGATCCGTCAAAAACTTCAGGCAAGCCTGTAAAACAAGGGGGAGACTGATGAAATATTTATTCATATTTGTTTTTATTTGGGCGCTTTTAAAATTTTTTGTGTTTAAAAACGTAAAGAATAAGATCGTCTTTATAATAATTTGCGCAACAACTATTTTATTTGGCGTTTTAAATCTTGCATATAATTTATCATTTGCCGACCTTTTAAAGAGGTGGATGTAATGAATAAAATATCTATGCGTCAGGCGCTCATGATTATTGTGGGAATGGTTTTTTCACCTGCAGTAAGACTGTTTTCTTCTTTTGTTTCAGGGCGAGGAGATCAGTCAAGTTGGATCGCACCTATATTTTCAGGAGTGTTCATGATTCTTTTTATTTTTGTTCTGTGGTGGCTTATAAAACGGAACAGAAATTTTTATCAACATCTTGAATATTCTTTCGGAACAAAAATCAGTAAATTTTTAGGTGTCATCTACGTGGTGTGGGGAATATTGCTTACAAGTGTTCAGATGCGTTATTATGCACAGCGTGTTGCAAGCACCATATATACAGAAATAGGTATGGATATATTTGTGCTCGCTATGGTAGGAATAATAATTTACGCGCTAAGAAAAGGAATAAACGTAATTGCACGAATGAACGAGTTGCTTCTGCCTATGATAATTGTTGTTTCCGTTATACTTTTAGCATTTCTCACACCTGATATTGAAACAAAAGTATTGGTTCCTATATATGATTGGAAAAGTTTAACGCACGTAGCAGTTTTTAATCTTGGAAGTTTCGGATATCTGACTTTTGTATTATTCTTTCTTGATGAAATAAACGATAGAGAAAAATTCAGAAAACAAGCCATAATAGGAACTATATCAGTTACTTTATTTACTGTTTGGATGTTTGTAACCGTAATCGGTACCCTTGGCCCACACATTATTGAAAAATTGCCTTATCCGTTTTTCGCAGTTGTAAAACAGATTTCTTTGGGTGAATTTTTACAGCACATCGAGGCATTTGTAATAACTTTATGGATATTATCCGATTTTATTCTGATAACTTTTATCGGCGCTGCAACAATAAAGATTATTGGAAATATAACAAGAAGCAATGATACCAAGGAGTTTATTTTTCCATATTTTGCTCTTTGCGCAACACTTGTTCCCGTGATGGGCAGAACAAATTACGAACTTGAAATTTTATCTGAAAAAGTATTTATCCCTCTAAATATTATTCTATTATTCATTATACCTTTCATAATATTTTTATCAGGACTTATAAAAGAAAAAATACTGCATCGTTCTTGATGCAGTATTTTCTGTTATTTGTTTTTTACAAGCATTACTACCCAATCGGCTTTGTCGTTGTTCGGCTTTTGGGGAAGAACGTATCCGGGTTTTCCGTTGTGATCTGTGATATTTGCTTTTAAATTTTTATCAATAGTGATATATTCACCGTTTCTTGGATTAAACCACATTGCATTGTAAGTTGCATCACCGTCCATGCCGCAAACCGTACCGGTTGCAAGTTCGTTTAAATTGGCAAAATAGATAACATATGTATCGTTTCCGTTGGTTGCGCACGCATAGTTGGTTGTGTTGGTTTCGCCTTTAAAATAGTTTTCGTCAAAGAAATCAGGTTTGAGCTCCCACCAGGAAGTAAATGAGAAGAAATGTTTCATATAAGTCATTTGCTTGGCGGAAGGGAGATTGATGGCATCACCCCAAATAATTTTCTTATCATCAGGTGTTATTGTTTCAACACCGTCGTTGCTTTTTGTATCGCCTTCATATTCGCTTTTATAAAGCCAAATATCCTGAGCGCCGTATCCGTAACCGTAGAATCCGTTAAGATATGCAAGCCAGCCTTGAGCGCGAGCGCCGTAATCTTTTGTCCATAAGTTACAATATCTGCTTTCGTAAAGTACGGCAACTTTAGGTGACGCCCAGTAGTCTTTTGAAACTGCAGCATTATTAACGTTTTTATCACCGATACCGGGACGCCATTGTGCTGCCCACCAATTATGACCGGTCTTTTTTGTAACTTCATCACTAAGGAAAATTGATGCACCGCCGTTTGTGGCTGTTGTTACGTTTGTACCGAACCCTGTAACCGTTGTTTCACCGGTGTTTTCCTGATGTCCTGAAAGAGGATGCTTATAGGGATCGTGTTTGTGGAGATATTCTGCAACGTTGATCCATGGATTGTTTTCGTGTGAGAACCATACGCTTGTTTCACCGTAATACATATCGTTGTCAATTTCCTGACCTAATGTCCATATTACGGGATAGGCTGAATAACGGGCAACCCACATACGGCAACAGAGTTCCATAAAATCCTTGTCGTTTGCGAAGCGCTGAGATATTGAGTTTCCAAAAACTAATTGTGCGTTTGCGTGAACAAGACCTTTTTCAGCAATATATGCAAAATATTTATCTGCCTCTTTGAAACCTGAAGCATCACGAATGGAAAATTTGCAATCATTTATATCCCAGCCGTGACCGATGGGCTCTGATTGATATACTGTAAACCCTTGTTTAACACGTGTATCAACGATGTATTTAAAATGAGAATCGGTCTGGATACTGCCTGCGCGATCGCCTGCTTCATCAAATTCTTCGGTAAGCATATTCCAGTGAGTATCACCTAAATAGAAGAACGGTGTGCCGTCAGCGTAAACAAAATATTTTTTTTCAGGATCAACTTTAATAAAACCGTGCTTGTAGATATCGAGATCGCCTTTATATTCGTTAGCGCCGATAGTTCCCGTTTTACCGTCAAGATTTTTATCGGTTTCACATACGGTTTTATATTCCCACACACCGTACTCTGTAGGTGCAAAGCGAACTTTAAAAATATTATCTTCATACCAGAAAGAAGGAACGGTTATTGTAGTGCCCGTATTTTTATTGGTGAAAACTGCATCCATTATGGTATAAAAGTTCGGCGTAGGATCTTTTTTATTATCTGTTTCAAAGGTAAGTTCAGTTGCAACCCATGTTTCGGTAATAACGTCAACTGTTGAGGGATCAATATCAGGTTGCGGAGTGGGCGTTACCGTGGTTGGCGAATTTGAATTGTCACAAGCGGTAAAAGCCAAAAGCGAACTTATCAATAGTGTTGCTATAAGTAAAAGAGATAAAGTTTTTTTCATATAGATTCTCCTTATATTTTATCTTTTTAAGTATATATTATTGAAAATAAACAAGCAATAATATGTCTGAAATTTACTGCTTGAATGTCCGTAATTAACCGAATATTTTTGCGGAAAACAAAAAAAAGGAGTGCCATAATTGGCACTCCAAAAGATAGATAGTTTTATTTGTTTTTAACAAGCATTACAACCCAGTCACCGCTACCGCCTTCGGGTTTTTCGGGAAGCATATATCCGGGGTTGCCGTTATGGTCTGTGGCGTTAGCCTTTAATTCTGTATCAATGGTGATATATTCGGCTGTTCTTGGATTAAACCACATTGCATTGTAGGTTGCTTCGCCATCCATGCCGCAAATCATGCCTGTTGAGCGATCATTCATGTTTGCAATATACACAACGTAAGTATCGTTTCCGTTGATAGTTGCGCAAGCATAGTTTACAGTATTGGTTTCGCCTTTGAAGTAATTTTCATCAAAGAAATCGGGCTTAAGTTCCCACCAATTGATGAATGAGAAGAAATGCTTCATGTAACCAACTTCGGTAGCAGAGGGGAAGTTGATTGCCTGGCTCCATGGAACTTGCTTATCTTCTGTTGTTATAGTTTCATAACCGTCGTTACTGTTTTTTTCTATATCATATGTACTCTTATAAAGCCATATGTCAATAGCGCCGTAACCGTAGCCAAAGAAGCCGTTAAGATATGCAAACCAGCCTTGTAAACGTGCACCGTAGTCCTTTGTCCACAAATAGCAATATTTGCCCTCGTAAAGAACGGAAACCTTATTTGTATCCCAGTAATCTCTTGCAACAATAGCATTGGTGGGATTTTTCTTTACAAGAGAAGGACCCCATTGTGCGCCCCACCAGTTATGACCTGTTGCTTCGGTAACTTTCTCGTCAAGGAAAATGGACATACCAAGACCGCTGGCAGTTGTAAGGTTTGTGCCTTTGCCCGTAACGGTTGTAGCACCGGTGTTTTCCTGGTGACCTGTAAGAGGTTGTTTATAAGGATCGTGTTTGTGGAGATATTCTGCAACTTTTATCCAGGGGTTGTTGGCAAAGGAGAACCATGCACCGCCGTTTTTACCGCGTTCATAGTACATATCATTGTCAATTTCCTGACCTAAAGTCCACATAACGGGGTATGCAGCATAACGTGCAGCCCACATGCGGCAACAAAGCTCCATAAATTCAAGGTCTTCAGCAAACTTCTGACTGATTTGGTTACCGAAAACAAGCTGTGCATTTGCGTGAACAAGACCTTTTTCAGCAATATAAGCGAAATATTTATCGGCTTTTTCAAATGCTTTTGCATCGCTCTTTGAGAATTTGCAATCGTTTATATTCCAGCCGTGACCGATGGGCTCTGACTGGTAAACTGTAAAGCCTTGTTCAACACGCTTATCAACGATATATTTAAAGTGTGAATCGGTTTCGATATCACCTGCATTGGGACCTGCTTTATCGAATTCTTCTGTAAGCATGTTCCAGTGAGTATCGCCTAAATAGAAGAAAGGTGTGCCGTCAGCATAAGTAAAGTATTTTTTGCCTTCCTCAACTCTTACAAAACCGTGCTTGTAGATATCGAGATCGCCTTTATACTCGTTTGCGCCGATAGTTCCCGTTTTGCCGTCAAGATTTTTATCGGTTTCACATACGGTTTTATATTCCCAAACACCGTACTCTGTAGGGGCAAAACGAACTTTGAAGATATTGCTTTCATACCAGAAAGAGGGAACGGTAATTGTTGTACCCGTATTTTTGTTGGTGAAAACCGCATCCATTATAGTTTCAAAATTGTCTGCTGATTTGTCATCAGTTTCAAAAGTAAGTTCTGTAGCAACCCATGTTTCGGTAATAACGTCAACCGTTGAAGGATCGATATCGGGTTGCGGAGTAGGGGTAGGTGTTGCCTTAGGAGCATCACTTCCGCCGCCTGAATTATCGCATCCGGTAATAGCCAGAAGCGAACTTACCAACAAAACTGATGCAAGAAGAATTGACAAAAGTTTTTTCATAAAATATATTCCTTTCCTTATTATACTTTATATTTACTCAATTATATTAGCAGAAATTTTCTTGTTTGGCAATAATAAAAAGTACTTTTTAACAAATTGTTAAAAAATATGGGACGAAAAATTGTTTTCGTCCCTTTAAATTATTTGTTTTTAACAAGCATTACAACCCAATCTTCATTATCGCCGTTGGGCTTATTGGGAAGTTCATAGGCTGCTTTGCCATTATGGTCAGTTGTGTTTGATTTTAACTGAGCATCAATGGTAATATATTCACCGGTTCTTGGGTTGAACCACATTGCGTTATAAGTTGCATCTTTATCCATACCGCAAACAGTGCCGGTTTTTTCAGAATCTCTACTGCACAGATAAATAACGTAGGTGTCATTGCCAATAGTTGCACAAGCATAATTTGCTTCTTTGTCAGCAGCTTTAAAATAATTCTCATCAAAGAAATCAGGGGTAAGATCCCACCAGGAAATAAACGAGAAGAAATGCTTCATGTACGTCATATGTGTAGCGGATGGGAAGTTGATTGCATCACACCACTCCACAGCCTTATCTTCAGGCGTTACTTTTTCAAAACCATCACCGGTTGTTGTTTTTGTATCGTAAGTACTCTTATAATACCAAATATCAACACATCCGTAACCATAGCCATAGAAACCGTTAAGGTAAGATAACCAACCTTGTGCGCGTGAGCCAAAATCTTTTGTCCATAAGTAGCAATATCTGCTCTCGTAGTTTATGGCAACCTTTTTTGATGCCCAGTAATCCTTTGCGATTGAAGCGTTACGGGCATCTTTTTTTGCAATGGTGAGTTGCCACTGTGCACCCCACCAGTTATGACCTGTTTTTTCAGATACTTCATCAGTAACAAAAACTGATAAACCACCGGCAGAATCACCACTTGTACCTTTTCCGGTAACGGTCGTACGGTAAGCGTTTTCCTGATGTCCTGTAAGAGGATGCTTATAGGGGTCGTGTTTGTGAAGATACTCTGCAACCTTTACCCAGGGATTGTTTGCATAAGAGAACCACGTGCTTCCATCTTCAAAATACATATCGTTGTCGATTTCCTGAGCCAAAGTCCACATAACGGGGTATGCAGAATAACGGGCAACCCACATGCGGCAGCAAAGTTCCATAAACTCAAGATCTTCGGCAAATTTTTTTGAAATAGCATTACCGAAAACGAACTGGGCATTTGTATGAACAAGACCTTTTTCAGCAATGTAAGCAAAATATTTATCTGCTTTCTGGAATGCATTTGCATCACCTTTTGAAAATTTACAATCGTTAAGATTCCAGCTGTGACCGATAGGCTCTGACTGATAAACCGTAAATCCTTGTTCAACGCGCTTATCAACGATATATTTAAAGTGTGAATCTGTCTCAATATCGCCTGCGTGCTCACCGGCCTTATCAAATTCTTCAGTAAGCATTGTCCAGTGGGTATCACCTAAGTAGAAGAAAGGTGTGCCGTCAGCATATACGAAATATTTTTTAGTAGGATCAACTTTTACAAAACCGTGCTTGTAGATTTCAAGATCGCCTTTATATTCGTTAGCACCGATAGTTCCCGTTTTGCCGTCAAGATTTTTATCGGTTTCACATACGGTTTTATATTCCCAAACACCGTACTCTGTAGGTGCAAAGCGAACTTTGAAGATATTGTTTTCATACCAGAAAGAAGGAACGGTAATTGTTGTACCCGTATTTTTGTTGGTGAAAACCGCATCCATTATAGTTTCGAAATTATCTGCTGATTTGTCTTCAGTTTCAAAAGTAAGTTCAGTTGCAACCCACGTTTCGGTAATAACGTCAACCGTTGAAGGATCAATATCGGGTTGCGGAGTAGGAGTAGGTGTTGCCTTAGGAGCACTTGTTCCGCCGCCTGAATTATCGCAGGCAGTAAATGCCAGAATAGAACTTATCAGCAAAACTGCAATAAGAACAGATGATAAAAATTTTTTCATAAAAGTTTCCTTTCTTTAAATGAATTTTTATTTAATGGTATTGTATCACAAAATCATATAGAAACATATGGCAGAATCGTAGATATATATGGTAAAATCGTATATTTTACTACGTGTAAAAACACAAAAATAACAGTTGCGCAGAGCAAAAAAAATTGTTATAATATTGAAAAAGTTTTAAGTAGGTGTGAGAATGTTAAATATCGGATGCCATTTATCTTCATCAAAAGGATATCTTAATATGGGGCAGGTTGCCAAAGAAATAGGTGCCAACACCTTTCAGTTTTTTACGCGCAATCCCCGTGGCGGTGCGGCAAAGGAGATTGATAAAAATGATACCGATGCCTTTAATCTTTTTCAGAAAGAAAACGGATTTTCACAAATCCTTGCTCATGCGCCATATACGTTAAATCCGTGTTCCGATAAAAAAGAAACAAGGGATTTTGCCTATCAGGTTTTTTCTGACGATTTAAGAAGAATGGAGTTTACGCCGGGGCAGCTTTATAATTTTCATCCCGGAAGCCACGTAGGGCAGGGAATAGATAAGGGGATAGAACTTATCTGCGATATTCTTGACCGTGTTTTAACGCCTGAAATCACAACTACAGTTCTTCTTGAAACAATGTCGGGAAAAGGCAGTGAAGTTGGCTCAAAGTTTGAAGAATTAAAAAGAATAATCGATAACACCAAATTAAGTGATAAACTTGGCGTATGTCTTGATACCTGCCACGTTTATGATGCGGGCTACGATGTTGTTAATGATCTTGACGGTGTTTTGGAAGAATTTGATAAGATCATCGGTCTTCACCGATTAAAAGCAATTCACATAAACGATACCATGAATCCTTATGAAAGCCATAAGGACAGGCATCAAAAAATAGGTGACGGCTTTATCGGAACCGATGCTTTTGAAAGAATAATCAACCACAAAGCATTAAAAGATATTCCTTTTCTTTTAGAAACACCTAACGAACTTGACGGATATAAAAAAGAAATTGAATTGTTGCGCGGATTATACAAATAAAATTTGACATAAATCACAGTATTATATATAATATACTCATATGAAAAAATACTGAAACGGAGAAAATTTTTTATGATAAAATCAGATGAACTCAGAAGTAAATTTATTAACTTTTTTCATTCGAAAGGTCATGCTGTAATTGAAGGTGCATCACTTATTCCCGAAAACGATCCCAGCGTTCTTTTTACAACGGCAGGTATGCATCCTTTAGTTCCTTATCTTTTAGGTCAGCCTCATCCTCAGGGAACAAGACTTACTGACGTGCAGAAGTGTGTTCGTACCGGTGATATTGATGAAGTTGGAGATGCATCACATCTTACTTTCTTTGAAATGCTTGGTAACTGGTCATTAGGCGATTATTTTAAGAAAGAAGCAATTTCATGGTCTTATGAGTTTTTGACTTCAAAAGAGTGGCTTGGTCTTGATCCCGATAAACTTTATTTCACTGTTTTTGCAGGTGATGAGGATAGCCCTAAAGATACAGAAGCAGCATCATATTGGATGGAAAACGGTGTAAAGGAAGATCACATTTTCTATCTTCCCAAAGAAAATAACTGGTGGTGGGCAGGCACCCAAGGTCCCTGCGGTCCCGATACCGAAATGTTTATTGATACCGGCAAACCCAAGTGCTGTGATGAATGTTCACCTGCTTGCGATTGCGGAAAGTATCTTGAAATCTGGAATGACGTTTTCATGCAGTACAACCGCAATGCCGACGGTACACTTTCACCTCTTTCCAAAAAGAACGTTGATACAGGTATGGGCCTTGAAAGAACTATCGGTGTTCTTCAGGGCGTTAAGTCAGTTTATGAAACAGACTTGTTTACCGCATCATTAAATAAAATTGCTGAAATTTCAGGCAAGAAGTATGGCGAGAGCGAAGAAGTTACAAAGGCATTCCGCGTTATTGCCGATCATATCCGTACCGCAACCTTTATTTTAGGTGATCCTAAGGCAGTTACTCCTTCAAACGTTGATCAGGGTTACGTTTTAAGAAGACTTATCCGCCGTGCTATCCGTTTTGCAAACTCTCTTGAGATGCCCGTTAATTCAATTATCGAAATTTCAAAAGTTTATATTGAACAGTATAAGGCAGTTTATCCCGAACTTGATAAGCAGAGCGCATTTATCATCGAGCAACTTAAACTTGAAGAAGAACGCTTTACCCGCACATTAAAGCAGGGACTTAAGGAGTTTGAAAAGGTTTCCAATCAGATGCAGAATGAGGGTAAAACTGTTGTTGACGGTCAAACCACATTCCACTTATATGATACCTTTGGATTCCCACCTGAGCTTACAAGCGAAATGGCAAAGGAAAAGGGCTATACTGTAGATATGGCAGGCTTCGAAGAATGTTTTAAGGAACATCAGAAGAAGTCCTCACAAGGTTCAGAACAGCGCTTTAAGGGCGGTCTTGCCGAGCAGACAGAAGAAACTGCAAGGCTTCATACTGCAACACACCTTATGCATTCGGCACTTCGTAAAGTTCTTAACGATCCCGACGTTGCACAGAAGGGTAGTAATATTACTTCAGAACGTCTTCGTTTTGACTTCACCTTTGGAAGAAAAGTTACACGCGAAGAACTTGATGAAGTTGAAAAGCTTGTTAATGAAGCAATCCAGGCTGACGTTGAGATCATTTGTGAACAGATGCCTTTGGAAGAAGCAAAAGCATCAGGTGCTATCGGTCTTTTTGAAAGTAAATATGATACAGTAGTTAAAGTTTACACCATGGGTGAATATTCTAAGGAGATCTGTGGCGGTCCTCACGCAAGCCGTACAGGCGAGCTTGGCAAGTTCAAGATCAAAAAAGAAGAAAGCTCATCAGCCGGTGTTCGCCGTATCAAGGCAGTTTTAGAATAAACTAATGATAAAGGACCGATAGATTCATCGGTCCTTTATTTAAAAAAGAGGTATAAAAATGAAAATAACCTATTTTGGTCATTCATGTTTCCAATTTAATGAAAACGGATATAAAATAGTCATTGATCCTTTTAAAGACGTTGACGGATATAAAGATGTAAATACAAGTGCTGACATGGTTTTATGTAGCCACGATCATTTCGATCATAATGCAGTTTCAGGCGTCAAGCGTAAAGTTTCGGGTGTTCAGAATCCTTTCGGAATAACGATGATGAAAACATATCATGATAAGGAAAAAGGCGCAAAACGCGGTGAAAATAACGTTCACATAATCACTTGCAACAATAAAAGTTACGTTCATTTAGGAGATCTTGGCCACGTTATAAACGATCAGCAGCTTCCGTATATAAAAAACTGCCATTGTCTTATGATCCCCATAGGCGGAACTTATACGATAAATATTGAAGAAGCCTGGGAAGTAATAAAAAAAGTTGAGCCTGATATTGTAATTCCCATGCACTATAAAAACGGCAAATACGGTTTTGACGTTTTAGAAAAATTATCGGATTTCTTGACTAAATCCGATAGAAAAATTGCAGTTACCACCAATGCGGATTTTTTTGAACTTCCCGATGAAACAAACTTAATAGTTGTTCCGTCAGTAAAAGAATAGGAGAGAAGATTATGTTTAAAAAAGCAGTTCCCGTTTGGGCAAAGGAATATAAAGACGAAAGAAATATTTTGCTTGAGTTTTCATATGATTTTGATTTTTCAGGAAAGTTTTCCAAAATAAGAATTGCTGCAGACGCTCTTTACCGTATGTATATAAACGGTAAACTTATTTCACACGGTCCTCAACGTGCAGGCAAAGGTTTCTGGCGTGTTGATGAAATTGATTTAACACACAAGATCAACAGAGGCGAAAAGAATCATATTTCAATTCAGGTTGAGCGCTTTGGTGTTATTTCCTTTGAATACGTGCTTCAGCCTTCATTCTTAATGGCTGAAATCGAAATGGACGGCGAAATTGTTGCATCAACGAACGTTTCAGGCGATTTTGCTGCAAAACGTATTTTATCTAAAAAACAAATTGTTGAGCGTTATTCATATCAGCGTCCCTTTATTGAAGTGTGGAATCTTCCCATAGAAAAAAGTGATGAACTTGAACTTACAACGGTTGATAACGTTGTAATTAAAGAGCGCACCGCACCTTATCCTGAATTTAAGGAAGTTGGTTTTGACAAACTTATTGCCAAGGGTTTTGCAAACGTGAATCTGAAACCCCAATATCATGAAAATCTTCGTCTTTCAACAGATGAAGCTATTTTCTCTTATAAAGATAGCGAAGTAGGCGTACTTTACCGTGATATTCTTCAGGAAATTACCACAAATACAATCGAGCATCTTGATAATAATTTAACTGATTACTCCTTTATTTTGCATAAAAACGAGTTTGAAAATTTCAAACTTCCTTATGAAAATACGGGCTTTGTAAAATGTACAATGGAGTGTCCTGAAGACAGTACAGTATATTTTATCTTTGATGAAATCCTTTGTGATAATGATGTTGCACCTCTTAAACACCATAAGGGATGTGTAAACGTTATTCCCGTAAATATGAAGGCGGGTAAACATGAATTTATATCACTTGAGCCAAGAACCATGCAATATCTTAAAGTTCTTTGCACTAACGGATTTGTAAAAATTTCGGAACTTAAACTTGTTGAATACGTAAATTCCAAAGCAAACACTGCTGAATTTACCTCTGATGATGAAGCATTAAACCGTATCTATCAGGCGGCAATACACACCTTTGAACAAAATGCCGTTGATATTTTTATGGATTGTCCTTCCAGAGAGCGTGCAGGCTGGCTTTGTGATAGTTTCTTTACCGGTAGAGTTGAAAAGGATTTGACAGGTCAATCAGGCGTTGAAAAGGGATTTTTGGAAAACTTCTTCCATGCAACCGATTTTGATAATACGCCTGAAGGAATGTTCCCCATGTGTTACCCTTCAAACGAAATAAGAGGGCAGTTTATTCCCAACTGGGCAATGTTCCTTGTTATTGAACTTGAAGAATACGTTCAGCGCACGGGCGATACTGAAATGATTTCCGTTGCAAAAGAGCGTTTGTACGGTCTTGAAGAATATTTCAAAAAATATCTTAATGAGGACGGACTTTTAGAAAATCTTGACGGCTGGATATTTGTTGAATGGTCTCAGGCAAATAATTGGGTGCAAAACGTAAACTTCCCATCAAGTATGATGTATTATGCAATGCTTAAATCAATGGCAAGAATGTATAATGATAATGCTTTAAATGAAAAGGCAGAAAAAATAAAGGAAACTATTAAAAAACTTTCCTTTAACGGCAAATTCTTCCGCGATCATCAGGTTTACGATGAAAAAGGAAATAAAATCACGCCTGAAGATGTTACCGAAGTTTGTCAGTATTATGCATTCTTTACGGGAATTGCCACTAAAGAAGAATATCCTGAACTTTTAGAGATAATAGCCAATGATTTCGGGGCAGGGCATAAGTGCGAAAAAACTCATCCCGGTGTTTACCCTGCAAACGCCTTTATCGGCAATTATTTAAGAATGGAAGTTTTATCTCAAAACGGCTACCGCAAGCAGATAATCAACGAAATAAAAGAATATTTTGATTATATGGCAAAACTTACGGGAACTCTTTGGGAAAACGATTCAACGGGCGCAAGCTGTAATCATGGCTTTGCAAGCCACGTTGTACGCTTCATTTTCCGCGATTGCCTTGGCATCGATAAAATTGATGAGATAAATAAGAAAGTTTATCTTAATTCCGATTACAATGCACCTGAAAATGCAAAGGCAATCATTCCGTTAAATAAAGGAAATATTAAGATCACAGTTGAAAACGGTGCAAGGAAAGTAGAAATTTCAGGGGATTATAAAATTGGCTAACAGGATTTACAAAAAAGTTTATAATTTAAGGGGCTCGGACTTTAATAGATTTCTGGAAATAAAACCAAGCGCAGTTCTTGATCTGTTTCAGGATATTGCGGGAATCCATGCTGTTGATTCAGGCAGCGGATTTCATGCAATGCTTGAAAGGGGATTTTTGTGGGTTGTTATGAAAGTAAAATATGAGATCATAAAAATGCCGTCAATGTATCAGACTGTTAATGTGGTTACGTGGCCCAAAGAACCTCATCGCCTTGACTTTGAAAGAGATTATCTTATTTTGAATGAACAAGATGAAGTTTTAATAAAAGGCACAAGTCAATGGGCTTTGATCAATAGTGATACCCGTAAAATTGCCCGCGTAACAAACGTTTATGATCAAATTGATGAATTTTGTCATGATAACGCTTTTGAAGAAAAAATTGTCCGCATTCAGGATTTTAACGAAGTAACGCCTGCCACAAGAGTAACAAGCGGTTTTTCCGAACTTGATTCCAACGGTCATGTAAATAACACCCGCTATGCTGATTACGTTATCAATGCTATCAATCCCAAAGAACCGATGAATATAAAGGTATTTCAACTTGATTTTCACAAAGAAATCATGTGCGGAAATGATACGGATATATTTGTTGAAGAAAAAGAAAACGTTATTTATGCAAAAGGTATGCAAAATGAAAATATAATGTTTTCCTGCAGAATGGAAAAAAACTGAAAAACACATAAACAAACACAAAAGGCACTTATGAGCATATGTTCATAAGTGCCTTATTTATTGTGATTTCAGATTAAAATGCAAATGAGACCACCGTTGCCGTCGTTTACGATACGCTCCATGGTTTTTTGTATCTTTTTGCGCGCTTCAAAGGGCATATTGTTAAGTTTTGTGTCAAGTCCTTCCATAACAAGAGAGTTAAGACTTTTACCGAACATATTGCTTTCCCAAATTCTTTGTGGATCATTTTCAAATTCGCTCATAAGATAGTTTACAAGTTCTTCGCTTTGTTTTTCGCTTCCTACAATGGGGTTAACTTCCGTTGCAATATTTACTTGCATTAAGTGAAGGCTTGGCGCGCTGGCTTTTAGTTTGATGCCGAAGTGTCCGCCTTGTTTCACGATTTTCGGTTCTTCCAAAGTCATTTCGTCCATTGACGGTGAAACAACACCGTAACCTGTCAGGCGCACTTGTTCAAGAGCATCTGCAATACGGTCGTATTCTGTTTTTGCGCTTATCAGATCGCGCATAAGTGCAATAAGATGATAGTCTCCCTTAATTTCGCAACCGCATTCTTCACCTAAAATTTTGTAGAAAAGATCAGGCTTCACGTTAAGATCGTAAGTTACCGCGCCTTCGCCTAAAAGAACTGAATCAAGAGAAATACCTTTTACGTTTTCGCTTGGTTCAAAACCTGATAAAATAGTTGAATAATCGCGCATTTTTACTATATCGCCGTCAAAAGAAAGTTTTTCAAGAATTTCTTCAATAAGCGGATGGTCAGGTGGAAGCGCCTGAATCCAACGCGGAATACGAATGCGCAGTTCACGCAAGGGAAATTCAAATAAAACACGCTCAAGAAGTGCCCGAATATCAGGTAATTCCATTTGTGAAACGTCAACGGGTAATACGGGAACACCGTATTTTTCTTCTAAAGCCATTTGAAGTTTTTGAGTTTCGATGGAGTAGGGCTCGTTGGTGTTAAGTATAACTAAAAAAGGCTTTTTGCATTCTTTAAGTTCTGAAATAACACGTTCTTCGGCTTCTATGTAACTGCTTCTTGGAATACCCGTAAACGAACCGTCGCTTGTAACAACTACTCCGATGGTTGAATGATCGCAAATAACTTTTCGCGTGCCTATTTCTGCGGCCTTTTCAAAGGGTATTTCTTCCTCTGACCAAGGTGTTCTTACCATTCTTGGCATATCGTCTTCCGTGTGCCCCAAAATTCCGTCAATAAGATAGCCTACACAATCCACAAGGCGGACTTTTACGCTTGTGTGATCGTCAAGATTTATCTTTACCGCTTCGTTTGGAACAAATTTTGGCTGAGTAGTCATAATCGTCTTCCCGCTTGCAGATTGGGGAAGTTCGTCAAGGGCACGTATTTTATCGTTTTCATCTTCTATGTTAGGCAATACCTGAAGGTCCATAAATTTTTTTATAAAGGTGGATTTACCGGTTCTAACCGGCCCAACAACGCCTATATAAATATCACCGTTTGTACGCTCGGAAATATCTTTGTATAAATCAAACTGTTCCACTTTTTATCCTCCTTACCGATTTAAACACACTAATAACTATGACTGAAAATTTGATGATATGACATTTTTTATTTCTTGTTTACAATTTTGCCTTTATATAGTATAATTTATTAAATAATAAATAATAGGGGGATTGTATGCGTAGGTTCTATTGTGATGAAAAAAACATCATAGACGGTATTGTATATTTTGATAAAAATGAATCAAAGCACATCTCCAAAGTTCTGCGCCTTGAAAAGGGTGAAGAAATAATCGTTTCAACCGGTGACGGTACAGACAGATATTGTACTCTCATTCAATCAGGAGAAGAATGTTCTGCCCGTATAGACAGAACGGAATTAAATAAAAGCGAGCCGAAATCCGAAATAATTTTATTCCAATCGGTAATAAAAAATGAGAAAATGGATTTTCTCGTTCAGAAAGTTTCGGAACTTGGCATAACTAAAATCGTGCCGATCATAACCGAGCGCACGGTAGTTAAAATTGAAGATGCCAAAAAGGAAGAAAAAAAGCAGGAACGTTGGCAGAAGATCGCTCTTGAAGCGTGCAAGCAATGCGGAAGAAGCCGTGTTCCCGAAGTTCTTAAGGCAATAAAATTAAAAGATGCAAAAGAAATCTTTAATGTGTGTGATGAAAAGTTCGTGTGCTACGAAGAAGAAAAAACGCAGAATATTACAAGCGCGGTCCGTTCCGTGCCTACAGTTGGATATTTTATCGGCCCTGAAGGCGGAATAACGGAAGAAGAACATAAATTTTTAAAAGAGCAGGGATTTATAAGCGTTTCGTTGGGCAAGAGAATTCTTCGTGCCGAAACTGCGGCAATTTCTGCAGGCGCAGTAATTCTTGCGCTTATGGGTGAAATGGATGTTTAAGTGTGCGGTGGCATCGTTAGGATGCAAAGTCAATCAATGTGAAGCGGAAGCGTTAAAAGAAGAAATGCGTGCACTTGGCTATGAGATAGTTGATTTTTCGGAAAAAGCCGACGTTTATATAATAAACACCTGCAGTGTAACGGCAGAGGGCGAAAGAAAATCAAGGCAGACCGTTCGTAAAGTGCAGAACGTAAATAAAGATGCAATAATCTGTGTTACGGGCTGTGCGGCACAAAGAGCGCCTGAAGTTTTTAAAAGTATTGACGGTGTTTCAATAGTCTGCGGAAACTCAAAAAAACATCTTCTTCCTCAGATGATAAAAGAAAAACTTAACGATATTTTCGTTGAAGATATGTCCCATTTTTCTCAATATCAGGATATGCCTGACAGCGTAAGCGAAAAAACCCGCGCTTTTATAAAGATACAAGACGGTTGCAATAATTTTTGCTCATATTGCATTATTCCGTATCTTCGCGGCAGAGAGCGTTCACGAAGTATTGATAGCATAATTAAAGAATGTTCAGAACTTTCAAAAAAAGGTTTCAAGGAAATCGTTATAAACGGAATCCACTTGTCGTCTTACGGTAAGGAGTGGGGAATAACTCTTGCTGACGTTGTTGAAAAAGTTTCGGAAATAGATGGCATTGAACGCGTTCGTTTAGGTTCTCTTGAACCTAACGTTATAACCGATGAGTTTCTTAATAAAGTTACGAAGCACAAGGAATTTTGCAGGCAGTATCATTTGTCGTTGCAATCAGGTTCAAACGGCGTTTTGAAGCGCATGAACAGAAAATATACGGCAGAAGATTATTTGAAAGCCGTTGAGCGCATCCGCAACAATTATTCTTTATCGGCAATTTCCACCGATATAATTACAGGGTTTCCCGGTGAAACGGAAGAAGAATTTAATGAAACGATTCTGTTTCAGGATAAAATAGGTTTTGCATGGGTTCACGTTTTTCCATATTCCGTTCGCGAAGGTACGGTGGCAGAAAAAATGCCTTGCCAACTTGAAAAAGAAATAAAGGCTGAACGCGCCCGCGTTCTTTCTGAAAAGTGCAGGGAAAACGGCATAAAATACCGTAAAAATTTTGTTGGCGAAACAAAAACGGTTCTTTGTGAAACAAACGATAACGGAATCCAACAAGGCTTAACGGAAGAACATATTCAAGTGTTCTTTAAAAGCGAACCAATAGAAAATCAGTTTATAAAAGTCAAAATAACCGAGGTTATTCCCGACGGTTTAAAGGGAGAAAGGATAGATTAAAATGGATTGTATTTTTTGTAAAATTGTAAATGGTGAAATACCTTCAAGTAAAGTGTATGAAGATGATCTTGTGCTCGCATTTAACGATATAAATCCTGCGGCACCGGTGCATATTCTCGTTATTCCCAAAAAACATATTGAAAGCGCAGTTAAATTAACTGATGAAGATGATGAACTTATTGCTCACATTTTTAAAGTTATCCGCACCATTGCAGAAGAACAAAATCTTGAAAACGGATTCAGGCTTGTAAGCAATATCGGTGAAGACGGGGGACAGACCGTAAAACATCTTCATTTCCACATTTTAGGTAAAAAGAAATTTGCAGAAAGTTTCGGCTGATAACAAACTGTAAAATTTTAATAAACTTAAAGGCGCAAATATTTACTTCAAGGAACAAATATTATAAAATATATCATAGGATGTGATATTTTGGAAAACGAACAAGTAGTGCAGAATGAGCGCAATATGCCCAATGATATTGAAAGTGAACGTTCGGTATTAGGCGCAATACTTCTTAACAGCGAGTGTATAAACCTCGTTTATGAAAAGATTAAAAACAGCGAATATTTTTATCGTTCAAACAACCGCGAAATTTACGATGCAATGTGCGAACTGTTAAAGGCAGATACGCCCATCGATATAGTTACGCTTTCCAGCGAACTTTTAAAACGCGGTATGCTTGAAAACGTTGGCGGAATTACTTATCTCACCGAACTTACAGGTGCAGTTCCTTCCGTTGCAAACGTTGAGCATTATGCAGATATCGTTGTTGAAAAATATAAACTGAGAAGGCTTATTACAGAACTTAGTAAATCGGTTTCGGAGTGTTATGGCTCTGAACGCGAAGCCAAGGAAATTATTGAAGGCGCTGAAAGTTCACTTTTCAATATTTCTATGAATAATGAGGCTTCTAAACTTACCCACGTAAGTGAAACGGTAAATGAAGTTTACGAGGAAATAAGGCAGATATATCTTAATCACGGAAGAACGCGCGGTGTTCCTACGGGATTTTATGAGATCGATCAGATGACCGGCGGACTTCAGCCGGCAAACCTTGTTATCATAGCAGGCCGTCCAAGTATGGGTAAAACTTCACTTGCTATGAATATGGCGGCTCATGCGGCTATGGTTGAAAAGAAGTCGGTTGCTTTTTTCTCACTTGAAATGAGCAGAAATGACCTTTTGATGCGTCTTATCGGCACTGCCGCGGCAGTTGACGGTAACAAGATCCGTTCAGGTAATCTTGAACCTGAGGATTGGGAACGTATTTACGATGCAACGGAACTTTTAAATAATTCCAAACTTTATATTGATGATACAACACAGATCGGCGTTACCGAAATAAGAAGTAAGTGCAGAAGAATCAAAGATCTTGCGCTGGTTGTTATTGACTATATTTCACTTATGGCAACTGAAAACAAGGAAAGCCGTCAGCAGGAAGTTTCACTTCTTTCACGTCAGTTAAAAGGTCTTGCTCGTACACTTAACGTGCCGATTATAGTTCTTTCACAGCTTAACCGTGGTGTTACGTCAGGAAGAAAAGGTCATACGCCTATGCTTTCCGACCTGCGTGAATCAGGTGCTATCGAGCAGGATGCTGACCTTGTTATGCTTGTTCACCGTCCGGGATATTATCAGGATGAAGATGAGGACGTTGATAAGAATTTGGCTGAAATAATTATTGCAAAGCAACGTAACGGCTCAACGGGTACCGTTGAACTTACCTGGAAACCTGAACTTACTCAGTTCGTAAGCCGTTCGTACCGCGAAGAATAAACGGAGGACTTTTATGATAGAAATTGAAAATCTCACCAAACGCTACGGTGATAAGTTGGCTGTTGATAATATCAGCTTCAAAGTGAAAAAAGGCTCTATCGTTGGTTTTTTAGGTCGGAATGGTGCCGGAAAAAGTACAACGATGAATATTATTACGGGCTATATCTCCGCAACAAGCGGCACTGCAAAAATAAACGGTTACGATATTCTTAAAAATCCCCGCGAAGTTAAGAAATGTATAGGATATTTGCCTGAAAAACCGCCTATTTATCAGGAAATGACGGTTGATGAATATCTTAAATTCGTTTGCGCTATAAAAGACGTAAAGGCAAGTTCGATTCCAAGCCATATTGATGAAATAGCGCAACTTGTAAAGTTGACTGACGTTATGAAAAGACGTATCGGCAACCTTTCAAAAGGTTATCAGCAACGTGTAGGTATGGCTCAGGCACTTGTGGGAAATCCCGAAGTGCTTATTCTGGACGAGCCTACGGTAGGTCTTGATCCCAAACAGATCATTGAGATCCGCCGTATGATAAAAGCGCTTGGTAAAAAGCATACCATTATTCTTTCATCGCACATTCTTCCCGAAGTTGCTGATGTTTGCGAGCAGGTAGTTATTATTAACGACGGTAAGATCGTTGCGCAGGATACCCTTTCAAACCTTCAGGACGGTATTCAGGAAAGCGCAAACATGGTTGTCCGCGTTGCAGGAAGCGAATCGGCGGCAACAAAACTTATCCGCACTTTACCGGGAGTTCACTTTGTTGAAGGGCTTGGTTCAAGAGAAAAGGATACTGTGGATATTCTCATTGAAACACAAAAGGGAAGTGATATCCGCAGAGCCATGTTTAATCAAATGGCAAAGGCTAATATGCCTATTTTAATGATAAAATATGTTGACGTTACTTTGGAAGATATCTTCTTAAAGTTGACGGGCACGGAAAGGGAGATCTGATTATGTGGGCAGTTTGTAAAAAAGAAATACAGAATTATTTTTATTCTCCCGTAGGTTACGTGTTTATTGCAATTTTCATGCTTATAAGTGCGGTAATATTTTTTAACATCAATCTTACTCAAAACGCTTACGGATCAGGTTATTCAGGTTCAGGTGATTATGCAACTTCGCTTCAGAACATGACCATTTATTTAAGTTTTATAACACCTGTTCTTACCATGAGAATTTTTGCTGAAGAAAGAAGAAACAAAACCGATCAGTTATATCTTACTTCGCCTATAAGCATCACAAGCGTTGTTTTAGGTAAATATTTTGCATGTCTCGTTGTGCTTCTTATTGCAATGCTTTTAAACCTTATTTTCCCAATAATGCTTGCCATATACACATCTTCAGGCACACTTAGTATTCAGATGCTCTTTGTGCAGTATATAGGATTTTTCCTTATCGGCGCAACGTTTATGGCAATAGGTGTGTTTATTTCATCAATGACCGAAAGTCAGGTTGTTGCCGCAGTAGTAAGTTTTGCGGTTGCTTTCGTTATCTGGCTCGGCAATAGCGTTATCTCAAATATCGGCAGCGATATTGCGGCGGCAGTTGCATCATCTATAAATATGCTTTCAAGATATCAGAATTTTGCCGATGGCATTGTCGGTCTTGCACCGATTATCTATTACGTAAGCGTTTCGGGCTTGTTCGTGTTCCTGACGGTCCGCGCCATTGAAAGAAGAAGATGGACGGGGGTATGAGTAACATGAAAGATAAACTTAAGTACGGTGGATTTTCCATTTTAATAACAGTTCTTGTTGTAATTGCAGTTCTTGCAGTAAATATTCTTGCTACTTACGTTGAAAACAACAACGGTCTCCGTGTTGACTTTACGCCTACAAGATCATATACTCTCGATAAAACGGCAGAAGCCGCCATAAGAGATCTTGGCAATGACGTAGTTATTTACACCTTTATTCCTAAAGGTCAGGCAAGTCAGTATAGCACCTACACACAGAATATTGCCGCTATGTTTGACGGCGCCAGCGATAAGATCACTTACGTTAACGTTGATCCCGTTGTTAATCCCTCAAAACTTCAACAGTTCTCAAGTGATATAAAGAAACTTGAAACTTTCTCAGTTGTCGTTTGCGAAAAGGATAACGAATCAAATTTCCAGGCATTTAATGAAACTGAACTTTATGAATATAACAGCACAACACAGAAACAGTACTTTGTTCTTCAAAGAGTAATAACAAGTGCACTTATTTATATGCGCACCGGTGTAAGACAGAACGTTTATATTCTTACAGGTCATGGCGAAAAGACTTTAGATGAAAACACTAAGATTATGATAAACCGTATCAGCCGTGAAAACTGTAACGTTCAGGAAATCAATCTTTTATCAGATGAGCAAAAACTTCAGCAGGGAGATATCCTTGTTGTTCTTGAACCCACAAGCGATCTTTCAAAGGAAGAATATGAGATAATCAGAGGATTCCTTGCAGATAGTTACGGCAGAATGCTGTTCCTTGCTTCAAAACTTGTTGATGACGGCGGACAGAAATTAACAAACTACCATAATTTGCTTGATAACTTCCACATAACGCTTAATGACGGCTTTGTTGCTGAAACAAACAACAAAAACTATTATAATTCACCTAAATATATAAAACTTATCGCAGATCAGGCACACGATATTTCAAAATCAGTTCGTTCTGCTGATGAACCTGTATTTGCTTATGAAACGGCAAGTTATTCATATAATTATAATACTGATATTTCAACGGGAACACATACCGAAACTTTTACAAACGTTTTAACAAGTTATCAGACAAGTGTTTCAGTTCCTTGGGAAAAGTCCAACGATTTTAACGCAGAAGACTATGAGACGGGCATAAAAGGTATCGGTTGTGCTTATGAGAGAGTGAATACTTCCATTTCAGGCACGCTTGCAACTTCAACAACAAGAATTCTTCTCTTTGGTTCAGAATCCCTTGCAACGGGCGAATATCTTGGTAACTCAAATATTCTCCGTAACGGTATCAATTGGCTTGCAGGCCGTGAAGCCGCTGATACTATCGTAAGCGTAGGCATGTCCATTGATCTTACAGGTCATTACGTTCAGCTTACACAATTCCAGACTCAGGCATGGTTCGTTGCGCTTGTTATTGTAGTTCCTGCACTTATATTCCTTTTAGGTGTTGCAGTTTGGATCAGGAGGAAAAACCTTTAATGAGTGAAGATAAAAGTTATTTGGATATTAAAGAAGAATTAAATGATGAAGATGCTTTAAAAGAAGAACTTTTATCCGTTGAAAAGAAGGATAAGAAAATCAGGCATTTCGGCATGAAAAAGACAGTTGTTCTGATGTGTATTGCCATAATACTTATTGTTGCGCTTATTGCAGGATATATGGTATTTGGCAATAACGATGAAGAAGACAGTCAGAATAACGTTGAGATCATTTACGATTATGCTCAAACGGATATTAAAAAAATTGATATTGATAATGTCCTTTCAGGCGATCATATAGTGCTCACTTCATTTATGAACGGCACAAATCAGCAATGGAATATTGAAGGTCAGAAGTTTGATGACGTTAATCAGACAAAAGCAAAAAGTATTGCACAGTTTGCTTCTCACCTTGAAAGCAGGTATATCGTTGAATATAATGAAGCGATGCTTGCTGAATACGGTCTCAAAAGCCCAAGCGCTAAGGTTGAAATCACTTATAATGACGGAAACACCGTAAAACTTAACGTAGGCAACACTTATGGTAACAATGAAGGTGTTTACGTTTCAGTTGAGGGTAAAAACAGTATATATATCGTAACTGATTACGCCCGTATGTATTTCACCTATAAACTTTCGGATCTTCTTAATTTACCAACACTTTCAAGAACAACGGCAAGCGCGCAGACCGTTTCCGTTTTTGATTCTGAAAGAAATCAGACAATGCTTTCTTATATTCCTAACCCTTTGTACGGAACAATGGCATGGAACCTTATTGAACCAACGAATTCGGAAACTGATTCTGAAGCGGTTGATGAAATGTTCACAAAACTTGGCGCCCTTAAACTGAACTCATATTATTGTGATGAGGCAGGGGAAGACCTTACAAAGTACGGTTTTGATAAACTTCAGTATGAACTTCAGAGTTATGATAAGGACGGTGCATTGCTTGATCACTTTATCGTAGGCAAAAAATCCGAAACAGATCCTGAAAGTTATTATTGTATGCTTATAGGTAATGACGATAAATTTGAAACTTCACCGGTTTACTTAGTAAAGGAAAACGATCTTAAAACGGTTTATTTAAACCCCGTAACACTTGCAAATCCGTATCTGCTTGCTCTTAACATAAATTGGCTCAGAAGCGGTAAGATCGTTATCGGCGAAGAAGTTTACGATATTACCATTGACCGTCAGCTTAAATATGATGATGAAGGCAAAGTTATTTATAATGATGACGGTTCTGAAAACACCGTAAATACCTATTATATTAACGGCAAGAAACTTGATGAAACGCAGTTCAAGTATTTTTACAGAACTTTCTTATTCCTTCAGGTAGAAGGCGTCGTGCCTGAAAATACTGAAAGAAAAGAAACTGTATGGGAGTATGAACTTAACGTTGTAATTCCCGTTCAGGATGCTTCAACGGGCAAATACAGTATGCACGAAGATACTTATTCAGGTGCATATCACCTTATAAACGATACCTTTGCCGTGTTTGAAAGTAACCAAAGCAAAAATGCCGTATTTACGGTTCGTAAAACCTCAATTGATCAGGTTAAGGAAGCATTGAATTTGCTTCTTGAAGGCAGAATGCCCACTCAATAAAATAAGGGGCGGATTTATTCCGCCCGCTTCGTTAGTCAGTTTGGATAATTGCAACAGGCTCATCTTTTAAACGTGAAGCAACGGCATCGTGCCGTGAAAGTATTGTGCGGTATGCACTGAAACGGGGTTTTGCAGGTTGCTTTTCTTCGATGGCTGATGGCTGACTTTTCTTAAAACTGTTAAAATTGAATTTACGCATATTTTTCCACTCCTTTAACATAGGTTTAGTAAAAAATATGCAACAAAAATGAAAAAATGACAAAAAACTTTTTTAAAATCATTGCTTTGTTCTTGTTATGTTCCTTGCTTTTTTGCGGATGCAAAAAGGAGTATTCTGGGCTTAATGAACCTCTTTTAGGAGCAGAGCCTGATGCGCAGATTATTTCTAACGGCGGTCTTGCAACACAGCAAGGTCAATGGATATATTATTTAAACGGTGATAATTTTACACGGCATGAGGGTGAGCGCTTTTCAACTTATGCAGGCGCGCTTTTAAGAATGAAAGAAGATGGCTCCGAAAAAGCCGTAGTGCTGGATAAGGATGTTTCTTTGTTTAACGTCAAAGGCGATAGAATTTACGTTTGTGTTTATGAAAAAGGCAGAAGCGTTATTGCATCTTTGAAAGTTGACGGCACAGATTACCGTGAACTTAAGGCTATTGACGATATATATTACGGCGGCGCTTACGGTTTTGCAGGTGAATATTTATATTACACCAAAGATTTTATGCTCTATCGCATGGACGTTGACGGTAAAAACGAAATTCAACTTACCAAGTTTCCCATATATAACTTGCGCGTTGGCGAAGATTATATATATTTCACCCGCGAAGTTGATGAAAATATAGGAAACCTTTATAAGATAGTAAACGGCGAAGATTCTTTTATTGAAATAACAAAAAGCGCGGCATACGTGCTTTACGTTGAGGGCGATCTTGCATTTTATTACGTTCTTGATAACGGCAACGTCTATAGATATAATGCGAAAGATGGTACAAGTGAGCCTGTTGTCTTTGGGGGATATACAGACTATCTTTTCGCGGAAAATGAAAACTTTTATGCCATTTCCTCAACAATTGAAGATGAGGAAGAGAATTTTAACGGAATTTACACCGTTCCCGCAGGCGGCGGTAAAAAGAAACAGGTTTCATCAAACAGCGGAAGATGTATGGCCTATTATAACGGATATATATATTACGTCAACGTAACGAGTCTTAATCAACTGTATCGTTGCTCTCTTGACGGATTGACCGATGAATGTTTAAGCGAAGAATTTGTATATGATTATGATACGCTTGATATTGTAGGAAACTATATTTATTTTCTTTCAGATAGCGATTATGACCGTATTTATAGGCTGAATATGGATTCCTGCCACGTGGAATGTATCGAATATGATGATATTTCCGTGGTAGGTGAATAAAGGAGAATGTATATGAAAAAATTTCTGTCAGTGATCTGCATAGTACTTATGCTCTTTACTATGGGCGGTTGCGCAAAAAAACTTGAAAATGCTCAACCTGACGGTGAAATTCTTTCGCCCGGCGGAATTGCAACACAACAAGGCGATTGGGTGTATTTTATTAACGGCGCAATGCCTATATACGTAAAAGATGCCCTTGTCGATTCACCCGTTGCAAAAATTTACCGCATGAAAACCGATGGTAGTGAACTTCAGGCAGTTACAAGCAAAAAAGCACATAATATGTATATTTTTGCTGATAAAATATTTTATTCCACACCTACCCAAAAACAAGTAAATGTTTGTTGTATCGGTGTTGACGGAACAAAAAATAAAAAACTTATAACCATAAATGAAAAAGATTTCATTTTCTATGGCGAGTTTGGCTTTGCTGTTTCAACAAACGGAAAGATACATTATTTTGATTATCAAACTCTTGAAGAAAAAGTCTTTGAAAGCGGAGATGCTGAAGAGATCAGATTAAGTGAAAACTATATTTATTTTTACGGCGAAACAGGTATCGGAACAAAGCGTATTGAAATAAGTTCAGGTAATATTGAAACACTTTGTGATCAGGTAGGTCTCCTTCTTGAAGCGACGGACTCTGAATTGTATTTTGTTTCAACCCGTCTCCCTTATAAAGTTAATGCCAACACCAAAGAACTTACGCAGATAAGCGAAACATATTATGCAATTACTCTTATCAATATGGCAAACCGCGTAATCGTTTCCGTTGAAAGTGATACGGAAACAAAAGGTATTTTTGCACAGCCTATTGATAATATTGCAGGCAGACCTGTAGGCGAAGGCGAAAACACCGCAAGACTTCAGATCCACACGAAAAATGCAGTGGCACTTTGCGCCAACGATGAATTTATTTTCTTTGTGGAAGAAGAAACCGGCGATATCTATAGAATGACCTTTAAAGGCACGGACAAAACAGTTTTAGGAACTATGGATTCTATTAACGATACCGATTCCATTGATATTGTCGGAAATCTCTTGATTATATTTGACAGCGCAGAAAACGGCAACGCCTATTATGTTCCTGCTGACGGCAGCGGACAGTTAACAGTAATTAAGGAGCAAAAATGAAAAAGGCACTTTTAACGATTGTAACAAAACAACCCGAAATAGATGAGAATATGACTTTCACCACACGAACCGAGTGTGAAGAGACTGAAAACGGTCTTAAAGTCAATTACGAAGAGAGTTTAAGTGATGAAGATACAGTAAATACCGAACTTCTTATCGGTGATGATACCATCATGGTTGAGCGCCACGGCGAAGCAGGCGGTAATATGTTTTTCAAAAAAACAACTACCTATGAAACACGCTATTACGCCATGGGCGGACTTGCTCTGGATATGAAGATATTTACCACAAATCTCGATATAAATAAAAATGAAAACGGAGTAAAAGCAACCGTGGATTACCAACTTTTCCTTGCAGGATCAAGTGTGGGGAAGATGGGGATGGATATTGAACTCCAATATATTTAATAGCACGAAAACTCCTTGCAACTGCGCGTTGCAGGCGGTATAATTGCTCGATTACTTACGTCTGTGTAAGCGCACTCGCACTTAACCGCCATGCGCCGCTGATTTGCAAGTTTTTTCGCACTATTGTATTATAAGGTTGCACGAAAATTCCTTGTAACTGCCCGTTGCAGGCGGTATAATTGCTCAAATATTTTCGCCATTAAGTAGTTTAACTGATTTAAAGCATACTTTTTATAAGGTATGCTTTTTTCACAAATTGTCTCAATTTGTCATAAAATATACAGGGTGAAATAAATGTATATTTTTGATGCGCATTGTGATTACTTGTGGATGAAAGCAATAGGGGAAAAAACTCAACTTCAAAAAAATGAAACGTATAAAAAAAGTATATTTGCGGTTTTTGAGGGAAGTATGCCTGATAAAACTCTTATTGAAAAAGAAATAAAGGCGTTTTATGGTGAAAAGCCGGTTGATGAAGCATATCTTGCTTTTGAAGGGTTAAGTTGGGTACATAGTCTTTGGGATCTTGAGGATATAATAAAATATGATCCTGTATACGTAGGTCCAATGTGGAATAATAAAAACGAGTTTGGCGGAAGCGCTTATGATGATATGCCCATCACGATTTTTGGAAAATGTTTTTTAAAAGAAATTGAAAATAATAACATATATATAGATCTTGCACATAGCGGAAGAAAAATGTTTGATTCCTGCATTTACAATTTTGAAAACGTAATTTTCAGCCACGGGAATATTTCGGAAATATTTGAGCATCCGAGAAATCTTAAAAGGGATCAGGTGATAAAACTCATAAACCGCGAAAGTTTTTTAGGATTGACTTTGTATTCAGGTTTCGTCGGTGCAAAAAGTATTGAAAAACTTTTTGAACATATTGAATACGTGCTTAATTTAGGCGGTGAAAAAATTCTCGGTTTCGGCAGCGATCTTGACGGTTGCGAAAATATTGTTGGAAAATTTGGCGACGTAAGAGTTTTTGATGAAATTATAGAAGAATTTTATAGGAGAAATTACTCTGAAAGGCTCATGAAAGCCATACTTTATAAAAATCTTGAGAATTGTATTGAAAAAAAGAATAAAAAAACAAATTGTTCACAAAAAAGTCGTTGACAAAAATCAGCTTTAATAATATAATAACACGTGCCTTTGATAAAGAAGACCGATTTGCGGGTGTAGTTCAATGGTAGAATCTCAGCCTTCCAAGCTGATTGCGTGGGTTCGATTCCCATCACCCGCTCCAGCCTTATTTAAGGCGATTGGTGTTATGCGCGCCAGTAGCTCAGTTGGATAGAGCAACGGCCTTCTAAGCCGTGTGTCGGGGGTTCGACTCCCTTCTGGCGCACCAAACACCTGTAAAAAAATGGTGGGTATAGCGCAGTTGGTTAGCGCGCCAGATTGTGGCTCTGGAGGTCGAGGGTTCGACTCCCTCTACTCACCCCATTTTTAAACGTTGGGGTGTAGCCAAGCGGTAAGGCAACGGATTTTGATTCCGTCATGCGCTGGTTCGAGCCCAGCCACCCCAGCCATTTAAAAAATCTGATTCATTAGCTCAGTCGGCAGAGCACCTGACTTTTAATCAGGGTGTCCCGGGTTCAAATCCCGGATGGATCACCAATATCGGGAGCATAGCTCAGCTGGGAGAGCATCTGCCTTACAAGCAGAGGGTCATAGGTTCGAGCCCTATTGTTCCCACCAAAAAACTCTCGTTCTTTTGAACGAGAGTTTTTTTATCCATTGCGAAAGCAATGGTATATCATCAACGATAGCGTTGCTATCGTTGTATCTCATCAGTCCGTAAGGACTGTATATCATCACGCGTTAGCGTGTATCAAAAAGCTTTCGCAATGATGATATACAACTTCTAACGAAGTTGATGATATGCAATTCCTTGCGGAATTGATGATATGCAACGGCATACCGTTGATTTTATTCGTGTTTTATAGTATAATCTTTTAAAGGAAGTGAGATTATTGTGAAATATAAAGCAATATTTTTTGACCGTGACGGAACGTTAACATATTTCGATAAAAACAAAGAAAAATGGCGCGACAATATTATAGAGGAATGGTCGGGAAAGACCTTTGAATTGCCATACGAGAAAATGATGAAACTTTTTAATATGGCAAGTGAAGACAAAAAGCCCTGGTATAAAACGCTTGATGACGAACGTAATTTCTTCAAAAGATATTATGAATTTTTGCTTGTTGAAGAAGGTGTCGTTGTAAATATTGAAGAACGAGCAGAAATATTATTTAATGAATTGTGGTGTAATGGAGATAGAAAGCTTTTCCCTGAAACGATAGAAGTATTAGAGTATTTTAAAAGCAAGGGTTATAAAATGGGCGTTATTAGTGATACTTCACCGTCTCTTGAATATACATTACAGCAATTAGGCATAGCGAAGTATTTTACATCCTTTACTGCAAGTTCTTTAGTTGGTGCGGGAAAGCCAAGCCCGATTATTTTTAATGCTGCTTTAACTGCACAAGGTGTAACAGCAGAAGAAAGTATTTATGTTGATGATTATGAACCGGAAGCAGATGGAGCAAGAGAGCAAGGCTTTACATCTTTTTGGCTTGACCGTGATGGTAGTAATGATAATAAATGGAAAATCACAAATTTAAAACAATTGATTGAATTTGTAGAAAAAATATAGAAAATTTTCAGTTTTCAGGCACTTTTGATTCGTGTCATTAAGTTCAAAATACCCAAAAGATCGACAGGTTTTGGCTTGTCGATTTTTTTATTTATTGCGTAAGTAAAGTTATGTCATCACGTGTCAGCGTTTATATTGCCAAAAGTCAATATTGTTTTTTTGCATATCATCAACCGTCAGGCCGTATTTATATATTGACAAAGAGTTTTCGATATATTATAATTTAATCACGTATAATATTTGAGGTGGTAGCCTTGAAAAATCATGGTAAAAAAATGATAGCGCCCATTGCGGTAACTGCTATATGCATTTTGTATTTTATTGTTTATTTTGGATTCTTAATATCATTGCTTGAAGGTTTATGGAAGTATCTTTTAGCCATTATTCCTCTTGCTTTTTGCATATTAACAGTTATTGTTTTGATAGAAAGAATTAATGAAATCAAGAAAGGTGAAGAAGATGATATTAGTAAATACTGATTATATCAGCGGTAAGGAATTGGAAACGTTATCACTTGTTAAAGGAAGTACTATTCAATCAAAGCATTTAGGTAAAGATATTGCTCAAAGTTTTAAAACTCTTGTGGGCGGCGAATTAAAAGCATATAATGAAATGATGAATGAAGCAAGAGCGATCGCTACAAAGAGAATGGTTCAAGAGGCAGAAGGTTTAGGCGCAGATGCTATCGTAAATATCCGTTACGCTTCCTCTGCAATCATGCAAGGTGCTGCAGAAGTTATTGTTTACGGAACCGCAGTAAAATTTAAGTAAGAGAAAAAGCACTTCATTTTGAAGTGCTCAGAGCACTGACAAACCCTTACAAACATATACCCCTGCAAAAACTTTGCAGGGGTATATTTCCTTCGTTGCATTCACTTGCAAAATTCAGTCATTTACGTCTGTGTAAACTCCCTCTTTTGCAAGTTCTGCGCCTTGGCTTGCAAGGGTTTCTCGAACTCTGGCAGTCTGCTGACAAAGTCAGCAGACTGAGCACTTCGTAATAGAAGTGCTTTAATCATATGCAAAATCAAGATAAACGGGCATTTCGGACTCTTTAAACGGCAGATACATGGCAAAGGGCATATCGTCACCTAAACCCCTGAAAACACCTTTTTTTGCCTTTTGCGCATAAACAATATCAGGCCGTTTGTTTTTGTTTCCCCAAAATTCAAGAACAATAAGAGTATCTTTTTCTTTTCTTGCGGAAAATAAAAAATCTTCGCCCACAAAAAATTCTGTTTGCAATTTTAAAAATTCAATATCCTTTTGTAAAATACAGTTGTTGGGGATATATTGTTTTCTTAAATTTATATATTCTTCAGCGGATATTTTTTTAAATATAATGTTGCCTTTTTGGGGCAGTACATTATTTTCGTTATGATAAATACATTTTTTGTAACCAAGTTTAGCGTAAAAATCAAAAAGTTTTGCACTTGACGGTACAAGGCATGCACCTAAATAGCCGCTTTCTTTTAAATATCTGTGTGTTTCTTCCATCATTTTACTGCACAAGCCTTGCTTCTGAAACTCTTTGAAAGTGGCAACAGCATAGATGTAAGCAACTTTTTCGTTTCCAAAAGTGCAATCAAACCAATATAGGGCGGATGCAATTTTATCGTTGATTTTTAATACCGTTGCGCGCTTTTTGTTAAAAGAAGTTCTGAAAAACATATCTATAAATTCAGAAGTATCGCCAAACGCTTCAAACCATAAATTTTTTAATATGGATATATCTTTATCTTCAGGTCTTGTGATTATCATTTTATCTCCGTTGCGCTAATGCGCTCAGCCATTTTATAGGGATGATAACTTAATTTTGCCTTGCGCAGTCCTTCAATACCCATATCTTCTTCACGGTTTAAAAATTCAATGTGAGGGTACTTTTCTTTAATATAATTGGCAAAATAATAATTTATGGCGGTATAAGCGCCGTCAGCATCTTTTAAGGCTTTTTCAAAATGAACGTCAAAAGTATTTTCTGTAGTTTGCGAAGCTAAAGTAATTGCAAGAATTTTATTTTCAGAAGAAAGCATTATTCCCTCGAAACCTAATTCATCATAATTATCAAAAGCCTTTTTCAAAGCATTTTTTTCATAGATAATATCTTCATCATTGCGGTTATCATACCATTCTTCTGCAAAAGTTAATGCTTTTATAGCATTGGTTTTATTTATTACTTCAATTTTAAATTCGGGAAAAGTTTTTTTAAATTTGTTCAGATGATTCTTTTTTGAGTGGTATTTTTTGCCCGAAAGAGAAGCAAGATCGTCAATTTTATAAATATAATCCTGAAAATCACGGCTTGATGAAAAATTGAATTTTTCGGGAAAGTTGTTTTCTAAAAAAATGACGTCTTCCTGAGTCAAACCCGAAAAGTGCAGAGGAGTATTTCTTTCTTTTGCATCTTCCGATAAAAGATTGATGATTTTTATATAATCACCTTCACCGACGGGAAAGGGATATATATTTTTCTTACCGTATCTGCCGTGAAAAACAAAACAGTTATCTATTTTAACGTATTGAATGTTACCCCATATAAACATAGTGGCAAATGTGTGAAGGCAACTCTTGTCCTTTTTGAAGGAAAGACTTTCGTATTGCTCTTTTATATTTAATGTAATCGGTTTAAAATTAAGCATATATATACTCCTTAAAAATGCTGATTTAATTATATTACTCATTTAAAAACTTGTCAATCATTGACAAATTTTTATGGGGAAGTTATAATATTTTCATCAGAAAAAATATCAGATGGAGTTATTATGAAAAAATCATATTTATTTAAAGACCAAGGTTTTAAAAACGGATTTAAAATAATTGAAATGGAAAGACCTGAGGGACGCGAAATCACCGCAGGTATATGGAATTTTCCATGCTCAAAAGAAGAGCCACAGTGGCAGGTGGATCAATGGTATTCAAAATACTGCTTATGGCATGATAGGGCAGAAAGTGATCCTTTAACTATCACCGATGGAAAAACCAAGTGGCTTAAATATAATATGGAAGATAATTCGCTTTCTATGCGCCTTAATGCCCGCAACGTTTATGAAGGGCGAAGCGCAGGTAATGAATTATGGCCCCATTTATTGTTAGAACAAGAATTTGGTTGCTATGAAAATCTTCCAAAAGAAAACAGAGAGTTTTATCACGGCGATTTTAAAAAACTTGAGTTATCTTTAGATATCAGAATGCCTGAATATATACCTACCGAAAATCCTGAAGGCATAAACGCTTGTCAGTTTTTTGCCTATTTTTATCTTACCCTTAAAGAGACACGAAAATTCATATGGTTTGGAGTATATCTTTTTGATGATCGGGGGCTTATGGATACCTATTGGCATATTGATACTGTAGGAACTGAAATGATTTATATTATTTCTACATCCGAAACCTATGGCGGCGGAGAGAAATCTTTTAACGTAAACGGTGTTACGCCAACAATAGAATGGAAAGAACTTCGCCTTGATCTTACGCCTCATATAGATAAAGCCATTGAACTTGCAAACCGCGATAACACCTTCGGAAAAACCGTTACACGTGAAGATTTTTATATCAGGGGCAACAATATAGGTTTTGAAGTGCATGGAAATTGTGATTGCACCATAGATATCCGTAATTATAATTTAATAGCATATAAGTAAAAAAATGCAGGCTTAAAAGCCTGCATTTTTCAGATTTATAATTGAAACTATGATAATTATTATTGCAATAGCGCAAATAATGATATTTGAAATCATATTTAATAATTTGGGAGAAAGAGTTATTTTCTTTTTGTATTTCTTTAAAATTTCAGCGCGTTCTTCTTCCAATGCTTTTATGGATTCAGGATATGTAACGTCAATGAATTTTTCAAGAAGCGCAAGACTTTTATTATCTTTTAAAGAATGTTCTGAAAGAGTCGTAACGGCAAGAGACCGACGCTCGTCCAGCTTACGTCTGGTTTTATCAAGTTCATATAAAGCATCAAAATCTGCTTTGCACACTTCTCTGCCTTCATAAATAAGTTTGTTTTCTGCCATTCTTTCACATCCTTTACCATATTATAACAAATTTCTTTGTTTATGCAATAAAAAAAGAGGCAGTAGCCTCTTTTAATTTTTGCAAACTGTAACCCTTTCGCCTGAACGCGGATAAAAAGAAGAAGACGTAAAGTTATTTTCGTTTATTATTGTCCGCTGATTTATATCGTTATACTGAATGGAAGAATAGTTATTTAGTGATACGGGTACGCAGGCGGTAATATACACAATTACTACGCCATCTACAAGCGATGAATAGGTGTTGGTAGATTCTTCTTTAAGGTTATCGGCAAAAAAAGAATAATGCACCGTAATATCAAAAGGCCACACGGAATCTTCGGGGATATTCATTCTTGCATTTATGGGCACAGAAAGTCTTGCCGATGACGTCTGACGGGTACCTTCATAAATATAAGTTACCGTTGCAGGTAAAGAAATAGTTCCTGAAACGTCGGCATAATTATCGTTTATATGGGGTGTAACGGTAACACCGCTGTCAGGAATTACCGTGCCCGTTCCGCCCACGTATAGCGCAGTTATGGCTGAGGGTACTATATCAGTATCAATAATCAGCGGTGTACGGTCAAGATCAAAACGTATATTATCAAAAATTCTTGTTGTAAGTATTGAAATGGAATTGCGGTGATCACTTATTCCTGACGTTATATTTTTACATGAGCAACTCAAAAAAATTCCCCCTTTGTTCCATATTATATGCAGAACAATGGGGGATATTTCCTAAATTATTCAAAATCTTCTTCGATGGTTTTTTCTTTTTTCTTTGTTGCAGGTAACGTTGAATAAGTGCCGAATATTGAAAGAAGCAATCCAAGAATAACGTTAAAAATACAGTATGACGGGATAAGAGACTGACTGAAAAACTCAACTGCAGTATATATCACGTTCTGTGAAAGGAAAGCATAAAGAAAACTGTAAGATGCCGAAAGCAGTAACGTAATAAACGAAAGAACCGTTACGGTAATAAATACGGTGGAATTTTTCTTTTTGCGTTTTACGAGAACCATGGTTGCCAACCAGCCCATAAAGTATCCTGATGCAGCGGCAACGTTTACGCTTAAGAGAGAAAGAATTATAAACAACACCGCACATAAGAGATAAATAGCAATAAGTAAAATCTGTGTAGGAATTTTATCAAAAAAAGAAACTTTCTCTTGAGTTACGTCTTCGCTTGAAATTTCTTCAGAAGCAACTTCGGGGACTATTTCTTCGGCAATTTCTTCTGTTAATTGAGGAGTATCGACGGTTTCATCAATATCAAAAACATACATGTTGTTTTTAAAAGAAATCTCGTGTTTTCCTTCACCGAAAGTTATTCCAAGCGACGTAAGATACTCTGAAATCTGTTGAGCAACTTTTACGATATAGTTTTTCTTTTGGAATGCATCGGCAGAAAGTGTTAATTTAAAACCGTTTTTAACAACACGTTCTTTCAAAAGTTTTTTAACGTTCTCTTTTAAAAAGTCTGCAAAATCTTTTTTGAAAGATTCATCTGTCTGCGGCAGATTAACGAATAAAAATACTTCGTTTTCATCTGCTATACTGACGGTATATAAAAAACCGTCAATCTTTTTATAGTATGAATTTTTTAAACCTTCTTTAAAATGAAGATCATTTTTTAAAAAATCAGCGTTCATACAAAACCTTCTTAAAATGATATATGATTAGTATATCACATTTGAAAATAAAAAACAATAAAAAAATAAGGGAGATGCTTTTAACATCTCCCCAAAAGTTATTTTTCGTAAGCAATATTTAAAATTATTCGTCAATCTTCTTTAAAAGTTCTTCGATCTTGGGAGCAAGTTCCTCTTCTTCTTTCTTAAAGATAATATCGTGAAATTTAAGAAGCAAAGGAGCGTTCCATGCAATACCGGTCATAAATGAGTTGCCGCCAATGGTCTGGATAGCCTTAACACTGGTGGTTTCACCGCCGTTATAACTATCAAACACAGCAGTAACGATTTCAACTGCTCTTTCGATACCTTTTTCAAAAAGTTCATCAACGCTATCGGTATATGTATAACGTGTATCCCAGGGCGCAATCCACTCGGTATGTTTTTCATTCATGAAATCAATATCTTCTTCAAAACCTTCGTAAACTGTCTTTGTGAAGAATCCCTTTGTGAATTCCTTTGAGAAACCTTCATAAACAGAAGTAATGGGTTTCATAAGACCGGGTTTGATACGAGTCTTCATACGTGCATTCATATCCTGATATGACTTAATAACGTCTTCACGTGAAATGTCCTTACCGTAAACAGTCTTGATATTTACGGGGTACATACGGCATATCTCAAGAAGTTCTGCATAAGTTACCCAGAACATATCATCAATCTTAACGTCCTGCGGTGCAAGGCCCATGTGCTTTTTAAGCATTATCTGGTCAATGGCATTGTTGATACGCTTTTTGTAAATGCCGAAACGTTCAGGCATAGGTGCGTTAGGGGTAACGAAACCTGCGCGATAAAGAACGTAAGGGTTAATAGCGCAGTCAACAGCGTAGTGAACAAGGTATCCGTAAAAATAGGGAACGATAATCTCCTTGTCAGCATCCTCCTGCTTGGCAATGTATCTGTAAACAAGGTTCATCCATTCGTCGACGGAACGTTCATGCAACATCATTGCCATACGGTGTATGCTTACGTCAGATTTTAAGGGCGCACCGTAATAGTTAAAAAAGTCGGGGCCCTGAAGACCTAAATCATAAACACTCTTGCGCTTTGAGATGGCTTCTTTAATATTTTCAGGAAGTTTATCAAAAACTTTCTGACCGGCTATGTAATGTGTAAAAAATCCTGGCATCTTGTGTACACTCCTAACAAGTTATATTATCCAAAATAATGGCTACATAGTATTATAATACATTTTTCATCATTTGAACAGTAGTAATTTTAAAAAATTTGCACAATTTTTAAGGTTAATTTGCATATTTAATGTAAATCTACCTGATATCGGCGCATATATGTATTATCTTTTTTGCTGAAAATCGTGTTCAGAAGTCTTCCGCCGTTCTTTTCGATTATCTTTCTGCTGCCTTCGTTGTCATCGCGGCAAGTGATAATAACGTCTTTAAAACCCATTTTTTTTGCTTCTTCAAGAAGTAATTTGCATATCAATGTGCCGTAACCGCATTTTCGCTTTGACGGCAGAACACCGTAACCTAACTGACCTGCAAAGGTTACGTTGTGTTTTGTAGGCTTGTGGCGCACATCACCTTGGGCATATATGTTACCGTTTTCATCTACAAGGAAAAATCTTGTGTATGGCGAAACGCCTATACCAAGACCTATTCCTGCTGAGTGTTTTACGCAAGTGCGCACAAAATAGGGAAAAATTGACGGATCGCTCATGCCTAAAAATGGCGTGCCTGCTACGGCGTAATCGTCAATCATGTCAGAAAATGCGGAAAGAGATAGCATATCCGCAGTTATAAGATGCATTATTACCACTTCCTTGATTTATGTTTATGAAAATGTTGGTCGTCAGATTCATTTTGAAAAATTCTGTTGGGCATAAGAAGTATTTTTTTGTCAGCAAGCAAAGTAACGGGAAAATATGAAACAGTTGCGCTGATAACAATTGCGCTGAAAGCGTCGGGTGACATTATACTGTTATGCGTTTCTGTGAAAATCATTACGGTATTGAAAATCAATATTGAAAAAATACTGTTAAAAACAACCGAACGTTTTCCCAAAGAAAACAAAATATTTAGAATTATAAGAAGCAATGCATAAATTACAAAGGGTTCGTAAATAAGCCCTATTGGTTGAGGGAGTACTTTAAGAGACAAGCCGTAAAGCAATAAAGCCGAAAAAATACTTAATATAATATTTCTGAAAATATATTCAAGTTTGGATAAAAGATACAGACCGTAGATAAAAAGGCTGAAATAGGGAAGCCAATATACGGTAACACCTTCAAGAGTAAAGGGACGTATCATATAAAAAAATGTGAGTAAAAGCAAAAATACTGCTGCTTTTTTATCTGAAAGAGCAAGAGCGTATGCAATGTTCTCTCCGTAATTTAAAAAGAGAAGTACTGCCAATATAAGTATGATAACAATTCCTGCAGGCAAATAACACACCACCTTTTTGCTATTATTTGCCTTTATTGAGAATGTTATTCACCTGAAACTTCCGGGAGTACAACCGGTTTGCGATTGAAAAAATTTGCAAAATTGCTGAACGTCGGTAAAACCGATTTCCTCGGCAATTTCAGTAACGGTCATAGGCGTTGTCTGCAAAAGATCAAGAGCCTTTGTAAGGCGGAAACTCAGAAGATATTTGTGCAGTGATTTTCCCGTGTGCAAAATCATAAGTCTGTTAAGATAATTAGGGTGAAAATTCAGTTCTCTGCCAATATCGTCGTTAGATATACTGCGCTTATAGTTTGCCTGAATGTAATGAATAACTCTGTCAACGGTGTTCTTTGGCGCGTGGGAGAAACCGGTGGTGAGAGTGCGCGCAACAGAAGTAAGCATCTGCTTTAAAATTGCAGAGTTCTTTTGTGCAAAATAAAGGCGTTTTGTAGTATATTCATCAAGCATTTGCTGAATGTAAGTAAAGAGACTGTGCTGTTTTGAAAGCACAAAAGGAGTATTGAAATTTACAACGTCGGAAAACTTGATTTTTTCCAATAAATTTTCTTCTTTATAACAGTTCAGATCGTTTGCGGGCGCAATGGGAATGGAAAGGTTCGTATGATTTTGCATAAAATCAAAATTTATACCTATCAGTAAAACGTTTTTCTTCGGCACGTGAAGGCGATAGGGTGTGCCTGAAGGAACATATAAAAGAGAGTTTT
This sequence comes from Clostridia bacterium, assembly GCA_045541035.1. Lineage (GTDB taxonomy): Bacteria > Bacillota > Clostridia > Christensenellales > QALW01 > UMGS1322. The sequence goes on along the minus strand of JAZQII010000043.1, from coordinate 6,640 downwards.
CGCCCATAGAATAAACAGTATTGCCTACAGTTATTTCATAATCACCGTTGATACAATAGAATATGCGCTGATCATAAGCAATCTGCAAGTGAGTTGTAAAAGCAGGCACTAATTCTATGTAGTGAACGTAACGAACAAAAGGGAAAATTTTATCAATAGTCAGTTCCATATAGACACGTTTCCTTAAATTGGTTTATTTTTGACAACAAAATGTTTGTTTTACCCCTTTATTAAACCACAAAAATGGTGTATAATCAAGTAGAAATTTTAAATTTAAAGGAGATTTTAACAATGTTAGAAAGAGTTCCAGCTAAAAAACCCGTAATTGGTGTATTTGCGGTAGCGCACGGCACCTATTGGAATCAGTTTCCCGGTCTTCTTGACAATATGAAAAAGTATCATCAGGATCTTGTTGATCTCATCGCAAAAAATGATGTTGAAATCGTTGATCTTGGTATCGTTGATGACAGTATCGTTGCAAACGAAACTGCAGTAAAGTTTAATGCCGCAGATGTTGACGTTATTTTCTGCAACATGATTACTTATGCAACGTCATCAGTTTTTGCGCCTGTTCTTCGCAACTGCTCTGCACCTATGGTGCTTGTTGCACTTCAGCCCAGAAGCGCAATGGATTACACAAATGCAAACACCTTTATGCAACTTGAAAATGACAATATCTGTTCAGTTCCCGAGTTCTGCGGTGTTGCTTCACGTATGAACAAAACAATTCACGATATTATTATCGGAACGCTTTATAATGATAAAAAAGCAGAGGAAGCTATCCGTGAATGGTGCCTTATCGGTAAAACACTTCGCAAGATGAAGGGTTCACGTATTGCTCTTATGGGCCACGTGCTTGAAGCAATGTACGATATGCATACAGATCCTACAGCAGTATTCAATGCTTTCGGTATTCACGTTCCCCTTCTTGAGATTGATGATCTTTTGGCAGAGTATCATAAGGTTACACAGGAAGAAATTGATGAGCAGACGGCTATTATCAAGGAAGAATTTGATATGCCCGAACCCAAGAGCGATCCCGTAACAATGAAGTTAACAGATGAAGACCTTTTCTATGCCGCAAAGGCTTCTGCCGCACTTGAAAGATTCAGAAAGACTCATAAACTTGATGGTCTTGCATATTTCTATAACGGTGCAGAAGGCAGTGAAAACCGTAAACTTGCAGGCTCACTTATTTTAGGCAACTCAATGCTTATTGCACGCGGTATTCCCATGTGCGGTGAGTTTGATATTAAAACATGTATCGCAATGATGATTATGGATACTATCGGTATCGGCGGAAGTTTTGCTGAAATCCATCCCTTTGATTTTGATAACGATTGCATTCTTGTCGGTCATGACGGACCTCACCATATTCAGCTTGCGCAGGGAAAACCTGTTGTTCGTTCACTTAAAAAATATCACGGCAAAGAGGGTAGCGGCGCTTCTGTTGAATTTAAACTTAAGGAAGGTCCTTTCACAATGCTTGGTATTAACCAGACTGCTGACGGCACATTCCGTTTCGTAATCGGCGAGGGTATCTCAAATGCAGGTCCCATTCCTCCCACAGGTAACACCAACACCCGCGCATCATTTGCGCCTGATACACCTACCTTTATTAAGAATTGGTGTCTTGCAGGTCCTACACACCATTTTGCTCTCGGAACAGGCAACTATGCTTCAACGTTAGAAAAACTCGGTAAGGTTCTCGGTGTTGAAACAGTCGTTGTAGGTACGAATAAATAAGTGAGGAATTTTATATGTATAACGTAAAACTTTACGATTATGTTCCCAAACCCCAACCGGTAAAAACAGATTATATTATTGCGGCACACTATTATCCTGCATGGAAAAAAGGCTCTGCGGGACTTCATAAAGGCTTTGATCAGTTTTTAGATTATCCTGAAAGACTTCCTCTTTTAGGCAGATATGATGAAGAAAATCCCGAAGTAACCGATTGGGAGATCAAATGGGCAGTAGAACACGGCATAAATTGCTTTATCTATTGCTGGTATCGCTATAAGCATAATCAAGGTAAAAAAGTAACGGTAGAAGATCTTCGTTGCGCACACGGTATCCATGAAGGACTTTTTAAGGCAAAATATAAGAACATGATGAAATTTGCTATCATGTTTGAAGCACAGGAAAGATGGTCAAACACCGATTCAAAGGATTTTGAAGAAAATCTTTTACCTTTCTGGATGGAAGAATATTTTACAAAAGAGAACTATCTCGTTATAGATAATAAACCGGTTCTTTATGTTTACGATTTCCAGAACTGTGTTCGTGATGGCTTCGGCGGTCCCGAAAAGCAGGCAGAAGCATTTGCAAAAGCGCAGGATTATGCCAAAAAGTTCGGCTTTGACGGTATAACTTTCCAGATTGAATACCGCTTTGACGATCTTTCAAGATACGAAGAATATAAAAAAGGCGGATATGATTCAACATTCTCATACTGCTGGGAAGCACCTCAACTTCGTCCTACTCAGGAAGAAGTTATTGCGGCGCAGATGAAAGCAATGGAGATCCGCGCAAAGGAAGATCCTTATTATTTTATTCCTCTTGCAAGTAAGCAGTGGGATCCTCGTCCCCGAATGGATATTATGCCTGAATTGTACGGCACGGCTGAAACAAGTTCTCTTTGGAATCTTCAGCCTGATTCATGGCGTAAACTTTTGGAAAATATCAAGGCTTTAATGGCAAAAATGCCCAAAGATGCACAGTCATCAAAGGTGCTTATCCTTGATAACTGGAATGAATGGGACGAAGGTCATTACCTTTCACCTCACTATGAAGGCGGCTTTAAATATCTTCAGGCAGTTCGTGAAGTATTTACCGAGCGTGATAATTTGCCCGATTACCGTACACCTGAATTTTTAGGCTTTGCACCTTATCACAATAATTGGGGCGATGCAGACTATTCTGAATACTGCAAAGGTAAAAAATTAGAAGATTAACTTAAAGGGTTGGCGTAAAAACCAACCTTTTTCTTTTTAGTGCCTTATAAGTTAAGTTTTCTGCATTATATTAGCGCTCTGAAAATATAATATACAAGGGCTTAACTAAAATTTCACTTTACATTAAAACAGTTTTATAGTAATATATATCTGTACGCGTTTATGTCTTTATATATTATTGTTTTAAAATTCCATGCGTATAAAATCCATTAGGAGGGTATTATATATGCCAATCAAAACAACAACACAGTTCGGATCAACCACTATTTCTGATACCGTTCTTGCAACTATTGCAGGTATTGCTGCTTGCGATTGCGCAGGTATTGTGGGTATGTCAGCAACAAATACTGCTGAAGGTATTGCCGAACTTCTCAAGAAAGAAAGTTTAACAAAAGGTATTAAAGTAAACACAAGCGGTGATGCAGTTAAGTTTGAACTTCACGTTATCATCGAGTACGGCGTTTCAATGGTTGCGGCAGCACATAACGTTATTGAGGCTGTTAAGTATGCCGTTGAATCACAGACAGGTCTTAGGGTTGAGAATGTTGACGTTCTTATCCAGGGCATAAGAGTATAAGGTGCCGGAAAGGAAGAGTATGATCTATTCAAGTATTAACGGCAAACTGCTTAAGGAAATGGTAGTTGCGGCGGCAACTTTACTTGAAGCCAATAAGCAGAGCCTCAACGATCTTAACGTTTTCCCCGTTCCTGACGGTGATACCGGTACGAATATGTCCCTTACCATGCAGTCAGTTCTTAAAGAAGTATCTTCCGTTCAGGAAGATGATCTTGCTTCTGTTGCAAAGGCAATGTCCCGCGGTGCATTAAAAGGCGCACGCGGTAACAGCGGTGTTATTCTCTCACAGATTCTCCGTGGCTTTGCAAAACAGTTTGAAACCGTTACGGAAGCAACAAGCAAGGATGTTGTAAATGCACTTAAATTAGGTCAGGAAACTGCATATAAAGCAGTTATGAAACCTAAAGAGGGCACTATTCTTACAGTTGTCCGCCTTATGGCAGAGAAAACACGCTATGAATATGAACGCGATCTTGCTGATCTTTTTGATTATGCTATCAAAGTAGGCGAAGAAACACTTCTTCAAACACCTGAAATGCTTCCCCAATTAAAGAAAGCAGGCGTTGTTGATGCAGGCGGTCAGGGACTTATGACCATTATGCATGCATTCAGTTCGGTTGTTCACGGTGAAGAACTTCCTGATGATATCGAGCCTTTCTCATTCTCAAGCGCAAGCGATGCAATTTCAAGAGATACTGCTGATGAAGTTGCAGAGATGGATGAGATAACTTTTGCATATTGTACTGAATTCTTTATTCAGCAACTTAAACCTGAAGTTGATGAGCAGGCAGTTGATAAATTGAGAAACAAACTTGCAAAGATCGGTGATTCTCTTGTTGTTGTAGGCGATCCTGAACTTGTAAAGGTTCACGTTCACACCAACGATCCCGGCAAGGCTTTGCAGATGGCGCTTGAACTTGGCGAACTTTATAAGATAAAGATTGAGAACATGGTTCAGCAGCATCGTGAGATTGTTGAAGCACGCGCACAGAACATGAAAGAAGTTGGGGTTGTTGCCATTGCCTCAGGTGAAGGCTTTACCAATCTTTTTAAGGATCTCGGCGTTGATTTCGTTGTTACCGGCGGTCAGACCATGAACCCCAGCACAGAAGATATTTCTGCGGCAGTTAAAAAGGTAATGGCAAAATCCGTTATAATTCTTCCCAATAACTCAAATATCATTCTTGCGGCAGAGCAGGCGCAGGATTTTACCGATAAGAAACTTTTTGTAATTCCTACAAAAACTGTTCCTCAGGGTATTGCAACAATGCTTGCATTTGATCCTGAAGCAGATGGTGAAACAAATGCTGAAAACATGAAAGAAAGTTATGGTGAAGTTCTTACCGGCAGCGTTACTTATGCAGTTCGTGATACTGAATTTGACGGGCAGGAAATTCACGAGGGCAACTATTTAGGTCTTGCAGAAGGCACTATCGCTTGCTGCGGGGAAGATATGAAGGAAATAACGCTTCAACTTGCCGAAAAGTTGCTTGAAGATAAAAATGACTTATTGACAATATATTACGGTCAGGATACTACCGAAGATGCGGCAAATGAAATTGCCGATGAACTTTCGGAAAAATATCCCGATACGGATATTGAAGTTATTTCAGGCGGTCAGCCGGTTTACTATTATCTTCTTTCTGCAGAATAAAAAAATACGGGCGGAATATCCGCCCTTTTTTTAAAGGTAAAATATGATTTCTGAAAAACAACAACTAATTAAAAGTATGCTTGATCTTGGTGAGCATATGCTTGCTTCAGGCGCCGAGATCAATCGCGTTGAAGATTCGCTTACGAGAGTGGGTAAAACTTTCGGTGCAGTATTGTCAGATGTTTTCGTTCTTACTTCTGCTGTGAATATTACTCTCACTTTTTCAGACGGTACTCAAGAAACACAAACAAGGCGCGTTTTAAAAAGCGCTTCAATCGATTTCAGGAAAATTGAGGAACTTAACGCCCTTTGTCGAAAATCTGCAAACATGAACATATATGAATTTGATTCAGAATTGCAGGAAATTATAAAAATATCACCCAAAAATTTCAAGGTATATATAGGTAGTGTGCTTGCGGCAGGTGCATTTGCCGTGTTCTTTGGCGGAAATATTTTTGATGGCATTTTTGCAGGTGTGTTTGCACTCCTTATATGTTTTTTGCAACTTCATTTTGCAAAAAGATGCCCTAATAAAGTGTTCTTTTATCTTGTTTCTTCCGTTGTGATAGGTTTAGGTATCTTTGCATGTGATTATTTCTTGCCCATGCTCAATGCTGATAAAATAATAATCGGCGATATAATGCTTCTGATTCCCGGTATTGCCATAACAAATGCCTTTAGAGATATGATAATCGGCGATACTGTTTCAGGAATCATTAAATTTGCTGAAAGTCTTTTATGGGCAATTTCCCTTGCAGGCGGATTTATGCTTGCCATGAGTCTGTGGGGAGGTGCTTTTCAATGAAAGAACTTTTACAACTTTTATGTGCGCTTATCGGCACAGTAGGATTTGCGCTTGTGTTTGATATAAAACTGAAAAGGCTTGTTCCTGCATCAATAGGCGGTCTTTTATGTTGGGGAATATATTTGTTGATGATATATTTTAAAGCAAACATTTTTTTCGCTACCTTTGTGTCATCAGCCTTTGGCGGATTATATAGCGAGGTTCTTGCACGAATTTTAAAAGCACCAACAACGGTATTTATGGTGCCTGCGGTTATACCGCTTATCCCCGGAAGTTCCCTTTTTTATACTATGCAGTATGCCGTTTTAAATGACTGGGCTTTATGCAAAAGTTTTTGCCTTGAAACGGTACTTTACATAGGCGGAATTGCATTAGGATTAAGTATTGTTTCTGCTATATTTAAGATATTTACTAAAAGGAACTGACTCGCGTCAGTTCTTTTAGAGCACTGACAAACCCATGCAAACATAATCTCCTGCAAAATTTTTGCAGGAGATTATTTGCTATGTTGCATTGATACTATAGCACGCGTAAAGGAGTTCGCCTCAAATGCTGTATCAGCGTTGCTTTCGGGTTTGTCGTCTTTATAAGGCAAACCTGCCTTATTGCATCCTCCGCACCCAAAATCATTCACTGATACAAACATT
>JAZQII010000042.1:0-6245 GCA_045541035.1 Clostridia bacterium | reverse complement strand
CCGAAGTCGTGCTCTACTTGTTTTGCGATAGTGAGATTTCCTGTTCCTCTGTCAGCATTCACAAAATTAACATCAATCAACTGATTGTTCATTAATGTTACAGTTGCCGGATTGGTAGATGCTATACCGTTTACGGTAACTGTTGGAATATAGCCTGCTGTTTCGGTTTCTTTAATTGTTATATCACTTGCATTCAAATCACCGATATAGAGCGTCTGTCCTGCCTTGAGATAAACAATTGCTACACCGTCGTTATCAAAGGATATGTCATCCATTGGAACTTCTGTTCCGTCAGCATTTAGAAGCATTACATCGTTTGTACTTGCCGATGCTGTCGCTTTTGTAATTACAAACTCAAACGCTTGGTCTGTTACGGTTGCACCATTTGCCAATTCTTTGCTAAGCTTGATACCGGTCTGAGTATCAAGTGTCAGCTTACCGTTGTTGCCAAGGGTTGCACCAACATAGAAGGAATGGTTGGCGTCATTTACGTTGTGACCGTAAACATCTACGAAGGGCTGATTTGCAACACTTAAAGTATTGGTTTCATTAACCGCTTTGTTTATTGTATATCCCGAAAGGTTAACATGGACGTTTCCGTTAGGAATATGCCAGTTGCTCGTACCTTCAGTCTGTACGGCAGTTTCAAGTGCTGCAACAGATAACTGACGATAAACCACTCTCTTTGTATGAACCGAACCGTTTTCTTCATAAACGGTATATGCACGGTAGTAGGTACCATTTGCATCAGGAGCAGAAGAACCTTCATATAAGGTTCCTGCATCATCAACGTAGACAGGAGCATCGGAAGTGTAGTAATACTTATCATTCTGTCTTGACGGGTTGAAATACGAATAGGTATTTACTGTGTTATATCCTGTGCTGTTGGTATGCTCCCAAGCATTTGTATAGAAATTCACAGAACCGTCTGCATCATTAACGTTGTGTTCGTCAGCAAGGTAATCTGCTGAAACAACTTCTTTTACGTTCCATTCGTTGATATGAGAATCAAGAGCAATCTCATATACAAGACGAATTGGACTGTCAGAACCGCTAAGCTCAATATCTAAAAGTTCCCCGTTTTCGTTAAGTGATACATTATAGGTCATAACGGGGATGAGCGCAGCAGGAACCGCGAAAGCCACGGTTTCTTCCCCTGTTTTGATGTTATGTCTTACCTGAACGGTAGCATACATCATATTGGAGTCGTGCTCTACGCCAAGATAACCATAGGACTTAATAGTATACACGGCATCAGGATCTGTAATATTAGTTACGCCATCCTGATAGAAGCCAAGGAAGTCACTGTCTTCATCCGCATACCAACCGATATAGTTGGAATAATCGTTGGCGTTAGTAAAACGAATCTGTCCGTATTCATAGGCAAGACCTATAAGTGTTCTTGCTTCGTCATCGCTTGAAAGACCGATTCTTTGACGAACCGCTGCCACCATTTCGTGACCGAGCTCGGTGGGATTATCAAATGTTCCGAGATTTCCGCCACCTGCCACGAAATTGGAGGCGAGGTCTGCGCCCGAATAAAGAGTATCGTTAATTAAAATACCCTTAATATCGGTAACCGTCATATACTGACCTATTTTATCTACGAAAGATATAAATCCGGAATGGTCATCGCCGACCTGAGTAATCAATGTAGGAGTGTACTTAGATTGCAAATTGATTTCTCCGATAATGTCAGCGAACGCCTCTTTTAGCTTTTCACCCAAAGAAAGACTACTGTTATCGTTTTCGACATCGATATATCTGTCAACATAATTTTGTTCAAGACCTGCAATTTTCGTTACGGTTCTGGCAGCGCTCCACTGGGTTCTCGCCTGAACGGTTACGGTGCGGCCAACAGCCGTATTATTCCACTGAGCCCAGAAATCGTTTATAGCAACCGATGCGTTTTCATTATCGGGGTCAAGAACGCTGAGCGCTACGGCATCATTAGAAACGCCGAGACCGATGGTATAGAAAAGAGCCTCAGTATCGTACTTTTCTTCTACCAAGCTCTTTGCATAAGCGGCGGTAAGCTGATTAACAAAGCCCTGCGCCGCACTCGTTTCCGTTCCGTCACCAAGGTTAATCGAAGTTGGACTTTGGAAGTCGGTGCTGCTAACGGTTGGTGCGCCGTCCGACATAAGCACCATAACCGGTCTTCTCTGAATTGTTCCAAGAACCGCATCCTCTAAAGTCGTGTCAAGAGCGTCTGCGGTAAGCTGATCAGCTGCCAACATAATGCCCTTTTGTGTGTAGGTGCCGCCTACAACGGTTTTGCTTGGTCTTATTCTAAAGGGTGCGTCGTCAGTACCTTCATACACCACATTGGAACTAAGTGAAACTGTTTCGGTGGTATTGTTGCCGCCTCCTGACACGTTATAGGTCAAATACTGACCATTTGTTCCTGTTTCATAACGACCGAGAGGTAAAATCAAAACCGCATCGTTCGCGCCTGCCGAGCCGCCCTGTGTGGTAGGCCCTGAATAAAGAACCACACCTACACGGTTAAATTTATTCGTCCTCAGCAAAGAAGCAATGCTTTCGTTTGCGGCTTCTACCAATTCATCCGCAACATCGTTGTTGCCGGAATTATCGTTCATTGAACCGCTGACATCCAAAATTAACATAGTATCGGTCGGGACATGCGACATTCCCGTTACCGCCATATTGGTTGCCATTGCAGAGAGAGCCACTAAGAATGCATCGTTGTTATCCATCGTGATGCCCGAATTACCGAATTCAGTGTTTTCGGTAAATACAGACTTATCCATCCAAACGCCTCCGGCATTCTCTGTGGAGATTTTGCCATCGGGTAGGAAAAAATCTTGCCAGCTATCCATTGTAGATGGGTCGGACACTCGACTTATATGGTCGCTTGAGGCCGAAGCTGCCATTACCGAAATAGGCAAGTAGGTCATAATAAGCGCGATACAAAGAAACACGCTCAAAAACTTTTTAGAAAAAGAATGTTTCATTTTTTGCTCTCCCTCCTTGATTTGCTTTTTGGTATCATTAAACCTTCTCATCCGTCATCGCCTCCCATATGGGTCGTAATCACTTGTTTTAGTTTTCGTTTCTTTTCACAAAGGCAAATGTCAATTTCCTTTTTGCTGTCCTTATAATATATACAGTCGCTACAGCAATCTTCCGGTGCGTGTCCTTCTGCTACCGTGTAGTATTTACAGGGAATCTGCACCGCCGTGACAAGAGGGAAACCGTCTTTTGTGTAAATCGGACTGTTTTTCAGATCCGGATATATGACAACGGGTTCTCCGTACTCTCTGTCAGTTTCTTCATAATAGCCATATTTTAATTCAAAAGAGTATCCGTGGGATTCTATCACCATATACAGATCACCTTCTTTTGGAAGCTTGTAGGCATTTGTCACAGGTGTTCTCCTTTCTTTTGAATTTGGCATAAGATTTCGTGCAAAAAAATAAACCTTTACGCTACGATAATAGTGTAAAGGTTTTTAGTGGAAAAAACATCCACCTTATTTTAGAAAAAAAGTATAGTATTTTGACTGGTCTTAAACAAAATCAATGAACTGCCTGCGCTTTTCAACCCCTGTCTTATTCTTGGCAGAGCGAACAAGTGCCTTAACGGAGGATTCGGATATAAATAATCTTTTTGAAATTTGGCTGTCCGATAAACCGTAGGCAACAAAACGGGCAACCTCACGTTCTCTTGGAGATAGGTGTGCGGCAACCGTTTTCTTCATAACGGCATTATGAAGCTTTGTCCAGCCGGTGTGTAGTTGTTTATGCAGTTCTTTGACTTTTTTGAGAGCGTTTTGATCTATCAATGCAATACGGTCATCAAGGAAGGTTCCAAGCTGTCTTCTGTGCTCAACAAGCGGGCAGTACAGCCCATCGGCAAGGCAAAGTCTAATCGCTTTATCTATATGCTCTGTTGCGGTTTCATCATCACCGCTTTGGTGACAGGCAATGCCGCATAAAAGGCGCAGATATATTTCTGCCAGAACTACCTTATCCACAACCATTTGCGAAATCATCGGTTCCATAATAAACGGCAGGGTTTTCATTAGAGCAAAACCCTTGACATCTTCCAATATGATATTACCCATTGCAAGCTCCTGTGCGGCAACCAATAAATGCTTTATGTAATACACCCTTGCCGCAGGATGTGCATCTTTAGGAAGATTATCAAAACAACCTCTTATAAACCACTTTGGGAAATCGTTTGAATTTCGTATAGCACTGTCAGCGGCTGCTATGGTAAGTGCCACGATATCGGTATCTATTTCATCCCTGCAAGGTGCATTAAGCAAATAACGTCTTGATTCGTTCCAAAGAGCAAAATCACCTTTCCACATAGCAACAAGGGAAAGAAGTAATCCCCCGGAAAGAATTGCGTAAAATTCAGTATGATTATTAAGAAAATCACGCGCTTGGTCATACACCTTATCAATTTCGCCTCGACTGTAGGTGATAGCCGCCGCAAACAAAGCTTGCGTTTCTTTATTATAGGATAATTCTTCAATTACCTTATCCGCACTGCCGGGTTTGTTATATAAGTCGGTCATATCAAGGAAAGGACTTTTTCGCAAGAGGGTTCTTTGAGGTTGGGCAGAAGTTTTTGCCGCCTTGCTTCTACCATCCACAGGCTTTTGAGCGTCGGCAGGAATCATCCAGTTAAGACCAAAGCGCTCTGCACCTTCGATCTTTCCGTTCTTACAGTAATCCTGAACTCTCCGCAAAGATACATTCCATTTTACTGCCGCCTCCTGAGCAGTTATCTTCATATTGCCACCTCTTTTCGTCGTTTTCACGCCATTTACAAGAGGTGTATCCCTTATCTTTTTTATTGCCGATAAAGGATGCTTATTGTTTATTACATAAACAATAAGGGGATATCCCCTTGATAATTTTACTTTATACCAATATTATACAGCGTTTCTGCGACAAATACAATACTTAATTTTCACATTTGTCATTTGGTTGCTTTTAGGCGGATTCTATCATTATAATATTCTATGGCAGTGTGCAAACTGATACCGGTATAAAGTGTCTATAACTAAAACAGCACTTGCTGCGCATAAAAACAAAAAAGAGATTGCTTCACTAATCAAAGTAATGCAATCTCTTTTAAATTTATAGAAACTATGATATACGAGTTATAAGCTGGCAGTAAACATATACATTTTGTATTTTTTTAGCCTCCACACCATCATCAGCCTGTATAACGGGCTGGGTTTCAGATGTAGTAGTGTATAATTTAAATACAATTGCCATTTGATTCGGTCTCATATTGCGGATTTTTTTATAGGTAAAGTTTTTACGAGCAATACCAAGATAATCAAACATTATGGTCTCAATATCTTGGTTGCTGAAACAACGCAATATATCGTCTTCGTCATACTCTTCCAAAATAACCTTTGCTTCTTCCAGCAACATATTGTGGCATTTGAACGAACCCTCGTTCAATACGGACATCATACTACTATTGTCAAGCAACAGTAACGGTAAATCTTTATGTTCCATTCTTAAATCCTCCTTTATCGGTTTTGAATAAATTATTGAAGTATTTCTTGCTTCATTCCAAAATCCTTTATCTTTATTATACTTACAAACTTTGGAATTGTCAAGTTAAAATGGATTTTACCATATATGGCAGACCGGATATTTTCACCCATATGTGCATACCATTCCAACAAGTTTTCACTATAACTATGGCGAAACCGCCGTAGCTGTGGTCTATGGAAATCTAATAATGTTTTTCTTTTTCTTCTCGGCATAAACGAGTGCTATTTTTGTTCCGCTTCTTCTACCTTTTGCGGTGTAGTTCGCTTTATAGTAAACTATGCAAAAACGACTATTTTCTATCATCTCATAGTTGCGTTTTACATAGCTTGCTTTACCTGCGCCAAGCACCGATTTTGGAAAATAGGTATCCTCATAATTTTCTAACAGGTATGCTTTATAGCTTTCATCAATATACGGATATTCCGCCCTCACAAAAATTCTTTTTATGTGAGGGTGCTTTTTCTTTGTTTCGGTTACTATATCATAGCAGAGATCATCAAAGTGGCTCTTGCTCCCAAAAAGAAAAGTGTCAATACTTTCATCAGTAATTAAATACTCAATTACTACACGTAGTTTTTCCTTTAACTCATCAGTCACATTTATTTCTCTGTGACCGATAAAACAACAAATATTCTCTAACACAGCACTCATTACCCCTCAACTTAATTATATAATACAGTTTAACATAACGGTATA
>JAZQII010000041.1:0-9973 GCA_045541035.1 Clostridia bacterium | reverse complement strand
GCCAAGGCGCTGAACTTGCAAAAAAGGGAGTTTACACAGACGTAAATGACCGCATTTTGCAAGTGAAATGCAACGACGGAAACAAACCCCTGCAAAATTTTTGCAGGGGTTTGTGTTTGCAGGGGTTTGTCAGTGCTCTGTGACCTCTGATTTTTTTCAGAGGTCTTAAAAAAATTTTTATTTACTTATCAAAAAGAGGGAACAAAAGACAAAATATTATTCAAAGGTCATATAGATAGTGGCGGTTCGTGATTCGTTCTTTTCAAGAGGATATAAGTCTCTCTTGGTCTCAAGATCGTCAACAACGTTAAGATATGCAGGCACGCTCTGCCAGGGTTCAATGCAAACGTATGGTGCGTCTGTTTTAGGCTTATGCCAGAAGCCAAGATATTGGAAATCGGGATATTTAACGGTAACACTTCTCTTTGTTTTATCGCTCTTTAAGGTAACCGTTTTGCACATATCGCGAATAAATATGGCGTCGTTATCAAAAAGGCTATGATTTAAGCGAAGGATTTTTCCGTCTTCAAGTTCAAAGGGAACGGTATCATCAGTTGTATAGCAGGAATCAAATACCATCTTCCTTGCAGGCTTTTCGCACTTAAACTCAAGATAGTAATCCTCAAAATTACCGTTATCTAACGGCACGTTAAAGCCGGGATGACCGCCGAAGGCTGAATACATGGTGTTATTTCCTAAATTTCTTACGGTGTACTTCATTTCAACGGTGTTACCCTTTAAGGTATATTGAACAAAATACTGAAAATCAAAGGGGTACATCTTTTTAGTCTCCTCATCCGACCAAAGAAGGAAAGTGATGCTATCTTCCTTCTGCTCAGCCATCTCAAATTGAGAGACCTTTGCAAAGCCGTGAAGCATCATTGCATATTCCTTGCCCTTATAGGTGTAAATGCCGTTTGTAAGTCTTCCGCAAATAGGGAAAAGATTGCATGCTCTTCCTGCCCAATACTTGCTGTCACCCTGCCAAAGGTATTCACAACCATCTTTTTTTATGGACATCATCTCTGCGCCCATATCGGAAATTGTAACGGTGATCTGGTCATTTTTAATTATATAATCCATAATTTTTACTCCTCTTATAAAATTTTAGGCTATTATACCACAATTAGTTGTATATTTCAATAAAATAATTGTGGAAAAATCAATAAATGTATGATACAATATATTTTTGAAAGAGGTTATTATTTTGAAAAAATTTTTTGCATTTTTACTTTCCGTTGTTCTATTGTTTTCCGTTGGCTGTTACTCCGAGCCCGTCAAAACTCTTGAAAACAACATTTACGTTTATTTTCTTGACGTCGGTCAGGCAGATTGTACCCTTATAACGTTAAACGGTTCGGCTATGCTCATTGACGGAGGCAACGTTGAAGACGGTCCTGATATCGTCAGATTTATAAGAAAACTTGGCATAGATACCATTGATACAGTAGTTGCCACCCATGCCCATGAAGATCACATAGGCGGTCTTTCAACGGTCATTGATTCGTTTAACGTCAATAAAATATATTCGCCTGTAAAATCCTATAACTCTGCCTGCTTTGAAGAATTTAAGGACGCGGCAGACAGACAATGCGGAATTACCCTTTGCAAAAAAGGCGCCGCCTGGAAACTTGATCTTGCAAACATTCTTGCTTTATGGCCCGAAAACACAGAGGCTCTTGATACTAACAACACAAGCATTACTTTAAAACTGACTTACGGCGACGTTTCCTTTCTTTTTACCGGTGATCTTGAAAAGCCTTGCGAAACAAAAATCGTTGAATCAGGCGCGTTGCTTGATGCTGACGTACTTAAAGTAGGTCATCACGGTTCAGACACATCAACAAGTTATTTCTTTTTAAGAGCATCATTACCTCAAGTGGGCATCATCTCTTGCGGAAAAGATAATTCTTACGGTCATCCCCACGATGAAACTCTTGAGAGACTTAAGCAAGCAGAAGTAAACGTTTACCGAACTGATGAACTTGGCACGATAACCGTTGTTTCAAACGGAAAAACTTTTTCCGTTAATTATGGCGAGGTTGAAGAGAACTTTGACGGCACAAAGAGATCCGCCCCCGCCATTCAGGTTTACTACGTTGGCAACGTAAAATCAAAGAAATTCCATTTACCCTCTTGTACGGGGCTGCCAAAAATGGATAACCGTATTGTTTTTTATTCCCGCGCAAATGCGGTAGAGGCAGGCTTCTCCCCTTGCGGAACCTGCAAACCATAAATAAAGGAAGTATGTTTATGAAAAAAACCACTACAATTTGTTTTGCAAACAACAAAGGCGGATCAGGAAAATCCACCACCTGCTCAAACGTAGGCTATTCATTGGCTGAATCAGGCAAAAAAGTTCTTCTCATTGACGGTGATATGCAGTTAAACTTATCTCTTTCATTTTTCGATGAAGACACCGTTCTTGAAATGGCGCAAAGCGAGAAAAACTTATACACCGCCATTAAAGAACAGAAAGATCTTGAAGATTTCATTGTGCATACAAAATATGAAAATCTTGATATTATTCCCTCCTCTACCCTGATGAGCGGTATTGAATACGAACTTTTTACCAAGTGGCAGAGAGAACTGATTTTAAAGAAATGTCTTAAAAACATTCAGGAAAGCGGAAAATACGATTACATTTTAATTGATGCTCCCCCTACTTTAGGCGGTTGGGCAATGAATCTTCTTTGCGCATCAGATTATCTTTTGATTCCCGTTGAAGCAAGTCCATGGGGAATGTTCGGTCTTGCCAATATGTTTGAGTTTTATTCCGTCGTTACCGATATTGCACCTCAACTTAAAGTCTTGGGTATTGCAATAACAAAAGTAAACGAAAGAAAGAATTATTTTAAGCAAACTCTTCAATCCTTAAAAGATATGAAAGATTTTTATATCTTCGATTCCTATATCCGCATTGATTCCACCATTGAATGGGCGCAGGATGCAGGCAAGCCCGTTGCATCATTTAAAAAATCAAGCCGTGCTTCTTTAGAATACGAGGCTCTTGCCCAAGAAATCCACAAGCAGGTTTTAAAAAGGAATAAGGAATGATCGATCTTTTTCAATATCAGGACTTAAAATACAAGGAATTTCATCAGAAGCTTATGCCTACCGTCGATAAGGATACGGTTATCGGTGTGCGCACACCTCTCTTAAGAAGGCTATCAAAGGATTTTTCTGATCCTTCCTTTTTAAAGGAGCTTCCTCACAGATACTATGAAGAAAATAATCTTCACGCTTTTTTGATTGAGCAAACAAAAGATTTTGATAAATGTATAGATGAACTTGAAATGTTTCTGCCCTATATAGATAATTGGGCAACTTGCGATATGCTTACGCCAAAGTGTTTTAAAAAAAATACAGAAATGCTTTTACCCTATATACAAAAGTGGATTAAATCAGAACATGCTTACACCGTTCGTTTTGCCGTAAATATGCTGATGAAATTTTTTCTTGATAAAAATTTCAAAAAAGAATATTCCGACATGGTAAAAAATATTTCTTCAGAAGAGTATTACGTTAACATGGTGCGCGCCTGGTATTTTGCTACAGCACTTGCAAAACACTATGATACCATTCTTCCCTATCTTACAAAAAATCAACTTGATTCTTGGACTCATAATAAAACTATCCAAAAAGCCATAGAAAGTTATCGCATAACAAAAGAACAAAAAGAATATTTAAAAAAATTAAAGCGTTTGTGAAAAATCACAAACGCATTTTTCTTTAAAATAATAAGTTAGAATATGCTGTAGTTAATAACAACTGCCGCAAATACAATGGAAACCATTGAAAGCAATTTAATCAAAATGTTAATTGCAGGACCTGCAGTATCCTTAAAGGGATCGCCTACAGTATCGCCAACAACTGCCGCCTTATGGCTATCGGAGCCTTTGCCGCCGTGAACACCGCTTTCAATATACTTTTTAGCGTTATCCCATGCGCCGCCGGAGTTAGACATGAATATTGCAAGCAAGAATCCTGATGCAGTTGCACCTGCAAGCATCCCAACAACACCTGTAACGCCTAAAACAAGACCTACAACAATGGGTACAACAACGGCAACGATCGTGGGAAGTATCATTTCCTTTAAACTTGCCTTTGTGCAAAGGTCAACGCACTTTGCATATTCAGGCTCGGCTTCACCTGTCATAAGTCCCGTAATTTCCTTAAACTGACGGCGAACTTCCTTAACAACGCTTTGTGCGGCTCTGCCAACGGATTCCATAGTAAGTGCCGCAAACACAAAGGGAAGACACGCACCAATGAAAAGACCGATAAGTACGGTGGGATTCATAAGGCTTAAATTAGTTACGTCTCCGCCTTTTGCCATAACGGTGTCAATATATGATGCCATTAAAGCAAGTGCAGTAAGTGCCGCTGAACCGATTGCAAAACCTTTGCCCGTTGCGGCTGTGGTGTTGCCTAAGGAATCGAGAGCATCTGTTCTTTCACGAACTGTTTCATCCAATCCTGCCATCTGTGCAATACCGCCTGCATTATCTGCAACGGGACCGTAAGCATCGGTTGCAAGAGTAATGCCCAAGGTTGAAAGCATACCAACTGCCGCCAAAGAAATTCCGTAAAGACCCATGTTCATATTCTGGGCACCGCCTGAAACGTAATATGCTATAAGAATACAGATTGCAACTATGATAATAGGAAGTGCCGTTGAAAGCATACCTAAAGATAAACCTGAAATAATTACAGTTGCGCTTCCCGTTTCAGAAGAAGCGGCAAGTTTCTTTGTGGGTTTAAAAGTTTCGGAAGTATAATATTCCGTTGCTTTACCGATAAACACACCTGCAACAAGGCCCGCAAGAATTGCAAAGTACATCATCCAGTTTTCTTTGCCGAGAACAAAATAAACAACGGGGAATGCTGCTACTGCAATGAGAATTGCCGAGAAATTCGTTCCGCGGCTTAATGCATTAAGAAGGGTTCTCTGATCGGCACCCTCTTTGGTTCTTACAAGGAAGGTTCCTAATATTGAGAAAATAATCCCAAGTGCCGCAAGAATCATAGGCAATGCCATGGCATTGAATTCACCGTGGAATGCCGCAACACCGAGCGCCGCAGATGAAAGAATTGAGCCAACGTAAGATTCATAAAGGTCAGCACCCATACCTGCAACGTCGCCTACGTTATCACCTACGTTATCAGCAATAACTGCAGGGTTACGGGGATCGTCTTCAGGAATACCTGCTTCAACTTTACCAACAAGGTCTGCACCAACGTCTGCCGCCTTTGTATAGATACCGCCGCCAACACGGGCAAAAAGTGCCATTGACGATGCGCCCATACCAAAGGTGATCATTGCGCTTGTGATTCCTGCAGGATCAAGATGGAATACGTATTTCAACAAACAGAACCATATTGAAATATCAAGCATACCTAATCCAACAACGGTAAAGCCCATAACGGAGCCTGCCGAGAATGCAACGCGGAGACCTTTGTTAAGGCTCTCAGAAGATGCAAAAGCCGTTCTGGCATTAGATGCCGTTGCTATCTTCATTCCGATAAAACCGGAAAGTGCAGAGAAGAATCCGCCGGTAACAAATGCGAAGGGAACGTAGGGTGTAAGCAGTTTAAAAATTGCCATTACACTCAATAAAACGAACATAAAAGCAAAAAATACCCCTACAACAACATACTGACGCTTTAAAAATGCATTTGCGCCCTGACGTATGGCCTGGGATATTTTCTTCATTTTATCTGTTCCTTCAGAAAATTTCATTATTCGTTTTGCCGTAAAGACCGCGAACAACAATGCGGCCAACGCACCTATAAAGGTGAACGCCACTAAATACTTTTCCAAATAATCACGTCCTTTTTTTGAAGTGGTAATCCCTATTATATCTTTATATAAAATTTTGTCAAGCACTTTGTAAATTTTGTTATAAAAATATGCATATATTGCTTTTCTTGCTACTTGACGACAGTTAAACATTGTATTATAATGTTCAAAAGGAGGTAATTATGAGTTTTTTAGATCTTGCACAAAACAGATTTTCGGTACGAAAATTCACAAATGAACATCTTTCTGATGAAACAATACAAAAAATTCTTATCTATGGAAACGTTGCACCCACCGGTTGCAACTACCAACCTCAAAGAATCCTTGTTATGAACACAGATGAATCTTTGGAAAAGTTGAAAAATTGCACAAAATGTCATTTTAACGCACCTTGCGCAATGCTTGTGTGCTTCGATAAAAAGGCTTGCTGGCAAAGAAAATATGACGGCGCTCTTTCAGGTCCCGTTGATGCTTCCATCGTAGCCACCCACCTGATGTTAGGCGCATGGGAAGAAGGCATCGGCTCCTGCTGGGTTATGCACTTTGATCCCTTTAAAATGCGCGAAGCATTTTCTATTCCCGAAAACATCGAGCCCGTCGCCCTTTTAGTTATGGGAAAACCTGCCCCCGATGCCGAGCCATTAAACCTGCACAGTGAATATAAACCCCTTAATGATACCGTATCATACGAAAAATTTTGACAGAAGACTGCTTATTCAGCAGTCTTTTTTACCCATATGGGACTTGTCCAACCCATTCTTCCGTCTTTAAGTTTTACGCGCAGGTAATAATAGTCCGTTTCGTTTTCGGGTTTATAATCATAAAACATGGTTTCGTTGGTCTTCTTGAAATAAATATAATCACGGCAATTTTTTACTACCGTTATGCTTTCGATTTCTTCATCGGCAGTTACGTTGAAATAGATGTTTCTATCCCCTAAACAAACAAATTCTTCGCCCATATAGTGACCGTTTATGCGGAAATCTATAGTCATTCTTCCGCCCATAAAAGCAAAGCAACGTCTGCTTTTTATGGCGGAGAAAATTTCAGAAAGGGTGTTTTCTTTTGCCCATACGCCCGTAAGTGCAGGAAAATTATTGGGATATGGCTGATCTTCAAGAATAATACCGCAGTTACCGCGGTGATCGTCAGTACAACCTATACAACCCATCTTTGCACCGCGCTTTAAGGCGTCCTGCCAATAACCGCCCTCGCATTGGGAGGTAAGCATATTATTTTCATCAAACTTTTCAGAATGATACCCACGGGAGCACAACTGTATTAAAGGCGGTATGTTTTCTAAAGGAATAGTATTAAAATCGCAACCTGACTGTATTGTTTGCGTTTCGTGAGGAACAAGAATCAGATCTTCTCTGTTTAAGCACTCTTTCAACTTTTCTTCCGTCAGTTCACCGTCGCGCACGTCATTGATCATCTGCCCGTCGTAATTGTTATAATACACAACAAGATTATTATACCAAGGATAAGAATCACGCTCATAAGCAAGAATCGTTGTGAACTTATTAGGCTCGTTATATTGACGGGTCTTTTCTTTTGTTATCTCCCATTTTTCACCCCGAAGTTCATTTCTCCCCACTCCGCCATGATCGTGATCAGAAAGCGCACCAAAATCAAGTTTTGCTTTATCACGCAAATTCATAAAATAAGTATCAATATCTACAACACCGTCAGAAAGATTTGTATGCCCGTGAATATCGCCAAAATATACGTTATATTCAGGCACTTCCGGATATTCCTTCCTTTGTGCATTGTACATTTTTTTGTGTCCCTCTTCAATCTGTCCGCCGTAAACGACGTCAGTAAACTCACGGCATCTGTACGGTGTATCAAGTTTTCTTGCTTTTTTTCGATCAGGATGTATCATATTTATCACCTTCCGATTAGTTATTATATCGCTGTTTTTCATTTTTGTAAATACACAACACAGTAAAAAACCTCAAAAAATCCGAGGGATTATGGTCGCAAGAATTTATTGTGCGAAGTTTATCTTACCGCGCACCACAAAGTGCAATAAAACTTGCGAGACAAGGAACGGTTTATGCAATGCTTCGCATTGATGATATGCACGGCATTGCCGTGATGATATGCAAAACTGCGTTTTGATGATATGCAATGCTTCATTTTATTTCGCATTGATTGAGGTATGCACTTCGTGCAACTTTATATGAACTGCGCACCACAGAATGCGAGAAAACGCACAAGCCAAGGCGCGATGTTCTGAACGCGAAGGCGCAACTCAGGGCTCACGAAAAGCAGAATTGCTTTTTGGGAAAAAGGAGGCAGAGCAGAGCAAAAAAGCTTTTCGCACACTTGCGGAAAGCGTAAAGCGGAGCTTATGCCGACGTGGTAAGTAACTGAGCGTTCAAGGTCATCGCAACAAAGGAAATACCCCGTTCATATCGAACGGGGTATGTTTGTGCGAAATTCTCGCGTATCTTACCACGCACCACAAAGTGCGAGAAACCGCTCAAGTCTAGGCATGAGCGGTTAAGTGCGAATGCGCTTACATAAGCGTAAGTAATTGAGCACTTATACCGCTCATAACGACGAAAATACCCCTTCCGAAAATTCGGAAGGGGTATGTTTGAGCGGATTTCTCGTATCTTACCACGAACTTACAGAGTGCAATAAAACTTGCGAGACAAGGCGTGGGTGTTTAAAAACGAGGGAGTTTACATAGGCGTAAATGACCGAGTTTTTATAACGCCCACAACAAAGTAAATAATCCCTCGGATTTTCCGAGGGATTATGGTCGCAAGAATTTATTGCGCTCTGTATTAAATTAGTCAACGAGCTCAAGAATAACCTTCTCAGCGCAATCACCGCGGCGAGGGCCCATCTTGATGATTCTTGTGTAACCGCCGCCCTGACCCTTTTCTTCAGCGCGCTTTGCATACTTAGGTGCAAGTTCGTCAAAGATCTTGGTGATAACGGGGTGCTTGTTACCTTCAACGCGAACCTTATAAACTGCCTTCTTTTCGCCTTCGTTGCGCTCAATTTCTCTCTCATAGAGATAAGCCATCATTCTGCGGCGAGCGTTAAGACGGTCAGGTCCGTCATTCTTAACTTCGGTTTCAACCTTCTGTCCCTTATCGTTTAACTTGGACTTTGTAACTGTTTGAACATCTTCATAGGTTTTGATGCCCATGGTGATGATCTTTTCTGCCTGCTTACGAACTTCCTTAGCACGTGCTTCGGTTGTTTCGATACGGCCATACCATAAGAGATCGGTAGTAAGACCACGAACGATAGCAACACGCTGATCGGTAGGTCTGTTAAGCTTTCTGTTACCGGCCATTTTATTATCCTCCTAATTAATCTTCGTTGTTCTTGAGTTTAAGTCCAAGACCGGCAAGCTTCTGGCGAACCTCATCCATAGACTTTTTACCAAGATTGCGAACTCGCATCAGATCAGCCTCGTCAAGCTGTGCAAGCTCCTGAACGGAGTTGATGCCTGCACGCTTTAAGCAGTTGTAAGAACGTACTGAAAGATCAAGCTCGTCAATAGTCATATCAAGCGCTTTTGCCTGGGGTGCTGCCCCTTCCTTATCCTCAGCCAGCTGAATACCGCCAACATTTTCGGCAAGGTCAACAAAAAGTGCAAGATAATCATTCATAACTTTTGCGGCTATGCTTATAGCCTCATCAGGTCTGATAGAACCGTCTGTCCACACATCAAGGATAAGCTTATCAAAGTTATCATCTCTGCCAACACGGGCGCTTTGAACAAGATAGCTTGCCTTTAAGATGGGTGTGTAGATGGAATCAACTGCGATAACGTCGATAGGCATATCGTCAGCCTTATTCTTATCAGCAGGAACGTATCCCATACCCTTATCAATAACGATCTCCATATTAAGCACGCCACCGTCATCGATGGTTGCAATGTGAAGGTCCTTATTGATTATTTCAAGTGTGCTGTCACCCTTGATATCGCCTGCCTTAACCTCACAGGGACCTACCGCATTGATAGTTGCTGTGATAGGTGTATCACTGTTAAGCTTCATAGCAAGGTTCTTGATGTTAAGAATGATGTTAGTAACGTCTTCTTTAACACCGGGAACTGTTTTGAACTCGTGCAAAACGCCTTCGATGCGCACCTGAGTAGCAGCTGCACCGGGCAGGGAGGATAACAAAATTCTACGGAGA
>JAZQII010000040.1:0-35223 GCA_045541035.1 Clostridia bacterium | reverse complement strand
CCAAGGCGCTGAACTTGCAAAAAAGGGAGTTTACACAGACGTAAATGACCGCATTTTGCAAGTGAAATGCAACGACGGAAACAAACCCCTGCAAAATTTTTGCAGGGGTTTGTGTTTGCAGGGGTTTGTCAGTGCTCTGAGTCCTCGGAATTTTCCAAGGACTTTTTTTTATTTGACATATTTTTTATATTTTGCTATACTCCTTATGTTAAGGAGAAAGATTATGAAAAAACTTATTTCACTTATGATGATGCTGTTGCTTATATTTATTGCTTCAGCATGCGATACTCA
The DNA here is from genome assembly GCA_045541035.1 of Clostridia bacterium. GTDB lineage: Bacteria > Bacillota > Clostridia > Christensenellales > QALW01 > UMGS1322. The sequence continues at coordinate 34,932 of JAZQII010000040.1, read as the reverse complement.
AACGAATAACGAAGTGGTTACACCGGTCGTTACAGAAACACCTATTATAACAGAAACTCCCGAAGCCACAGAATATGTTGTTACTTTGGAGCCTACTGTAACAGAAACGCCTACTGTAACAGAAACACCTACTGTAACAGAGACGCCCGTTGCTACAGAAACGCCCACACCTATTCCTACAATTACGGCTACTCCTGTTCCTACGCCAACGCCCATTCCTACACCAACGCCCGTGCCTACGCCTACTCCGTCACCTACTCCTACACCTGATATCAGCAAGTTTACGGTGATGTATATAAAGAGTTCATCGGTCAACGTGCGCAGTACACCTTCAACGCAAGGTAAAAAGTTGGCTACACTTAAACTAAATACCGAAGTTAAGGCATATACCGAAATTGACGGTTGGTTCTATGTAAGTTACGGCGAGAACGCTTTCGGCTATATAAGAAAAGATCTTTTAAGTGCCGAAATAATTTCAACACCTACCCCCGCACCGACGCCAACCGATACCGATACCGGTCAACCGCCGTCATATAAACCTAACAGTAATCTTGATATAAATGATAACGTTTTCCTTGATGCCCTTGAATATACCGGTTACAATCTTAAAAAGCACCGTGCTGACGGCAATATGTGGAAGTTTATTTTAGGAAAAGATAAAGCAGGAATGGGTTATCTTTCAGGTCTTGGCTACGATTACGGCAAAAGTTCAGGTTATGAAACCAATGCCCAAGGTCTCCCTGATATTGCAAGATTTAAGAGAAACGGCGGACTTGTTTGTGCATCTTATGCAACTTACGTTTACTTTAATTATCTTCCCAACGTTGCAAAGATAGATACTTCATCACTTCCACGCCCCACCAATCCCTGCCTTGCAGAATCTTGGCGCCAATGTGCTGAAAAATGGGTAGATATGGGACTTTCACGAAAGATCTCTTTTTCGGCAACAAGATACTCAAGCGGTGTTGTTAAATTCACACCCTCTGAGCCTATTCCTATCGGTTCAATCGTTATATTTAAAGAATATAATAAACCTGACAGCGCCCCTGCCCGCCACGTTACGATTTACGCAGGCAAAGCAGGCGGATATAATTGGCTGACTCACGTTGGTAACGAACGCGGACCTGAAATGATTACGGTAGAAAATATGGGCTTCGGATCAACTCCCGAACTTCCGATGCTCGTTATTACACCGCCTATAAGTTTTAGTTAAAAAAATCCTCGGATCGCTCCGAGGAATTTTTATTTATTCTGTTTTATCGCTTACAACGTCGGCAACGCAGAAACCAAGGTTCTTACCGAAAAATTCACCGTAAAATCTCCTACAACGCCTACTCCCACGCCTATCCCCGGTGTTCAGGATGAAGAAAAACCCACCGGCGATGGTTCGCAGCTCGTGATCATTTCAACGCTCGCTCTTGCAGTTGCATTTATATCAATTCCTCTTATCATTCGTAAAAGAGAAGATTAAAAATTAACCCCCTCATCTGAGGGGGTTTTCTTTATATCAAAAAAATCCTGCAAAAAAATCACAGGATTTCGTTTATGAAATTTTTATCGTGCTTTTAAGGCTTCCTCTAACGCATCGCCGATTTCTCTGCGAACTTTTTTGAAAACTTCGGGCGATTCGGTAAAGGTAATAACATCACTTGTAACTAACCTTACCTTTTCGAGCACCTTATCTCTGCCTAAAACTTCATCAGCAATAAGAAGCATTTCGCAATCTTCCACACCATTTCTAACTGCTTCAAGTCTCACCGAAGCGCAAGCACCATCAATTCCCACTTCATTACCGTTATACAAAAGAGAACCGTCACCAAAGACATCAGGCGAAAGATCAGGTACGGTGGCCATATCTTTCCAGGGATTTTCAACAAAACGCCAATGATTGGTTGTCCAATATAAAAATCCCGTTGCGCCTATAAGGTGCTGTTGCCAAAATATTATTCTGTGATCAAGGCCTGATTCATCAACATACAAATTAACGTAAGGTCTGCCCGGTTCCCAGCAAACGTAATGCCAAAGCTCCTTGCCCTTTTCTTTTGCCTTTGTCATTCTATTTTGGAAAGAGCCGTACTTCTCAAGATTTTGTGGATTTTCATAAATAAAATCATCGTTAAAGCACGCAAGCTTTGGAAGAATAAGATCGCAATTATCAAGAATGACCTCAATTTCATCGGTGTTCTCATCATAATCTATATCCCTAAAAAAAGCAGTTGTCCGCCTTATTTCCGGGCAAAGCTCTTTTGCACGGTTGCACGCTGCAACGAGGACATCAAGATGCTCTTTCGTAAGCGGTTCATCAATGGGATATATCATTGCCTTTTTCATCCACTTGGGATTTTTTAAAAGTTTTTCGTGATATTTTTTAAGAGTTTCATCATCTGCAGAAACGTCCTTATCGCAGTTAAAGGCAGTCAGGCGCGGATCTGACATAAACTTATCTGCTCTTTCATCAAGAATATCATAAGGCAAAACAAATGGACTTACCCTAAATTGCAATAATTTTTCATAATATGCTTCATATAGTCTTTGCGTTTCCTCCTCATCGTCTTCAACGTTATGCATCCTTGCAATCTGATCTCGATAAAGATCCATCGAAACGTTTATAACGTACTCTTTGGGAAGAGCAAAATCCCACACCTTAACTTCAACGTTAAAGGTAAGGTTTCCTAAGGAAACCGTATATTTATATTCCCCTGCTTCAGTTTCCCTTTTCGTTGTAAAGCGCACAAGAATGCTCGTAAGCTCATTTGCCTTAATGCTAACCTTCTTTGTCGGCACAAGAGGATCGGGGTACATCTTGCCTTTGCAGGAAATAAAGTATTCCCTTTCCGTTTCAACTAAAATATTATCATAACTTTCATTAACGGTAATCTCTGCATCTTCAATATCTTCTTCCGACAAAACCGAAATAACACAGCTTTCGCCTTCGTTTTTGGCCATATAAAGTTTTATCAGATTCTCGCCATTAAGGGTAGCGGTTTTATTATAGCCATCAGAAATGCCAAATTTAATCATTATTTTTCTCCTTTATAATTCAATCTCATAAAACGCACCCATATTTTCATCTGAGCCAATCAATAAATGCGTGCCATCATTATTTACTGCGATAGTGCTTAACTCATTATTGAGATATAAGCCCGTTTCAATATTGAAATGTGCTCTTCCCAAGTACCTTACACCTTGTTTTTCATTAAAGGAAAACACTATTGCAATATCGTTTTTCCCACCTGAAATTCCGTAAGCCGTTCTTGTTTTTTTTGAATAACAAATATCCCGAATTTTCCCGGAAGTGTTGGGGCAAGCGCCTAAATTAAAGGAATTTTCACCATCGAAAACGAATAATAGTCCATCATAAGTTCCCACTAAATATTTATCGTTAAAAATTTTGCAAAATGCTGTGACCTTTGCCCTGAAGTTTCTGCCTGCAGCGCTCGGCACGTTGGCAATCTCCATAATTTCCTTTTTAGTGAAGGCTTCAATTTTTTCAATTTTTCCATCAGAATACATCCGTCGTTTTTCAGTATCGCCAAACTCAACTAAAAATCCCTTTTCTGTATACTCCACGTAACGCACCTGAGAATTTTTTAAGCCGTACTTGCGCCACAATGGATGGGGCGTAATTTTTTTGCCCGTAATTTCCATTGGGTTTTCCGCCATAAATTTTGAAAAATCTTTACCATACTTAATAAAATTTTCGGCAACTCTATGTTGGCGGTTAAATTCTTCCTCACCGTAAGGATAATAACTTTTGCCATTATCCACGTGCATATAATTTATTATGTCATAAGCCAAAGGTGTATCGGGATCATCCTTATTAAGATCGTATTTAATGCTCTCAAGCTCTTTAAGATCAACTGCAAACATACCCGGAACGTCAAAGAAATGATTTCCGTTTGTAAGATATAAAACGTTATTATGAATATGCATTTCCGCCATAACGTTAACTGAGCGTTGTTTGCTTCCCAAAAGCCCCATATTTTTTGGTTCTTCTCCGTTTATCACATCCCAACGAATAAGATATGCGTTTGCCCAATCATATTTTTGTGTAAGGCAAGAAAGAGTGTACCATAAAACGCCATTATCATCTACTGCAAGTCCGAAATGCTGGTTTGGTTCAGAAAGTTCAAGATCTTTAGGTCTGCCGTCGCCTACGCACTCCAAAGTGTTTTTCTTTATATTATATCGGTAAATATTGTATCCAAAAATATATTTTAGATAGATATTTCCGTCTTTTCCATCGGCAATATAATCAAGCTGAACGTGTTTTTCCGTGGAGTAAGGCTCATAATCACGTTCAAAAAAGATTCCAAGCTCCTCTATTTCCTGCTTTTTGGTATTTATGCGGTAAAAATATCCGCTTCTGTTTGCCGAATAAATGTTGCCGTCAATTTCCGAGCGATGCAGGCGGAACGTTCCGAATTCCGTAACCTTGCCGTAATCGGTAAGGTTGCCTGAATCAATGTCATAGCGGTAAAGATGCCCCTTAAAATATCCGGTGAAATAATAAGCGTTGTGAGTCGGATCATAAGTTCCTCCATAAATACTTTCGTGGGCAATGGGCACACCTCTGTTTTCCAAAAAACCCGTTTCAGGATCGTAAATAAGTATGTTTGAACCTTGATACCCCTCAAAAACGTGATTATAAAATGGTTCGGGATACCAATAAGGATGCACGCGGGATTGAGAGGTAGTATGCGTAGTCATAATAATTCTGCCATCATTCATTTCTGCCATAGAAGTGTGGATTTTGCTGGGCATAATGGCATCACGGGCATAGCACACCTTTTCATCAAGCTCAAAGCAACGCTTGATTTCATTTGTTTCATAAATATATTCATATAATCCTGCCGATTCGCAAACGTAAAGCTCAGCGCACACAGAGAAAAAGCATCTGCCGTTTTTCGTAATAAACATATCCCATATGGCATTGCGATGATCTTTTTCATCAATAAATGCACACTTCACGGCACTTTGAGGCACCAATTTAAGATTTCTTTCCGAAACTTCTTTTAATTTCTCAAATACCATTAAATTATCCCTCTCCAACGTTTTTTTATGATTAAATTATATACTTTTTCTATCTGCAATGTCAATATTATGTATACACAATATTTCAAGATGTATACGCCATATTTCAAGGAGATTTTATCATCAATAAAAAACGGAGAAAGAAAAAACTTTCTCCGCAATTTTAAGGATTTTTTGTGCTTTCTTACCAGGCACCAACAAGTGCAAAAAAACTTAAAAATCAGGGGCGTGGGCGGTTAGTCGCGAAGGCGCTTACATCAAGGTAAGTAACTGAGCGAATATACTGACCGCAACCCGCAGTTTTAAGGATTTTTTGTGCTTGTTATTCTGTTACAGAGCCAACATCAACCATAACTCCACCATCAGTCATAACCTTGGGAAGTTCGCCGTTCCACTTATTCCACTTAATATACTCAACATAATCGGGTGCAGCGGAAAGTGCCTCCTGAATAACGCGGATACTGTCGGCTTCAGCCTGAGCCTGAGTAACCTTCTGCTTTGCTTCAACTTCGATTCTTGCAAGATCCTGTTCAGCCTTTAAAGCCTGCTGTTGAGCCGTTTGTTTTGCTTCAACTGCAGCATTGAACTCATCAGAGAAATCAAAGTTCACAATGTTGAATATTTCAACGGTAATGCCGTAAGTGCCTATTTTTTCACTTAAAGCCTCTTTGATCTGATCGCCTACGTTCTGACGCTCGGTAATAAGTTGTTCAGCAGTAAATTGTGCCGTAACTGCCTTAATGCTTTCCTGAATGGCAGGCGCAATGATAACGTTACTGTAATCTGCACCTACGTTTTTATAAAGATCCGCAGAAGCAGTGGTGTTTACCCTATAGTTTACCGCAACAACGTAAGATACTATCTGCAAGTCCTTTGATGATGCAGTACCCTGAGTTTCGATCTTTTGTGTACGGTTGTTTATCTGCAAAACCTGCTGAACGAAAGGTATTTTAAAGTGAATACCCTCATTAAGAACTTCATCAGATACCGCGCCAAAGGTCAGTACAACACCTGTATGACCTGCCTGAACAACGGTAAAGCACGTTGAAAGAATACCGATTACGATGGCAACAGCAACTACAATAGCAATAATTTTTCCTACTTTTTGTTTCATTTTTAAAATCTCCTTTTTTTATATAAGTTATGAGAAAAACAAAAAAACCCATATGCAGCGTACGCCTGCATATGAGTCTTATCCTTAGATATCCCGAGGAGGAAAACCCCCTGTGCTGACGGTAATATCGCGTGCATAACACGGAACTACTCCCTCATAACTTGTATATATCATAACATATCAAAACAAATTTGTCAATAAATAATTGCAATAATCAAAAAATTAGATTATAATTATGACATCAACTATATAACGAGGTTACAAATGAAACTAATTGAAATATCGCCTTTTGTAAGATTCGCATATAAAATTATGGCAAAAAGCAACCGTCCTTGCATAAATCTTGACTGCCGTCTTTTTTACGTTACTGACGGTGCAGGAACTATTCTCATAAACGGCAAAGAATACAGTTTTTCTTCAGGCACGTGCTTTTTATGGCAGGCAGGTACTGAATACTGCATCTTATCGCCAACCATAACCAACATGATATCAATAAATTTTGACTTTACTTGCGATAACAGTTCCGTTACAAAACCTCTCGACGTTATTTATCTTAACGATTCGCCTTTACCGCCTCTTCCTGAAAAAATATTTTTTGAAGATTGTCCCACTCTCAATGAGCCTATTATCTGTAACGGCAATTCCACCATATATAATCTTCTTGAAAAGATACTTTTTGAAAATACTTCGCAACAGCCTTTTTATCAGGAGAGAATTTCGGCAATGCTCAAGGAATGTATTGTAAGCATAGTTCGCGCAGTATCGTCATCTTCCGATTCCCGTTCCGATAATGCTCTTGAAACTGTTATAGATTACATTCACAAAAATTACAGCGGTAACGTTGATAACTTTACTCTTGCCGAACTTGTGGGATATCACCCTTACTATCTCAACAAACTTTTTTTAGCATCAAACGGCATAACGCTGCATAAATACGTTATAAACTATCGCATAGCAGTATCTGAACAACTGTTGCTTTCAAGCACGCAGACAGTTGATGAAATTGCCATAAAAGTCGGATTTTCAGGTTCATTAAGTTTTTCATCATGCTTTAAAAAGAAAAACGGAATGACGCCTTCGGAATTCAGAAAGAAATTTGGAGTTACCCTTTAAATGGAAATAAAAGCAATTGCACACATATATAATGATTTTACAGAAAAATTCGGTATTCCCCGTCAAAGCGGACTTGTGCCCCAAATGATTTCACAGATAGTTTTTGAAAAAGAATATCGTGAACAAGAAGCATTAAGGGGTATTGAAGAATATTCTCACTTGTGGCTTCTCTGGCACTTTTCCGAAAACTCAAAAACAGAGTGGTCGCCTTGTGTACGTCCGCCCCGTTTAGGCGGAAACAAGCGTGTTGGCGTTTTTGCAACGCGCTCGCCGTTCAGACCTAATCCAATAGGTCTTTCCTCGGTGAAACTTGAAAAAATCGAGCATACAAAAGATAAAGGCACCGTTCTATACGTCAGCGGTGCGGATATTCTTTCAGGCACACCTATCTTTGACATAAAACCATACATTGCATATACAGACAGTCATCCTGACGCTAAATGCGGTTTTGCAGACAAAATGCTTGATTATTCCCTTAACGTGGATTTTCCAAAAAATCTTCTTATTACGCTTCCGGAAAATCTCCATGAAACTGTAATAACAATGCTAAAAAATGATCCCCGTCCCTCTTATCAGAACGATGAGCGCACCTATTCAATGTGTTACGGTAATTATGAAATTAAATTTATTGTAAAAAATAATATTTTAACGGTTACTGATGTTGCACAAATAAAAAAATAGTGATATACTAAATAAAAAATTTCAAGAAGGTACTTTTATGAACATAATTATTTCCGGTTGCGGTAAAATAGGTTCAAACATTTTATCGAGTCTCGTAAGCGAAGGGCATGATATAACCGCTCTTGACATAAGCAATGCGGTTGTTGAAGAAACCGCCAATATTCATGACGTTATCGGTGTGTGCGGAAACTGCACCGATTGCGATACGCTTAAAGAGGCACGTATTGAAGATGCCGAACTCTATATAGCGGCAACGGGTTCTGATGAAACCAATATGCTTTCCTGCTTTCTCGCAAAGCGTTTAGGCGCAAAGCATACCATAGCAAGAATCCGTAACCCTGAATACAATTATCAGAGTCTTGTTTTCTTAAGGCAGGAACTTGATCTTAACATGGCGATAAATCCTGAAATGCTTGCGGCACAGGAACTTTATAATATTTTAAAATTCCCATCTGCCGAGAAGATCGAGCATTTTTCACGCCGAAACTTTGAAATGATGGAGATCCGCCTTAAGCCCGATTCCAAGCTTGACGGTATGAGCCTTTTTAAAATGCGTGAAAAATACGATGCAAAGGTCCTTGTTTGCGCAGTTCAGCGCGGTGATGACGTGTTTATCCCCAATGGAAGTTTCGTTCTTAAGGGCGGTGATAAAATAGGTATTACTGCAACGCCTTCTGAAATACTTAAACTTTTTAAGGAACTTAACGTATATCAGAAGCAAGCCAAGGATATTATGATATTAGGCGGCAGCAGAATTGCATATTATCTTACAAAGATGCTTATTGCCGACGGAAGCAGCGTAAAAATAATTGATAAAGATCCCGAAGTTTGCCAACGTTTTTCCGATGAGATGCCAAAGGCTGAAATCGTTTTCGGTGACGGTGCGCAGCAGGAACTTTTACTTGAAGAAGGTATAAAAGATACTTCCGCTTTCATCTCTCTTACCGGTATAGACGAAGAAAATATTCTTATTTCCGTGCTTGCAAGTTCCTTTAACGTTCCAAAGGTAATTACAAAAATCAACCGTGATGAGTTGCATACGCTTTCGGAAAATTTAGGTCTTGATACAATTATCTCACCTAAAAAAACTGTTTCAGACTTGCTTGTTGGCTATGCCCGTGCTTTAAGAAACTCTCTGGGCAGTAATATTGAAACTCTTTACCGCCTTATGGATGATCACGTTGAAGCCATTGAATTTAAAGTATCGTCAGATTTTGAACGTCTTGATACTCCCTTAAAGGATATGCGCTTAAAAGAAAACATTCTTATTGCAGGAATTATCCGCAACAAAAAGCCTATTATTCCCACCGGTAATGACGTAATTCTTTCAGGCGACAAAGTAATAGTCATTGCCGCTGACAGAAAGATTCAGGAGCTTTCGGATATACTTAAATAAAGGAATTTATTATGAATTATAAAATGGTCATTCACACCACAGGTCAGATCCTTGGTGTTGGCTCGCTGTGCCTGCTGGCTTCAGCCGCCGTTTCTCTGGTTTATATGGAAATAGAAGGTTTGTGGCTTCTGTTATCTGCCGTTCTTGCAGGTTCGCTTTACGGTGTTTCTCTGATCTTCAAGCCCAAGGACGATGTGTTCTTTGCAAAAGAAGGTCTTGTAACAGTAGCACTTGCCTGGATAATTCTATCCCTTGTAGGCGCTCTGCCCTTTACTTTAAGCGGTGAAATTCCTTCTTACGTTGACAGTGTTTTTGAAACAATAAGCGGTTTCACAACAACGGGTGCAACAATCCTTGATGACCCCGCTGTTTTGAGCCACGGCAATCTTTTCTGGCGTTCACTTACCCATTGGATAGGCGGTATGGGTGTTCTCGTTTTGTTAGTTGCACTTTTGCCTACTGTATCGGGAAGATCCATTCATATGCTCCGCGCCGAAATGCCCGGCCCCGTAGTTGGCAAGCTTGTTCCCAAAGCAAGGCAGACTGCACGTATTTTATACATTATATATATAGTCCTTACGCTTTTACAGTTTATTCTTCTTTTGTTTGGCAAAATGCCCGTTTTCGAAAGTGCTATTCACACTTTAGGCACGGCAGGAACCGGTGGCTTTGGTGTTTATGCTGACAGTATTTCATCTTATTCCCCTTATATTCAATGGGTAATAACTGTGTTTATGTTCATTTTCGGCATAAACTTTAACCTTTTCTTTTTTATTTTGATAGGCAGATTTAAGATATCTCTTAAAAGCCAGGAATTTTGGGCATACCTCTCAATAGTGATAGTTTCCGTAATAGCCATTACCCTGAATATTCTGCCCCAATACTCCTCCTTTGGTGAGGCATTAAGGCATTCAGCTTTTCAGGTTGCTTCATATATGAGTACCACAGGTTATGTAACCGCAAATGCAAATATGTGGCCCTCCCTTTCAAAGGCTATATTGCTTGTTCTTATGTTTGTGGGCGCAAGCGCAGGCTCAACGGCAGGCGGAATTAAAGTTTCACGCGTTGTAATTCTTTTCAAAGCAGTTCACAACAAAATAAGGCAGGTTCTTTATCCCAGAACCGTAAAATCAGTCCGTTTCGAAGGCAAAGCACTTGACGGTGAAACAATTTTAGCCGTACTCTCATATCTTGCTTTATATACCTTCTGCTTTTTAATACTGTTTCTTCTATTGTCCTTTGAACCATTTAGTATGGAAACAAACTTTTCAGCGGTGGCGGCAACCTTTAACAACGTAGGTCCTTTTTTCGGTGACCTTTCTAATTTCAGCCAATACACGGATTTTTCAAAGATAGTGTTGTCCTTTGCAATGCTTTTAGGCAGACTTGAAATATATCCCATGCTGATTTTATTCATGCCCGCTACGTGGAAAAAATAGCGTGATATGCAAGTGATAAAAATTTCGCTTGCCAATTTATATAAAATCACATATAATGTTTACGATTTATTGAAAGCCGAGGTGAATTTTAGTGTATATAAAATGTCCCAGATGTATGCTTAACTATATCAATGAAGAAACTGAACAGTTCTGCAAAGTTTGCTTGGTTGATATGGGAAAAATCCAGGGTCAGCCCGAGCTTGAACTTGATGATGACTATAAGCTTTGCCCTGAGTGCAATGAAAACTACCTTGAAGAAGGTGAAGAGATTTGCTACGCCTGCCGTATTAAACGTATGTCGCAGGAAGATAAGGGCGACGATTCCATCGACGATTACGATGACGAGGATATGCTTCCCGACACCGTAGAGGATTCTCTTGAGGTTATGGCTGAAATGGAAAACGAATCCAGCGAAGAGGAAGAAGAAGAGGAAGAAGAGTAATTCCAAAAATGCAAAAAGCACCAAACGGTGCTTTTTCTTTTTTTGCTGTAACCGAAGGAAAATACATAATCGGCAAATGGCTAAACGTTCACGGTTGCCGTAAAAGAGTATTGCAGAGATTTCCCGCACTTTGATTTTTTACTGATTTTTATAGGCGTTGCACACTTCTTGCGCGTCGCCGATCATTTTAAGTTTTCCTTTTTCAAGCCAAGCGCAATGTTTGCAAAGACGTTCGATCTGTTCAATGGAGTGTGAAACGATAATAACAGTGGTATCATCGTTAATCATGCTGTTTATGCGCTTTTCGCACTTTTCCTGAAAACGGAAATCACCAACGGCAAGAATTTCATCAACGATTAAAATATCAGGGCGGGTAATGGTTGCAATGGCAAAACCGATTCGGGCAACCATACCTGAAGAATAGTTTTTCATGGGCGTATCAAGGAAATCGTGCATTTCGGCAAAATCAACGATCTCCTGAAATTTCTCATCCATAAACTTTTTGGAATAGCCTAAAACCGAACCGTTAAGATAGATATTCTCTCTTGCGGTAAGATCCATATCAAAGCCTGCGCCAAGTTCAATTAACGGTGCAATTGAGCCTTGAGTTTCAACCGTTCCCACCGAAGGAGTGAGAATGCCGGAAATAATTTTCAGCATCGTGCTCTTTCCCGAACCGTTAAGACCTACTATTCCGAAAACGTCACCTTTTTTAATATCAAAACTTACGCCGTTTACTGCAACAAAATCTTCAAACATAAGTTTTCTTGTAACAAGGCGCAGGAAGTATTCCTTTAAACTTTCGAGTTTTTCCTTGCTCATGTTGAAGTGCATTTCAACGTTTCTTATTTCAACTGCATTTTCTTTATTCATTACTATTCACCTTTAAATATGAAGAATAAATCTTTTCTGTGCCTTTGAGAACACAAATGCACCAAAGAGAAGCGTTCCCAACGAGATAGCAATAGTTATCAAATTAAACTGAAGATCGGGAACTGTGCCGTACATTACAACACTTCTGAAATATTCCACGTAATAATACATGGGATTACACTGAACGATTGTTGTAAGTGTGGGATGGTCTTTAAGATAATACATGGGATAGATAATAGGCGTAAGATACATCCACACAGTTAACAAAACACCGTAAAGATGCTGAACGTCTCTGAAGAAGACCGTAAGTGCGCTCAACAAAAGACTCATTCCGATATTGAACATCAAGCACAGAAGAACGGGAATCGGCGCTAAAAATATGGTAAAACTTGTAAAGCCGTCAAAAACGCCTTGCAAGCACATAACCGCAATAACAGCAATAAGGCTGAATGCAAAATTAACAAGCGCGAACAAACATTTTTCCAAAGGGAAAATATATTTGGGAATATACACTTTCTTTATCAGCGGTGCGCCCATTAAAACGGAACTCATTGAAAGGTTGGTGGCTTCGGAGAAGAAATTCCAAATAGACCAACCGACAATATAATAAGTCGAGAAGTTAGGAATCTCAATTTTAAGAAGTGCGCCGAACACTTTTGAAATAACGAGCATGGTGAAAAGGGGATTAAGAATACTCCACAACACGCCCAAAACAGAACGACGGTACTTTAACTTAAAGTCCTTTCCTGCAAGATTTAAAAGCAGGGGCGAATATTTTTTTAGATCAGTAAAGAAATTTCTGTTCAAAAGAAAATCTCCTTTCGGTTATTCATTCTTAAAGGAAAAATCCTCGTAATGAAGTGTAAGATGGGGATTGTAATAAGGATCGCCCATTTCAAGCTCCTTGCCCCAACGTTTCTGGAAGCGGTCAATTTCAGAGTTAAAACGCTTTACCTTTTCAGGGGTATCTTCCTGACCGCGGGATTTTGATTCATAGTGATAAAGTTCGGCATAAGGCGTAAACACGATTAAATATCCTGCCTTACGTATGCGCATGCACATATCAACATCATTGAAAGCAACTTCAAATTTTTCATCAATACCGTGCATTTCTTCAAAAACGTCAGAAGACATCATCACGCAGGCAAAAGTAACTGCCGAATAATTCTGCGCAATGGCACCGCGGGACATATATCCGTAAGTTCCTCTGGGGAAATATTTATGGGAATGCCCTGCAACACCGCCGATACCAAGAATAACGCCTGCGTGCTGAATGGTGTCATCAGGGTAATAAAGCATGGCACCAACTGCGCCAACGTCCTTACGTTGAGCATACATAAGCATTTCTTCAAGCCATGAAGGCGTAATTACTTCAATATCATTATTTAAAAGCAGAACGTAATCACCCTCTGCTTCGGAGAATCCGAAGTTGTTTATTGCGGAATAATTGAACTTGTCCTTCCAATAAACTATCTTCACGTTTGAATATTGTTCTTCAAGATTCTTATAATATTCAAAGGTACTTGGCTCCGTACTGTTATTTTCAACAATAATTATCTCAAAATTCCTATAAGTTGATTTTTCGAAGATAGAATTTATGCAATTATGAAGAAGTTTAATATTATCCTTATTTGCAATTACTATGGAAATAAGGGGATTACCTTCGATATCGTAACTGATACGGTAAGTTGAAGGAATTAAAGCATCATATACTTTGCCTTTAATCCCAACTCTTTGAAGATGATCGCTTAGCGCCTTATGAGCAGCATTGATAATATATGGTTTTGAAGTGATATCCTGCGCCGTTGAATTTTTGTGTCCGCGCCAGAAATAAAGAATTTCAGGAATGTGCACGATTTTTTCAGCCTGCTCTGTAAGCCTTAAAATAATATCGTAATCCTGCGCGCCGTCGCACTCTTTTCTGAATCCACCCGTCTTTTCAAGAAGCGATGCTTTAAAAGTGGTAAGGTGGCAGATGTAGTTATATGAACGCAGAGTATCAATGGCAAAATCAGGTTTATAATGAAGATTTACAAGATTCTTTACTTTATTATCAAGGAAAGTAACTTCATCGGTATAAATGAAATCTGCTTTTTCTTCGTTAATCGCCTTTACAACGTAATAAAGTGCCGATGGATGAAGAAGATCGTCATGGTCAAAAAGTGAGATATATTCGCCCGTTGCCATTTCCAGACAAGCGTTTGTATTTTCCGAAATACCAAGATTCTTTTCAAGTTTTTTATAAACTATACGGCTGTCTTTCTTAACTTTTTCAAGAACGAAAGTTCCTACTTCGGAATGCTCACTATCACTACCGTCAGCAAGGCAAAGTTCCCAATTTTTATAGGTCTGATTTTCAACAGACGCGATCATTTCATCTAAAAACTTTATAGGTGTGTTATAAAGAGGAACAAGAACACTTACCTTTACGTTGTTTTCGAATACGGTGCTTTCTTCCAGATTTCTTTCTTTTTTCTTAATGGTAAAAGAACACATTTTTTTACTGCTGTGTTTTTTTGCTCTAATAAGCCTGAAAAGCACTTTAGGGCCCTTCGTAAAAAGAATTTTTACCGCTTTACCTGCATATCTTATGATCTTTACTTTTTTTAATGCTTCTTTTAATCTACCGTTCTGATTTTCGGGCATATTATTTCTCCTTAAACAAATAAGCATTATCTATATGATTTTACCACAGTATCTTTAATTAGTCAAATTATATCGAAATTTCAAGACAAAGCACAAAAAAATCGGCTGAAAAATTCAGCCGACTTTGTTATAAATTTTTCATTGATAATAAATTTATTTAGCAAAGACACAGGAGAACCTTCTGCTTATATTTCTGCCCTTCTCTCTTTTAAAGCTCTTAAAGCTATCACAATAAAGCAAATCGAAACAATTGAACACAACAATTTATACCACCACGCAGTATGTGTTATAAATATTAAAGAAAAATCAAGCACTCCTGCTACAATAATCAGAATATTAGTAATTTTTTTGAGTTTTTTTACAAAAATGCCAACAAGCGATAAAACAACAATCAACATCCAAATAGCGAATACACAAGAAAGCATTATAAAACAAAAAAGAAATAATTTATCATAATACGCCATTGCGAACAATGTAGGAATTGATACTATTGAAAAATAAGATACTATATCTAATCCACCTGTTTTAAAGAACAAAAAAGTGCAAATGATTTTGACAGCACAAAACAGATACAACAAAAAATCATATATTTTCCGCTTCATTTTTACCACCCAATGATACTTTTTATTCCTCTATCAAGGATCCCCCGCTAACAGGACGGGATAGCCTCTCCCTTATCTCATTTGTTTTTTATTCATAACAAACCTTGTCTCCTTGTTTATAATCTCATCTTCTTAAGTTTTTATATTGAAAAGTCATTATCGAAATCATTACGTCCCCAGCCTGCTTTTTCATATTCACCGTCTGCGAACCATATTTTGCGCATAAGAGTAGCGTCTGTAAGCTTATTGCCTACCTTCTTTGTTTCCTTTTCTCTGTTAAAGAACATATCGTGAGCCTCGAAAAGTGATTTCACTCCGTCTCTTTCAAAGGGGTCTGCCCAAGTGGTATGCAAAACGCCATAGCAATTATATTCCTTTGCGGTCTTTATTGCGGCATCAATATTAGCCGAAATATCCTTGGGGCATACCATAAAATTAACAGACTTCTCCTTAAAATACCCTGCGGATATCCAAGGTATATCCGTTGTTGAATACTGCCAATCACAAATAACCGTCTGCTTGGGCAGGCAGTTAAGAAGTTTTTCTGCTTCCTTCTGCGCAATTGCATTTCCCTCGTAGCCCGTTTTCATGCTGATTCCCACCGTAGGCTCGTGGAGAAGTTGATCTCCCCACAAAAGCGGAGTTCTGCCCTCGGAAATTATTTCCTCACACAGATTTTTAAGATATTTGCAAAGTGCATCGGTTGATTCATCATCACTTGGATAGGAAAAGCCTTCATCAAAGCCTATATGGAAATACTCACCCTTACCGAACACTTCATAAAGTTCCCCGCGCATATCTCTTAATAATTTAATTACGTCGTCTCTCTCAAAGTTCCAGCGCCAGCCGTCAGGCGAAAACAGAGGTGCTTTTCTCGGATTCTGATCAAGAACCACGTGCTTGCCTAAGTACATTCTTGCGGCAGAAGCGTGACCGAAATGGTTTATCATAGGCACCACCTCAACCTTAAGGTCCCTTGCCTCCTTTAAAATTTCAGATATTTCTTCCTTAGTAAAGGATTTATTTTTCCAATGAAGTTCACTCATTGATTCATATTGAAAGGTTCCCCAGAATTCAGCCACAATATGGGTATATCCAAGAACGGCGGCAAGGCGGAAAAGTTTTTTATATGTGCTTAAAGGAACGTTTGGCACGATACAGAAGTGAATCATTCGCCTTGATATGTTAGGCGCAACACTTTCTTCACCGCAGGGAATAAGAATTTTTTCCTCCCCCACACACAAGTTTTCAGCGATTGCTTTTCTTAAAAGCAGGAATAAGCAGTTAATTAACGCTCTTTCATCTTTTGCTTTTATGAAAACACCGCTTTTACAAACAGATATCACGCCCTCGTTATCTTTAAGTTCAACAGTTTGAGGGTTGCCTATCCTTATTGAAAATTCTTCTTGGGGAATAAGTTTTACATTTACAGAACGGTAAAGAAACCCGTATATAATCTCCTTTACCGTTTCGTTTATACATTCCTTCGGCATTGAAATTTCAATATCCGAGCCAATTACAAAATATTCCATTTATACCTCCATGAGACGGAGAACGATCCTCTTGTCTCTTTTTGCAAATTCTTTTCTGCTTCAAATTATATGATATTTCTTTATAAAAGTCAATATTGTGGCTCTTATAACCTTTTCTTTTTTTGCATAAATCAGTTGTTTTTTATCTCTTTTAGTGATATAATTTTTTGGTGAGGTGTTTTTATGGAATTTAAAGAAAATTTATCTACTCCCCTTTCTTATGAATGTGACGTGCTCGTTTGCGGTGGCGGCTTTGGCGGTATTTCCGCGGCATTGGCAGCAGCAAGAGAAAATAAAAAAGTAATTTTACTTGAGAAAGAGTATATGTTAGGCGGTTTAGGTACGGCAGGACTTATCGCCATATATCTTGCACTTTGTGATGGCTACGGAAAGCAAGTTTCTTTCGGTATTGCCGAAGAACTTTTAAAACTTTCAGTTTCTTTAGGCTCTGACGGACCTTTAGGCTCAAATTGGTGGAAAGATGAAAAGGGCTCACGCACCGAAAAGGATATGCGCTATGAAGCCAAATTCAATCCGCAAATTTTTGCAATTTTAGCCGAAAAGGCTCTTTTAAAAGAAAACGTAAATATTCTTTACGGCACTTATGCGGTAAACACCGTTGTTGAAGACGATAAAATTTCCGCAGTAATTATTGAAAACAAGTCAGGTCGTTCTGCCATAAAGGCAAAAAGCGTTGTTGACTCAACGGGCGACGGCGATATTGCAAACTTTGCAAATGCGCCTACCGATACTTTCAAGCAGGGCAATATTCTTGCCGCTTGGTATTACAGTTTTTGCAAGAAAAACGGCTACAATCTTGTTCAGGTTGGTTGCAGTGATATTCCCGACGATCAGAAAACCAAAGACACCAAGGTTCCTCTTCTTGATAACCGCCGTTTTTTGGGACTTGACGGTCAGGAGATCACAGAATACGTTCAGATGTCCCATGCACATCTTTTAAATCACGTGCTTACACACCGCAAAGAAAATGGCGAAGATTACGTTCCCGTTACAATGCCAACTATCCCCCAACTTCGTATGACAAGAAAACTTGTGGGCGAATATTCTTTATCCGATAAAGAAATGCACACCTATTTTGAAGATTCCATTGGTATGGTCTCCGATTGGCGCAAGCGCGGTCCCGTATATGAAGTTCCTTTCAGAACTCTTTATTCTAAAAAAATCAAAAATCTTATTATGGCAGGCAGATGCACATCGGTAACAGAAGCAATGTGGGATATTATGCGTGTTATTCCCTGCTGCGCAGTTACGGGGCAGGCAGCAGGCGTTGCCGCCGCCCTTTCTGATGACTTCTCTACCCTTGATATTTCTTTATTGCAGAAAAAACTTCAGGAAAAAGGTGTAGTAATTCACGAAAACAACTTGAAATAAGTAGAATTTTGTTATATAATATAAAGGTATTTTATATTGGCAGGTGAAAGTTATGGCTAAAATCGGTTTTGATAACGAAAAATATCTCAAATTGCAATCACAACACATTCAAGAGCGTATTGAAAAATTCAACGGCAAGTTATATCTCGAACTTGGCGGTAAACTTTTTGACGATTTTCACGCTTCCCGTGTACTGCCCGGCTTTGAGCCTGACAGTAAAATAAAAATGCTTCTTCACCTTAAAGAGTATGCCGAAATTGTTATTACCATAAACGCTGGCGATATTGAACGTAACAAAATGCGCGGTGATTTAGGAATTTCTTATGATAATGACGTTATCCGTCTTATCAATGCTTTCCGCGCTTTAGGCTTAAGCGTTTCCAGCGTTGTTATGACTTGTTATACAGGTCAGTACTCTGCCGATATTTTTAAGAAAAAACTTACTAACTACGGTGTAAAAGTGTATCTCCATTACCCCATCGTAGGTTATCCAAATAATATTCCCTTGATCGTTTCCGAGGACGGTTACGGCAGAAACGAGTTTATTGAAACCACGAAACCTCTTGTAATCGTAACTGCGCCGGGCCCCGGCAGCGGAAAATTGGCAACTTGTCTTTCCCAGCTTTACCATGAAAACAAACGCGGTAACAAGGCGGGCTATGCAAAGTTTGAAACTTTCCCCGTTTGGAATCTGCCCTTAAAGCATCCCGTAAACCTTGCTTACGAAGCGGCAACGGCAGATCTTAACGACCTTAACATGATCGATCCTTTCCACCTTGAAACTTATGGCGAAATGACCGTAAACTACAATCGCGACGTTGAAGCATTCCCTCTTTTAAAGGCTATGCTTGAATCTATTTTAGGTGAAAGTCCCTATAATTCGCCAACGGATATGGGCGTTAATATGGCAGGTAACTGTATTTTTGATGATGAGGCAGTTTGTGAAGCCGCAAAGGCTGAAATCGTGCGCCGTTATTACAAGGTGAAATGTGATAAGGTAATGGGCCTTGTTTCAGAAAGCGCCGTTACAAAGACTGAATCAATTATGCAGCAGGCAGGCGTAACCGTTTCTGACCGCAAAATTGTTGAAAAGGCACTTAAAAAAGCAGAAGAAGCCAACAACCACGCTGTTGCAATCGAACTTGATGACGGAACTATCGTAACGGGTAAAACAAGCGAACTTTTAGGCTCCGTTTCCGCCGCACTTCTTAATGCAATGAAAATAATGGCAGGCATTGATGATGACGTTCCGTTAATTGCCCAAAGTTTCATTGAACCTATCGTTAAATTAAAGCGCGAAACTTTCCGCTCGGCAACCTCACACCTTAACTCCAATGAAATGCTTATTGCACTTTCATCGAGCGCAGTTGTTAATCCCCAGGCGTCAACTGCATTGGATACCATTGCAAGGCTTCGCGGTTGCGAGCTTCATTCATCTGTTATGCTTTGTTCGGCTGATGAAAAGGTTTTAAAGAAGTTAGGCGTAAATTATACTTGCGAGCCTATTCCTCGCACAAAAAATTCATTCTAATTACGGTGAAGACGGTTGTCTTCACCTTTCAAAAAACATAACGGAGTGGTAAAACCACTCCTTATATATTTTTTGAGGTTCACGCGGTTGCGAGCCCTTTACGGGCGACTTGCCTTGTGCAAGGTGTTTTTTGCACTGTACACGCCACTGCAAAAAACCTTATTATTATATGATTGGTATGGTATGAACTGTAATATTTGCCCAAGAAAATGTAATATTGACCGCAAAGAAAAAGTTGGGTTTTGCGGTGTAAATGAAAACTTCAGAATTGCCCGTGCAGATCTGCACTTTTGGGAAGAGCCTTGCGTTTCTTATAAAAACGGAAGCGGAACAATATTCTTTTCGGGGTGCAATATGGGTTGCGTTTTCTGCCAGAATGAGGATATCTCCCATAAATTTAAGGGCGAAAATGTTTCCGATGAACGGCTTATTGAGATTTTTTACGAACTGAAAAACAAAGGTGCCCACAATATAAATCTTGTTACGCCCAGCCACTATACTGAACGGCTTGCAAAGATTTTAGATAAAAGTCCCCTGCCCGTTGTTTGGAATTCTTCCGCCTATGAAACGGTAGAAAGTCTTAAACTTTTAAAGGGTAAGGTGCAGGTTTATCTACCTGATTTCAAGTATGGCGACGATTCTGTTGCTTTAAAATATTCAAAAGCAAAAAATTATGTTGAAACCGCAAAAGCGGCTATACAAGAGATGTATGCACAAGTGGGCAGATATGAAATCGTGGATGGAGTAATAAAAAATGGCGTTATTATCCGCCATTTGATTCTTCCCGAAAACTTGGAAAACACATATAAAGTTATTGATTGGGTTTCCTCCGCCTTTAAAAAGGGTGAAGTGCTTTTTTCCTTAATGAGCCAATATACGCCCTACAGAGAATTGCCTTTTTCGGAACTCAACAGACGGCTCACAAAAAAGGAATATATCTTGGCGCGCAACTATATGATAAAAAAAGGATTAACTGAGGGTTTCGTGCAGGAGTTATCTTCAGCAAAAGAAGAATATACCCCCGCCTTTGATTTGACGGGAGTATAAAGCAAAATTTAAACCGTAGGGCAGGAGCTTGTCTCCCGCCGATTTTTTACAAAATTTTATTTTACGGCAGGAGCAAGCCCCTGCCCTATGGATAAATAAAATATACTATGAATTATTTCGTTCTGCCAAGGTGCTTCATCAACGGCCTCGGGTCATTGGCAGTTATAAGGTCTGCTCCATTTTCGATGCACAGTAATACATCCTCCAAAGTATCGGCACAATAATGGTGCATGGGAAGATTCATTGCACGGAATTTATCCATTTGGTCAGATTTTACATAAACCATACTTAAACCGATTTCATCATAAAAATCATAGGCACCCTCAAACCAGTTTTTCATTTGCTCCTGAGGATATCCCATAGTTCTGCCGTTGTACTTTTCCTTAATATACTTAACCGTTTCTGCATCAAAGCAATAGAACCAACAGTTCTCAAAGAAGCCGAATTTTTTAAGAAGTTCAACAGTTTTATCAACACAGCCTTCGTTATGCTCTTTATTAAGAGTTTTAATTTCAACACCCAAAGGCATATTTGGACGTTTTGATTTTACGAAGGTAAGAAGTTCTTCCAAAGTTAAAACTTCAAGCCCCATTCCCTTAAACTTATCACCGAATTTTTCTTCATAGCAAGGTTCAAGTTCTTCTTTTATTTCTTTTAACGTCATATTAACAATGCACTTATCAACTTTGCAGGTACGTGTTAAAAGGCAATCGTGTTGAATAACGGGTACACCGTCCTTTGAAAGCCACACGTCAAACTCAAAACAATCAACACCTAAATCAATGGCGGCTTCAAAAGAAATTAAGGTGTTTTCAGGATATTCGGCACAAAAACCTCTGTGCCCCTCAACAATAATGTTTTTCATAATTCTATCTCCTTAAAAATGTTATTCAATATATCACTTGCCGTAACGCCATAGGGCGTTTTTTCTTTTTGTGCTAAATTACCTGCACTGCCGTGAAGATATGATGCATTTATTGCCGCCTCAATTTTTGTTGGCATAATGTGCGCCATTGATGCAACTATTCCTGCTAAAACGTCACCGCTACCTGCCGTTGCCATGCCGGGGCAACCAAAGGTTGAAATATAAACTTCATTGCCATCAGTAATAAGATTATAGTTGCTCTTTAATATAATCGTTGCGCCCGTTTCACGTGCAAAATCCATTGTAATTTCAACGGGATTTTTAATCAGATCACCCATATTAACGTTAAAAAGCCTTGATGCTTCACCCATATGAGGTGTTAAAATTACGGGGCATTTTGCTTTTTTCAAATGCTCTTTTGTTAAGAAATACAAACCGTCAGCATCAATAACAAGGGGACAAGTGCAGTTTTCAATTAAAAATTCAAGAATTTTTTTATTATCCTCTTTCCTGCCAATACCACACCCAAATAAAACAACGTCTTTATCAGAAATAAACTCATTACTCCGCAATGTGAGCATTACTTCAGGTGCGCGACGAGTAAAATTATTCTTAATATCCTCGCTTACTGCAAGAGAAACTTTTCCCGCACCCGATTTTATAGCGGCAGCCGAAGCAAGCATTGCCGCTCCCTCCATTCCGAAAGAGCCTGCAATAATGCCAATATGACCTTGAGTTCCCTTGTGTGCCGTCTTTTTGATTTCGGGAAAATCCACCTTATCAACACGCTTTATTTTTGAAAAAACGTCTATGCCGATATCACATACCTTTATTTCGCCCGAAAAATCTGCGCCCTTATTTATGATAAGACCAAGTTTTTCCGCCTGGAATGTTACGGTAATATCAGCATCAACAGAAGTCTCTGCTTCCCCCGTTAATCCGTTTAGTCCTGACGGAATATCAACAGAAATTATTTTTGCTCTGTTTTTAAAGGAATTGATAAGATTTACCGCTTCCAAGGCTTTTTCCTGAAGCTGACCTTTAAAGCCGATGCCAAAGATCGCATCAACTATGCAATCATAATCGTCATCAGGATTTTCTATGATATTGTCTTTTATGTTTTCATAGAATTTTCTTGCATGATCGCTTAATTTTTTCTCATCACCGATAAAAAGAACGTCAACGTCTTTGCCTTTTTCAATAAGTTTTTGGGCACAGACAAAGCCGTCACCACCGTTATTCCCGTGATTGGCAACTATCAGAACTTTATTAAATTTTTCCGCTTCATAAAAAACGAAAGTGCCTGCCTTTTCCATAGCAGAAAAGGGACTTAACCCTTTTTCAAAAGCATCGTTTTCCGCTTTTTGCATTTGTTCAGGTGTAACAACGTATTTCATCAATCTTCATCCCTGAAAACTTTTTCGATAGCAGAAGAAATCACGTTCCAATCAAAGCCCCTGCGGGCAAGAAAATCATTCATCCGCCTTTTTTTGTCATAGAGTTCATATTTGTTATATTTAGGCAACTGTTTTTCTGCAAGTTCTATTGCCTTTTCAAGTTGATCTTCATCACTTACGTTTTCTAAAACTTCATTTATTATTTCATCGCTGATACCCTTTGTTTTTAACTTAAAGCGTATGGCTTTTTTCCCCGACGAAGATGAATGTTCAACAAAATTTTTTGCAAGATTAAGATCGTCAACATAATTAAGTTCTTTAAGACGTGCCATTATCTTTTCAACGGTATTTTCGGAAAACTCTTTTTTGTTAAGATGTTCGCGAAGTTGTTTTTCGCTTTTCTCCGAACGGGACATATGAGTAAATGCGCAGGACATTGCTCTTTTATACTCATCTTCTTCCGCCATCTCTTTAAGGGGAAGCAAGTTAACGTCTGTTCCTACGCTTACGCCGTAAGAAATGATCAATTCGTCAGAAAGAGAAAAGGCATATTCATCATCGACGAACACAGAAACTCTTGTTTCCTTATGTTTTTGTCTTTCAAGTTTTGTTATTTTGGGCATTATACCACCTCTATTAAGAAATTATACGACATTTTTTATAAAAATACAAGATATTTTCGCGTTATAGGGTTGACGAAACCTGCCGAAATTTGGTACAATGTGCATATGTGAGGTAAATTATATGTTATATTTTATTGTTAACGCGCTTTCAGGCAAAGGCAAGGGTATGGAGACCGCCCAGAAGATCAAAAATATTCTTAACGAAAAGAAAGTAGAATTTCAGATGATCTTCACAAAGGCAAAGGCTCATGCCGTGTCTCTTGCAAGAGAATTTTCTAACAAAGAAGATTGTTCGGGTATAGTTGCCGTAGGCGGTGACGGAACTTTTTCAGAAGTTCTTAACGGTATTGACATACGCGTTCCTTTAGGCTTTGTTTCCTCAGGTTCAGGTAATGATTTTATGCGCACTTTTGCAAAAGATAGATCCTTGGAATCGCAACTTCAGCCTATTATCGAGAACAAGACCAGAAAAATAGATTATATTCAGATTGATGATAAACGTTCACTTAACGTGGCGGGTACAGGTTTTGACGTTGACGTTTTATTAAACGAACAGAAAACCCACAAATTTTTAAGCGGTTCTTTAAGTTACTATACCGCTCTTATCATTACTTTGTTTACCTTAAAATTCCGCAAATTTAATTTGACGGTCGATGACGAAACTAAAATTGATGAAGAATGTTTGCTTATTTCAATGGCAAATGGCAGATTCTTTGGCGGCGGTATGCCCATTTCTCCCGATTCCAAACTTGATGACGGTGTTATGGATTTGGTTATAGTTCGCAAACTGCCTTTTTATGCAGTTCCGGGTTTGCTTATAAAATTTATGAACGGTAAACTTCAGGAAGCAAAAAAATACGTTGACGTTTACCATTGTTCAAAGGTTGAAGGTGCAATAACACCTGCCTTTATACTTAATCTTGACGGCGAACTTTATGACATGGCTAAATTTTCCGCAGTCCTTCAAAAAGGCGGACTGACGGTATTTGGATAAAAATTTTTAGGAGGAATACCAATGAAGTTTTTCAAAAAGAAAAACGTTGCAGTACTCCTTGTTGCAATGATAGCAATGTGCCTTATGCCCATTATTGTTTTTGCAACAGGCGATGTAGATCCTGCAAAAAGCAACTTTTATTCTACGTTCTGGGCACTTGTGCCTCCCCTTGTGGCAATCGCGCTTGCACTTATAACAAAGGAAGTTTATTCTTCTTTGTTTATAGGTATTCTTTTGGGCGGTATGCTTTCTGCCAATTGGAACCCAATAAAGGCATTTGACAGCGTTCTTAACGACGGTATTATTTCAGCCGTTTCGGACACTGCAGGTATCTTTATTTTCCTTGTTGTTTTAGGTGCTCTGGTTGCCCTTATCAATAAGGCAGGCGGTTCAGCGGCTTTTGGCCGTTGGGCAGAAAAGAATATTAAAACAAAAGTAGGCGCATCGCTTGCAACTTTTGTTTTAGGCATTCTTATCTTTATTGACGACTACTTTAACTGCCTTACAGTTGGTTCGGTTATGCTTCCCGTAACCGACCGTCATAAGATTTCCCGTGCAAAACTTGCATTCTTAATTGATGCAACTGCCGCACCTATTTGTATGATTGCACCCGTTTCATCATGGGCAGCCGCAGTTTCGGAATTTACCGAAGGCACAGGCTTTTCAGGCATCGAACTTTTCGTTAAAGCAATTCCTTACAACTTCTACTCCCTTTTGATGCTTGTTTTCGTTGTTGCCATTATTTTAATGAAGTTTGATTTCGGTCCCATGAAAAAGCACGAAATCAATGCAATGAACGGTGATCTTTTCACAAGCGGAAAAGATAATATCGAAGAAGCAGAAATTGAAGAATCCAACCCCAAGGGCAAGGTTATTGATCTTATTCTTCCCGTTATCGTTCTTGTTGTTCTTTCCATAATAGGTCTTCTTTACGTAGGCGAATTCTTCAGCGGCGCCAACTTTATTGATGCTTTCGGTAACACCGATGCAACGGTAGGTCTTCCCTGGGGCGCAATTATCGCACTTATTTTCACAATGATCTATCTTATTGCCCGCCGCGTTATTACCTTTAAAGAGGCTATGGATGCTATTCCCAAAGGCTTTAAGGCAATGGTTCCCGCAATTCTTATTCTTACCTTTGCAACTGCACTTAAGAACATGACCGGTCTTTTAGGCGCTGACATTTACGTTGAAGGTCTTATGAAATCTGCTGCCGAAGGTCTTGCAAACTTCTTGCCTGCAATTATCTTCGTTGTTGCTTGTATCCTTGCTTTCTCAACGGGAACTTCCTGGGGTACTTTCGGTATCCTCATTCCCATTGTTACAGCAATATTTGATCCTTCCAGCGAGTATCTTATTATCGGCGTTTCAGCCTGCCTTGCAGGTGCCGTTTGCGGTGACCACTGCTCACCCATTTCAGATACAACCATCATGTCCTCCGCAGGAAGCCGTTCAAACCACGTAAATCACGTTTCAACACAGCTTCCCTATGCAGGCCTTGTTGCACTGATTTCATTTGTTGTATATCTTCTTGCCGCATTTATTCCCAACGCATTTATACTTCTTCCCATCGGAATCGTACTTATAGTGGGAACACTTTTCGGCATCAAATATCTTTCAAAAGAAAAATAGTTTTCTTAAAAAGCAAAAAGCAGTTGACTATTTAGTCAACTGCTTTTTTTGCATCTTTTTCCAATTTACAAAGCCATAAATATCGTTAAATAAGAAAGTTATAAGATTGAAATAATTGCTTCTGTCAAATATAAAAAACGACGTGATTATCAATAAAACAGAACTTACCCACAATCCAATTTCAAATTTTGTAAAGTATTTTTTCATAAAGAACTCCTTTTAAGTTTGAACCGGCCTTAAACGGTTGAATTTATGTATATTGGGCGGGAAATATTATCAAGGGTTTTGACACAGTTAAAACGGAAATTTTACATTTTGAAACTGATTCAAGTTACAATGATTTTGGTTAAAAAAGCATTCGCGAACACGTCTTCAAAGACCTAACGACGTGTTTACGAATGCTTTACATTCTTCTACCCGGTGGCAGTTATTTAATTTTTTTATCGATCAGTTTCTGCACTATATAGAACAAACTGAAATATATTAGAAGAAATCCTACGTAGATAAATAAGTACGCGGTATAATCTACCCCTAAAAACGCCTGAACGTCATTATCGGGCATAAAATACATGGGATCTTTTTCAATTTTTAAAAGATATATTTCGGCAAAAGCGTAAGCAAACATCAACCCTAAACCTAACGCTTCCCACATTGTGCCTCTGCCAAATTTAAAATCTGTCAATTTTAAAGTCATCATGCTTACTGATGAAACGATCAACAGCGCATGGGTGGCAATAGAATAGAGATTCTCAAATAAAATAACGTTGTGATTGAAGCCTACCGACGGATATGCAAAAAAGATTATTGCATTTATCAGCGCGCACATAGTTGCAAGATTATAGAGCCTTTTCTTTTTTACTACCGATGCAAGCATAACCGTCCAACAAGAAATAGCGCACCACGGCCGCGGCAGAAGCACGACAAGCAGGTGATTGAAACCATAATACCCCTTTGAAAGGTTTACACATCTTCTTGTGATTTCAAAAAGCAATATAAGCGATGCAAGAATCACTATAACGTTTTGCCTAAATTTTAAACTTTTTTTATTTAATAATGCAATTAAAACTATTGCAATGGCACAAAGAATTACCGTAATTATATGTAACGTTCCCCATCTTCCGTTTATAACGGAGTTTTCAGGATATGCGCTATATATCCAATCGTGAAAGGTCATGTTTTTACCTCACAAAACATATTACAAGGTAATTATAACACATAAGATTCTAAAATACAACAAAAACCTGCAAAAAGCAGGTTTATTGTATTATAGGGTTATCCATTGTCCGTCAGCAGCTTCTGCCTTTAAAAGCGCTTCTCTTAAAGCCATGGCAGATAACGTTTCTTCCTTATCAAAGGGCAAAACTCCACTTTCATAAAATTTTAAAATTTCAAGCATAAGCGTTCCGAAGAAATCGGAAGCACAGTTTTTTGCGCATTTATCGGTATATACGCTGAAACCCATGCCCGGTGAAAAAACAATAGATGCTTTTTTACCGCTTTCAGTTATCAACTGTGCAATACGCTGGATTCCGTACTTTTCAACTTTAACTTTTTTGAATTTTTCTTTAAAAAGCACAACTGCCATTTCAACGGTGTGAATAACGTACTCATTAAAATTACTTCCGCCGCCTGTAATAATCGCGTTATCAACTTCTTCGATTTCCTGAAGTTCCGAAGCATATCTTAATGCCGAAGTTGTAAAGAAAGGCGCGTTATACTTTTCACTTAAAGCATAAATTTCTTTTGCTTCCTTTAAATCAGGTGCAAAAGTTTTATCAATATAAGTGCGCTTAGAGTATTTAAGAACAGTTTTAGCATATTCAAGATGCTTTTCAGGGTTTGAAGGTGCTAAAACGAGAATAACGTCACTTTTTTCACAAAGTTCTTCCATCGTATCAACCTTTTCAACGTTATACTGCTTACACCATTCATCGGTGGTAACTCCGTTTGCAGGTGAAACGTCAATTTCTGCCCACGCGTACTTTACAACGTAATCTGTTTTAAGTTTTTCATTGGCAGTCTTTATCATGTCAGGATAATTGTTGGCGTGCCACTCACCAAGATAATAATCAACAAAGCCTATTGTTTTCATAAAACTATCTCGCCCTTCTTTTCTGCCGACTGATAGAGCGTATCAAGAAGTTTTGCGCTTTCAAGAATATTTTCAATATTGTTTCTGTCCTTAACGCCGGTCTTAAAGGACTCAATAAACGCCATATCCTCTCTTAAATACATATCGGGAATATCATATTTAGGAGTAACCGTTTCAAGAGTATCTGCCTTATAAACTTCAAACTTTCCGCCGTAGGTAAGCCTTGCACCGCACTTATCGCCCATAAAATCAATGAACATTTCGTTCTGATTGATGTTCTGTGCCCACGCACCGTTAAAGGAAATGCTTGCCTTATCTGTGCGGATATGACCGGTAATAAAATCATCAACGTCATTAGTTCCGTTTTCAATATCAGCAGTATCTTCTGCCCACATATTATCATATTTATATGCTTTCATATCCTTTGCAATTTCGGAATATGCATCGCAAGTAACGTTTTTAAGCTTTGCTCCGCCAAGAATATAGAGGATAAGGTCTAAAAAGTGTACGCCCCAATCAATAAGCACACCACCGCCTGACTGCTCTTTTGTTGTAAAAGCGCCGCCTAAACCGGGAATTGAACGAAAGTTTCTGAAAGAACAATATACGTGATAAAGATTTCCGAATTCACCGTTTCTGTTCATTTCTTCCAAAAGTTCAACTGACTTGTGATAACGGTTGCAAACGCCGATATTAAGCATCTTGTTTTGCTTCTTTGCTTCCTCTGCCATTTCAAGAGAAAGAGCATAATTTACGGTAATGGGTTTCTCACAGAACACGTGCTTACCTGCTTTTAAAGCATCCATTGCAACTGTGTAATGTGCATAGTTTGGCGTTAAAACGTAAACTGCCTCCACTTCAGGATCGTTAAGCGCAACCTTATAGTCAACGATAGTTTCCTCAATAACGGGGAAATCTTCTTTCATCTTTTCGGCTTTTTCAATAATAAGATCGCAGGCATATTTGATGCGCACATTGTCCATCTTTGAAAATGCGGGAAAATGCGCATTACGGGCAATTCTTCCGCAACCTACAACTGCTAAAACTGTTTTCTTCATAAATTTATCTCCTTTTTGTTTTTTATACTTTTATTATAGCATTCAAAAATCTTCTGTAAATGTCATTTTTACGACAAAATGATGTCATTTTTTAACATTCACTCTTTTTACACCTTTTTTTGATGTTAAATTTTAATATTTACATTGACAATCCACAACAAATATCTTATACTTTAGCCGAGGTTGATGATATGAATAATTTTATAGAAAATAACAATTACCGCATCAGCAAAGAGTTTTTTAAAGAGCCTTTGGAGTTTGACGGCATCTGTGTGGCGCAGATAGGCAGATTGTTTTCAAAAAGAACTACTGTCATTGACGATCACGTTCACACTATTTTATTTGAATTTACGGTTGTTACTGATGGCGAAGGTATTATTTCCACCAACGGCGCTCCCACCCGCGTAAAAAAAGGAGACATATATCTTTCTCTCCCTTGCGACGTACACAAAATAGAAACCGATCATGAAAAACTTTTAAAATTTGATAATTTTGCGTTTTATCTTAAAGACGGTCCCTTTAAAGAAGAATTTGAAAACATACAATTGAATTATTATTCTCCCAAAATGCGCATTTTTCATGATGACCGAATTCGCCCTCTTATAAGCAATGCCATAGTTGAGCTTAATTCGGAAGAGGCCCACAAAGCCGATATGCTTTCATCAATTTTTAAACAAATTCTGATTTATGCCCTGCGCGCCATCACCAGCAACGAGCACGTGCAGTTTTTTGAAAACACATCAAAATCGGAAATAGTGTGCCACAAGTTAATGAACTATATTGATACTCACGTTTATACCATGAAAAATCTTGATGAACTTTCCGTTATATGCGATTACAGTTACGGCTACTTATCTTCTGTTTTTAAAAAAACAACGGGAAATACGCTATCAAGTTACTATCATGAACGAAAACTTGAAACGGCACGGCTTCTGTTAATTGAAAATAAATTGTCCGTTACGGAAATTGCCGACCTTTTAAATTACGCTTCCCTTTACGCTTTCAGTAAAGCCTTTACAAAGCACTTCGGCATCTCACCTAAAAACTTCAAGCAAAACTTAAAATAATTAAACCTGCAATATTGCAGGTTTTTTTGTTTATAAAGATGTATTTAATTAAGCCTTCAAGGTTGCCGCAACACAGTAATGTGAAGAATTTTTGCGCTCTACCCCAACAAAACGTCGCTCACAAGCATCAAACAAAACCCCACCAAAAGAGCGTAGGTTGCGCCGCGCTGATGACCGTGAGCATGAGTTTCGGGAATCATTTCGTCACTTATAACGTAGAGCATTGTTCCGCCTGCAAAGGCAAGAGCAAAAGGCAATATTACAGATGCAACACTAACTGCAAAATAGCCTATAAGCGTTCCGATAATTTCAATAACACCTGTAAGGCTTGCAATTAAAAAAGTCTTTTTCGGCTTAACTCCCGTTGCAAGCATAGGTCCGATAATTACCATACCTTCAGGAATATTCTGTAGTGCGATACCGCCTGCAATTAAAAGAGCATGAGCATCGTTACCTGATCCGAATCCAACGCCTGCCGCTATTCCCTCAGGCAGATTGTGAATTGCTATTGCCGAAACAAACAATAACACTTTTGAAAGGGATTGATTGTTATGTTCTTCACTTTCAACACCTGCAAGTTTGTGAAGGTGTGGCACAAGTTTATCAATAACGTTAAGAGCCACGGCACCTGTAAAAATTCCTATAACGGTAATTAAAAGTCCCCATTTTCCGCCGTATTCAAGAGACGGCAAAATAAGGCCAAGCACCGCCGCCGCAAGCATTACGCCTGCCGCAAAAGATAAAACGATCTCCGAAAATTTTTGAGATGTCTTTTTAAATATAAAACCTATAAGCGCACCCAATACGGTGGCTCCGCCTACGCCCAAGGCAGTTAATAAAACAAGTTCCATTTTTATTTTCCTTTTAGCGCAACAAAACTTTCGTGTGGAAGAAGCGAAACTTTTACAGCGCCGTTTTCAATTATATATTTTTTATTTGATGAAATCATTTCTTTTATACCCTTTACGGTTACTTCTGTAGGAACGTCTTCCCAATTGACAATAAGAAATCCTTTATCTCCCTCCCATAATGACGGAAGGCGTTTATCTTCTTTCTGATAATAGGGGCGCACTTTTTCGCCTGCAATTTTAAGGGCATTTTCAATTATGGAAATTCCCTTTTCATTAAGAACGGAAATTCTATCTGAAAGGAATATGTTTCCCCCGCTTATAGCAACAAGATTTGCCCATGTTTCCGCCTCAATAAAATTAAACTGGTTGCCATGGCGCCATTTACTTTTCATTATGTCCGTATTAGTTTGCAAATGTTTTTCGGGCGGAACAAAATCATTTCGAACAGGTTCCCATACTAAAGGCTCGTTTGCCGTTTCTTCACCGCGGACAACAAGAAAGTCAGGATCGATTCTTGTGGATTTTAAATTATACATCCACGACCAGGCTAATGACTGTGCTATCCAAGAAACATGTGAAAAATGATTATGAATATCAACGCCGATTCGCATTGAGGGCGCAATATCCGCACCGCATTCAAGAGGCAGCGAACAGCCTAAAATTACAACGTCATCTCCCGTATATTTTTTTATTTTATCAATAAATTCGGAAATTACAACGTATGCCGATTTTCCGTTATAGAAAGTTTTGACCTTTAATAAAAAGGAAATATAATCGATTTTAAAAAGTCTGAAACCGCAATCGTACTGATACTTATAATTATCAAGAATATACTTTTCAGCTTCAGGGAAAGTGGGATCTATATAAACCACGTTTTCACCGTCTTTAATAAGTTCCCCTTTTTCGTTTTTTATAAACCAACCCTGATGATTTTTAAAAACCTCATCTTTCGTTTCTACTCTTACCGGCGCCATCCATATGCCGGGAATAAATCCTGCTTCAATTATTTTATCTGCAACCGCCTTAAGACCGCAGGAAAATTTTTCGTTTTCACGCCAAGTACCCCAGCCTATCTGCCAACCGTCGTCAATTACGATATAGTCGATCCCGTCTTTAAAAGGTGAGTTTTTAAGTGCTTCGACGTTTTCAAAAATATCCTCGTATTTTACGCGGTCAAGATAGTAATCCCAAGTATTCCAGCCTTTAAGTTTTGGCATTGGGAAATTACTTCGGGGTATAAGTTTCTGATATGAATCAAAAAACTCGTCAACGGTGGAATCGGGGGTAAAATATACTTTTTCGCAAGAAAGTGTTTTTGAATTAAGCATACTTTCAACAAATTCCGTTTTTGCTGAAAATTCAAAACTACCGTCGTCTTTTTTTAATGCAACCGATTTATATACGTTTGTAAACGGTACTTTGCCTGCAAAAAGGTGTCCTTTTTCTTCAAAATTTTTTACTATGCCCGTGCATTCAGCAGTATATTCTCTGTTAAAACCAAGTTCAAAGGAAAATCTGTTTTCATTTTCAACCATATTTCTGCCTAAAAACAAAATTCGATCTGTTTTTTCAGGCGCAGGTAATGAAAACACAAGACTGTCAATTCTTTTTATGTTAAGCGCATTTTCACTTGTAACGTCAAGAGAAATAAGGAATCCTTTTTCATAAGGTTCAAACTCCCAACGAATATGCGCACCGTTTACGTCGCCTTCAAAAACAGAATTATCCGTAGTTTTTAATTGGCTTTGTGCAACGTATAAAGTTTTATCCAAAAAATGCAGTCTGCAACCTAATTCCATACACTATCCTCTTAAATTATAAATCTGTCATTTTCCGTTAAGTTCAAAAGTTTTACCGCTTTTTCAAATCTTTCTTTGGCAATATCAAAAGTTTTAGGATGGTGGGCATCTGATCCAAAATAGAACTTGCATCCGCATTCTTTTGCTATTTTATATATGCGAAGAACTGCATCTGCCTCATCGTCTTTAAATCCCATGTCGCTTGAGTTAAGTTCAATGCCGACGCCCAATTTTGATGCCTTGGTAAAAAGGCGCACAAGTTCTTCATCGGGAATCAAATTAAGCACTTTAAGATAATCCGCCCTCTCACGCGAAAGAAGACCGCAAGTTAAATGGGCAAGTCCCACTTTATAAAATGGCAGATCCATATTGAGCACTGCATCAAGACGTTTGATCCAAGCTTTAGCACGACTTTCATCATCAGCATACTCTTCTTCCGACAACGTAAATCCTTCCATGTGAAAATGTGTTGTAGGAATAATTATAAAATCAAAAAGATCAAATTTTTCTTTTTGTATGCCCAAGGTCAGAAAACGGTCAAGTTCCGTTTCACAGCCAAACAAAAATCTCACACCGTCAACTTGCGGAAGAGGTTTCGCCTTTGAAACGTGTGCATAGTTCTGATCTCTATACCACTCTGATGCTACGGGAATATTTTCGTCCCAGAAATGATCAGTAACACATACGGTCTTTAACCCGTTATCAATAGCATACTGTAATATTCTTTCATTGGTCTGCTCAGGATCATTTGAGCAAAGAGATAACTTTGAATGAATGTGCAGATCGTTATCAATTTTATATTCCATTTTTACTCTCCGTTCATATTCATATTTTTCTTATTATATCACACCTCGCAAAGCCATTGCAAGAAAAATAGCCAAACATCTTGATATTTTCACTTATTATGATATAATATAAATACTTTGAAAGGATAAATTTTATGAAATACGTTAATCAACTTGAATATCCCGACGTTCCTTATCTTACAAGAATCTCTCTTGAAGGCGAAGAACGCGAAAAAGGTAAATCTACCACTATAAAAAGTTCAGGATGCGGTCTTTGTTCCTCTGTTATGGTGGCTCACCGCCTGATTCCCAACTGCAATTTTGAATTGGAAGATGCGCTTCAGCTTAGTTATGATGCAAAAGCGAATCTTAACGTAGGCACAAATTATAAATATTACGCCCCTGCCTTTGCCGAAAAAATGAATTTTCGTCTTGAAACCACCGACGATATTGAAAGGCTACGTTACTGCTTGCGTACCGGCGGTGCGGGGTTGCTCACGTAGGCGGTGATCAGGAGAATTACATTGGTGTATTCAGCCACAACGGTCACTATATTGCCGTTATCGGTGAAGAGTCTGACGGCCGCCTGGCAATTCTTGATCCTTCATATTGGGAAAACAAATATGAGGAAGACGGCAGAAAAGGCAAGGTTCAGATAGTTAATAACGTAATCGCCTTATGTGATGCTCAAGTGCTTAAACAAGATTCTGCTTCCCGCAAGCCTTCATTTTATCTTTTTTGGAGAAAATAACATAAGGGCGAGCCTTTCGGCTCGCCCTTCAGTCTGCTGACAAAGTCAGCAGGCTGTCAGAGTTCGAGAAACCCTTGCAAGCCAAGGCGCTGAACTTGCAAAAAAGGGAGTTTACACAGACGTAAATGACCGCATTTTGCAAGTGAATGTAACGAAGGAAATAGCACCCTGCAAAA
>JAZQII010000039.1:0-4505 GCA_045541035.1 Clostridia bacterium | reverse complement strand
AATACGAGTGTAGTATTGCCGAGTATTTCAACAAAGCAGACACGGAAATTTATCCTTTAAAATCGGACTCCTTTGCGCGCACTATAGTATATAGCAAAATGCGGTCATTTACGTCTGTGTAAACTCCCTTTTTTGCAAGTTCAGCGCCTTGGCTTGCAAGGGTTTCTCGAACTCTGGCAGTCTGTTGACTTTGTCAGCAGACTGAGAAAAAGGCGCATTACGCGCCTTTTTCTTCTTTTCTCTTAATAATACGATTCCGGATCAATGTGGTCGAACCATTCTGTTTCCGTTATACTTATAGTGTTTTTATTTATATAGTCCGTAACGCTTTCACAAACAAATTTTATACATTCGACATTCAGAGGATCGTTGCACATAACGTATATATCGGCAAAGAAGGAATCTGTTTGCATACGGATATAACCCCCATAATAAACACCGTATTTTATTTCGTAACCATCAATATGGTTGGCGTCATTTATATAATACCAAGTAGGATCCATAACAAAAAAACCATTAGTAACTTCGTGGTATTTGTTAGTAACAAGTTCTTCTTCGCTTAATCTCTTCTCACGGTCGCAGGTAAGTGTGCCGTTTTTTTGTATCAGACACCTAAATTCGCCATTTTTATAAAAAACGTCCTCTTCGACAGAATTTAAATAAGGATGATCAGGCAAATGTCTTAAGTTTTTTGAAAAAATCTTTCTATAGCCGTTAAGATGACTTTCTATTACTCTGTAACCGATTTTGTCATATGTGTAAACGTTTTGTTCTACGTAAAAATAAGCAGGAAGAATTGCAAGTATAAGCACAGAACAAACTATTCCGATTATTAAATTTCTTCGAA
The DNA here is from genome assembly GCA_045541035.1 of Clostridia bacterium. Classification (GTDB taxonomy): domain Bacteria; phylum Bacillota; class Clostridia; order Christensenellales; family QALW01; genus UMGS1322. The sequence continues at coordinate 3,658 of JAZQII010000039.1, read as the reverse complement.
AAGGATCAATTTTTTTTATTATAATCTACCTCCAATTATCAACAATACTGTTTATATCGCTTCTGCTATACAGATAATTACTATGAATTTTATTTATGCTTGGGGTATTGTGGGTTGTGCCGGTAACATGCTGGTTTAGATAGCCTAAAAGAGAGGTATATGAGCCGGGTAATAATTCACAGTAAGCAGAAAAAGCACCGTCCGAGCGTACTACCATATATTCCATAGTGTTTGTAGTGGTATGCCGTAATACATGAACAGAAATAGTCCAGTTAGATTGTGCTGCATCGCCAGCGTTAATGGCTCCGGTAATATCTAAATAGAACCTATTTATACCTGCTTTGAAGGCATTTTCGATATCCATTGATGCATCAACCAAATCAATAATAGTCATTAGTTCACCGTATCCAGGGACAAGTTCGCCCATGATAGCATTACAAGCTGTTTCGGCTGCATCAACCACAGTTTGCCATTGTTCGGCATTCCATTCTTCAAGAGCAGCAGCACGTATTGTTTCTGCAAATTCTTTGGCGTGCGATTCATTTTTAAATGTGTATACAAATTCAAAATGTTTGTATTGATCGATATTATTCATCGCATTAAAATAACTCGTGCAATCATAAATACTACTGCCGTAGTCGTAGTTTGCTTCATAAGGCTTATCGTTTACCGTAGCAACCAAACCTTGACCTTGGTTGGGATTATCCGAGGCTTTAAAAATGTCAAAGTCATCAATGTAAACAACTTGATTATCTGCTAAATCTATTATATCTAACATCCACCTAAAATAACCTTTGTCGATATCTTCACTTTCTACGTAAATAGATCCTTGCAAGCAAACCCATGTGCTTTCGGGGGAATTTTTTACACTTATAACACCGAAATTATTTGTACCGTGTTCATCAATAAAGCCTGATTCGCTTGAAGCAGATCTGATTATACTTCTTGCAACACCCCTGCCGTTTGTAGCAACGTTTACAACTTTAACCCAAACAGTAAAAGCATAATATCCGGCACCGCCTTCATAAAAAACACGACCTAAATTTAACGAGGCTGAAGACCACGCGTGTTGCCTATTGTATATCTTTAAACTTCTGCTACCGGTGTGTGCATCCTCCGAAGTAATTTTAATATCGCAATCATATAACGCTCTCCAATCACTATCATCGATGGTTTCTCTGAAATTTTCAAAATCATAGTGCCAACGCTGATTAAGTGCAGGGACATCTATTGCGAAAAAGCTGGTTATAATAGTTGCCAATATTATAACCGATAAAATCTTTTTTGTCATTATGTTACCTCCTTTTATTTCTTGCTTTTTGTGCAACCTCCTTATGCTTTTTATTGCAAGATTGTAGGAAAATTGTAGCGCAAAAAGGAAATAAAAGAGCAGGGCTGGGACGGTTGGTGTATTTTCAGGGACGATTGGGTGATTAGCGCGGTTGAAATAAAGGGTGTGATGTGATAAAATATATTAAAGGGAGATGATAATCAGTGATAAAAATTCTTATTTGCGACGACGAACCCGTTTTTTTAAAATACATAGAAAGCAGAGTTAAAGATATAATAGCAAAAGGTATTTTTGGGGAAAAGGAGTTTTTGATAGTAAGCCATCAAGATCCGCAAAAAGCGTTGGAATACTGTGAAGAAAACTTACCGCAAATAGTATTTCTTGATATTGATATGCCTGATGTCAGCGGTTTTGACATTGCCCAATACTTGAAAGATGCAGGAAATGTAAAGACTATATTTGTGTCAAGTTACGATACTTTTGTATATACATCGTTAAAATTCAGACCCTTTAGATTCATAAGAAAAAACATGCTTGAAAATGAGTTGAAGGAAGCAATCGATGCGGCGCTATCGGAATTGGTTACAGATAAGCAGATTTTTATGATGAAAGATGCTTCAATAGCGTGTTCGGAAATTTTTTATATAGAAAGCAACAAAAATTATGTGAGAATAGTTACTGCTGACTGTGAATATAAGCACCGTATTACGATTAAGGAAGTTGAAGAAATGTTGCGGTCAGTGGGGTTTGTGCGTTGTCATACAGCATACGTTGTAAATATGCAAAAAATAAAAAGTGCATTTTCGGATAACGTAGTTCTTGAAGGGGGAAAAAGGTTAAGCGTTTCCGCAAAATACAAGAAAACGTTTTTTGATGCATATTTGAAATTCATGAGAGCGTAGGAGATAAACCATGGCAGAATTGATTTTATACGGTATTGAAGCATTGGTGCTGATCTGGTTTATTACGGCTATCAATAAAAAAGCGCTTTTTAAAAGTGCGCTTTTTTACGTGTTTGCTGTTGCACTTTTTGGCATCAACGTTTTTGTTGGAATGTTTTCAAAAGAAAAAATTGTGCTGATAGTTATAAATACGGTGATATTGTTAGCATATTCAATTTTATCAGGCGGTCGCGGTTGGAAATTGACGGCACCTTTAGTTGGCGTGGGCATGACGTCTTTGTTAAGTTATTTAAGTTTAAAAATGTACTCCTTTTTACTTCACCAGCCTTGGGAAGAAGTGGTTGAAAAGGGTAGCGCCACAAGAATCGTCGCGCTATATTCTGCATTTGTGCTTTCTGTGTTCTTGTTAATGAACGTGGCGGAGTTTTCAAGCAGAAAACAACGTAGATTTCAAGAATATTTTTTGTTGGTGATCTCGCCGTTAATGATTTTAGCCATTTTGTTGATAACCCTTGCATTTTCTTCCTTTTCGCCAATGCATAGATACCGATATCTTTTTGTTATAGCTTGCCTGCTTGCACTGTTGATCTACGGCGGTATATATTATCTTGTTTACAAGGTTACCGAAAACATGAAAAATGAAGCGGAAAAGAAATTATATCAGCAGATGCTTGAATATGAAAAAAGGCGTTACAGTGATATAAGTGCGGTGGAATTACGGATAGGTAAAATAAAACACGATATAAAAAATCAACTAAACGTGGTAGCGTTACAACTATCGCAAAAGGACTACGAAGGGGCACAGAAAACGCTATCGGAACTTTCGTTAAACGTTAATTCAACGGGAACCATAATAAACAGCGGAAACTCTATTGCTGATTATATTATAAACACCAAATTAGGAAAATTAAAAAATGCGGTGATCATCGTAACAGGCGATAGCAAAATACTTGATTTTGTCGATAAATTAGACGTTTCAATAATGTTAGGATGCATGATCGATAACGTTGTTGATGCGGTGGAAAAACAACAAAGAGCACATGTGGAAATAAGTTTCTTTGAAAAGGCGAATCACGTAAATATAATATGCAAGAATTCTATAGTAGAATCGGTGTTGAAAGAGAATCCGGAACTCGAAACAACCAAGGAAGAAAAAGAAGAGCATGGGTTTGGAATAAAATCTGTTTATGAGGTTGCAGAAAAATATAAAGGTGCGGTAAGCGTGTATGAAGAAAACGATATGTTTTGCATTCACGTTTTGTTGCCTGAACTATTATGAGTTGGGATAAAACTCTTTACACTCACACTCTTTTTTGATATAATCTATGCTATACCATAACGCACATATACGAACTCGCCTCAAATGGCGTATCAGCGGCGCTTTTATGGTTTGTCGTCTTTGTAAGGCGACCTGCCTTACTGCATCCTCCGCACCTAAAATCATCCACCGATGCGCACATTTTAG
>JAZQII010000038.1:0-131370 GCA_045541035.1 Clostridia bacterium | reverse complement strand
TATCCTCCGATTGTGTTTTTGATTTCTGACTGGCAGGTCATACTTTCATTATACACAATCGGAGTTTTCTTTTCAATCCTCACCGGTAAACCTTTACTGAACCACGCGACTATCGCGTGGTTTTTCTTTATATCAAAAAAATCCGAACAAAAGTTCGGATCTTTTATTTATTTAAGTTTGTTTACAAGAGCAATAATTTCGTCAACAACGCTTTCTGTTGAAACAGTTGTTTTAATACTCTTATCTCTTGTAGTAATCTCAACAACGCTTTGTTTAAGGTTTCTGGGGCTCACGATGGCGCGAACGGGAACACCGATAAGATCGGCATCAGAGAACATAACACCTGCGCTAACTTGACGGTCATCATAAATAACCTCTATTCCCTTTTTCTGAAGTTCATCATAAAGATTATCTGCAAAAGCCTTAACCTCGGGATCGTCAGCGCGCATTGCACAAAGGTGTACCTGCCAAGGAGCAACAGACATGGGCCAAATGGGACCGTAATCGTCATGACGAGCTTCACATATTGCCGCAGCAAGACGGCCTACTCCAATACCGTAGCAACCCATGATAGGATATTTACTGTTGCCTTCATTATCAAGGTAAGTCATGCCCATTGTGGTTGTATATTTAGTTCCAAGTTGGAATATATTACCTACTTCAATACCTCGTGAAACGGTAATGGCTTTTTTGCCGCACTTGGGACAGATTCCGCCTTCCTGAATCTTTGCAAAATCGTGATATTCAGCATCTTTAACGTCACGTTCCATATCAAGGCCGGTATAATGATATTCAACTTTATTTGCGCCGCAAACAAGATTATTTCTGCCTTTTAATGAAGCATCATATAAAACGATTGCATTTTCCGTTATGCCAACAGGACCGCAATAACCTGCGCAAAGATCTGATTCTTCAGTTATAACTGCAGGATGAATATCGAATCCAAGGAAGTTAGTAAGTTTGGTTTCGTTTGCTTCGAGATCGCCACGGATAAACAACACAACGTATTTATCATCAGAATTGCGTTGATAAATAACCGCCTTACAAGCATCTTTTGTATCAAGACCAACAAACTGACAAACTTCTTCAATTGTTTCTTTTTGAGGTGTATGAACAAGTTCAAGATCTTTTGAAGGCATTTTTTCAAATTCTTCAACAATATTATCAGCAGCTTCCATATTTGCTCTATAATCACACTCTTTACAAATCGCAATGGAGTCTTCTCCGATTGGTGTTAAAAGCATAAATTCATGTGAAACGCTGCCACCCATCATACCTGAATCAGATTTAACTGCAATAACCTCAGGAACACCTGCGCGGGCATAGATATTTTCATAAGCCTTATAGCATTTATCATAATACTGTTCAAGATCTTCCTGACTCGTATGGAAAGAATATGCATCTTTCATTGTAAATTCACGAACGCGGATAAGACCTGCTCTGGGGCGTGCTTCATCACGGAATTTAGTCTGAATCTGATAAATCATGAAGGGATATTTTGCATAACTCTGACCATATTCACGCACAAGGTGAACGGCTGCTTCTTCATGAGTCATACCAAGAACCAAAGGACTGTTATTGCGGTCGGAAAAGCGCATAAGTTCTTTACCGATGCTGTTATATCTTCCCGATTCTTCCCAGATGTTCGCAGGCATTACAACAGGAAACTGAACTTCCTGACCGTCAATTGCATCCATTTCCTGGCGCATAATTTCTTCAATCTTACGTGTAACGCGCTTAAGGGGCATGTATGACGAAAAAATACCGTTTGCAACGTATTTAACGTAACCGCCGCGTACCATTAAAGCATGGCTGTCAACACTGCACTCCGAAGGTCTGTCCTTAAAACGATCACCAACAAGTTTTTCTAATTTCATAAAATCCTCCAATAAAAAAATGCCCTAAGTTGTTTTAACAACTCAGGGCGAAATAATTTCCGCGGTACCACCTGAATTCGGATAAAAATCCGCACTCAAATCTCTGTTACGGGAGAACCCGATAAAGCCTAAATTTTTCAGCCTTACAACTCCAAGACGGGTTCGGAATACTGTTTTAAGAACTTGCACCAAACGTTCTCTCTCTGAAAAAAACAATAAAACCTACTATTTCTCTTCACAGTTTTTATTATATAAGACCCGAGAAAAGCCTCGGGTCTGGTGCAGGTAACAGGACTTGAACCTGCATGAAATTGCTCTCACACGGACCTGAACCGTGCGCGTCTGCCAATTCCGCCATACCTGCATATCCCGTATTTTTACACGGGCGGGTATCCCGAGACGGAGCATTACGCTTGATCCGTAAGTTCTTAAAAGAACAATTAGATTATATGAAATATAATTGCTTTTGTCAATTACTTTTTTATATAATAAGTTCCAACAAACCATCATGCCAAGCAGGAATGAATATTCGTTCATCAATAATCATCGGTTTTGAACAAGATGAGGAAATTGTTATTTTTTCAATATGTTTAGGATTATAAATATCAGAAATATCTTGAACGGTTATTATGCCTTTTGAACGCTCTATAGCAATTAGTTTGTTGTTTTTAACGACAATCTTTCCGCAAATAGGAATTTCTGTTTTATAGCATAAAAGTTCATCAACTTCTACGTTTTCTTTTTGGGGAAGAATTACGTATCCCCCGTCAAGATTAAAAAATATGTTTTTACCGTCAGTATCGCAACCGTTTTCGGGGCCAAATGACATAAAACCATTTTTCTTCTTATAAAATATTTCGTTAAATTCTCTGTCGCCCGATTCAGGATTTGAATATATAAGGCCATCACGGTGCCAGAACATAAGCATCGTGCCGTCTTCAAGATATGAAGACGTGAAATTTTCTCCATATAAAGGGCCTTGTTTAGCAACTCTGCTATAAAGTTCAATAAATCCGTCAGATAAAATTTCAAGCATTATTACTTCTGTGCTTTCAAGACAACATGCGAGATATTTTCCGTTTTTACTTAATTTAAGTTGTTGAATATCTTTATTTTTTTTGAAAGAAAACTTAAAGGAAAGACCTGAGTCATTTATTTTATATGCACAAACACCATCACCAGAACATGCAGCATAAACATTATCATTAAAAACTTTTACATCGCAGCAAAAACCATTTGTTTTTACTTTATAAACACATTTAAAATTTGTTTTATCTATTACATGAATACCGTCAATTCCGCAGGCAAGGATAAAATATTTTCTATGATCAGCAATATTAAGTACGGGAAAATCACCGTTATAAAGCATTTTTATATCCCCCGTTCCACGGGCAACATATTCTATTTGTTTTTTATTAGAATTGATTTTATTTGAATGAGAATTTTTAAAAGTTAAATCAAAGAATAAAGAATCAATTTTATATATACCGCCCATAGCGCATGAAATATATAATGCTCCGTTAAGAGAAACTGCTCCTGTAACCGCATCTGCTTTTTCGTTAATTTCAGGGATTTTATAGGATAGCAGTTTTTTAAAAGTTTTAGAATCATAAACGTGAACACCCATTATTGAATCGCAACAAACAAGTTTATCTCCGCACAAAATAGGTTTCCACATATCATAAGAAACAGAATAACCTTTACCAAAGGAATCATAAAAAATTTCTTTATTTTCCGAAAGATCAAAAATGCTTATTCCGTTACCGTTTCCGTATTCAGGATCATTTTGATCAGAAAAATTTTTTATATTTCTGCCGTGTTGCCCTGAAACGGCATAAAGCAAACCGTCTTTTACTAAAACACCGTCGCCACGGCCATGTAAATTAAACTCAAATTCAACAGATTCTTTTATGAGGTTGTAACAAACAACTTTCATCTCACCCCATAAACCGCAATATAATCTGTCGCCATCAATCCACGAAGACTGAACTTCTCCAAGCCTTATAATACCTTTATGAAGTGGCTTTTCAGGATTTTTTATATCAACGATCTCAACACCGTACTGCCTGCAGGAAACAAAAACATAATCTTTACATATTGTTATTCCCGTTGCAAGTTCAATTGTCTGATAATGTGAAAGAAGTATCGGTTGTTCTTTTGTAACGTCAAAAATCCACAGTCCGTTTGAACGTGCAGAAATTGCCGCAATACCGTCATAAATTTTTATTTGTCTGCAATTCCCGATGTTCTCAAAAGAAGAAACGAGATTAAGATTTTTATCAAGTACACAAAGTCTGCCACCTATATATTGTGAAGAATTCTGAATAGCGTATAAATAACCGTTATATTCTTCAATATCCATATATCCCATATTATACTACCCTTGTTTTTGAAAGTTTTACGTTTCTAAAATAAATTACAGATAAAATAGCAGCAACAAGCCAACCTGCAGGATATCCCATGGCAATAGCCAAAGGTTCATTCAAAATAAAGTTAGACATTATAAACAAGTAAACTTGCCTGAAAAATACAAAAGAAGAAAGCATTATAATCATAGGAATTTTTGTATTTCCCGCGCCGCGCAATGCGCCCGTATATATCTGATTTACACAACAAAGCAAATAGAACGGCGAAATCCACCTTAAAAGCATCGGAGCATATTCAAGTGCTTCTTTATTGAAGAATACCGTCAATTGCGGTGCAAAAATCATTATGGGAATCAAAAGTACAAAAGTACTTCCCAATGCCAACAACAATGCTATGTTTATGCCTTTTTTTGCACGTTTGATATCATTTATACCAAGATTTTGTCCAACAAAAGTCGTTGCCGAAAGTGAAAGTGATTGCATTGGAAGAAACATAAATTGGTCGATTTTTGAATAAGTTGTCCAACCTGACATAAAAGACTGTCCAAACTGGTTGATATACGATTGAACAAAAACATTTGAAAATGATGTTATCGCCATTTGTATTGCTGACGGAATGCCTACAGAAAATATTTTTTTCAAAATAGAAAAATCAATTTTTAATCGCGAAGGTATAAACTTTACACAGTTATCACTGCGCATAAGTTGAATAATAACAAGTATTGCAGAAACTCCTTGCGAAATAACAGTTGCATAAGCAACACCTTCAACACCCATCTCAAAGGCAAGCACAAAAACAAGGTCAAGAATAATATTTAAAACCGCAGAAACAACAAGATAATAAAAAGGATGTCTCGAATCGCCGACAGCACGTAAAATTCCCGATCCGATATTGTATATCATTAGACCAATAACTCCGGAAAAATAAATAATAAGATATTTTTGTGATTCAGGAAAAACTTTTTCAGGTGTATTTGTTAAAGAAAGCACGTAGGGAGTCATAAAAATTCCTAAAAAAGTAAATATTACTCCGAGAATAATCGTCATCAGTAATGCAGTATGAACGGCATTCTGAACTTTATCATATTTTTTTGCACCGTAATACTGTGAAATGACAACTCCTGCTCCCGCAGAAAGTCCCATAAAAAAACCAATAAGCATATTGGTAATAGGTCCAACAGAACCTACTGCCGAATATGCTTCATCACTTACATAGTTCCCAACTACCCAGGTATCTACAGTATTATATAATTGTTGAAAAATATTACCCAACAAAAGCGGAAATGCAAAAACAAGAATATGACGGACAATACTGCCCGTCGTCATATCAACGTCGCCTTTTCTTGATTTAAAAATACCCAATATGATTCGCCTCTAATAAATTTATATATTTTATTTTATCATAGCAATATAAAAAAATCAACAAAATGCTTCAAACTTTATGTGTTTTATTTAAAAGCCGTAAAATCCTCGGTCGATTATATCTTTGTAAGATCACAAAAGAAAAATCAAACAATGCAGAGAATATAGAAGTTAAAAGAAATACAAAAAATTCTCCAAACAGCAGTGATGCAAATATCGGCAGAAAACTTAATACAACTATTATTTCGTGAACAATTTCAGCCTGACACATCGCTTGAGCAATTTCATCCCACGTATGTTTGCTTTTGTCAAACAAATCAGGTTCGTAACTTAATGATTTTACCTTCCATTGTTTTACGTTTAAAAATTCATAAATTTTTACTTCAAAATCTCCGACTTTAAACCATTTTTTATTATAATCTGCTTTATTTTTCATGATTTTATTTACAATTGTTCCAACAAAAATCCTCATAGAAAAATGATAGAAAAAAGTACCGAAAGTTATTGCAAAGGATAAAACAATTCCATTATTCAAAGCAGCAAACAAAATTATTGAAATTACAAAAAGGCAGAAACTGATAATCGTTAAACTTTTAATAATTTTTGCCATAATAATACCTCAAAATAACAGTTACTTTACCCCATACATATTCATTAATTTTTGTAAATCACCAAAACTTTTATCGTATTGGGTTTTCGTAATTGCTTTTGTTTTTAAAAATGTATCAAGTGTCTGTTTCTGTTTGAGAAACAATTGAACAGCCTGCCAACGTTCTTTTGTCATGAGATTAGAATGGCCTACCCGAACTTCATTAAGTTGCTTAACTTCAATTCCTTCTGTTCTATTTTGGTAGATAAATCCAAGTTTTTCCTGAACTCTGCGGGATTTTTCATTTCCATCATAATAACCGCACCATATTTTGTTTAATTTAAGTGTTTCAAAGCCATAACGAAGCATTTCGCGCGCTGCTTCGGGAATAAGACCTTGTCCCCAATAGGGTTTGCCTATCCAATATCCGAGTTCATATTCATCGTCATTTTGCGCAAGATCGTTGCGATGAAAACCTATACTTCCAATAGGCTTATTGTTTTCTTTTAAGCAAACCGCATAAGTTTCAGGTTTAGATAAAACATTTTTTATAATTTCAAGGCTGTTTTCAACACTTGTATGCGGCGGCCATCCTGCAGGCGGACCAATATCCGGATCACTTGCATATGTATATAAATCTTCTGCATCTCCTTCTCGCCACGGACGAAGAATCAATCTTTCAGTTTCAAGCATTATAATATTCTCCAAATCAAATTTTTAGATATTTTATCACATGAGATAAAAAAACTCAAGTAAAAAAGCAAAACCCCGAAAACCGTGATGGTTTCGGGGTTTTTGATGCTTTTGAAGATAAAACGATTATTTCTTTTATTTTTCGGTGTACCGTTAATATCGTATAGACTAACTTATGTGTATATTTGTTTTTATTTCTCTTTCATAAAATTTAAAAGTAAGATGTAAACAATATTTAGATTTGTTTTATATTTCAAGTATTCTTCTTATAACTCTAAAAACAATCAAAAGGATTCTTTATTCATTTAACAATCTTCATAACCCTAATTACTCTATGTTTAAGAAAAAGACTCATAATGCTTATATAATCATCATGATTAATAAGAGTCTTATATAAAGAAAAAGAGTCATAACGATTCTATAAAGAATCATCATGACTCATAATGCTTATGAAATATTGAAAAATTTACTTTACTGTGGTATAATTTAAAAAAAGCGAACGGAATGAGTATTATGGATAGAAAGTTTTTTGATAACGAACTTGACCTCTTGCTTACAAAAGCAGAGGATAAAATCCCCAATGAAAATTTGCCCGATTTGCCGTTTATGGAAAGTGTTCCCGATGTTCACGATTGGTATATGTTTGAACACGAACTTTGGGAAATCGGCGAAGAGATTAGACAACTTATTCTTACGGGTAAAAAAGCACTAACCCAATCGCAAGCAGATAGAATTATAAATATTTGCTTGGATGAAAGAGCAAAAAGAGGCAGACAGAGTTTTGTTCTTTTATTGGGCAAAAAAGCATATCAAAAGTATTCTGACAAAATTGTTCCTTTGCTCAACAGCGATGACATTGACGGTCAAGTGATTGATACCTTGTATAAAATGCAAGCAGGACAATATGTTGATTTGATTCGTCCATTTATGAATCATAAAAGAACTTGGATAAAAAACACCGCAAAAAGGTATGTTCAGAAATATCAATAATACAAGGAGTGATTTTCGTGAAAAGGATTGTATCAGTTTTAATTTTAGTGCTATTGATGTTTTCGTTTACTGCTTGTGAAGGAATGTCTGTATCTACAAAAAGGTACGATGAAATATCTAACTATGTTTTAGAAAATATTGATACTATTACCACGGAAAAAGAAATTGAGTTTTTTGATTATGAAGCAACAGGACTCAGTATCGGTGGTGTTTATTACGGATACTATTACACTGCCAACAATGATATTGAAGTTCCCGACTTTTACGCAGGTGGTAATTTAGGCGAAAGATATGAAGCAGACGGTGGTACATATTTTGGAAAACCTAACAATGGTACCGATTGGTGTTTTATTAAGAAGATAACAGACAAGTGGTATTACTACGAATTACATTGGGCATAAAGAAGATAGAACCCCTTTGACTTTTGATAGTCAAAGGGGTTTAAAAAACTTGCACCAAGTTTGCACCAAAGCAGATTTTTGAGCAAAAGTAAAACCCCGAAAACCGTGATGGTTTCGGGGTTTTTGAATACTCTGTAAGATAAGTGATTATCTCTTGGAGAACTGAGGTGCACGACGTGCGGCCTTTAAGCCGTACTTCTTTCTTTCCTTCATTCTCGGATCACGAGTAAGGAATCCTGCCTTCTTAAGAGCAGGTCTAAGGCTCTCGTCTGCCTTTGTAAGTGCACGAGCAATACCGTGACGGATTGCACCTGCCTGACCTGTGAAGCCACCGCCCTGTACGTTTACAAGAACGTCAAACTTACCAAGTGTATCTGTTAATTCAAGGGGCTGACGAACGATTGTCTTAAGTGTATCAAGACCAAAGTACTCGTCAAGCTCACGCTTATTAACAATAATTGCACCCTTACCTGCAACAAGTCTTACTCTTGCTACAGCCTTTTTACGTCTGCCGGTGCCCCAGAACTGAACTTTAGCTGCCATAATACGAACTCCTCCCCATTACAGTGTATATACTTCAGGCTTCTGAGCTGCATGAGCGTGCTCAGCATCCTTATATACACGAAGTTTAGTAAGCATTTCTCTGCCTAAGGAGTTCTTGGGCATCATACCCTTGACTGCTTCATAAACCATCATTTCAGGTTTCTTTTCAAGCATATCACGAGCTGTAGTCTCTTTAAGACCACCTACGTATCCGCTGTAACGATAGTATTTCTTCTGTTCCAGCTTCTTTCCGGTAAGCACAACCTTGCCTGCATTGATAACGATAACGTTGTCGCCGCAATCTACATGAGGTGTAAAGGTAGGTTTGTGTTTGCCGCGCAGAATCATAGCTACCTGAGTAGCAAGTCTGCCGAGTGTCTGCCCATCAGCATCGATAACGTACCATTTACGTTCGATGTCAGCGGGTTTTGCGACAAATGATTTCATAGCAATACCTCCAAAAATATATCTGCTTTATACAAGCCTTATTATAATACTGTATTTCTCAGTTTGTGTCAAGCACTTTTTTATTATTTTCCGCAATGCTCAAAAATTGCATTTACAAGTTCACAAACAAGACGAAGAACAAGCAAATAAACCACTGCAAGCGGAACACAGAAAAGAATTTTTCCAAGACCAAGCATAATTAACCCGCTTGCAATATTCCCTATACCGGAAATAAAACTAACAACAACGTTTACGGCAATTACAACAGCCATAACGTAATAAACGATAGTTACAAGTTTTTTACCATAAGTATTTTCAAGAGTCAATAAAGATTTAAAATCAAAATTCATAAATAAACACTCACTTTCTGTTTATATTATATCAAAAAAACTATTTTAAATCAAGTGATACAATAAACAACCGCACCAATTCTTTTAGCAGATTCTTTTAACGAAGAAATATAAGCAAATTCATTGGGTGTGTGGATGAAATCACCTGCAACACCTATTGAATCAACTGTCGGAATTCCTGCTGCAGTAGTATCTGCGGCATCTGAACCGCCAAGACTTCCTCGTGTTGTAAGTTCAGGAAGACCAACTTTCCTATATATTTCATTCATTTTATCAAGAAGGGCAAAATTACGTTCACATTTTTCCATTGCAGGACGAAGCCCTATTCTTTTTGCCTTTGCATATGTTCCGGGAACAGAGCATTTTTCTGCAATTTCATATGTTACCTTCTCTGCAAATTCAAACTGTTCACGGTTTACAAATCTATATTCTACAGTAAAACTACACTTATCAGGAACTGTGTTTGCTTTTGTTCCCCCGCTTATAAGTCCGCAGTTTGAAGTAAGACCATCTCCATCTTTAAATTTTTCAAATTCCACTATTTTATTTGCCGCTTCTAAAATTGCATTGGCACCGCCTTCAGTAGTTCTCGAAGCATGAATAGCCTTACCAAATACTTCAATTTCATAGCGCGAAATTCCTTTACGCCACAAAACAGCAGTATTATCTTTTACGCTTTCACAGTTAAGAAAAGCAATAGCATCTTTTGATTTTTCAATAATGAAGTTAATTGTTGCTTTATTACTTTGCATACTGTTTACTTCTTCATCTGTTTGTAAAAGCAATTTTACAGGTCTTTTATCAAAGCCGATTTTATGAAGTGCAACCATTGCTTCAAGTGCGGCAACTGCACCGCCCTTACAATCCATTACACCCGGACCATATATCTTATCCCCGTCAATCTTAACTGCAGGAGAGCCAAAGGATCCAACTGCATGAACAGTATCAATATGTCCTGACAAGCAAATGGGCTTTTCAGAAGAATCGGGATTCATTGTAATACATACGGGATTTCCTGAAAATTCATTTTCAAGAATTTCTACTTTCCAGCCAAATTGATTTGCTACATCAACAAAATAACCGCAGGCTTTATCAACTCCTGCTTTATATTCAGTTGGGCTTTCAGCATTGGAAACATCAATCCACAAATCAATATATTTATCGTTGATCTCATCAATAGTTTGAAATAATTTATCGCAGTTCATAAAAACCTCCCTTAAGAAATAAAGCCTCCGCAAAAAAGCAGAAGCTTTATATAAAGTATAAAACATTAATGTTTATTTGTCAATATTATAAAAATCTTTTTTGACCGATAAAGAACAATGCAAGTGTTCCGGGCCCCGAATGAGAACCAATAACTGCACCAATATGACCTATAATAAACGTGCAATCAGGATATTTTTCTGCAACAAGATTTTTAAGAGTTAAAGCATCATCTAAACAATCACCGTGGCTTATACAAATTTCCTGACCGTTTATATCTATTCCGTATTTATCCATATCTTCAAGAAGTGTTTTTACTGCACGTTTTCTTCCTTTTACCTTTGCATTTGCAACAAGTTTACCCTCACTGTTACATTGTAAAACAGGCTTAATATCAAGAAGTGTGCCAACAATGGCAGTTGTTTTTGAAACACGGCCTCCACGATGAAGATACTGAAGATCATTAACAGTAAACCAATGCATAACCTTGTGCTTATTTTCTTCTGCCCATTGTACTATTTCTTCAAAAGATTTTCCTTCATCACGAAGTTTTGCAATTCTTAAAGTAAGTAATCCTTCTCCCAACGAAGCACCAAGAGAATCTATTGAATGAATCTTTCTTTCAGGAAATTCCGCTTTAAGTTCTTCGACGGCGTTAAATGATCCGTTATAACTTCCGCTTAATCCCGATGAAAGACAAACGTAGATAACATCATCGCCATTTTTAAGAAACGGTGTGAAAAATTCTTTATAAAAATCAGTTGTAATCTGACTGGTGCTACACTTGCCCCCCTGACGCATACCGTCATAAAAACTTTTGCAATCAAAAGATTCAGCAGTATAAAGTCTTTCATTATCATTAACGGTGAGATTCATAGGCATAACTATAATATTTCGTTCTTTTGCAACATCAACGGGAATATCCGCACATACATCACATAAAATTTTCAACATATTTTTTCTCCATTCGACAAATATTTTGTTTTATACAAACACATAAAGTAGTTTTCAATACTATGTTACATCATTTTATTATTTTTGTCAAGAAAAAATCAGCATCAGAACTAAAATCTGATGCTAAAAAAATATGTTATAAAAATATTATAAAATTATGCTTTCACCTGTCATTTCTTCAGGCTGATCAAGACCTAAAACCTTAAGCATTGACGGTGCAATATCTGCAAGCCGTCCGCCTTGACGAAGACTGCAATCATAATTAACTACGCAGAAAGGAACGGGATTCGTTGTATGAGGAGTAAAGGGATTTCCGTCTTCACCAATCATGCAATCAGCGTTTCCGTGATCGGCAGTAATAAATACTACGCCACCCATCTGTTTTGTTGCTTCAACAACCTTGCCAACACATTCATCAACTGCTTCAACAGCCTTAACAGCTGCATCAAATACACCCGTATGACCAACCATATCACAGTTAGCAAAGTTAAGAATTACTGCATCATATTTACCGGATAAAATCTGTTCACAAACAGCATCACAAACAGGATATGCGCTCATTTCAGGTTGAAGATCAAAAGTAGGAACATCAGGGGACTGAATAAGAATTCTATCCTCACCCTCAAAAGTTTTTTCCTCGCCGCCATTAAAGAAGAAAGTAACGTGTGCATACTTCTGTGTTTCAGCAATACGAAGCTGAGTCATATTCTTGCTTGCAAGATATTCACCCAAAGTCATACGAAGTTCTTCAGGAGGATAAGCAACCGTAACGTTAGGCATTGTTTCATCATACTGAGTCATGCAAACGTATTTTACGGGGAAATATCCGTTTTTACGTTCAAAACCATTAAAAGATTCATCAACAAAAGTACGTGTAAACTGTCTTGCACGGTCAGGACGGAAGTTAAAGGAAACAACACTATCCCCTGCTTTGATCATGCCGTTTTTATCAACAACTGTAGGAACAATAAATTCATCCGTAACATCATTTGCATAGGATTTTTCCATAGTATCAACTGCATCGGAATTTTGAACGCCTTCACCGTAAACCATTGCGGCATAAGCCTTTTCAACTCTATCCCAAGCAAAGTCTCTGTCCATAGCATAAAATCTGCCCATAATTGTAGCAATCTTTCCTACGCCGAGTTCTGCCATTTTTGCCTGAAGATCTTTTATAAAACCTACACCGCTTGTTGTTGAAACGTCTCTGCCGTCCATAAGGCAGTGAACGTAAACTTTTGAAAGACCGTTCTTTTTAGCCATCATAAGAAGGCCGTAAAGATGGTCAATATGGCTATGCACGCCACCGTCTGATAAAAGACCGATAAGATGAAGTGCAGAATCGTTTTTCTTGCAATTTTCAATAGCATCGTTAAGAACTTTTATATCAAAGAACGTTCCGTCTTCTATATCTTTTGTGATCTTAACAAGCATCTGATAAACAACACGGCCTGCGCCAATGTTGGTATGACCGACTTCACTGTTACCCATCTGTCCGTCAGGAAGACCAACATCAAGACCTGAAGCGCCAATGGTAGTAAAAGGGTTCTCACTAAAAAGTTTTGTAAGATTGGGAGTTTTGGCAGTATAAATAGCGTTGCCTTCGTTAACTTCTCTTATACCAAAACCGTCCATAATACATAATACAACGGGTTTTTTCATAAATTACCTCACAAAAGTAAGGCTGCCATTAAATGGCAGCCATAATATTAAGCCTCTTTTGAAGCAGCTTCAACGATTGCTGCAAAATCAGGAGCTTTAAGAGATGCACCGCCGATAAGACCGCCGTCAATATTAGGCATTGCCATAAGTTCTGCGGCATTTTTAGCGTTCATTGAACCGCCATACTGAATGCGAATGTTTTCAGCAGTCTGTGCATCAAACATATCTTTAACAGTATTACGAATGAAAGCTATAACTTCTTCAGCCTGCTCGCTTGTTGCTGTAAGACCTGTGCCGATAGCCCAAACAGGTTCATAAGCAATAACGCTTGCGGCAACCTGTTCAGCATTCATAAGTTCAAGTGCTTTAACTGTCTGTGTCTTTACAACGTCAAATGTTGTACCGTTCTGACGTTCTTCAAGAAGTTCGCCAACACAGATGATAGGAGTAATTCCTGCATTGATAGCAGCAAGTGAACGTTTTGCAACAACTTCATCTGTTTCACCAAAGTACTGACGACGTTCGCTGTGACCGATAACTGCATACTTAACGTTAAGTTCATTAAGCATACCGGTTGAAATTTCGCCTGTGAAAGCGCCTTTTTCTTCAAAGTGAACGTTCTGTGCGCCAAGGCCGATATTTGCACCTGCAAGTGCTTTTGAAGCAGCATCAAGGCAAACAAAGGTAGGACATACAACAACATCGCATTTTGCATCCTTAACTAAAGGCTTGATTGCTTCAATAAGTTCAACTGCCTGAGAAGGCGTATTATTCATTTTCCAGTTTCCTGCAATAATAGGTTTACGCATTTTAAAAACTCTCCTTACTTATCGTTAAGTGCGGCAACACCGGGAAGTTCAAGACCTTCAAGAAACTCAAGTGAAGCACCGCCACCTGTTGAAAGATGGCTCATCTTATCAGCATAACCAAGCTGTTCAACTGCTGCAGCAGAATCGCCGCCGCCGATGATTGTTGTGCCTTCGCACTCAGCAAGAGCTGCTGCAACTGCCTTTGTACCACCTGCAAACTTTTCGATTTCGAAAACGCCCATAGGTCCGTTCCAGATAACGGTCTTTGCATTCTTAACTGCATCAGCAAAAAGTTCACGTGTCTTTTCACCGATATCAAGACCTTCCCAATCAGCAGGGATCTGATCACGGTCAACGTTCTTAACGTTTGCATCTTCGCCAAATTTATCAGCAACAAGTGTATCGATAGGAAGAAGAAGTTTTACACCCTTTGCTTCTGCCTTTTCAATAAGGCTCTTTGCAAGTTCAATTTTTTCTTCTTCAAGAAGGCTCTTACCGATTTCAAGGCCCATAGCCTTATAGAATGTGTAAGCCATAGCACCACCGATAATAAGAGTATCAACTTTCTCTAAAAGGTTGTTGATAACACCGATCTTATCAGAAACTTTTTTACCGCCAAGAATAGCAACGAAAGGTCTTTCAGGATTTTCAAGAGCTTTACCCATAATATCAAGTTCCTTACCGATAAGGAAGCCTGCAACTGCGGGAAGATAATCAGCAACACCTGCTGTTGAAGCATGTGCACGGTGTGCAGTACCGAAAGCATCGTTTACGTAGATATCTGCATATGAAGCAAGTTTTTTGGAGAAATCAGCGTTGTTCTTTTCTTCCTCAGCGTGGAAACGAAGGTTCTCAAGAAGAACGATTTCACCAGCCTTAACGTTAGCAACTGCATTTGCAGCGCTTTCGCCGATAACGTCTTCAGCAAAAGTTACGATGCCGGGGAAAATCTCCTGAAGTCTCTTTGCAACAGGAGCAAGAGAATATTTCATATTAAATTCTCCCTTGGGTCTGCCAAGGTGTGAGCAAAGAATAACTGCTGCGCCGTTTTCAAGTAAATACTTGATAGTAGGAAGTGCAGCGTTGATTCTTGTTTCGTCAGTAATGTTTTTGTTTTCGTCAAGCGGAACGTTAAAGTCAACTCTTACGAGTACTTTTTTGCCGTTGACATCAATGTCTCTAACAGTCTTTTTGTTCATGATTTTACCCTCCACAAAAAATTATATAATTTGACGCAAAAATTTGCGTTTTTTTACATATATATAATACAATATTTGGCAACAATTGTCAAAGACTTTATCTATCGGAAATATCGGAAAGAACAAGCCCTTTATTATTTTCTTCAGCCCAGCGCATCGACCAATCGTTTTCAAAAAGAACAACAGGTCTGTCCTTAAGATCGGCGGCAATCTTTGTTGAACTTGAAAGTTTAAGTTTATCAGTCTCGCAATCTTCGGGAAGCCAACGAATAAATCTGAATGCAAGTTGATTTGAAACGATCTCAACATTATACTCAGTGCGCAAACGGTGTTCAAGCACTTCAAACTGCAAAACACCTACTACACCAACGATGATTTCTTCAGCCGCATAAGTGTTATCTTTGAAAACCTGAATTGCACCTTCCTGAGCAAGTTGAGTAATGCCTTTTAAGAATTGCTTGCGCTTCATCGTATCAATTGGTCTGATTCTTGCAAAATGTTCAGGAGCAAATACAGGAATGCCTGCAAACTGAACTTTTTTCCCCGTATAAACAGTATCTCCAAGAGCAAATACGCCCGGATCAAATAATCCGATTATATCACCTGCAAAGGCTTCTTCAACAGTTTCTCTTTCCTGAGCAAGGAACTGTTGAGGCTGTGCAAGTTTAAGATCTTTACCCGTTCTTGCAAGATTAACTGTCATACCTTTTTCAAATTTACCTGAACAGATTCGCATAAAAGCAACTCTGTCTCTGTGAGCAGGATTCATGTTAGCCTGAATTTTAAATATAAAACCTGAAAAATCATTGCTTTCAGGATCAATAATTCCTGAATCCGCTTCGCGAGGTGTTGGCGGAGTAGTGATTGTAAGGAACTTTTCAAGGAACGGCTGAACACCGAAGTTGTTCATTGCACTTCCAAAGAACATAGGTGTAAGATTTCCCGAAAGAACTCTGTCAAGATCAAACTCATCACCTGCAACATCAAGAAGTTCAATTTCATCAATGAGTTTTTTGTGATGATATTCCCCTAAAAGTTCTGCAAACTGAGGATCGTTGCAATCACCCGTAACCGATTCTACTTTATTCATACCATGATTACCACCCGAAAACAGTTCAATCTGACCGCTTTCACGATGATACACTCCCTTAAAATCGCCATCGGTACCAATGGGCCAATTCATGGGACAAGCACGAATACCAAGAACCGTTTCAAGTTCATCCATTAAATCAAAAGGATTTTTACCTGCGCGGTCAAGTTTGTTTACAAAAGTAAATATAGGAATATTTCTCTTACGGCACACTTGGAAAAGTTTTATAGTTTGCAATTCAACACCTTTTGCGGCGTCAATAAGCATAACAGCGCTGTCTGCGGCAACAAGAGTACGATAGGTATCTTCAGAGAAATCCTGGTGTCCGGGGGTATCAAGAATATTTATTCTATAACCGTTATAATCAAATAACATTACCGAACTTGTTACAGAAATTCCACGTTGTTTTTCAATTTCCATCCAGTCGGATACCGCATGCTTTTCAGTTTTTCTTGCTTTAACGGAACCCGCTTCATGTATCGCTCCCCCATAAAGCAAAAGCTTTTCGGTTAACGTAGTTTTACCTGCGTCAGGGTGGGATATGATAGCAAAGGTTCTTCTGCGTTTAACTTCTTGTTGAATGCTCACAAAAAATCCTCACTTTAACTTATTTTTCCAAATGTAAATTGTATAACAAAAATAAAAAAATGTCAATCAAATAAGGCATTTATATTATTATACAATAAAACAATTTTAAAACAAAAAAAGGACTGCTTGAGGCAGTCCTAAAAACTTACTTTTCGATAATAAGCACAACAGCATCGTTCTGTTTAAAATTCACTTTACTATCATACTCACCATAAATAACGTTTTTTACTTTCCATTCATCAGAAATACTGATTTCCGCTTCTTGTTCATCGGAACAGTAATTTATAGCAACAAGTACTCTTTCGTTATCTGATAAAATGTGTTCGGTTAATCCAATCTGCGAATTATTACATGACGCAACTTTTCCGCTATTGATTCTATCTTTCAAATATTTGTAAACCAAATACTCGTTTGTTGAGCAAACGCCTGCTTGTGCCATCGCTTTATTTTCAAAGGGTGCAAGGTACGAATAAACTCTTCCCTTCCCTAACTTATGACAGACAAATATCGGGTTTCCGTGAGCATTTTTTGCAATAACTTCGCCATCAATATTATCGCATATATACTCATAAGTCGCATATGAGTTAAGTTTCTTTCCTGAAATTTCGATTGTTTGATCATCATTGTACGCTCTTCTTTGATAAACATCAATTCCGGTAATTTCAGGAAACCATCTCAAATAGCAGTTTTCCATTGATATAAATAAATCGGCACCGTTCTTAACTTTTTCGATAAGTTCAACGAATCTGTCTTTATTTACATACTGTGCAGAAGAAACGCAAGGAAGAATATAAAGCGGTGCATCTTCTACCCGCTGATCAGCATAATTAAATTTTATATCAAGACCTGCTTGCTTTCCAAAAGTATCAATCATAGCAACAAAATTTCTTTCGCTCGAACCGGTGCCATGAGGAATGATACAAACTGTGTCCCTGATACGTTCAGGTAATGCTTTAAAAGGTAGTTTTCTTAAGAAATTATAAAACTTTTTGCATTCCTCTGCACATGGCTTAGCGCGGTAATCGTGTGCAAATAAACCATAATCACTTCCTCGACCATTCCATCTATACGGATTATGCCCAAGTATGCCCTGATCAAAAGCACACCACCACAACATTCCATAACAATTATTTGCCCACGAATCAAACAAAATTGATCGTATAAAATCTGATTCAGAACGTTCGTTAAGCGTAGAATAACCAATAGAACCAACTTCTTCAAGAAGACAAGGCTTGCGCGCTATATCACCAATAGCAACCGTTGTACTTGTAACATACCGAATTGTTTTTAAATCATTTATTCCTTCATTTTGCGCGTAGGAAAAGCAAGCATAGGGGTGCGACGTCATTATATCCATAATCTCACCCATTTCCATAGTGTTCCATACACCGCCACTATCACTATGACTCCAATCAAGTCCTGATACAACGGGACGTTTATGGTCAATAGCTTTTATTGTGTTTGTTATAAGCGATGCCCATGCGTAAGAAGCATCACTATCCCCTGCTTTATCAAGCCAGCAAACTTCATTGCCAAGATCCCATGCAGAAATAACATCGCACTCAATATATCTTTCAACAAAATACCTAACATAACGAACTGTCCATTTTTGAGCAAATGGATCGGTAAAAATATTTCTTTCGTTTAGTGCCGGTGGAACAAATCGACGATCACTCATAAAGCCGGTAAGCAATCCGACAATAAATTTTATATCGTATTTTTTTGCAAGCAAGCAAAATTCATCAAAATGTTCAAACATTTCAACGGAAATGCCCGCAATACCCTCTTTTGAATCATCAAGTGCTTTCTCGCCTAACATAATTTCTCTTGGTTGATTATCATAACTTTTTCCGTGGATATAATGCGCTGTTATGGGCTGAAAATCACTCCATATGGGAAAGACTCTTAAAACTTCAATTCCGTATTCCTTTAAAATTTTAAAATCTTTTTCAACAACACGCGGATCCCAAAGTTCCCACATACGTGTCCCTGCATGAGATGCAAAATAGTTAGCTCCTATAATAAAATTATCATAATCATCAAGCAAAAATTCTTTATTCATTTAATCCTCCTATGGTTTTAGTATGCAAATTGAAATTTCTTTTTCAGAAAAGATATCAATTTTCGTATTTGCTTCAACTAAAAATTTATTGCCTTTCGCAACATTAAAAGTATTTTTATTATCTTTCAGAACACCTTCGCCGTCAAAAACCACAAGAATAGAATAGTTTTTTTGAGCGTTTAATTCAAACTTATCCTTAACATATATAACGTCAAGACCAAATTTATCGGTAACTTTTTTATCTATTATCGGAATTATTTTATTAAATACTTTATGATGATTTATAAAACACTTTTCTTTAATTTTCTCTTGAGATTCACCAACATATTCAAAGCAATCAAACATTTTTTCGAATCCTAATCCGCCGTGAATTTTTCGCTCATCAAGAACTATTCCCGAAAGTGTTTTTTTTTCAGAAATAACCATTAAGTCAGACGCTTGTTGTAATTCAATAATAAAACAGCCTTCGCCTATAGCGTGAGGCATGCCCCCGGCAACAAAAATACAATCCCCCGGTGAAACGTTTATTTTATGTAACATTGAAAGCATCAAACCAATATCCTGTCTGTCAAAAGCATCTTTCCACTTTTCTTTTGTTATACCCTCCTTGAAGCCTATATAAACACTTGCATCTTCTTTTGCATCTACAATAAACCAACATTCCGTTTTACCGCAAGAAGAATTAAAAAATTTGTTTGCAAATTCATCGGTAGGATGAACTTGTATCACCAATCTTTCCCCTGCATCTAACAATTTTGTAAGAATAGAAATGTCCTTTTTTTCTCCAAGTATATGTTGATTGTTTTTTATATAATCCTTTAAAAATTCACCGTTTTCCAACTTACTTAATCCTTCATTTTCTACTTTTTCAAAATTAGGATTAAACGCCTCAACAACACTGCATATCCAATCTTCAGGATAATTTAAAGGCATTTTTTCGGTATATTTATCAATTATTCCGCTTGAATTGTAACTACGGCGCACACGGTTATCAATAAGTTTTAACAGCATAATAAAACCTCCTGATAATAATTATATATTTAAGAAAAAACCAGTCAATATTACTTTTCGCTCAACTTGTACTTTTCGCCTGAAACATGTTGAAAAAATTTTAAAAATATGCTATTATTTTTACGGTGATGATTTATGAAACTTATTGAATTACAAAATTTAAACGAAATAGATTTCCATTTAAAAAATATAACACCCCATTATCATTTATGGAATACTTCAGGAAAATGGTCTACCCCCGAAAAAGGAAGAATAGCAAGCGGATTAATGTTTCTTTTGGGCTGTGAAGCTTTTTATTATGTAAACAATAAACTGTTTTTACACGCTGTTCCCGGAGATATTATTTATTTACCAAAAAATTCAAAATACACTTGCATATTTTCCCGTATTGACGGTAATAAAGAGTTATTAAAAAAGGTAGATAATTTTTACGTCAACGGCAAAAATGAATTTCAAAAAGAATTTAATGCGATAAATGTTCGTTTTGATATAGTAAACGATGAAAATGAAGACATAATTTTCTCAAAAGATCTTTTTAAAATTAAAAATTTCAAAAACGCTTATCCTTATTTCCATTATCTTGCCTCGTCTTTCGCTGAATCAAAACCCTCTCCTAACAAAATCAGAATCAAACTTTATCAGTTATTAAATAATTTATCAGATTATATAAAGCAATCAAGCAATCAAAATAAATACAGTTCAATAGTTTCAACATTAGAAAAAATTGAAAAACTTGATATGAATGAATTAACGGTTCAGAAACTTACAGAATTTTCCGGCTTAAGTCCATCAAGATTTCGCTGCTTGTTTTGCGAATATACCGGTATTTCGCCAATCAAATATATTGAAGAAATAAAAATTAACCGAGCAAAAATTCTTTTAAAAAGCGGAGAACTTTCAGTAAGTGATGTTTCGCATTTAATAGGTATAGACGATCCTGCATATTTTTCAAGATTCTATAAAAAAATCACCGGCAGAAAACCTACCGATGATTTAAAATAACTAATCTCTTCTTCTCGAAAACATTAACACAAGCCTTAAAAGTTGCATTAACGATACTGCAAGCGCAGCAACATACGTTAAGGCGGCAGCAGTAAGAACTTTTTTAGTTCCTTCAACTTCTTCGCCGTATAAAATACCGTTGGCTTCAATAGATTGAATTGCGCGGTTGCTGGCATTAAATTCAGTTGGAAGTGTTACCAATTGAAACAAAGTTGATAAACTGAAACACGCTATGCCGACGTAAACAAGGTTAAAGAACATTTCTGACATTCCCGTTAAAATAAGACCTAAAATTATTAACGGAACAGCAAGTTTTGAACCTATATTCGTTATCGGAATAATAGCCGTTCTTATTTTTATAGGCGCATAACCCTCGGCATGCTGAATTGCATGACCTACCTCGTGGCAGGCAATACCGACCGCCGCTGTCGAAGTGCTTTCATACACGCCTTCAGAAAGCCTTATAACTTTTGACTTAGGATCAAAATGGTCTGTAAGATTACCTGAAATTTTTTCGATTTTTATATCTGTAAGTCCATTCTGATCAAGAACCAGACGGGCTGCCTGAGCACCGCTCATTCCTCTTGAATTATAAACTTTTTCATACTTTTTATACGTTGAATTTACCTTTGAACTTGCCCACATTGCAAATATTACCGCAGGCAAAACAAGAACTAAATAATATATATCAAACATTTTTATCCTCGCATATTACTTCAATTTCTTTTGGAGCCTTGTATTTTGTTATAATTTTACCATTTTTATCTTTTTTATGCTCAACCGATAATTTTCCATAAGGGGTGGCAATGCTTCCCGAAGCGTATTTAAGAGTATCTACATGAGGTGATATTCTTATTTTTTTGCAACCGCGATCAATAATATTTATACCCAAAACATATTCAGTTAAAAAAGGAAGGGGCCCTGACGACCAGCCGTGGCACAAACTATGCCTGAATCCCTGATAACAATATTTACCGTTATCTCCGTGAATATCCCTTTTATTTTCGGGGCAGATTTCATCAATTCTACAAGAATTTTCTTTCCACGAAATATCAAAATCTTCCCAAAATGTCGTTGCGCCAAGATCGAGCATTGCGCCATAATATTCTTTAAGCGCATTAAGGGTTGTTTTTTCATCGGCAACCTTGCTCAGTGCCGAGAAAATAAAATAACTCATAAAAGTAGAGTAACCGTTTACGTTTCCGTCTTTTAAAAGTTCAACACATTCTTTCTGCGCCATATCGTTTAAAATAAGCAGCGAAGCAATCTGTTTAAACCCAAGAGACGAACATAAAATATGCTTTAATTTTTCTCTGTTTATAATGCATTTTTCAACCAAATCAGCATCAACATATTTTTTTATGTTAATTGAGGCATTATAAAACATCATTGTAAGTGCTTTAACGCCTTCTTTTGCCGCAGGAAGGTCTTTTGTAGGCCAATCTATAAAATCACCGGCCGTAAAAACACCTGAATCATTAACATTATCAAGAATCTGTTTAATAATTCTGTTTACTGTCGTTTTATTATTTTCTAAAAAGCGTTCATCTCCGCTATAACAGCACCATGCATCAGCATTTATTATCCACCATAAAGAATATGTCGGAATAGAGTTTATCCATGCTTTTTCAGGCAAAATACTTGCAGAAAATTTTAATGCACTTTCAACGTCAGGAACATTTCCGAAAAGGTATTTAATGGTCAAAAGTTCAGGATACAGATCACCTATCCAGACAAGTCTGTCACGTTTGATCCCATCCCATATTTCATCTTGCATACACATATGGCAAGTGTGTGCCGCAGTTTTATATATTTCGTTTAACAATTTATCACTTGATTTAAAACTGCCGATAAATTTATAGGGCTTATAAACACATACTCCCTGAACAGAAGTGAGTGTAATCTTGCATTCAGTTAAAAGTTCAATATATAAAAATCTGTACCCCGTATTCCCCCATTGATTTGTAGAGAAAAACGATAAACTAACTTCAAAATCTCTGGGATTATGATCGTTGCATGAATTTTTTTCACCAACATGAGAAAGTGCTTCATTAACAGACTCACCAAAGCATAACCGCATTTT
This sequence comes from Clostridia bacterium, assembly GCA_045541035.1. GTDB lineage: Bacteria > Bacillota > Clostridia > Christensenellales > QALW01 > UMGS1322. The sequence continues at coordinate 108,089 of JAZQII010000038.1, read as the reverse complement.
TGCATCGTTATCGCTCGGTGCAGAATAAACCGTAACCGAAACGCCACCGCAAAATTCAAATCCAAAATCTATCAATATCGCAGCATTATTATCTTTTACAGTCTCAAGGCTTACAACGTTACTGTTATCAAAAAGAGTTTGATTGCTGTTTTTTTCAAGAAGAATATCGGCATTTTCAACGTTGCCAAATGTTTTTATGATTTTTTGAGGAATTATATACTCACGGACTCTTTTATCCTTTTCGTTTTTTTCATTTGAATAGATCATTTTTTAAACGTCCTTTTCAAACTGTTTTTTGCAAACACGGCAAGTAATTTTTATTTTGCCTTTCCCCTTTGGAACACGGCTGTAATTTTTACAGTTAGGACATTTAACATATCTATAAAGTTTTCTATCATTATATCTCGTTATGCAGAAACGAATCCACGTTCTGAATTTTGCTGTTCTGCCTAAAAACTTATGATTTTCAAGAACTCTTTTATTTATATTGCGGGAAAAAGCACGATATACGATATAAATCATTAAGGCGGTGCTTAATACCGAACATAAAAAAGAAAATATAAAACCAATTCTGAACAGATTGATAATCATTCCTAAAAAGGAAAGAACGATTGCGGTAACAAGCATAAATTTACCATACTCATCAACACCGTATCTTCCGTACATAAATTTTAAAAACTTATCGCGCATAACTAAAACTCCTGATTTTTAATCTAAGTATATTGTATCCTCTTTTGTTGATAATAATAAGGTTTTAAGGTGAAAATAAAAACAAAATTTATTTTTTCATTTTTTCAAATGCAGATTTTTCTATTCTGCTTACGTAAGAACGGGAAATACCAAGAATTTTTGATGTTTCACGTTGAGTTAAAGGTGGTTTGCCTCCGATACCGTAACGGAGAATAATAACATTCTTTTCACGCGTATCAAGAACGTGTTTCATTTTTTTAAACATTTCCCTGATATCAAGTTTAGTTTCAACATTTTCCGAAACGTCTCTTTCGTTACTCGTGAGAACGTCAATAAGCGTTACTTCGTTTCCTTCTTTATCAATTCCTATAGGTTCATTTAGAGAAACTTCGCTTTTCTGCTTTTTTGTTGCCCTTAAATGCATCAGAATTTCATTTTCAATGCACCTTGAAGCGTAAGTTACAAGATGAGTGCTCTTTTCACGGTTAAATGAACGAACTGCTTTTATAAGACCTATGGAACCAATTGAAATTAAATCGTCAAGTTCGTATCTGTCTGATGCATATTTTTTTGCAATATGAGCCACAAGGCGCATATTATGTTCAACAAGTTTATTATATGCATCATGATCACCGTCAAAATATCTTTCAAGATACTTTTTTTCATCTTGTTTGTTTAAAGGCTTTGGAAAATTGTTTTTGTTGCTTACGTGCCCGATAAAGAACCGTAATTCCAACAACAAAGAGAGTAAAAAAGACATCATATCAACCTCCGAAAAACAATCATTGGTTAAATATATGTTATTTTCCCTCTTTATTGACAATAAATGCTAAAAATCGAATTTAACTACCCCGTTTTCAAGTTTAAGACGCGCATTAAACAATTTACCGTTTTTAGACGTAAATCCTTGAATTTCGGAACTTTTCCCCGTTTCAAGAAGCATTTGTGCATTTTTCTTTGAAATGACGCGTTTACAGATGACACCGTTAATGGAAAATTTGCAACCGTCTTTATACCCTGAACACGAATAACCGTATCTTGATTTTAAAACGTCTTTTCCGCACAAAGGACATGAACCTATTCTGTCAAGATAAAAGCCGTTATCAGTATCCTGTTCAATAGGAAGTTCTTTTACCTCAAAAACCGAAGCAATTTCATTTTGCGCTTGCTTGATTCCTTGTTCGATAGTCGCATTGTTTCTGAAAATTTGCTTTAATATTCTTCCCATTTCAGACGTCTTATATTTATCCATAGAAATTCCCATCTGCAAAAGCGATTCGATCAAATATTCGCCTTTGGGAAGAATTTTATAAACGTCTTTTTTCAGTTCGATATATTCACTTTTACGGGCATTATCAATAATTCCCGTTCTTGTTGCTTCTGTGCCAAGTTCAAGACCTTCAAACATTGCCTTGTAATCTTCGTCATCATTTTCATCAGAAACACTTTTTTCTTCACGGAACGGATTTTTAAGATAGTTGTTAAGCGTTTCAATGGTATAATGCTTGGGAGGACTTGTTTCTTTTTCACAAGGCTTAAAATCAATATTTATTTTATCGCCTTTATTAAGAGGCGGAAGAATCTTATCTTTTTGGGTATAATCATCATATTTTGTCCAACCCGGTTGAACAATAACCATACCTTTTAACGTAAATTCTTCTTTATCACCAACCGAAACAGTAATTTCCGTTTTTTGCGCAAGACAGTCTTCTTTACAAAAGACTGCCGCGAAACGGCGCATTACCGCAGAATAAACTTTAAATTCATCTTCAGACAAATTTTCTTTTTTAGGAATTTTATAGGTAGGCGTTATTGCCGAGTGAGATTCAATTTTTGCATCGTCAAATATAGTCTTTTTGTCTTTAAACTCAATATCATATCCGAGATTTTTAACGTTGGAAATGATCTGTTTAATCTTATCTTTTTCAGCCGTTGCAAGATATTCAGAGTTTGTTCTGGGATATGTTAAATATCCGCTTTCATATAGTTTCTGAACGATTGCAAGGCTCTGTTCCATTGGCATTTTATACTTTTTTCCCAAAAAATTCTGAAGTTTGGATAAAGAATAAAGTTTTCCGGGATTTACAGTATCTTTTTTACTTTTTATATTCGTAACAAAAGCATCGCAGGCATTATACTCTTTGCATAAATTTTCTGCCTTAAACTTTTCATTTTTTTCAAAGCGTGCTTTACTTATAAGTTCAATTTCGTAGCCGTTTGTTTTCGCGTTGCTTTTTATAGAATAATATATATCAGGAACAAAATTACGTATTGCCATATCACGGTCATAAATGGCTTTTACAACGGGAATGATTACTCTGCCTACACGAAGAAGCATGCCTGTTTTAAGTGTGGCATAACGGGTTAAATTAACGCCGTAAAGCCAATCAATATACGTTCTTGCAAAACCTTCATTGGCAAGATTATCGTATTCACTTTCACTTTTCATTTCACTTAATGCTTTTTGAACGGTCTGTTCCGTTTGATCAGGCAACCACAAACGCAATTGTTCTTTGTTAGTTTTGGCATTTTCGATACATAAACGAACGATTATTTCACCCTCGCGGTCAGCATCGCCTGCATTTACTATTTTTTCAACATCAGAACGCGCACAAAGCGAAGAAATTATATCAAACTGTTTTTTTACGCCTTGGTCTTCTTGTTTATTTGCATCTTTTTTCAGTTGAAACCTGAATTTTTCAGGAAAACACGGCAGATTATCCATAGTCCATTTTCCCGTTGGATTTTCCAAATAATCTTCAATATCACAAAGAGAAAACAGATGACCAAATGCCCACGTAACGATATAGCCGTTACCCTCAAGATACCCATCATGGCGGGCAAGTTTACCTATCGCTGACGCAATATTACGGGCAAGGCTTGGTTTTTCAGCAATAATTAAAATCATTTCAACCTCAACGAATAAGTTTCATCGCGCCAATAATAGGCAATTCTTTTGCTTTGCCGCGCATAGCATTTACAGTACCGTATATTGAATAAAACAATATACCGATAACAAGCGCAAACCATAAAATTGTTCTTACTATTCTAAACATAGGATTAACTGCTACAAGCATGTGTGAAATAAGAATAACAACACAAACTATAAGTTCATTTAAAGCAAGCACCATTCCCTGATTTGCATGAAAACGCGCAAAATCTGAATCTGATGCTCCCCACAATGGCATAATAAAAGAAATACCAAAATATGCAAAAGCCGCAATTCCTTTGTTTTCTTCTATATCATTTCTTTTAAATTCGCTTGTTCTATCCATTTTTTTACTCCTTTTTGCTTCCCTGAATAACATTATGTTTTTTAAAATATCTGTTCATACTGTTTAACACGTTGTGTTTATCCCTGCTCCAAAGAGGCGCAATAAGTTGTTTTTTATCGCCATCACCGGTTAGCCTGTGAATAATAACATGACGAGGAATTACTTCAAGGCATGCTTTTAACGCTTCAAAGTATTCTTCCATTGTTAAAGGCGTATATTTCATTTTTTCAAGTTGAGTATTTTTTAAAACGTGTAAAAGTTGAAGCTTTATACCGTCAATTCCTGCATTACATGCAAAGTTAACAGTATTTACGTAATCATCTATATTTTCATCAGGTAAACCGATAATTACGTGTGCAATAACCTCTATATTTATTTCTTTTAGTTTTTTTACTGCACTTACAAAAACATCATTTTCATAACATCTGTTTATAAGTTCAGCAGTTTTTTCATTGGAAGTTTGTAAACCAAGTTCTACCCATACGGGTATTTTTTTATTTAGTTCATCTAAAAGAAGAAGAACGTCATCACCTAAGCAATCAGGCCGTGTTCCTATAGATATTGCAACAATATCTTTTTCCTCTAAAACAGAAAAAAATATTTGCCTTAATTTTTCAATTGGCGCATAAGTATTTGTGAAAGATTGAAAATAACAGATATATCCGCAATCATCACTTGTTTTTGACTTTATAAATTCTTTTGCTTTTTCAATCTGTTTTTTTATATCCGTTCCCGTTTGCGCAAAGTCGCCTGAACCGCCGAGGGAACAAAAAATACATCCGCCCGTTCCCTTTGTTCCATCACGGTTCGGACACGTAAAACCGCAATCAAGAGCAAGTTTAAATACTTTTTTATTAAATTTATTTTTTAAATATTTATTTAAAGAATTATATCTATCCATGTTTTTATTGTAACATGTTTTTACATTTTTGGCAATATAAAACCCTTTGCAAATTAATGCAAAGGGTTTTTATCACTCAATATTTCCGCTTTCGCGGAATGTTCGCCAAACGTTTTCAAAGAAACCGCCGCCCTCATCGAGAGGACGTACTTTTCTCAACGAATTCTTACAAACATTACCGTATTCAGTTTCCTGAACAAAGCCGTTTATTTTGCCATTATCAAGAGTAAATCTGAACACTTCATCAAGACCTTCACGAAGTGAGCCGTTTTTATCATAATACAATGCCGATCCGCAAGTTGATCCAAAGTATTCAATATGTCCAAGCATAGCATAAAGATATGTTTTTTGGCAGATAAGCACATCACGCAAACGGTAAGCAATCATAAGATTATCCGCACCGCACTTTTCGTTAAAGAATTTAATATCTTCTTCCGTTTCTTTAATTGCCTTTAAAATCTGATCTTTTTCACGCATTGCACCGCCTAAAGCACTCATACGTTTCCTTGCTTTTTCAAGATATTTTACTGCATTATTTTCATTTTTATTAAGATTTTTAACAAGTTCCGTATGCTTTAAAACATAAGGTTCTGCAATTTTAAGGAATTTATCATTATCAAGGGGATCTCCTATACCCTTTCTTGATACGTATTGCGCCGCACGAAGTGATCCGACTTGTCCCGAATTTAATGCAGAGCCACCCGGTCTGTATATGCCGTGTGTGCCTGCCGCTTCACCGCAAACAAAAAGTCCTTTTATATCAGTCTGCCACCACAAATCAACTTTTGCACCACCGTTATTATGTTGAGCGCAAAGTGCAATCTCAAGCATCTCGCTATACAGATCGACGCCTTTTGATCTATATAGTTCAATGGCTGGCATATTCATATGTTCAAGACGTTCAATGGGAGTACCGAAGCACGCACCGCCTTTTTTAAGATACTCATACGCCTCTGAAGAAAGACAGGAATAATCAAGTTTTTTTTGCATTTTAGGGTTGTGCATATAATCAAGATATACGCGTCTGTTATACATGACCTTTTCACGGTAAACAAGTAAATCTATTACCGAAGAACCTTCAAGAACTTTTCTTGAATCAAAAGGCCATTGATATCCTTTTAAAAATACGTTTGATAAAAGTTCGCCTTCATCAGAAAAATAATCGTATAAGAATTCGTGTTCGGTGCCGTCTTCATCAACAGAAACAAAACGCGGTAAAACTTGCATATAAGTTCCCGAAACGTTCCATCTTGGATTTACAGAAGCCATTCCGTACTGCCATTGAGTAAGATTTTGCCCCTTTACTCCTGCCTCAAACAATATACCGCTTGATCCGTTATGACAAGTAGGATAAACACTATCAGCATAAATTCCGCCGGGACCGCCGGTAGCAAAAATTACGTTTTTGCAGTTAAACAAAATAAAATCTTTTTTTACTGTATCAAGAGCAAGAACTCCGCAAACCTTTTCATCATCTTTTATAACTGAAACAACAATTTTATTATCATAAAGTTTAACGTTTCTGCGTTTTGCTTCTTCTTCAAGTTTTTCAGTCATTTCCTTTGAGGTAAGAGGTCCTACAGAAGTTGCTCGTGCGCAAGGGTCATGATCGGTTTTATATCCAACAAATTCACCGAATCTGTTTGTTGGAAACGGAACACCTAATTCACAAAGATTTAAGAAGCAGCGTGCTGAAAGTGCCGCTTCACAAAGAGCATTATCGCCGTCAACACAACCGCCTGCAAAAAGGTCTTTTGCCATCGCCTGAACAGAATCAGGCGCATCACCTGCCATACCAAGTTTATAATAAGTTTGTTTGTCGGAGCCCGTATTACGGCTTGTACCTATATTTTTGCCTTCTGAAACAATGGCAACACTATCCACGCCAAATTGTTTTAAACGAATTGCCGCATTATAACCTGCCGCCCCCGTGCCTACTACAAGCGTATTTAATCTTATAACTTCAATACTCATAAAATACTCCAATTAAAGTCTTCTTATATGGAATCCGCCGTCAACATCAAGTGACTGCCCCGTTACGTAAGGAAGAGCACCTGAACAAAGCGCAAAAACTGCTGATGCAATATCTTCAGGCTTACCCCAACGCTTTATGGGAAGAAGTCCGCCTTCAATAAGATTATCGTATTTTTCTTTTACCTTTTCGGTCATACCCGTTGCAATAATACCCGGTCTTATTTCGTTTACGGGAATTCCAAATTCAGCAAGTCTATCAGCAAAAAGAGTTGTTACCATTGAAACACCTGCTTTTGATACACAGTACTCTCCTCGGCTTACTGAACTTGTGTATGCAGACATCGAGGAAATATTGCAAATATATCCCCTGACACCGTCTATAAGTTCATTTTTGATCATTTCTTTAGCAACTGCCTGAGTTAAGAACATCGTTCCTTTAGTATTGATATTCATAACGAAATCATAACTTTCTTCAGTCATTTCAAGAATATCATTTCTAACTTTCGGTGCAACGCCCGCAACGTTTACAAGACCGTCAATTCTGTTAAACTTAACAAGTGCTGATTTAACAAGATTTTCTCTGTCTTCCTTTTTTGATAAATCGCCTTTAACGTAATAGAAATTTTCATTTTCAATGCTTACTTTTTCATTATCAATAATATCCATTCCTGTTACACAGTATCCCTTTTCAAGAAAAAGTTCAGCACAAGCCTTGCCTATTCCGCCTGCACAGCCGGTAATAATAAAGTTTTTCATCTTAAATTCTCCTTAAACTGAATTTTATTTCTTTGTTCTGTTCTGTTTCAAAATCAAAAAGTATTCTGAACATTTTATCGGTGTTCCACATTGCAGTTAATTTCATATCACCGTTAAAATCAACGTAATTAACTGAAATATTTGACGGTGAATCACATTCAAGAACAAATTGACCGTTAATAATTGCACAGTTATCTTTTATTATAACTTCATGAGGTGTTATAAAATGCTCGCAAAGAGTGTTTTTATCATTAACAAATTTAAAATTATCTGATATTTCTATTCCGTCTTTTGTAAGTTCAAGTTTTCTTAAAGCACTTATAACGCCTGCTTGTTCAGGATATGCTTTTCCAAAAGAAACTTCAGAAGATCCGAATTTATCTGCATAAAAACTTCTGCCCTGCTTCTGCTTGTATCCATTTATATCTGGAAGATTATGCCAATCAGAGCGCATGGTCCAGATAGTGTATCTTTCGGCGCCAAAGGTCTGACGGGTATAAACACCGCAACCTGCATCGCATATAACGGGAAGGTTGTTATAGCATACGATAAAGTTACCTACATCGTTATGATTATGTCCCTCATCATTATTTCCTCCCTTAAAGGCAAGGAACCAATCATTATTTCTTTTTGCGCAAACCTGAAGATCATTTAATACAATTTCATCTTCATATTTAAAGGGAATATTTTGGGGAATTTCTTTTCTATAAATAAGATCAAAAAATTCTCTGCGCATTTTTGCTTCGCGCAAAGGAACATTTTGAGATAATCTAAACATTTCCGATGAAAGAGAAATCATTTTTTCACTGTTAAGACGTTTGCCGATCATATATAAAAGTGAATGAATTCCTTTTACCTGAAAAACACCGTCAGCAAAATTTATAAACGTTCCGTTGCCAATATAGGCGTTGTACTCAAACATAAATATATTTCTGAGTTTTTCATCATTAAAGAAATTGATCTTTCCGTCAGTTGCAATATAAAGTTGTTCGCAGAATTCAAAAATCATTCCGCCCGAAACGGTCCAATAGGATGCACCTTCATCGCATCCGCCGTCAAAAGGAAGTCTATCATAAAGTCTGTTGATCTCAAAAATCATTTTTTCAACAGCTTTATTTAAAACGTTCTTGTCCTTTTCTGTTAAAAGAAACACCGTGAGAAGATTTGATATAATCCAACCGTTCCAGTTGTTTACGTCTCGATCATATCCCATCCACCAAACATCGGTGTGCTCAAGATACGGCTTAACAATTCTTCTTTCAAGTTCATACTCCATATATTCAAGAATTTCGGGACAGAATTCATTAAGTTCATCGTAAAGAACATTGTGTGTTATTGCAATAAGTGAGCCTGTTTCAGCGGCAAAAAGATCAATGTAATCGTTTTTCGAATGAGGAATATTATAATAATTTTTATCAATGGCACTTGTACCGTAATAGCCAAGAAAATGAGCAGAAACGCCCCAATAGGTTTCTTCACAGATCAAGAATATTCCGTTTAATATGTCAGGTAAAAATCTACCTTTATGCTCTAATATTTCTGCTTTTACAAGGGCGGAAAGTGCACGTCTTCTTTCAAAGAATGGTGTTTCTTGCTTTAATCTGTTACCTTCATTTTTAAATGCCATAAAATCCGTTGCAAGAATTAAAGGCCAAGAAAAATTAAGATATTTTTCGCCTTCTTTTATAAATTCTTCATCAAATTTGCTTTCCCAAAAAGCTCTGTCAGTGGCAGGTGGAAATATGCGACTTGAAAAATCAAAATCAGAAACGTTATTATTCTTTAACCATTCTCTAAACATATTTTTTGCTCCTTATAAAAATTTTTCTTTATATAAATCCGTATAAATTTTATCACGGATAACACAGCCAGGTGTTGAGCCTGCGCGCATAAGTTCGGTGCATTTGGAACACGCAATACATTGATTCTTTACATCAATCTTGCCTTCTGTTAATATCTGTTTTGCAAAATCGGGATTAGCAAATATCATTCTTCCAAAGCCTGCAAAAGCAAAATCATTATTTTTAATATACGCCGCGGCAACGTTAGGTGAAACTGCACCAAGATATGAAAGTCCTGATGAAATTAAGGGCATATCTGGTACTTCTTTTTGAAGTTCTTTAATACCGTTAAGCATACGTGCAACGCCCTCTAAAGGATGTTCTTCTGCCTCATATCCGCCTTTAGCAAAAGGACGGTTTACATGGGGATTTACGTAGGGATTACCCATCGTTATGTTTAAAAGTTTTACGCCCATGTTATTAAGAATTTTAATAAGTTGTTTTGTTTCCGTCAAATCAACGTCAAGAGATCCGTCTTGCTTCATGCCAAAACCGTAAGGATGCGCAAAGCCATCGTAAGCATTAAGTCGCGACGATACGATAAAGTTTTTATCGGTAATCTGTAAAGCACCTTCAATACTTTCTCTCAAAAGACGCGTTCTGTTTTCAAAACTTCCGCCGTAACGGCTGTTTTCACGGGTAAAAGCAGAAAGAAGTTCGCTGTTTAAGTATCTATGGCAGCATTTAATATCAACACCGTCAAATCCTGCTTTTTCTGCAAGAGAAGCACCTTTTATAAGCATATCACGAACCGTATCAAGTTCATCATCAGTAATAATTCTGCTTTTATCAATGGGATTATCTTTTTCAAAAATAGGATTATTATATGCAATTATGGGCGCGGGCACGCCTTCAGGTTTTGAATATCTGCCCGAATGAGTATCCTGCATAATAATAAGCGGTGCATAGCCGTTTTCTTTTATTGCAGTTTCACGAATCATATCGTTTAACTTTTTAAAGGCATCAACATTATCTTCTCGGATCCATAACTGACGTGGATTTGCTCGCGCAACTTCCATACATGCAGTTGCTTCAAACCATATAATACCTGCGCCGCCCTTTGCAAAGCGAAGATATCTGCGAATAGTAAGTTCATCAGGTTCGCCCGTTCTTAAACCGTCGCAGCCTTCCATAGCCTGACAAACAAGGCGGTTATGTGCTTTGTGTCCTAAAATTTCAAGCGGTGCTTTTAATGAGGATATATCTTCACTATAAGGAAGCAAATTCCCCAAAGCACTATTTTCTTTTTCAAACTCTTCTTTATTCACATAAACTTTTCTGTTCATAATTTTCACCTCTTGTAAATATCATAACCTTCCGAAAAAGTTTTTTCAATTAAAATCTTGTTTTTTTATATGTAAATCTTGCTTTTTTTCTGTAAAATGATATAATTGATATGTAAATCTTGCTTAAAGTTAAATAAATAAGCAAAAATTACATAGATTTTTACATATCTATATGGTAAAAATGATATGGAGTGTGATAATTATGCACGGCGAAATTATAGAAGACGCAAAGTTTCTTGACGGATTGAGCAGTTATGCAACACACAGTCATAATTGCTATGAAATTATCTATATAAAAGAAGGCAGTCTCAAAATAAATATTTCAAATAAAAAGTATAACGTAAAAGCACCTTCACTAATTTTTGTAAGTAAACTTGAGCAACACTCTCTTTCAGTTATAGGTGATGCTTATAAGCGATATTATTTATGCATATCACCAATTCTCGCAAGCAACATGGTGCGTGATTATTCACTTTTGACCGTGCTTTCAAACAGACCTGAAGATTTTTGCCACATTCTTGATGTAAGTCAGGTAGAAAACGAAATGGACAGAATCTTTTCTGACCTTATTTATGAACATAAAAGCCAACTTCCCTATTCTAAAGAAAAGCAAACATCTTTACTGCTTGAACTTCTCGTTACTATATACAGATTAAAACCTGATCTCTTTTCAAGCGAAAACGGCAAAAGTATATCTGTTGTCTGGAAAATCCAATGCCGGCTTGAACAAAACTGTAACGAGCATTTTACGTTAGCCTCACTTGCAAAAGAATATCACATGAGCACTTGTTACCTTTCTCACTTGTTTAAAAAAGTTACGGGATATCCCTTAATGCAATATCTCACAATGTGCAGACTTTCCCTTGCACGGCAACTATTATCGGAAACAAACCAATCAATAACGGAAATCGTTTATAATACGGGATTCTCGGACAGTAGTAACTTTGCCAGACTTTTTAAACGTGAAATGAATATGACGCCTAAAGAATATAGGAGGAAGTATAAACAATGAAAAGCATTTTTTTAGGTTCAAAAAACAATCTGAATATATATAAGAGTTGTCTTGATGAATTATTGATTGAAGCAGAAATGACAAGCGAAGTTTTTACTAAAGACGACGTTATTTCAAATCCCGAAAAATTTCAAAATACGGAATATATATTTTCAACCTGGGGTATGCCCGTATTTACACAAGATGAAATTAAAAAATGTTTTCCTAAACTAAAATCTGTTTTTTACGGTGCAGGAACGGTACAAACTTTTGCGCGTCCTTTTCTTGAAAACGGTATAAAAATCTTTTCGGCATGGGGTGCAAATGCCGTTCCCGTTGCAGAATATACCGTTGCGCAGATCATTTTGGCAAATAAAGGCTATTTTCTTGCTTCAAGAATGATAAACAGTCCTTCAACACGAATGGATGCCGCAAAATACGGATATACAATGCCCGGTAATTTCGGGGCAAAAGTCGGTATTATCGGCGCAGGAATGATCGGCAGAATGGTTATAGAAAGATTAAAAGATTTTAAACTTGAAGTTCTTGTTTATGATCCCTTCTTTTCTGATGAAAAAGCAAAGGAAATGGGTGTAAAAAAGACAAGTCTTGAAGAAATCTTTTCAACTTGTCAGGTAATTTCCAACCACGTTGCAAATCTTCCCGAAACTGTTGGAATGTTTACTTATGACCTTTTTAAATTGATGAAAGATAACGCTGTTTTTATAAACACCGGCAGAGGCGCGCAAGTCGTTGAAGATGATCTTATAAAAATTTTAAAAGAAAAGCCTTTCATTACCGCCGTTCTTGATGTAACGCTTCCTGAACCTCCCGTTGAAGGTCATCCCTTTTATTCCCTTAAAAACGTTATTCTTACCCCTCATATTGCAGGCAGCGCAGGCGATGAAGTTATGCGCATGGGCGAATATATGCTTGATCAGTTCAAAAAATATAAAAACGGTCAGCCTTACGAATATGAAGTTACTTTAAAAATGTTAGAAACAATGGCATAAAAAAAATGAACAGAATAGTAATTGACGATCTTATTAACGAAATAAAAAAATGTGTTGAGAATCATAAACTTGATACGGGAAAATATGCACGCTGGCTTTGGGGCGATGACAGAGATTTAGGTGTAAACGAATACGGTTGCGCCGATGCGGCAAATATTCTTTACAGCATAAACTCGTTCCCGCAAAATCCCGATGAGCGCGCTTTTTGGGTTGATACGCTTCAAAAAATGCAAGATCCCGAAACGGGTATGTTTTCTGAAAAAACACATCACACGATCCACACAACCGCTCACTGCACTGCTGCACTTGAACTTTTTGACAAAAAGCCTCTTTATAAATGCAACGCTCTAACAAAATACACAACTAAAGATGGTTTATACGAATTGCTTGAACAAGAAGTAAATTGGCAAAATCCTTGGCCTCAATCACATAAAGGCGCAGGCATACTTCCTGCTCTTACAAATACCGATATGGCATCTTTAGAATGGAAGAATTGGTATTTTGATTGGATGTGGGAACATTCTGATCCCGAAACAGGTTTTTTCTTCTTTGGCGATAAAAAAAAGGCTCCTTTATACCAATACATGGCAGGCGGATTCCATTACATATTTAATCATGAAGCTGAACACAGACCGTTAAGATATCCCGAAAAAATAATTGATTCTTGTATTTTCTTAATGAAAAACGGAGTAAATAATCACGAACACGGCAATATGATAACCCGTTGTACTTTTATTGATATTGACGTTGTTTATTGTCTAACACGGGCAATGCGCCAGAGTCCGCACAGATTTTTTGAAGCAAAAGAAGCTTTGGAAGAATACGCTGAAAAATATCTCGCTCTTTTATATTCACTTGATTATAAAAACAATGATTCATTTAACGATCTTCACATGCTTTTTGGCGCAGTATGCTGTATTTGTGAACTTCAGTCAGCCCTTCCCGGCAAAATTATAACAACAAAACCGTTAAAGCTGGTTCTTGACAGAAGACCGTTCATATAAGGAGATTTTATGGAAACAAGAAATATTGACGATTTAATAAAAATTATCAGAAATTCAGTTGAAGAACATAAACTTGATACGGGAAAATATTCACGCTGGATTTTTGGAGAAAACAGAGATCTTGGTGTAAATGAATACGGTTGCGCCGATGCAGCAAATATTTTATACAGTATCGGTGATTTTCCCCAAGATTCAAATGAACGTTCTTCTTTTATCAAAACGCTTCAGGATATGCAAGATCCTGAAACGGGTTTATTTTCTGAAAAAACACATCATATATTTCACACTACGGCACATTGCTCAGCCGCCCTTGAACTTTTTGATGCAAAACCGCTTTACAAATGTAAGGCTTTAGAAAAATATTTAACAAAAGAAGGTTTATATAGTCTTTTGGAAAACGAAATCGACTGGACAAACCCTTGGGACGGCTCTCACGTAGGCGCAGGAATTCTTCCCTCTCTTGTAAATACGGATATGGCAACGCTACAATGGAAAGACTGGTATTTTCAATGGTTATGGGAACATACAGATCCTGAAACCGGTTTTATTTGCCATAAAAAATGCGATGCGCCGTTATATTCATATATGGCAGGCGGATTCCACTATATGTTTAATATTGAAAGCGAACACCGCCCGTTAAGATTCCCTGAAAAAGTAATTGATTCATGTCTTGAACTTATGCAAATGGGAGATTCCACTCCTAAAAATGCAGGTATGAAATCTTTTATAGGCTTTATAGATATTGACGTTGTTTATTGCCTGACGCGGGCAATGCGCCAGACTCCCCACAGATTTTATGAAGCAAAAAAAGAACTTGAGGATTATGCAGAAAAATATTTGAATATGTTTTATAGAATTGATTATAAAACCGACAAATATTTTAACGATCTTCATTCCCTTTTCGGTGCAGTTTGTTGCCTTTGCGAACTTCAATCGGCACTTCCCGGAAAGATCATAACTTCAAAACCTTTAAAACTCGTTTTAGACAGACGTCCTTTTATATAAAAAATGTGAAGACTAAAAAAGTCTTCACATTTTTTATTAAAAGCAACAATCACAATCGTTATTGTAAAATATTACTTCTGAATTTTCTTTATAAACTTCTTTTTTCTTTTCCTCTTTTGCTGAAACAATTTCAAAGTTTCCGTTTTTATATGCATTTCTATATTCTCTTGGCTGCATACCGGTTTGGGATAAAAATGCACGGTTAAAGGATCTTATGGTATTATACCCAACTTTTGTACCTATTTGAGTAATCGAATCATCAGTTTTTATCAGGCACTCTTTTGCATCGTTTATGCGTAGCATGTTTATATAATCATTAAAACCGATTTTTATTTTCTCGCTGAAAAGGCGTGATATGTAATATTTACTTGCATGAAGTTCCTGAGCCATTGTATCAAGACTTATTGAATCCTTATAATTTTCAACACAATAGGTCAGAATCGAAGAAAGCATATCTGTGTTATTGTTTGTAACTTCATTAAGTTCAAGGCAAGGTAATATTTCACCTAAAAGTACGTTAAAATATCCCTTGCACTTTTCAATTTTAAAAATCGAATTGCTTGAAAATGCACTATATGCATTTTCAAGAATAGTCTCAATGTTTTCAGGCAAATTTTCTTTTCGAATAACAGGACAAACCGGATCGTTTTTCATAAAATAATTTTCAAAATCAGGAAAAACATCAGGTGAGAAAATCAAAAGAAAACTTTTCTCTTTAGCATAAGTATTATAGTAATGCACTTTATTTGGGAAAGCAATAAAAAAATCTCCCTCATTAAGAATATATTCTTTTGAATCAAGATATGCCTTCGTCTGCCCACCAAGCATATAAACTACTTCAATCTCTTTATGAAGATGTGCCGCAAATCCCAAAGCATCTCTTTTTGCAATGGTACATGCCTTATTCCTATTTTCATAATAAATAATTCCCATAACATCACCTTTAATTAAATACTGCAAAAAATGTCTTTAAAATATCAATATTCGTCTTGAATTATACCACTTTTTGTCTTATACTACAAGTAGAAATTTAACGGAGGTATAAAAAAATGTTAATTGGTCTTCAATTATATTCAGTTCGTGATGCATTGAGCAATGATTTTGAAGGTACTCTTAAAGCGGTTAGTGCTATGGGTTATGACGGTGTTGAATTTGCAGGCATCTGTGGAAAAAGCGCCGAAGAAGTTAAAGCACTTTGTGCAAAATATAATCTTATTCCCATTTCAGCACACGTTTCATTAAAAGAAATGCTTGAAATTCCCGAAACTTTTGAAACTTATAAGAACATCGGTTGCAAATATATCGTTGTTCCCTATCTTCCCGCAGAAGACAGACCTCAGGGTGATAATTACGGTGATCTTATTGAGAAAGTTTCTGCACTTTGCAAAAAAGCAAAGGATGCAGGTCTTACAATGCTCTATCACAACCACGATTTTGAGTTTGTTAAACTTTCTGACGGAACATATTTCCTTGATAAACTTTATGAAGAAATTCCCGCAGATCTTCTCGAAACAGAAATCGACACTTGTTGGGTAAATGTTGCAGGCGAAAACCCCAGCAATTACGTTAGAAAATATACAGGTCGCGCTCACATCGTTCATCTTAAAGACTTTTTCAAAAAAGGACATAACGTTGAAGGTATGTACGAGCTTATCGGTATTAAACCCACAGAAGCCGCCGCAAGTGAAGAAGCTTTCGGCTTCCGCCCCGTTGGTCACGGTATGCAGAACGTTCCTGAAATCATCAATGCTTCTATTGATGCAGGCGCAGAGTGGCTTATCGTTGAGCAGGACAGACCTACTCCCGGCAAGGATCCCATGGATGAAGTTAAGTTAAGCCGTGAGTATCTTAAATCTATTGGTTATTAAATTACAGCACAAGCTGTTAAGGAGGAAAATAAAATGGCAGATAATGTTTTAGATGATTTCAAAAAAGGCGTCATCACAGAAGAAAAGATTGACACAAGCAGAAAATTAAAGATCGGTATTATTGGTACAGGTTGGATTTCCGAGGCACATATTGCAAACTATATTAAAATGCCTGACTGCGAAATTGTTGCTGCTGCTGATCTCATCCCCGGTAAAGCTGAAAAGCTTTTAAAGGGCAAGTTTGGCTTAGAAAATGTTCGTTACTATGCCAATGACAGAGAAATGATCGATAACGAGCCCGATCTTGATGCAGTAAGCGTTTGTACTTACAACCGTCAGCACGCTGAGCCAACAATTTATGCTCTTAAGCATGGCGTAAACGTTCTTCTTGAAAAGCCTATGTGCGTAACTCTTGAAGAAGCAGTTGCGATCTGCAAGGCTGAAAAAGAAAGCGGAAAGATTCTTTCAATCGGCTTCCAGCCAAGATTTGACGAGAACATGAAGATGGTTAAGCGTATTGTTGAATCAGGCGTTCTCGGTAAAGTTTACTACATTCAGACCGGTGGCGGAAGAAGACACGGCATTCCCACACCTTACGGCACAACCTTTATTGAAGAAGGAACCGCAGGTATCGGCGCTCTTGCTGATATCGGTTGCTATTCACTTGATATGGTACTTAATGCAATCGATTACCCCAATCCCCTTACCGTAACAGGTTATAAGAGTGCATATTTCGGAACAAACCCCAAGTATATGCCTTGTGAAGACTATGCAAAGAAATTCGGTGTTGATGACTTTGCTGCTGCATTTATCCGTCTTGAAGGCGATATTATTCTTGACTTCCGTATTGCATGGGCAATGCACATGGATACTCCAGGTGATACCATTATTCTTGGTACTGAAGGCGGTTTGAGAATCCCCTCAACAGAATGCTGGAACGGCTCAATCGGCGGACCTCTTACCATTTATCAGACAGTTGCCGGCGAAAAGGTTGAAACTAAGATTCCTATGAAGACCAACAAGAACGACAACTTCTATAACAAGATCCGTTCATTCCTTGATGCTATCAAGAATGACGGCACAGCACCTATCCCCTCCAGCCAGATCATCAAGAACCAGGCTATTATCGATGCTATCGTTAAGTCTGCTGAACTTGGCCGTGAGGTTGAGGTTACAATCCCCGAAATTTAATAAATTTCAAAGTTTTAAAGAGATGTCAAAAGTGGCATCTCTTTTTTCTTATTCTGCAAAAATTTGTCCTTAATTTGTATTTACTTCTGTTCCATATAATGATATAATATAATAAAGCAAGGAGGACAAATTATGAAAAAGCTTTTTATTCTATTACTTATTTTATGTTTATTTGCAGGTTGTGCACCAACAACTGACGTTTCATTAGAAAACACACCTGATTTATCAACGCCAAATACAACAACAGATAGTACTTTTCCCGTTGAAACACCTGAAAATACAGATAATAAAACTGCTACTTCAACTCCCGAAACAACACCAAAGACTACTGAAACGCCCTTTGACAAAAACAATTATAAAATGCTTTACGTTATCGGTTCTGATGTAAACGTAAGAAACAAACCGTCAACAAACGGTGAATTATTATTTCAGATGAAATTAAATCAGCAAGTTAAAGCTTTTTATGAAAAAGACGGTTGGTATTACATTGAGTATAGTGAAAATAATTACGGATATATTTTCGGAAAATATATAAGCGAAACGCCATCATCTGTTGCAACACCCGTTCCAACAATGTCGCGCGATGAGGCTTTAAACTACAATTACAGACTAATTCCCACACACTTAATTAACGAAGATGCTACAACGACCTATGAAATGATGGAATCTGAAAACGGTAAAATTCAGGTATATGAAGCAAAAATCGCGCAGATAACACAAAAGATCAAGGATAAAGATGCAAATATCGGCTCAATGGTTGATTCATTGATTGCTAAATGGATAAGTTTTATTCCAAACACTCAAAGAACGTATATGAGTTTAATTGAAGAATTCCAGCCTTTTCAAGGAACATTATTTCGAGTAACAAAAATTAGTGTTGAAGCAACAGAATATAAAGAATTACTGGATTATCTTGAAAACGTATATCTTATGATGATAGGTTATGAAGAATATAAAGATCTTAATGCCGAAAAAGCAAAAGGCTCAACAGAAGAGTATGAAAAAGATTTCAACAGTATATACGGTAACATAGAACGACTTGGTTCCGAAGTGATTACTGAAGCACTTCAAAATGCAAACGGCTATGCTGCACAATCACAAAAAATTGATGATTGGTATGGTCTTTGGAACGATGAATTAGGCGAAATTTTTGATTTAAAATGGCAAATTCTCGAAAAACTTGATTTCAGTAAAAATACCAAACCATTTGCAAATTACAAAGCCTACGATAAATACGAAATTTATAATTCATATAACAATCAATTCGGAGATATAATCCTTATAATGCGCGGAGAAAAAGAATATTATTTAGATTTAGAAGGTTAAAAAAATAAGGGATGAGCAAAAAATTAAAGGGATGAGCAAAACTCATCCCTTTAGTATTTTTTAGATTAAAATCAAACTACACCCTGAGCAAGCATAGCGTCAGCAACCTTTTTGAAGCCTGCAATGTTTGCGCCTGCAATAAGATCGCCTTCCATACCGTACTGCTTTGCAGCGGCAACAGAACTTTCAAAGATGTTCTTCATGATATCATGAAGTTTTGCATCAACTTCTTCAGCACTCCAGCTGTAACGCATTGAGTTCTGGCTCATCTCTAAACCTGAAACTGAAACGCCACCAGCGTTAACTGCCTTTGAAGGAGCAATAACAACTTTGTTCTCCTTAAGATATGCTACTGCATCTGCAGTTGTGGGCATATTGGAAACTTCTACATAGTACTTTAAGCCGTTTGCAACCATCTTCTTGGCATCTTCAAGGTTAACTTCGTTCTGGGTTGCGCAAGGCATAACAACGTCAACCTTTTCACCCCAAGGCTTCTGACCTTTGAAGAAAGGAACGCCAAACTTATCAGCATAATCTTCAACTCTGTTACGACAAGAAGCACGCATTTCAAGCATAAAGTCGATCTTTTCGTCTGTTGAAACACCGTCTTTATCGTAGATATATCCGTCAGGACCTGAAATGGTAACAACCTTACCGCCAAGTTCATTGATCTTCTTAACTGTACCCCATGCAACGTTGCCGAAGCCTGAAATAGCAAAGGTCTTACCCTTAATATCTTGGCCGAGCCACTTAAGCATTTCTGCTGTGTAATAAACTGCACCGAAGCCTGTTGCTTCAGGACGGATAAGTGATCCGCCATAAGGACGGCCTTTACCGGTTAAAACACCTGTAAACTCATTCTGAATTCTCTTATACTGACCGAAAAGATAACCGATCTCTCTTGCACCAACACCGATATCACCAGCAGGAACGTCAGTATCGGGACCGATATACTTAACAAGTTCTGTCATAAAGCTCTGGCAGAAGCGCATAACTTCACCATCGGACTTGCCGTTGGGATCAAAGTCAGAACCGCCCTTGCCACCGCCCATAGGAAGTGTTGTAAGTGAATTCTTGAAAGTCTGCTCAAAGCCAAGGAACTTAATGATGCTCTCATTTACTGTGGGATGGAATCTTAAACCGCCCTTGTAAGGACCGATTGCAGAGTTAAACTGAATTCTGTAACCGCGGTTTACCTGAACCTTGCCGTTATCATCAACCCAGGGAACTCTGAACTTAATGATTCTTTCGGGCTCAACCATTCTCTCTAAAACGCCGCTTGTGATGTATTCGGGACTCTGTTCTACTACGGGTTCAAGGGATTCAAGAACCTCGCGTACTGCCTGGTGGAACTCAGGTTCATTAGCATTACGCTTAATAACTGTTTCCATCAATTCCTGAAGATAAGGATTTTTGAAACTCATATAAATTTCCTTCTTTCAAATAATTTAAAAAGTTTAACTTTTTATGGAAAATATTATAATATAAGACGTTATATCTGTCAAATATTTTGAAAAAATTTTCTATTCAAATAAGAATTTTTTTATTATTTTATTCTTTGTTATTAAAGTAATAAGTGCCATTGAAGAAGCAATACCCGCAAGGCCTTGTATAAGGTTTCCGGGAACACCTAAAATTGCCGTTCCGATATTAAAAGTAATAACAAATTCAAACAAAAGATATCCAATCACCATTATTATTTCTGCAATCAATGCGCCTAAAAATGCAAAGGATAATTTCTTTGTTTTTTTATAAAATAAAGAGATAGTCAGCGCCATAAGACCTTTTATAATAAAAGTTGCAGGCGCATACAAGGCGAATCCTGAAAAAATATCAGCAAAACATGCACCTATTGCTGATGCAAGAAAGCCAAATACGGGACCTAAAACGATGCCCGCCGTCAGAACTACACAATCACCTAAATTAAAATATCCACCACCGGGCAGAGAAACCTGAATTATTATTGTTGCAACACAAGTTAATGCTGCAAAAAGACCTGAAAAAATAAGTTTTTTAACGTTTTTCATTTTTTATCCTCCAAGAATTTTTTCAAAATATCATCTGCTGTATTTTTCGGTGTATTTTCAACTTTAATGATGAAGTCAGCCAAAGAACGATATAAAGGCAGTCTTTCTTTATACATTTCTTTTAAGCGGTCAATACTTGTTGAAAGTGGTCTGCCTTCCATCACAAGTTCTTCAACATTCCTTTCAAGGAACACTATAAAGCCGTTTTGTCTTAAGCAATCGTAATTTTCTTGTTTTTTAACTATTCCTCCCCCCGTTGCAATCACCTGAGATAATTTTTTTCCAACATCACAAGCCACATTTGTTTCGATTTTTCTAAAAACATCTTCCCCATCTTCTTCAAAAATTTCAGGAATAGTTTTTTGCGCATATTCTTCAATTAAAATATCTGTATCAATTTCTTGACGATTTAATTTTTCACTTAAAATTTTCGCCAAAGTACTCTTTCCGCAACCGGGCATACCAATGAGAATTATGTTTTGTGCATCTTTTTCCATTTGGGACAAAACACGTTCAATTTCAGAATCTTCTATCTTTTTATCAATAAAGATTTCTGCCGCCATTTTTGCCTGAGCAACAAGCATTGAAAGTCCGTTAGAGTTTTTTATATTAAGTCTTTCAGCATCAAGCAAAAGTTTTGTTTTTAACGGATTGTAAATAATATCAACAACCGCTTCACATTTCTTAAAATCATAAAGATTTATAGGTGCTTCAAGGTTTTTTGGATACATTCCAACAGGAGTTGTATTTACAATGACTTCCGCATCATAATGCTTTGATATATTATCGTAATTATCTTCACCGCTTCTTGAAATTACAAAAATACTTTTTGCGCCAAGATCAGTTAAAACTGCATTTACGGTAACGGCAGATCCTCCGCTTCCAAGAATAAGACACTTTTTATCTTTAACAGATATATTATTACTTTTAAGTAAATAAGAAAATCCGAAATAATCTGTGTTATATCCTGAAAGACTTCCGTCTTTTTCTTTTTTAACGGTGTTTACGCTTCCGATCTTTTTTGCCATATCATCTATTCTTGTTAAATACGGCATGACGGTTTTCTTATATGGAATGGTTACGTTTATTGCAGTAAAATCTGCTTTTTTTATAAAACTCTCAACCTCTTCTTCTGCCATTTCAAAAAGAGAGTAATCATATCCGCAAAGATATTTATGTATCTGAGGTGAAAGACTATGTTTGAGTCTTCCGCCCAAAAGCCCGTAAATCGGAGTCATATTAAATTACCTCTGTATAACTTCCAAGGTATTGGAACTGCTCAGCCTCGCTTTCAAGCTGACCTAAAAGTACCTGAAATTTAGGTGAATATACAGATACGTCAATATCAAAATAGAACATAAATTCAAAATCGCTTCCCGGAATGGGACGGCTTTCAAGTTTAATAACGTTCACACCAAGACTATTAAATTTAGAAAGAATGTTATAAAGAGCACCGGGTTTGTGAGGAGCAACTATCATAAGGCTTGTTTTTGTTGCACCGGGATAAATTTCAAGTTTCTTGCTAATACAAATGAATCTTGTGTAATTATTGCCGTCATTCTGTACGGCTTCTTTAAGAACCGAAAGATTATAAAGTTCAGCACATTTTTTTGAAGAAAGTGCCGCAACATCAGTTCTGTCAGACTCCTGAACGAATTTTGCCGCCATTGCAGTATTTTCACAAACGTGAACTTTTACGTTTTTAAGTGATGCTAAAAATTCACTGCACTGATTTATTGCCTGCTCATGTGAATAAATATCCTTAATATCCTCAAGTTTTGTACCTTTTTTCGTGAGAACGCTGTGATTAACATGGATTCTTGTGCTGCGAACAATGCTGAAATTAAATTCGGAAAGAAGGTCGTAAATTCTGTTCACCGAACCTGCATTACTGTTTTCAAGAGGTAAAATACCGTAACGGCAGAAACCGCTTTCAACTGCATGAAAAACGCCTTCCCAAGTGTTTAAGAAAACAATTGAAGGATTGGGGAAAATTTTTTCGCAAGCTTGCTGTGAGTATGCGCCTTCAACACCTTGGCACGCAACCATCGCGCTTTCAGGGAATATTTTTTCCGTTGAATTTATTGCTTCATCAATCTTTTCGCTATAAGAACTTTTAACACCTAAAAGTTTGCTCTGATAAGCACGGCTGATGCCCATAAGATCATTAAAGAAAATTCTCGTTTCACTATCAAATTCTTCCCCTGCTTTTTGGGAAACTTTGTTTAAAAGTTCACGCTCACGGCTCTTATCAAGCACGGGAAGATCGTTTGCCTTTTTATACTCCGCAATAGATGCAGCAACACCGAGTCTCTCTTTTAAAAGATCAACAAGTTGACTGTCAATATTATCAATTTTCTCTCTTAATTCTTCAATTTTCATAACTTTTCCTCCAAACATAAACTATCGAAATCATCAAAGAATCCCGGATACGATTTTTGAACTGCTTCAAAATTATTTATAATAACTTTTTCTTTTGAAATGCAAGATGCAACAGACGCTGACATTACGATTCTGTGATCGTTAAAACTGTCAACTGTGCCTCCCTTAAGTTCACCGTTGCCCCGTATAATAAAACCGTCATCAGTTTTATCGAGATCGGCGCCGAGATTTTTAAGCATGCGATACACGCTTTCAATTCTATCGCTTTCTTTTAAGCGAAGTCTTTGAGCATTAAAAATTTTCGTTTCTCCTTTTGCTCCGCAAGCAACCGTTGCAAGAACGGGAACAAGATCGGGAATTTGTGATGCATCAATTTTAGTTCCACATAAATTTCCGCCTTTAATAAAGACGCTATCACCAAAAAACTCTGCTTCTGCACCCATATTTTTTAAAATATTTATTATTTCCATATCGCCTTGAAGAGACAATGTGTTAACGTTTGTGATTTTTATACCTTTTTGAGAAAGTGCACCAACACACGCAAAAAAGGCAGCATTTGACCAATCGCCCTCTGCGGTAATATTTTTAGGACTTTTATATTCCTGATTACCTTTTATGAAGAATTTCTGCCCATCTTCATTTACATCTATTCCGAAACTTTTTACTGCATCAAGCGTCATTTTTATATATGGATAAGATTCCATTTTGCCTGTTACGGAAATTACGCTGTCACCTTTTAATAACGGCAATGCAAAAATCAAACCGCTTATAAATTGAGAACTTACTTCCCCTGAAATTTCAAATTCGCCTGAATTCAGTTCTCCTGAACATTTTAAGGGAAAAACACCTTTTTCCGAAAGATTTGCACCATGCTCGACAAGAAGTTCATATAAGGGTGATAAAGGTCTTTCTTTAAGGCGTTGTGCGCCCGTAAAAGAAACCTCCGTACCTTTTGCACACGCAACGGGAACAAGAAATCGATAAGTTGAACCGCTTTCGTTCAAGTCAAGAATTTTGCCTTTTTTAGGCTGAGCATAAGGCGAAACGATTATTGTATCACCTAAAATGCTTATATCAGCAAGATAGCCGTTCAGACAACCGATAGTGGCATAAATATCTTTAGAAAACGTAACATCGGTTATTTTTGTTTTTTCTTTGGCAAGAGAAGCGCAAATAAGCAATCTATGTACGTGCGATTTTGATGAAATTGCCCTTACTTCACCGTTTCTTTTGCCGTTTATTACAATATTCTGCATTATAATCCTAAACTGATAAGTTCTTTTATCTTATCAAGTTCTACTTTCTGAATTTCATTTTTTCCTATTTCTTTGACAACTATTAAGTTTATAGAGTTGCCATTACGCTTTTTATCTGCTGTAACTATATCAAAAATACTTTCAGCATCAAATTCACAAGAAACAGGCAATTTATTTGCTTTTAAAGATTCTTCAAGTTCTTTGTAAACCAAAGCATCAATTTCGCCTTTTTTTACAAATGCCCTCGTTACCATGCACATTCCGATTGCAACACATGAACCGTGTGTTAAAGTGAAATCACTTAACGCTTCAACGCCGTGACCGAAAGTATGCCCGTAGTTTAAGATCTGCCTTAAACCTTTTTCAAACTCATCTTCGTTTACTACGTCACGCTTTATTTCAACACAACGGGAAATAACTTCCACTCTGTCCCACTTGCCCGATTTAACTTTATAAAAAAGATTTTTATCACAGATCATGCCGTACTTGATAATTTCCGCAGTACCGTCAGCATAGATTTCTTCCGATAAGGTATCAAGGGTATCTGTATCGCAAATTACAAGCGAAGGTTGCCAGAATGCACCAAACAGATTTTTGCCATAAGGAAGGTCAACAGCCGTTTTTCCGCCAACAGAAGAATCCACCGCCGCAAGAAGTGTTGTGGGAATCTGAATAAATCGGATACCGCGCATATAGGTTGCCGCGCAAAAGCCGGTGAGATCACCTACTACGCCGCCGCCTAATGCGACAAGCATATCGGATCTTGTAAACCGCATCTTTGCAAGAGTGTTTACGATATTAAATAAATTTTCGCAACTTTTGCTTTGTTCACCGTGAGGGATAACAAATTTTTCAACCGCAAAACCTGCTTTTTCAAAACTATCAACCGTTTTTTCTCCGTAAAGAGAGTCAACAGTATCGTCAGTTATAATACAGATTCTCGAAAAACCGACTTTTTCTTTTACAAGTTCGCCTGCTTTTTCAAGAATGCCTTGACCGATAAGGACTTCGTAAGATTTTGAAGTGTTTATCTTAACAGTTTTCACTTATCAATAAGTTCCTTTCTCTCTCTGCCCTCTTTAAGAAGTTCTTTAAGGGCAACAGAATCATCTTTTTCTATTGCATCACTATATTTCTGAAGTTCGGAAATTATAGTATCGATTTCTTCTTTAAGGAATTTTTTATTATCCATAAAAAGTTCTGTCCACATATCTTCATTAAGATATGCAACACGGGTAAGATCTTTATAACTTCCTGCAGAAAACCCTTTATGCACCATTGCACGAGGACTTTTAACGTAAGCATTTGATACTACGTGGGCAAGTTGCGAAGTGAATGCTATATTTTTATCGTGTGTTTCTGCATCAGTAACTGTTATGCTTGAAAATCCAAGGCTCTTAAAAAAAGAAGTTACATCTGCTAAAAGTTCGATATTTCGGGCATTTTCGGGAACAAGAATCATTGATGCCCCCTTATAAAGCGTTTCTTTTGCATACTTAAATCCTGACTTATGATAGCCTGCCATAGGATGTCCGCCAATGAAAGTAAATCCATTTTTTTCGGCTATTTCAAAACATTCAGGGCAAATATGCTGCTTTACACCGCAACAGTCAATAACTATTGCATTTTTCTTCAAAAATTTCTGATTATCTTTAAGCCAATTTACAGCCGCTTCAGGATAAACCGAAATTAAAATATAATCACATTTATTTACGTTGTTTTCATTAAGTGTTTCATCAACTATATTCATACACTTAGCAAACTCAACGGTATCGTTTTTAATATCGAAAGCGTAAACCTGATGATCGGTATATGCTTTTATGGCTTTTACAAAAGAACCGCCGATAAGGCCCAAACCAACAATTCCAACTATCATTTTATTGCCTCGCGAACACGCTCAACTGCTTTTGTAACGTCATCAAACTGATCAGGTGTAAGTGATTGAGCACCGTCACAAAGCGCTTTTTGAGGATTATTGTGAACCTCGATCATAAGACCATCACACCCTGCAGCCGCCGCAGACATTGCCATAGGTTTAACAAGACGTGCCATACCGCTTGCATGGCTTGGATCAACAACAACGGGAAGATGTGTAAGTTCGTGAAGCATGGGAACTGCTGAAACATCAAGAGTATTTCTTGTATAAGTTTCAAAGGTACGGATACCACGCTCACAAAGAATAATTTTTTCGTTACCGCCTGCCATAATATATTCAGCGCTCATAAGAAGTTCTTTAAGGTTGTTTGCAAGACCGCGCTTTAAAAGAATAGGCTTATCTGTTTTACCGAGTTCTTTTAAAAGTTCAAAGTTCTGCATATTTCTTGCGCCTACCTGAATAATATCAACGTCTTCAAATAAAGGAAGATGTCTTGTTGACATAATTTCAGTTACAATAGGCATGCCCGTTTCTTTTTTGGCAAGTTTAAGAAGTTCAAGGCCCGTTGCCTGAAGTCCTTGGAAATCATAAGGTGAAGTTCTTGGTTTAAAAGCACCGCCACGAAGAAAGTTTGCGCCTGCTTTTTTTACGCGCATTGCAACTTCAAGAATCTGTTCTTCCGATTCAACCGAGCAAGGACCTGCTATATATGCAAAATGACCGCCGCCGATTTTATAACCGTTAACGTCAATTACCGTATCATCAGGATGGAATTTACGGTTGGCGCTTTTAAAAGGTTCGCTGATTCGCTTAACTGTTTCAACAATCTCAAGATTCTCCAAAAGTTCTATATCGATTCTTGAAGTATCGCCAACAAGTCCTAATACCGTTGAATATTCACCGTTTGAAATATGTGTTGATACACCCTGTGTATTAAGCCACTGAATAAGATTGTCAATTTGCTTTTGCTCTGTTCCCTGCTTGATTACTGCGATCATTGTACTGTACTCCTTGTGTAAAATAATATATATAATTTTAATATTTTTTGTTTATTTAGTCAATCGATTTAGTCGATAAAATGATAAAAAAAGGATCTGTATTTTCGATACAGATCATCAATTTAATTTATGAGCGGATTAGGATTGCCTTCAATCATGTCGATAACGCCTTTAACCACGTTTTCTGCCATAGCATAAACAACTTTTTCGGTATAAAATGCGGTGTGCGGCATTAAAAGAACGTTTGGAAAAGCACGAAGACGCGCCATTTGCGGATTATCGATTATATCACCGATTCTGTTATAATAATAAAGTCCGTCTTCATTTTCTAAAACGTCAAGTCCTGCAAAACCTACTTTGCCTGACGTAAGAGCGTCTATTAAAGCATCTGTATCAATTAAAAGCCCACGGGCAGTATTTATTACCATTACCCCATCTTTCATTTTATCGAAAGCATCATTGTTGAGAAGGTGGTAATTTTCTTCCGTTACAAGAGCGTGAACCGTTATAATATCGCTTTTCTCTAAAAGTTCATCTAAAGAAACGTAGGTACACAAGTCTTTAACAGATTGATTAACGTAAGGATCATATGCAAGAACTTTTGAGCCAAAGGCAGAAAGTCTTTTAATAACCGTTGCACCGATCTTACCCGTTCCGATTACGCCGACAGTACAATCGCAAAGGTCTTTACCCAATTTGCCTTTTAAGGAAAAATCCTGAATTTCTGCACGTTTTATTATATGAACGGCTTTTCTTACGCCCATCAACATAAGCATAAGGGCATAATCGGCAACCGTATCAGGCTCGTAATTAACGTGGCAAACTCCCATGCCAAGGCTTTTGGCATATTCGATATCTATGTGATTATAACCGATACTTCTTGCGGCAATATACTTTACGCCTACTGCATGAAAAGCATCGATTAAATTTTTATCGCAAGTACACGGCGTAAAGGAAACTGCATCATATCCTTTTGCAAGATGTGCATTTTCAACGTTTGGATATTCGTGAGTATAGTCATATTCAAAATCATATTTGGTTTTCAGTTCATCAAAAACTTTTTTCTCGTCAAAGCTTCTGAATGAATAAACAAAAAGTTTCATAATTATCCTCGATTATTTTAAGAAACCGCTTATTATCTGTTCCTCTGCTTCTTTTTCGGTTAAGCCTAAAGTCATAAGTTTTATAATTTGTTCACCTGCAATCTTACCGATAGCGGCTTCGTGAATAAGGCTTGCATCAACGTGCGCGGCAGTAATTTCGGGAATTGCTTTAACAACAGCATTATCCATAATAATTGCATCGCACTCCGTGTGTCCGCTTGAACGGTTATTTCCCTTTACGTTCGATAAGAACAACTGCCTTGATTCATCTTTTGCAACGGCGCGGGAAACAACGTGCGTTGATGAATCTTCACCGTTCAAGTCAACATCAAAGTTAGTTTCTGCATACTGTTTGCCATGAGTCATAAGTTTTTCTTTAACAATAAGCGTCGCACCTTTTTCCAGCGTTGCTTTAGTATCGCGTTTTGTTGAAGAAATGCCCTTAATTTGCACGGTTTCCATTTCCATATAACCGTTTTCATCAATGAAAACTATGGTTGTGGGATTCATGACGTTTTCGCCGTTGCCGTCACCTTCGCCATAATGCTTTTCAATATATCTGATACGGGCATTTTTACCAACGTGAAAGGTATGTATGCCGTCGTGTTGGCTTTTTTCGTCGCCTGAATTATGAATACCGCAACCTGCTACGATGGTAACGTCAGCATTATCACCGATAAAAAAGTCGTTATACACAAGATCAGTAAGCCCTGTCTGACTTAAAATAACGGGAATATGAACGCGTTCATTTTTCGTATTGGGTTTAATTATTATATCAATACCCGGCTTATCTTCTTTGGTAACAATATCAATATTTTCAGTTGTATTTCTTGCGGCACCTTCACCGTTCATACGGATATTATAGGCGCCTTGTGGAACTTCATGTATGCCTGCGATCTGTTCAAGCAGGTCTTTCTGTATCTGATTCATAAAAACTCCTTAAAGTTTATCTATAAGTGTTTTGCAGGCAATCTGCTTGCCGCTTAAAAGGCTTGGCAATATATCTTTTTTCACGCCGAAATCAGCAATTCTGCCTTCGGCAACAACAAGAATCTTATCTGCAATATCAAGAATTCTTTCCTGATGAGAAATAATTAGGATCGTACCGTTAATTTTCTCATGCATACTTTGGAAAACCTGAATCAAATTATTAAACGACCAAAGGTCAATACCTGCTTCAGGTTCATCAAAAACCGAGAACTTGGTGCCACGGGCAATAATCATGGCAATTTCAATTCTTTTAAGTTCGCCACCTGAAAGAGATGCATTTACCTCACGGTTAATATAATCTCTTGCGCATAAGCCAACCTCGGAAAGATAGTCGCAAGCTTCAGCAATTTTAAGGTTTTTACCTGCCGCAAGGGAGATCAGATCTTTAACGGTTATGCCCTTAAAACGAACAGGTTGCTGAAATGCAAAACTAATACCTTTTTTTGCTCTTTCAGTAATAGAAAGGTCTGTGATATCTTCCCCGTCTAAAATAATTTTTCCGCTTGTGGGCGTATAAATACCTGAAATAATTTTGGCTAACGTACTTTTTCCGCCGCCGTTAGGGCCCGTAACCGCCACGAAGCGATCGTTTATTTTAACAGAAATATCCTTTAAAATTTCTTTTTCAACATTATTTTCATCTTTTACACGATAAGTAACGTGTTGTAATTCAAGCATCGTAAAAGCCTCCATAGAACATTTACTTTATTTTATCACAAAACTAAAAAACAGACTACTGTTTTATAACACTTTTTTACGGATTTCGTTTATTGCATTTTCCGTAAGACGTATTTTTGCATCCAGTGCGTTTGCCGTACAAAGCAAATCAGTATTATTTCCCTCAAGAAAAGGCGCGTTTATTAAAATTTCTGCAGTATCATAAGCATTTTTTATTTCTTGCTCGCCTATTTTGAGCAATTGCTCATATAAAAACTTCTGTTTATAATCTGTATCTGTTTTTTCAAGAGCATCAATTCTGCGATACCAGCGTTTGGTATTTGCGCAGGTAACAAGCGTGTTTACTGCAAAATTCAATATATACATAAGATTTTTGGCTTCAGAATTATCAATATGCCTTAATATCATTGCGCCTTTATTAAAACAGTCTGCCGCCTTTAAATTAACATCAGTTTCAAGAGTAATATCATATTTATCAAAATCATACTCATAAAGTTTTCCGTTAATTAAGGGATATGCAGGGCCAAACTGCATAGGTCCTTCAAAATCTGCATAATTATAAATAAGATAGTTTACACCGTCGGTAACTTTTTTAAAAGCCATCATGACTTTTTCGGTATTTTCAGGGCCAAAGTGCATAGCGGCGAGTTTTTGGATACAAATTCCGCCTTCATCGCAAGGAGAAAAATTCTGCATTTTTGTAAACTCACCGACAATCGACGGAATGAATCCGTAATTTCCGCACTCAACGGTTGCCTGAATTTCAAATTCACTTAAAGAAACGGATCGCATGAACCATTGCATCATCGCAGGGATATAAGGAACTGCGCCGAACTCCGTTGTTCTTCCTCCTGAAGAATTAAGAACCCATACTTGAATTTCCTGCTCTTTTGCTAATTTATAGCATTCAATAAATTCATCTGACGGTTGAGCCATAATGAGAGATCCTGATTTTGTTTTAAAAGAAACACCGTCTCGCTCAATATTTTGATTTTCATCAAAGGGCAAAATAACAGTTGTGTTTTTATCAGAATTTTTAATAAAATCAATTTTGTTTTCTTTATTTTCAAGGGAAACTATATTTGATTTTTCTGAAATGATTCCGTCATAAAGTTTCTCATAACATAATTCATCAGAAAAAAGATACGCTTTCATTTTTGCCTTACGAACAAGTTCAAGGGATTTTTCATCATGCTTATAAAAAATAACGCCGTTATAGCCAAAGTGAAGAAGAATATTTAAGTATTCCTCCGTATATACGCCGTTTTCAAGGGCAGAAGTTGCAATACGGTTTTTGTTTTTTACAGATATTTCGTAATCTTTTTTCTCTAAAGAAGCATCTCCGAACTGCTTCATAATGTCTTCAGCATAATAAATTGCCTGAACAAGCAAAAACTCATCAGATGCTTTAAACAAAACGGAATTTTCTTCGACTTTTATTATAAAATCATAAGCCGTTTCTTCAATAGCAAAAGCGATTCTATTCTTTCCCTTATCCGATAATTCAACTGCAAAAGATTTTTTAAGGCAAGTTTTAAAATCATCAAGGGCAAAAGAAATATCAAGGTCAGTTTCTTTGAAAGACCAATTTTCATCAAAGGTAATGTATTTTTTACCTTTTGCAAGATATTCCCTTTTTGCGTTTTTATGAAGTTCAAAATATTTTAGATCGTTCATTGTATATACTCCTGAAAAAAGCCACCTTTTACGGTGGCTAATATATTTTATTTTAAGCCAAGAGGTATTCCGTTTGCCGAGCTTTCCTCAACAATGCTTTTCATATTTTTATATGCAGTTTTGCAGTTTTCCCAATCTTCATCATTAAGGAAAATATCCGGACGCGTTTCGCTTAAAGCATATTCTGTTGCCGGCAAAATGTGATAGGAATAGTTTGTGCCAACGCTATCCAGAGCCTTGGCATAAATATAAATAGGCATACACTCAGCGCTTGAAAGATATGCTTTTCCGTTTTTATCGCGCTCAATATAAATATTTAAAATACCGCTCTGCTGTGTTTTCTGACCGCTTGTAACGGTAGGTTGCGATAAGAAATTTCCCACAGAATATGCAACAAGAACGTTCTTACTTTCCCCTGAATTATCAAGAATACTCTTATATGTTACCGGCTGAAAAACGTGAGATAAAGTTCCGTAAACAATATCAACACCGCTTTTCATCATTCTATCGGCAAGTTCCCTCTGAGCATCGGTAACCTTTGAAGCCATTTCTTCGCCCCAATGCATTGAAACAATTATGATCTCGGCGCCCTGCTCTTTAACTTCACGAACATCAGCCTCTATTCTATCCATTGTTCCCTCAACGTCAAGGAAATTAAGCGTTGCAATACGCTCTTTATCAATTTCATCATAGTTTACAAGCTTGTCCGTATAGGCAAGAATGGCAACGGAAATGCCGTTAATCTTTTGAATGAAATAATTCTTCTCGCCTTTAAGAGAACTTCCTGCAACAACAAGCCCTGCTTTTCGTATATTTTCAACGTTATTCTTTATTCCTTCATTTGAAAAGTACGATGCACGGTCATTGGCGGTAATGCAAACATCAAGCCCTGCTTTTTTCGCAGCCATTACTATTTCCATAGGATAATTATATATGGGAGCACCGGCAAGTTCCGTTCCGTTTTTATGGGCATCAACAACGCCTTCAAGATTAAAAATGGAAACATCGCCGTCAATAAATGATTCTATTGAAGAAAAGCAACTGTCAAAATTATATTCGCCGTAAGCGTTGCTGTTACTGCTGATCAGCGTACCGTTAAGAACAATATCTCCCATAAGCTGAATTTTTATACGGTTTGTATTTTCAGGTTCAGGTGTGGAAGACTCCATTCCGTGGGTTGGTTCATTAACGTTTTTAGTTGGAATATTTACTATTGCAGTTACAACAAGCAACACGATCAATGCAAGAGCAACAAGCATATAAAGCACGCTTTTTATATAGCGTAAATGGTAATTTTTAAAACCACTCATAAATACAACTCCTGAAAAAGTCTTGTTTTACGTGCTTTAATTATACCATAACAAACTCTTATTTGCAATTGAATTATTTTATAATATTACGTATTTTGTCCGTTTTTAACAATAGTTCATTATATTTTTTCTCAATTTCACAGAACTTTTCATAATAGCAACACTGAGAGGTTTCACAAGTGCACAACGGTTTTGCAAAACACTCACTTATGCAACACCACCCCGAACAAGGATTTTCGATTCTTCCCCAATTATCTTTTGTTTCAAGAATGTCAACACAAGTTCCCATAGGAATTACACCTAACGCCTTTGATGATGCGGTTGGTTTTTCTCTTAAATTCATATGTTCTTTATAAATTATATATTTCCCCGTTTTATACATTTGCACACACTTCCTTTTGCTAAAATATATGCAAACTTTTTTCACAATATGATAAAAGCGGGACGCTTAAGCGCCCCGCAATAAAGTGTTTTATTTTACTGATCTTTCAGCAATTTCAATCGCCTTAGTTACCATATTACCGCAATCACGGGATGAAACTTCACCCCAGCCTGAATTTTTGACTGTTTCATATACGCCTAACTCTTTGGCGATCTCATGCTTAAGTGCCATTGACATTTTTGACATGATTCTATTTCTCCGTTAATAATTTTGTAAGCTAATCATCACTTACGATATTATTATCTGCCAGGCGCAATGTTTTATTAGTGGAATTTTCAGGTAATTTTAATTCAAACCAGAAATTTGATCCCACACCAATGGTACTTTCAATACCGAAATCAGCGTTATGCCCTATAAGAATGGTTTTGACAATTGAAAGTCCAAGTCCTGTTCCGACCTGAGATCGGATATGAGTTTTGGATCTGTAATATCTATCCCAAATATTTGCAAGTTCATCTTCGGGAATGCCGTTACCGGTATCGATTATTTCAATTTTTGCGCAATCAAATTTTTTCGTTATACGGATAATTACCCGTTTATCTTCACCTGTATAGTTTATGGCGTTTGATAAAAGATTATAAATTACCTGCTCAATTCTTGATTCATCGCCTAAAACGTAAACTTGTTCAGGTGCTTCAAGTTCAAAACGGTAGCCTTGTTCAACCATAACTGAAAATCTTTCAAGAATGGTTGTAAAGGTTTTTGAAATATCAAAGGCTTTAATCTCAAACTTGCGGTCGGCTGCTTCAATTTTAGAAAGTTCAAGAATATCATTTACCAAAATAGATAATCTATCCGTTTCATCAATAATAATTTTTAAATTTTTTTCGCGTTTTTCTTTATTATCCCCTGAAATATCACGAATCATTTCTGCATACATCTTAATCATGGTAAGGGGTGTGCGAAGATCGTGAGAAACGTTTGCCATAAGTTCACGCCTGAATTCCGATGCTTTTGAAATTTCACTTGTTGCATAGTTTAATGCTTTTGAAAGATCTGAAATTTCACCAAAGGCTTCTTCAACTTCAAAATCAACGTTTACGTTACCTAATGCAAGTTCACGGGCAGATTTAGTAAGTTTTTCAACGGGCCGTGAAAAACGCTGTGCAATAACGTAAGCAATGATCGCAGACATCAAAAGTGCAATAAGCGCAACCATGACAAACTGCTTCTGAATAACCGCAACAACCGAATCAATAGGTTCAAGTTGGGACATAACGTATATATATGCGCCTTCGTTATTTTGGGCGCTTTTTGCATAAGCGCCGTAAAACAAAGCGCTTTGCCCCGTTTCTTCGTCCTCAATGCGGAAATCTATTTCTTTTTTTGCACTTTCATTTATTGATTTGTGAATATTTGCACCAATGGAATGAACGTAATAATTCAGACTGTCAACACGGGAATCATCAATCACACCCATGTCATCATAAGCGTGAATGATAAAACCCTTTTCATCAGTAACGATAATTACTATATTGTTTTTGTTAGCACTTCTATAAACTTCTTCTCCCGAAAGTTTGCCTTTTTTATAAAGAGAAACTATTTCACGGGCATTATTCATATTCTCACGTGCCATTGCACCTATGTAAAAATACTGTAAAAAAGCAATTTGCAGAAGCCAGACTATTACAACGAGCAGTGATGCAAAAATGCAGAAATATTCCCAGATTTTTAATTTAACGCCGCTTTTAATCTTCCGTTTCAAAAATATAACCTACTCCTCTGACTGTTGAAATAAGATCGCGATAAGGTTCAATGCTGTTACGAAGCATTTTTATATGCGTATCAACAGTTCTGTCGTCTCCGAAAAACTCATATCCCCAAACCTCGGATAAAAGTTGATTTCTCGAAAGAGCAATATTTTTATTTTTGATCATAAATGTAAGCAGATCGTATTCTTTGGGCGTAAGATCAATTCTTTTGCCGTCAATATAAACTTTACGGGCAGAAACGTCAATATCAATTCCCTTTATTACGATATGCTTATTTTCAGGCTCTTTATTTGCGCCTTCATGACGTGAAATAATAACGTTGATTCTTGCCATAACTTCTTTTGGTGAAAAAGGTTTAACAACGTAATCATCAATTCCAAGTTCAAACCCAAAAAGTTTATCATATTCTTCGCCTCTTGCAGAAAGCATCAAAACGGGAATATCTTTTGTCTTTCTTATTTCCTTACAAGCAGAGAAGCCATCAAGACGAGGCATCATAATATCCATTATGATAATATCGTAATCATTATTCTTACACTTGTTTACTGCATCCATACCGTCAACGGCTTCGGTAACGGTGTGCCCTTCAAATTCAGCATACTCCCTTAATCCGATACGGATATTTTCTTCATCATCAACAATCAATACTCTTGCCATAAATATATCATTCCTTTCTGAAAAAACTTTACAAATTCTCTTTTCTCTATTATAATACAATAGCAATGTGAAATCAACATGATAAATTTATTTTTTTCATCAAAAATATTTTATCACAAACTTTCAACAAAATAAACAAAAATTTTTTTAAGAAAACGTTTGACAAATTTAAAAGGTTGTTATATACTATCACCGTTGCTTAAAAATGATATGTGTGTGTAGCTCAGCTGGATAGAGTGACTGGCTACGAACCAGTAGGTCGGGGGTTCGAGTCCCTCCACGCACACCAAAGAGCAACGCTCGAAATTTTTTATCATCCTAAAAGGAGGTGCACTTATGGCAAAATATTGCGAGATTTGTCAGAAGGGCGTAATGTCCGGTAACAAGGTTAGCCACTCAAACCGTCATACAAGAACTTACTGGGCACCTAATGTACAGAAAGTTAGAGCTATTGTTGATGGCTCACCCAAGCAGATCTGCGTTTGCACTCGTTGCCTTCGTTCAGGTAAGGTTACAAGAGCATTGTAATTCATTTGCACAAATTAAAGCTGTTACGTTTGTAACAGCTTTTTTTGTTATTCTGCCTGAATTACTTTTACGTCTCCGGCAGTATATTCAGTTTCAGTTGTAACGATATCAAGAATCTGGGCAACCTTTGCCTGAGTAAGTTCTGCATCTTTAACGACTACGTTGACGCTTGTTGAGCCGAATGTTACAATGGCATCTTCAAAGCCTTTTGCAACTAAAAGTCCTTCAAGAGTGCTTTCAAGTTCCATATTAGAAATGATCTCCATTTTCATCTGCTGCGCTTCATTGATAGTTTCGGTATCGGTTGAAGCATTGGCAATAACACTTTCAAGATAAGTTATTTCTTCTTCCCTATTATTCATGCGGTCGCTTTTATAGGTAGTAAAGAAACTTGCCGTTTCAACATCGTCCTCTACGTTTTCACTTACAACGTCTTTTGCGGGAGTTTCATCTTTTGAAATATACTTCCAATTAAGAAGTCCCGTAACCAACAAAAGAACCACCATTAAAGAAACTACCATAGCTTTTCTGCTTATTTTAAACATATTTACTTCTCCTTAATTCATTGCAAAAATTTCTACTTGTGACGGTGATACCTGCAGCACCGTTTCAACTGCTTTTTGTAATTCCATTTTTACGCTTATATTTTCTGCGCCCTGTGCAACAACTATCACCCCTTTGATATTCGGTTCTTTTTCCACCACAACCAAAGCACTTTCATTATTCTGTGTGCCTACGGTTATCGGCGATCTGTTTTCAATTACCGTTTCTGATTCTTTTATCCCGCCGTTTTCTGATTTTTCGGTTACGGTATTAGTCTGCCTTTCAACATTGTTTGCGCAAACAACTTCGGAAGACGATTCGTAAGTTATCATAACGCTTACTTTGCCCGTTCCCTTTATGTTACTTAAAACTTCCTGAAGTCTTTCTTCTTTTGATATTGCTGTATTATTAGATATGCTTACTTCCTCTTGTTTATTACTCTTTTCAGGGAAAAAATATACTAAAAGCGCAACAAGCACAAGCAAGCATATAAGTAACACTTTTTTCTTTTTATCAAGTTTTACTTTAAAATTCATTTTTCTACTCCATAATTTTTATATTACTTATTTCAACACCGTAAACAGCATTAAGAATACGCTTTAAATACCCGGTGTTCATATCTTCCACCGCATCTTCCAAAATACGTTCACGTTCGGTGTAAACGGTAATACTTGTGATCTTGTTATTTTCACTTGTTAAACACACTTTAGCATCTTCAAAGCCTTTAATACTGTTAACGGTGCTTTTGACGGCAGCAGTATAATCAACTGAATATTCAACTAAATTCTTTTCTACAGAAAAATCTTTTTTTATAAAAGCCGTAAGTGGTTGAATTAAAGCAATGCTCAATATTATTGAAAGAGCGAACTGCCCGTATTTTTTTACGTTTCCATTTGGCAGAACGGAATCAAGCACCAGCCCTATAACGCTTATTGATATTACTGTTAAAATATATTCTTTCAGCCAGGAGATCATATAAGATTTCCTCCCGAAGATACAATTATTCCCAGAAAAATAAACCACAAAACACTTGTTCCCAACAAAACTATCATCGCAAGTTTCAAAAATGCGGTGATATTTTTTATTTGTTCAAAAATAAAGGAACCTGCAAAAGGCTGAACTACTGCGCCAAACATATTCAATGCAAAAACATATACCCAAATATTTATTATGGGAACGATAATAATTCCTAAAATCACTATTATTCCCATGATTCCTGCGGCGCTTTTAATTGAAAATGCACTTGTAAGTACTGCAGAAAAATTTTCGGATATAGTTGAGCCGATTATGGGAACAGATGAACTCAAAGCATACTTTATGCTTTTTAGGGAAATACCATCAGTTATACCCGAAACTGCACCCTGAATAGCAAGTATTGCCGAAAACACCGTAAAAACTCCGCCCATAATCCACGAAGCAGAATTTTTCATAAAATCAGAAATACCTTTAAGTTTATTATCACCCAGAATACCGTTTATCACCGATACCGTAAACCCTGCAACGATAAGCGGAAATATTATATTTGAACAAATATTTATAAGAACTGATGATAATAACGCCTGAGAAGGTCCTGCGCTTGTTGCCATTCCCTGAACGCCGAGAGATGCAAGAAACGTTATAATTATAGGAATTAAAGCATTGGTAAAATCAGAAATACTTAAAAGCGCATCCTTTGATGCAAGAACAAAACTCATTGATGAAGTTACAAGCATTACGGAAAATATAATTCTTCCGCCCGTCAAACAAGCATTTTCTCCCGAAACATTTAATAATTTAAGTTTTTCTATTAAAGAAAGTATGATGGTTATTCCAAACAAAGAAGCAATATGCGGTAAAATATTTTTTATTGATATATTGAGGAGTTCAAGTATATTTTCAAAAATATTGGCACCGTCAAAAGATAGTTCATTATTTAGTATGGAATCAATAATATCTTTAGGGCTGCCGAAAAAATTATCTGTTTCTATTGCGGAAAAATCTTCCGTTGCCCAAACATTCACAGAAACAAGGCATATAATTACAAATATAAAAATCAGTTTTTTCAATTTATTTCTTCCGCCATTTTAAATAACATGTTTATATAAGGAAGGCAGATAATGAGAACTAAAATTTTTACTGCCGTTTCCATTTTATCGGCAATGGAATTTTCACCTGCATCACGGCAGATTGATATTCCCCATTGCCCTATAAAGCTGATAAGCGCAATTTTCAAAATGGAACCTGACCATTGACTGTTTATTTTGCCGTAAGCGATAATATTCGAGATAAAAGAAATTATTTCGCCAATATCACTTAAAACGAATACTACCACCATGCAACAAGCGCAAATTGACGCGCCAAGAGCATATTCAGGTGCATATTTTTTTATTGCAAGAATGATAAACACAGCACCTATGCCGAAAAAAATTATAAGAAAAATTTTATCCATCAGAATAAATCAAAGACACTTTTTATTGTGGAAAAGAAATCGCTTACCATTTCAAGTGCCATAAGTAATACAATAATAAGTCCTGCAACTGTAGTTATCATTGCAATATCATCTCTGCCCCATTTTGTTAAAAGTTGGCTTATAAGCGTAACTAAAATTCCTATTGCGGCAATTTTAAAAATAATATCTATGCTCATAATATAAGTACGGCAAAAAACATTCCGACAATTAGTCCTATTTTAGGCGCGGTTCGTATCTTGCCGCAACATTCCTCCAAATATTCTTTTTTGTATTGCAAAAGTTTTAAAAGCGCTTCATCAATAAAATCGGCAATGGATAGCGTATCACTTGAAGTTCCTGCAACGATCAACGCTTCAGAAATTATATCTGCACAAGTCTCTTCTTCAATGCACGCGCCTTTAAAATCTTTTATGTCAATCGTATCTTTCTTCTCAAGAAGATATGTAATTAAATTTTGCGGTTCTTTGCACTTTTTCAAAAAATCATACATATTAAGTCCCGAAAAAGTTACGTTACTTTTGAAGTTCTTTAAAAAAGCAACGTACTCTTCAATAATAGCAATTTTTTGCCGATAACTTTCAGAAACGTTTTTTCCTAAAATCCACGTGCCAAAGCAAATGAAAATTCCGCAAAATAATTTCAGCAACATATTTTATATTCCTTACTTTTACTTTGAACTTTTTCAACCGTTCCCACGCCGAAACGATTACTCAAAAACACGTAACATTCAAAAATATTTTTAAGATGAGCAATGTCTTCCATACTTG
Source organism: Clostridia bacterium (assembly GCA_045541035.1). Lineage (GTDB taxonomy): Bacteria > Bacillota > Clostridia > Christensenellales > QALW01 > UMGS1322. Next base: position 67,573 of record JAZQII010000038.1, on the reverse strand, counting down.
TTCCGTGAGCAGTTGCAATAAGTTTAATTCCCTTCGTTTTCGCCTTTTTTATTATTTCCGCTTCATTATCTGCGATTTCATCTAAAACAACAACGTCAGGTTTCATTGAGCGAATCATATTTTCGATGGCATTCTCTTTATCTATTCCTGAATAGACGTCTGTTCGTTTGCCTACATCAAGAGTGGGAATTCCGCCGTTTATTGCGGCTATTTCATCTCTTTCATCAACAAGGCACACGCTGTTGCCATCAAAAGAAACAAGCCTTGTTACATCCCTTAAAAGAGTTGTTTTTCCGCATCCCGGTGGTGAAACGATAAGCGTGTTTAAAAGTTCGTTGTTTTCATAGAGAAATTTATATATTTTGTTTGCACACCCCTTTTTCTCGTGCATAATTCTGACACAGAAAGAAGATACCTTTTCAATATGGCTGATCTCACCGTTTACAGAATTAAATTTTCCCGTAAAGCCAACACGGTTGCCGTCAACGGTGATATAACCTTGTTTCTGATTTTTAACCGTACTGTAAGGCGAACCGTCGCACAGCCTTATCCACATGGAATCAGCATCACTTTGAGAGAAAATATAACCGTCACGCTTTTTTAAGCCCTGATCATCAAGGGCAAATTCTTCTTTCCCCATATAGATATAAACGGGAAATCCTGCGCGCAAACGTATTTCAGTAATAGAATTCAATTTGCTTTCGCTCATTTTTTCTAAACTTTTTGATACTTTTTGAGGAAGTATTTTTTTAAGCTTTTCCATAGTTGTCCCTCCCTGAAAAAATATATGTAAAAAAAATTCCAAAAATAACAAAAGAGAGATTAAAAAAATCTCTCTTTATAACTATAAAATTTTGAGCAAGCCTATAAGCCGAGTTCTGTTGTACCAATGGTACCGATGACTATCTATCTATTCTTTCCGTTGCCGAAAAGCTTAAGCGATTACATGGGAGCCGGCGAGCAACCGTTAACGCTCCGCTATCAATCTTGCTTCGAATGGGGTTTACAGGAGTATTAAGTTGCCATAATACTCGGTGAGCTCTTACCTCGCCTTTCCACCCTTACCGCTTACGCGGCGGTATATCTCTGTTGCACTATCCTTAGAGTCGCCTCCACCGGACGTTATCCGGCATTCTGCTCTGTGAAGCTCGGACTTTCCTCGTATTTTCACCGCAGTCATCCGGCTTACTCAAAAAATTTTATTCTACGTAAACTATTCTTGCGCAGTTTTCACATTCGCAATAGCCGTTCTTTGTGGCATTTGAAACTGTAAATGCAGGCAATTCCATGTGGCAGCCGCCGCAACGTTTGTCCGTTAAAGGCGCTGTAGGAACAATCTTGTTCTTCTTAAGTTTCTGATATTTTTCAAGAAGAACTTTATCAACGCTTGCTTCGATTTTATCGCGTTCTGCCTTTAAAGCGTCAATTTCAGGCTTGTTTTCAGCAACAAGTTTTTCATAGCCTGCTTTATTAACGTTGAACTCTTCCTTGGCTTTATTTGCAATTACTGCATATTCGTTGATCTTTTTTTCATTTTCATCAATAAGAGAATTGATATTGTTAAGTTTTTCCTCGCATTTTTTAAGTGCTGACATAAGTTTATCAATTTCATTAACAAGTTTTCCGATTGCTTCCTGATTTTCAGGAGCATCTTTAGCACGGTCAGTTTCTGCAAGAGATAAAAGTTTATCAACTTCACCTGCCATTGTTTCAACTTCTTTTTCAGCCTGATCACGGGCGGAAATAAGTTTCTTTCTTTCTTCAACGGCAAGTTCATAACGCTGTTTCATAGCGTTTGCCGTCTTTCTTTCCTTACTGCCTTTTACCTTTTTTTCAGCATCATCAACTTTTAAATCTGCTTCCTGATACTCAAGTAATTTTTTAATTGCATCTGTCATTATAATATATCCTCCTGATTCTCAAACGGATTTGTGTTCGTTTCTGATTTTATTACTTCAACACTATATTGTAACATATTAAACTGTTTTTGTAAATAGCGTGAAAGACCTTCTGCTATATGTACTTCCGTAAAATAATGGCCTGCGGCGATAAATGAGATATTTTGGCGTTTCATCTCAAGGGCGGTATGATATTTTATTTCACCCGTCAAAAAAACGTCAGCATCGCTTTCAAAGGCAAATTCTTCGCCTGAACCTGCGCAAAGCGCTATTGTTTTATAAGTTTTATCTAAAAGATTATAATCAAGTTTCGTTGCGCCCGTTATGTTTTTTATATATTCAATAAGTTCACCCTTGGAAAAATCATGGGGTAAATCCCCTTTTCTTGCGCAAGCAACCGTTTCGCCCAAAACATTCATTTCAGAAACAAGGGAAACGTTGTTAAGCATAAGTTTTTCGCACAAAACGTCATTAACTCCGCCTGAAGCAATATCAAGGCTTGTGTGGGCGCAGTAAAGAGCAATATTGTTTTTATAAAGAATCGATAATACTTCACCTTCATAAGTATCGGTACTTAAATTCTTTACTGCTTTAAAAATAAGCGGATGATGGGAAATGATCATCTGACAATTTTTTTCTTTTGCTTCAAGGGCAACTTCTTTCGTGATATCAAGAGTTATAAGAATTTTCTCAACCTGACTTTTTCTATCCCCTGCTAAAAGACCGCAATTATCCCAATCGTAAGCGTACTGCGGTTTTGCAAGTTTTTCAATTTCAGTTATTACATCATTTACCGAAATCATTTTTTATAACTCCTTCAATAGTTTTAATCATTTCTGACAATTCAATAAAACGATAATTATTACTTGTATTCTGCGCGCCCTTTGCCGCCTTTTTCAAAACTAAAATTTTATGTTCTAAAAATTTAAGGGCAATTTCATCTTTTTTAAGCCTATCCATAGGAGGAAGAAAATAATTAAAAGGCTTATCTTCTCCGGGCGATGCAAGAATCACTTCATAAAACCTGCCGCCTTCTCGGGCAATTACTTCTTTTTCGATACAGAAGCCTAATTCATAAAGTCCTTTAAAAAGGATATCTGAATCTTTCATCGGTTGAAGCACAAGTTTAGTTTTTGCAAAGGGATGGGAAATAATATTTTTAATTATCTCACCACCCATTCCTGCAATAACTGCCGCATCAGGCTTTTCATTAAATTCAGAAAAGCCGTCGCTGACATAAAAGAATACGTTTTTTAAGTTTTCCTTTTCAACAAGTTTTTTGGCTTTTTCCAAAGAAGGCTCTGAAATATCAGAAGCAAAAACTCTTTGGGCAAGTCCGTTTTTTATTAAAAAGGCGCTTAACTTGCCGTGATCGCAACCAATATCGGCAACTAAATCATTTTTTCCGAGAAGTTCTACTATTGCTTCAAAACGCGGAGTAAGCATTATTCAAGATAATCCTTTAATTTTCTGCTTCTTGAAGGATGGCGAAGTTTTCTTAAAGCCTTTGCTTCAATCTGACGGATACGTTCACGGGTAACGTTAAACTCTTTACCAACTTCTTCAAGAGTACGTGCTCTGCCGTCATCAATGCCAAAGCGCAAGCGCAGAACTTTCTCTTCACGGGGAGTAAGTGTGCTTAAAACCTGCATTAACTGCTCTTTTAAAAGTGTTGCGGCGGCAGCATCTGACGGAAGCGGAATATCATCATCGGGAATGAAATCGCCTAAATGACTGTCTTCTTCTTCACCGATAGGTGTTTCCAACGAAACGGGATCCTGAGCAATCTTAATTATTTCACGGACACGTTCAACGGAAACTTCCATTGCTTCGGCAATTTCTTCTACCTGAGGATCTCTGCCGAGCGCCTGAACAAGCTGACGCTTTACCCGTGAAAGTTTATGTATTGTTTCAACCATATGAACGGGAATACGGATAGTACGTGCCTGATCGGCAATAGCACGTGTGATTGCTTGACGGATCCACCACGTTGCATATGTTGAGAATTTATAGCCTTTAGTATAGTCAAATTTTTCTACTGCCTTAATAAGACCTAAATTACCTTCCTGAATAAGATCAAGGAAAAGCATACCGCGGCCAACGTAACGTTTTGCAATGCTTACAACAAGACGAAGATTCGCTTCTGCAAGTTTTTCTCTCGCTTTTTCATCACCGTTTTCAACACGGCGGGCAATTTCAATTTCTTCATCTGCAGAAAGCAGAGGCACCTTACCCATTTCCTTAAGATACATTCTGACGGGATCATCAACGCTTACGCTATCATTAAGAACGATCATATGGGAATCGCTTTCGGGAAGTGATTCCATAATATTTTCTAAATCGGGATCAACGTCACTCTGTATCTTAACGCCCATATTTTCAAAAAGATCAAAGATTTTTTCGATCTGATCAACATCATAATCAACACCGTCAAGCAGATCAATAACCTCTGTATACGTAAGTGTTTTTTTAATACTGCCTTCTTTAATTTTTTTCTTGATCTCACTCATTTTATCAATAAGTTGATCACTGAATTCAATATTTTCGCTCATAAATATTTCCTCCTAAAATTTACTGCGTATTTCTTTAATTTCTTTATCTATTTTTGCAATTTCGCCTGCAAAAGCAATTTTTTCCTGAGGTGTGAAATCAGGATTATTAAGATTTGATTTAAGCTCGTCCCTTTTGCGGTTAAGATGATCCATTGCAATTTTCAGGCAACAGTCTTCAAGATATGCGCTTGGATCGCCAAACACGGTACTTTCAATACCTACTGCCGATAAGGCAGTAATCACCTGCTCGTCCCCTTCAAAATGGCGCATGAGAGAAGATATTGACGTTTTTTCCTGATTTTCGCACAAATATTTGAATATTTTCAGATAAGCGTTATTAGTAAAATACTCATCATTCAATATCATCTGCGCGTTGTCAATAAGATTGGGATTCTCAATAAGCACAGAAACAAGGGCGCGCTCGGTAATTGAATCAAACTTATTTAAAATACCGTAAGCAACATCATTTTGACCTTCAGGTTTCGGCTTTTTATTATCGAAAGTTTTATATAAAGAATCTATTGAAAAACCGCTTAACTGATTGATTCTCTTTAAATACATTTCGGTTTCAATACTGTCAAAAGCGTATTTTTCAACTATTGCCGTTGATTTCTGGGCAAATTCTGCTCTGCCTTCTTCCGTCTTCATATCGCATTGCTCTTTTACTTCATCCATAAGATATTCAATGCTTGTTCGGGCAGTTTTCATTTTTTCCCAGAACGCTTCTTTGCCGTTCTCTTTTATAAACTCATCAGGATCAACGCCTAAAGGAAGCGCGATGATTCTTGGTTTTAATTCCGCCTCTTTCATCAGATCAATAACTTTATGTGTTGCGCTGATCCCCGCTTTATCACCGTCATAGCAGATATAGATTTCCTGAGCATACCGTTTTAAAAGACGAACTTGCTCAGGGGTAACTGCCGTTCCCAATGATGCAACGCCGTAATCAAAGCCTGCCATATTAAGAGCAATAACATCCATGTAACCTTCGCCGATAATTGCTCTGCCTTTGTTATTTTTCTTAAGAATATTTAAGGCATAAAGATTTTTGCGCTTATTAAACACAGGTGTATCGCCGGTATTTATGTATTTGGGAAGTGATTTATCCAGAACACGGCCGCCAAAGCCAAGTATTTCACCTGTTGGCGCAATTATGGGAAACATAACACGGGTTCGGAAATTATCGCGGATACCGTACTCATTTTTCTGCGCAAGACCTGCAAGAATTATCGTATCTTCATCAAAACCTTTTGATTTCAGATGTTTTACCAATGCATCGCGGAAATTAGGCGCATAGCCTAACCCAAAACGTTTAATTATATTTTCGGTTAAACCGCGGTTTACAAAATATTCAAGCCCCTCTGCCCCTTCAGGTTCAAAAAGAGTGTTGAAATAAAACCGTGCCGCTTCTTTGTTGGCTTCATATATTTTATTTTTCGTATCTTTATTGAAAGTCGGTGCACCCTTTTCTTCGGAAACGGGCATGGGCATATTGGCACGTTTTGCAAGTTCCTCGATGGTTTCATAAAAAGTAAGATTTTCCTTTTTTTCCAAAAAACCTATCAGGTTTCCGCCTACGTGACAGCCGAAGCAATAAAACAACTGTTTATCGCCGTCAACTGTAAAAGATGCCGTTTTTTCGTTATGGAAAGGACATAGTCCCACGTATTTATTGCCGCGTTTCTGCAATGAAACGTATTCGGAAATAACGTCAACTATATCGACTTTATCCACCACCGCATCAATAAATGATTCAGGGATTCTTGGCATGACTGCCTCCTTTTAATTTTTTTGCCATGAGCGCGGAACGAACAAACGTTCATATTCCCTTAAAGCGTAGCCGTCGCTCATACCGGCTATATAATCGCATACTGCCTGCTCTCTGCCAAACTGTTTTATTGCAATTTTAATGGTTTGAGGAAGCAGAGAATCATCATTCATGTAAGCATTAAAAAGGTTTTCTATAACACCTTCAGCTTTAATTTCTTCTGTTTTTGCTGAACTTTGAGAAGAATATATATTTTTAAACATATAATCGCGAAGTTCATTCATAACTTCATATATCTCATCAGACATAATTATATCGTTTTTTTCGTAACTGTTTTTTATAATGTCAGTTACGAGAGTATCTATTCTTGAAGAATTATCCATTCCAAGCATCATGTTTGTTCTGAAAGGAAGATCTGCTTCGGTAATGATTCCTGCACGGCAGGCATCATCAATATCGTGATTTATGTAAGCAATTCTATCTGCATAGGAAACGATCTTACCTTCAAGTGTTGAGGGTTTGGAACGGCTGGTGTGGTTTTCAATACCGTCACGAACTTCCCACGTAAGATTAAGACCTTCACCGTTTTCGAGTTTTTCAACTACGCGACGGGACTGAACGTTATGTTCAAAACCCGTTGAAGAGAGACGGTTTAAAACTCTTTCACCTGCATGACCGAAAGGAGTATGCCCTAAATCGTGCCCCATTGCAATTGCTTCGGCAAGATCTTCATTAAGCCTTAAAGCGCGGGCTATGGTGCGGGCAATTTGTGTAACTTCAAGGGTATGCGTCAATCTTGTGCGGTAATGATCCCCTTCAGGAGAAAGAAAAACTTGAGTTTTATGTTTTAACCGCCTGAAAGATTTACAATATATAATTCTATCGCGGTCTCTCTGGAATGCGGTGCGAAGATCACATTCTTCTTCATAAACTTCTCTGCCTTTACTTTCGCTTGCCTTGGCGGCATAAGGCGATAAATAATTTTTTTCAAAAAGCTCAGTATCTATTCTCATAAAAACAGCCTTTCAATAAAAAAAGTCTTTTGCTATAATAATTCCGCAAAAGACTCAAAAATCCTTTATTTTTTTTAAAAAAATTATTCTTCTTCCTCAAATTCTTCTTCATACGCCGCCCAGATCTCATCAAGAAGCACTTCGTTTTCAACGGGAAGAAGCACGATATCGTCGCCCTCCTCCTGATATTCAAGAATAATTACCTGTGGTTCTTCATTATCTTTTTCCTCAACGGGAACAAAAAGATTATATATGTGGCCGTCATAAGAAATGCTGTCAATAAGTTCAGCATCAAAACTTTCGTCATTTTCATCGACAAGTGTTAATACTATGTTTTCCTGATTTTCACTCATAAAAAAGTCCCTCCGTTTTTAAGATCGAGATAATCCTGCAAAATTATAACCGCTGCAAGTTTATCAACGTTTTCTTTTCTTTTTTTGCGTGAAAGATCTGCTTCAAGCATTGCTTTTTCAGCAGCCGCAGAAGTAAGCCTTTCATCAAAATATTCAATTTTTACACCGTGTTCCCTTAACGCATTAAGAAAAACTTCGTTTTTTTCGGCTTGCTCATGCTTATCACCGTTAAGATGCTTTGGCAGACCTGCAACAACAATATCTATCTTATACTGTTTTATTAAATCGAGAACGTGCTCACAATCGTTTTTTAGTGACGTGCGAGTATAGGTTTCAACACCGCTTGCCAAAATACCGCTGGTGCTTAAAGATATACCTATTCTTTTATCGCCAACGTCAAGACCAAGATATTTCATCAGCAATTCTCAACGTATTTTTTAACAAGTTCTTCCAAAAGTTCATCACGTTCAACCCTGCGAATAAGGTTACGGGCATTATTATAGCCTGTAATATAAGTGGGATCGCCTGAAAGAATATAACCAACAATCTGATTTACGGGGTCATAGCCTTTCTCCTGCAATGCGGTATACACCTGAACAAGAATATCTTTGATCTGTGCATTGTCTTCACTACGGCTGTATTTCATGGTATCGTTGATGTTCTGCATAATAAAAGTCCTCCGTAAAAAATTATATATGAGTATTATATTATAAAATTTGATTTTTTACAAGACTATATTTTGCTAAATTGCGGAAAATTCCGTTTTCTTTCGCTGAAATATTTGTAAAATTCTTTAAAAAGTATGCGAAAAATGATAAAAGCAGGTATCGCAAGAACCATTCCTAAAATATTTCCCACACTGCTTCCTGCAACAACACACAATAAAACTATAACCGGATGAATTTTTACGCTATCGGAAATTATTCGCGGATGAATTATTAAATTATCAATTTGCTGAACCGCAATAATAAGAATAAGCGCAAGAATTATTTTGTTTTCGGAAAATGCAGTAAGAAGAATCGGTAAACTTCCTATTATTGGTCCAATATAAGGAATAATGTTAAAAACTCCCATAATGATACCTAATATCAGCCAATATTCAAAGCCAAAAACCGCAAGCAACAGCGCCATAAGAAAGGAAACGGTAATTATAATTATAAATTCTCCAACGATATAATCACGAAGTTGGCGGTTAATATCCCTGAAAATGTATATTGATGGCGTTCGCATTTTTGTGGGCAAAAGAAACAGACTTATACTTTTAATTTTTTCCCGTTCTTTAAGCATATAAAAGACTATTACCGGAACAAGAAGCAAGGAAGACAAAAACGAAAGAATATTTTGGGGTGATACTTTTAAAAATAATTCCGAAGTTCCTGACGTCAATTTTTCATTGATATCTAAACCGCTGATTAAATTATTAAGATACGGTATTTCTGCAATGTAATTTTTTATTTTTTCAATATAATCGGGAAGAAAAAACATAAGATTTTTTATTTGCCCGATAAATACGGGTACAAGGAGAGAAATTATTGAAAAAATTGATGCAAAAATAAGCAAAAATCCCAAAAATATTGCAAGATTTCTGTTTACTCTTTTTTCAAGATGTTTTATAAGGGGATAAATTAAATAGGCAATAATTGATGCCGAAATAACAAGTGATATTATTTCAAAAAATGAGTTTTTGAAAATCACCATAAGAAAAACGACTGTTATTATTGCAATAATAAGAATTACACTTCGCTTTTTAATCATAAACTTTCCTTTTATGTAGGGGCAACGCCCCTTTTTATTACATCTTTAACAACTGTTTTGCATAGCGTTTACCGCAACGGTAAATTTTTCTTGCATTATGGTTATTCATAACCAGATATGCTCCTGCCGCCATGCCTAAAACTGCGCCTGAAAGAACCATCATACCTGTTCCTAATGCTTTCATTTTTTTACACCTCCTCAATCTAACTTTACTATTCCCTTTTCCGTCATAGTTATTTCATCAATATTGAGAAATTCGCGTCCATAAATGAGGTCATCCAAAAATCCCCTTTTTATACTTACACTTTTTATTAAAAGAGTTGACGGATCAAAATAAATATCGCCCATTCCACCGTAGGTCATATCGTTTGCAGGCGAAATAACTGAAAATTCTTCATTTAATTTATCAAAGCGGATTTTACTTTTATCAATTACAACACCGTTTCTGTCAAGATGCAAAATTCCTTCGCGCAAAACAAAAAATTTTGAACGGATTATACCCGTATTACTAATGCAGGAAATCCCTTTTATACTCTTATTTTTACAATCAATAATAAAATCGATAATTCTTCCGATTACCTTGCCGTTAAGATAAACGTCAGTTCCGATAAAACTGCTTATTGCTTCCATTTGATCACCTTCAGATTTTTTATTATTATTGACCAAAAAATAAAAAAAATGTTGGAAAAATATCCAACATTTTTTCTCAATTATTTTCTTAAATTATTTACAGATTCTACTATTGAATATCCGATTTTTTCGGCTTCATCTTCAGTTGTCAGATGACTTAAACTTATTCTTACAGTTCCACCTGAATCATGCTTTTTTATTGCTTCGATTACGTGAGAAACTTTAACTGCGCCCGCAGAACACGCCGCGCCTGCAGAAACACAAATGCCTTTCATATCAAGTAAAACAAGAAGTCCTTCAGCCTGAACGTTTTTAAAGGTAAGACTTAAATTGCCTGAAAGTTTGTTTTCTGAAAATCCGTTTATAAAAACGCCGTCAAGATTATCTAAAACTATGTTTTTTACTTTTTCAACACGTTTTTTCTGTATGGAATTATATTCTTCTCTGTTTTCAACGGTTTTTTTAAGGGCATGTGCCATGCCAACAATAAGAGGTGTATTAAGAGTGCCGGGACGCCTATCTCTTTCCTGAGCACCGCCAAAGAACATATTTTTTATTTTGATACCGTTTTTAATATAAAGAAATCCTATGCCCTTTGGTCCGTAAAACTTATGCGCAGATGCAGAAAGCATTGATATATTGGATCTTTTAACGTCAATTTCCAAACTGCCCATTGCCTGAACGGCATCGGTATGAAAAGGAACGTTATATTTATTTGCTACTTCACCAATTTTATCAATATCCTGAATGGTACCGATCTCGTTATTTGCAGTCATTACAGAAATAAGCCCCGTATCTTTCCTTATGGCGCTTTCAAGTTCTGATATACTTATTCTGCCAAATTCATCAACGGGAAGATAAGTAACAGATACACCATCATTTTCAAGTTCTTTGCAGGCATTTAAAACCGCATGATGCTCAATAGACGATGTAATTATATGCTTTACATCATTTGCCTTTACAAAGCCTTTTATTGCCCAATTATCGCTTTCCGTTCCGCCGGAAGTAAAGTATACTTCATTTTTTGCGCAGTTGATGGTTTTTGCAATAATCGTTCGCGCATCTTCAATTTTTTGTGAAGCAATTCTGCCAGAACAATGAACACTTGAAGCATTGGCAAAATCTTCTGAAAAACACGGTTTCATCACTTCAAATACTTCATTATCCAAAGGAGTTGTTGCCGCATAATCTGCATAGATCATAAAAAAATTCTTCCCTTGTTTTTTTATACCATAACACACACATACGAACCCGATTTTGAAGTATAAATTTCCGCGTCTACTTCGTTAAAAGCCTCGGCAATACTTCCTGTATTGCCTACGTTTTTGCCTTGTAGCCATCAAAAATTTATTACTTTAAAATTCTCCCACCTAAAATGTGCGCATCGGTGTATGATTTTAGGTGCGAAGGATGCAGTAAGTCAGGTCGCCTTACAAAGACGACAAACCATAAAAGCGCCGCTGATACGCCATTTAAGGCGAGTTCGTATATGTGCATTATGGTATAAGATTATCATAATATTTTTTTATTGTCAATCATAAATGCCTACAAAGCCTTGAGGTTTATATACGTCTAAAAGATCTTTCGCCTTATAAAAATCAGAACTTAATATTTTTAAGGATAGTCCGCAACCGATGGCAAGGCGCTTGGGTGTTGAAATGATCTGTGAGAAAACGCCAACACTTTCAAGCATTTTTTTAAAGTGTAACACTTGTGTCCGCGAGCGAAAAACAATAATCATGTGATCCATAAATTGTAGCCTCCAATCGAAGTATTTAATATAATATATTACGTGCAGCAAATAAAAGTGAATGGAGCAGCTTATGATTTATCTTGACAATGCTGCAACTACACTTTACAAACCGCCCGAAGTGTATTTTCGCAGCGATTCAGTTTTTAAAAAATATTCTGCCAACGCAGGACGAAGCGGACATCAGATGGCAATAAAAGCTTCTGAAATTATATTTTCCGCAAGAGAAACCATCAGTTCGTTTTTGGGAATCAACAATCCCGAAAACGTTGTTTTTACTTTTGGTTGCACCGACTCACTTAATATCTTGATCCGCGGATTGTTTAAATCGGGCGATCATATCCTGACAAGTGCATATGAACACAATTCCGTTTTACGTCCCCTTGAATATATGAAAAATTTTGGTGTTGAATATACTGTTATCTATCCTGATAACGGTTTTTATATTTCAGAAGATGCTTTAAAAACAAATCTGAAAGCAAACACAAAAGCAGTTATTTTTAACTACGTTTCCAACGTAAACGGCGTTAAGCAAGATATGGATACAGTTATAAAGTTTGCACGAAAATACGGTCTTCTTGTTATTGCAGATTGCGCTCAGGCGGCAGGAAATCAGGAAATAAAAGATTTTGATTATATTGCCTGTGCAGGACACAAAGGCTTATACGGCCCGCAAGGTATAGGAATTTTAGGAATAAAAGATTCTATGCCGTTGCCCACTCCTTTACGCTTTGGCGGAACGGGAAGCAGATCTCATGAATTAACTCAGCCAAAGGATATGCCTGAATATCTCGAAAGCGGAACGCAATCTGTGCAAAACATCGCTGCTCTTGAGGCAGGCGTTAATTTCGTTAAAATAAACAGAGAATTTATATTAAATAAAGAAGTACGCCTTGCACAACTTCTGATTGATAATTTAAAAAATAACAAAAGCATTAAACTTTACTCTCCCGAAAAAGCGCAAAGCGGTGTTGTTGCTTTTAATATTAAAGAAAAAGATTCTTCTTCCGTTTCAGATATTCTTGACAGAAAATATTCAATCTGTTGCCGCGGCGGTTTTCATTGCGCTCCGCTTTGCCACAGATTTCTTAAAACCGAAGATATCGGTGCGGTAAGATTAAGCGTTGGTGCATTTAACACAGAAAAAGAAATCTTTTATACTTTAAAAGCAATTGATGAAATAGTAAAAAATAGGGATTTTTGATCCCTATTTTTTTATGGTTTGCATGAGTGTTTTTAATTTTTCTCTTTGTGAGGAATTAAGCATGGGTGCAATAGTTGATGCAATACTATCAATTTTTTCGTTTGTTAAATTTCCTTCTGCTTTCCCCTTTTTCACCGCTTTTGAAAGATCTGATAATATTTCGTTATCGCTTTTGCCTTCATAATTTTTAGCCATTCCTTTTAATTTTTCAAACTGTTTCTTCTGCTCGGAATTAAGTTGACTTTCATCGGCTTTCTGATTTGAATTTCTTAAACTTCTTTTCATAAAAAAATCACCTCTTTATAAAATATGCACCTTTTTAAACAAGTTGCATATAATTAAATGAGGTGAATTCTATGAATGATCTTACTCCCATGTTCATTTTATTTATGCTGATGAATAAAAACGGCTTCAACAACATAAAAAATGCCATTGAAGCCGCAGACGGTTTTACTTCAAAAATAAGTAATATGTCAAATATGTTTTCCATGATTCCAAAAATGACCGGTATGCTCAACGGAATAAACAACACTGCCCAATCAGAAGGCGAAAACTACGTTGACACCTTAAAAAATATAAGCAATTTATTTTCACAGTAATATTTTTTCAGCATTGAGTTTTTTCAGATCAAGTTCATCATGAGTTACAACAAGAATAAGTTTATTTTTGGAAAGATCAATAAGCGTATTTCTGACTTTTTGGGCGTTATCTTCATCAAGTCCCTTAAAGGGCTCGTCTAATAAATAAATATCTGCCTGATACGCTAACGTGCGGACAAGCGCAACACGTCTTTTCATTCCGCCTGAAAGTTCCTGGGGCATCTGATCTTTAAAATCTTCAACACCGAAATTTTGCATATACTCCTGCGCCTTATTTTTATCAGGTTCAACAAGCATTATATTTTCTTCGGCATTAAGCCAATTTAAAAGCCTATCCTCTTGAAAAAGAAAACTTATGTTGCCGTCAACAGAAATTTTCCCTGAATACTTTTTAAGACCTGCTATTGCATTTAAAAGTGTTGTTTTGCCTCTGCCTGACGGCGCATATATGCAATAAATTCCTTTTTGGGGAAATTCAAGATTGATATTTTCTAAAACAGTTTTATCGTATTTTACAGTTAAATTCTCTATTTTTATCATGTCAACCCCGCAAATCTGAAACGTTTCTCAAGATATTTTAAAAGATATTTTATCGACGTTTCAAGTATAAGACTTATAATAATAACAACTGTTGTCCATGAAAATATATCAAGTGTTTCAAGAATGCTTTTCGCTTCAAAAAGGCTTGCGCCGATGGTTCCCGGCGGCTGACATAACACTTCCGCGGCAATACCTGCTTTCCAGACAAGGCCCGATGAAGTGCATACCGCCGTTGCAAAATACGGAAGAACACCGGGAAAATAGATATACTTAAACTTCTTGACTCCTGAAAATTTATAAACAAAAGCAAGTTCTTTATATTCTTTACCGATACTCTTTATTCCCGTTGAAACGTTGCCCCAGACAATGGGAACAACCATTAAAAATGAGATAAACACGGGAATCTGCGAGCGTTGAAGCCATATCCAGGTAAGCATAATAAATGATGCAACGGGTGTTGCGCGGATAATTACTTTTATAGGTTCAAAAAGTTTATCAAGAAAATCTATTGAACTTACAAAAGCCATAAAAGTTCCCATTATTACTCCAAGGAAAAATCCCCAAAGAATATTTATAACGCTTGAAAAAACGGTTTTCCAGAAATCAAGTTTTTGGGAAAGTTCTACTATTCTTTTGAAAACATCAATTGGCGATGAAACAAAAAGTTCGTTATTTACAAGCATAAAGATACCCTGCCATATGAGAAGCCATATGGCAGTTATCAATAAACCTATTAAAAATTTCTTAATAATAGAAGTCCGCACCCGGCAATGCACCGCCTATCGATTGAGGATTACTGTCAAAAAGTATTTTCAGATAAGTTTCTGTTTTGGTTTTCATTTCATCACCTGAAATGGTTACCATTTTACTGTTGGGAATTGCTTTTTCTGCTATGGCTTCGTTTGGAACGATACCGTTTTCAGCAATAAGTTTTGCACCGTCTTTGGGATTTTCGTTAACAAATTTAACAGAAGCAGTATATTCTTCCAAGAACTTTTCAACTGCCTTGGGATTCTCTTGTGCAAACTTCTTATTTACAACAAGACATCCCATTGAGAAAAGTGCTTTGTTCTCACAAGCCTCATCCCATGCAGCGTTAAAATCCACCGCAATTCTGAAATCGGAATTTTTGGAAAGAATTGTTGATACCTGAGGTTCGGGAATAAGGATTATATCCGCGTTACCCGATAAAGCCTGTGTTGCAAGTTCTGCATGAGTTGCAAAATATTCAACTTCGCAATTAACGTTATTTGCCTTTAAAACGTAATCAAGGGCATATTGAGGTGTTGCCGCCTGACCTGATGAATAAATTTTCTTGCCTTCAAGGTCTTTTATGGAATTAACGGTGTTACCCTTTTCCATGATATAAAGAACACCTAAAGTATTAAGTGCAAGAAGTTGAACCTTTCCCTTCGTCTTATTATAAAGAGTTGCGGCAAGGTTCGTGGGAACTGCGGCAATCTGAAGTTCTTCGTTTATAATAAGGCCCGTAATATCAGTAGGTGCGCCGAAAAGTTCAAAAGTATAATTGTTTGCGGCTTTTTTGTTTTTTGCATCATCCATAAGTTTTGAAATACCCATACCCGTAGGGCCTTTAAGAGCGCCGACTTTAATGTCAACCGCCTGATAAGGTTCAGGTGTTACTTCAGGAGTTAAATCAGGTGTAGGCGTAACAACTGCACCCTGATTTTCCGTGCATCCTGCAAAAACAGAAACAACAAGCAATACTGCCAATACTAAACTAAATATCTTTTTCATAATTCTTCTCCTTCATATTTTTTGTTTGAAAGCACGCTTTTGGCATTAACGCCTTCAAGCCTGCCTAATTTTCCGCACAGTGCGCCTATGCGGTCGTTTGTGCCGTCAACCATTACGGAAATGATTGATATATGGCGTTTTTGATAAGGAAGTCCCATTCTTCCTATTACTATATCGGAAAACTCACTTAAAAGTTCGTTAACCGTCTCTGCTGACTTTTTAGGGTTGTCAATTACAATTCCAATAATTCCTATTCTGTTTTCCATTATACCTCCATAAAAAATCTCTTTACCGCACAACAGTAAAGAGATAGATGGGAACATATATCTTTACCTAAACTCAGTACGAAACCTTGTTTTCAGATGCAGTAATAATATCTTGGCGTTAGAAAAGACCTCCGCCTTGATAACTTAATTATATATTTTATTTACTTATTTGTCAATACTTCTATGGCTTTCTTTAACTGAATATCGTTTTCATCATTACGAAGCCAATATTTTTCGGTAAGTTTTTGGGAAAGTTCAACTTCAAAATGAGGAGTTATTCCCGATTCATGAATACAATCACCGTTAGGAAGATAATATTTTGCAGTTGTAAGTTTTAACTGCCCGCCGTTAGGAAGAATAAAGTTGCTTTGCATTATTCCCTTGCCGTAACTTTTCGTGCCAACAATTAAAGCATTGCCAAGATCTCGAAGTGCGCCTGCCAAGGCTTCGGAAGCACTTGCAGATGAACCGTTTATTATAACGCTTATCGGCTTATCAATACAGTTTGCATCGGAAGATTCAACGTGAACTTTGTTGCCGTCTCTGTCTTTTGCATAAAAAACATCACCTTCGGGAAGAAGCATATCGGCAATTTCAACGAAAACGTTAAGTTCTCCGCCCGGGTTTTCCCGTAAATCAATTACGATACCCGTATAGTTATTTTCCTTACCGTATTCAAGAGCCTTTTTAAAGTATTCAACTGCATTGCCGTGGAAAGAAATGATCTTTGTGTATAAAACGCTGTCAATCATTTTATATTCAACAAGTTCTCTCTGACCGTTGGTGCGCTGAACGTTAAAAGAAAGTTCTTTTTTATCACGCTGAACGGTTATTTTAACAAAAGTACCTGCTTCGCCCTTTACAAGAGCAACAACTTCTTCCAGCGTTTTATCTTTTACGGAGTTATCATCAACTTTTAAAATGATATCCCCCGTTTTAAGACCTGACGCATCAGCCGAAAGACCTTTATATATCTCTGCAATTATAAGTTCACCGTTATCGTTATATACGGTTGCGCCTATACCGCCTTCAATGGTGCCCGTTGCAGATTTCATATATTCTTCAAGTTCTTCTTTTGTGAAATAATAGGCATATTCATCATCAAGAGCCGCCGCCATGCCTTTTAATGCAAAATCAACAACATGGTCGCTTTCCTGATTTTTAATTGCCGTTTCCATTATTATCTGATGAGCTGTGTTTAAAACTCTCATTTGCTCATCAGTTAAAGTGTTTCTGTAATAGAATTTGTTTACCAAAGATTTGGAAAAATATCCGCCTGCAAAACTAATTACTATTATCAGAATAATTGATAAAACCGAGGTCTTTTTTTTGCTCATTATTTCAACACCTTATTTGCCGCAATATAGATTCTTAATGCAACGGCTTCATGGAAATTGCGCATGTTGAAGCCTGTATCTTTCTGAATTTTATCAAGTTTATATATAAGCGTGTTTCTGTGAAGATAGCAGAATTTTGCCGTTTCACTTATATTAAGATTGTGCTTAAAAAATTCAAGTGCAATTTCAACGGTTTCGTTATCAAGGCATCTTTTTACTTCATGTGCTTTATCTTTAAGATCTGAAAGCGCTTCTTTGGGAAGTTCGGAAATAATAAGTTCGGGCAGAATGTTTGAGAAAAACCAAACTCCGCCGCTATAAGAAAGTTTTTTCCCGATCCTTATAGCGCAAAGCGCCTGATCAAAAGCAACCGATAAAAGAGAAGCATTATCTGCAATACAACTTACACCAATATAGCAATCGGTATTAAGTTCCTGAAATGTTGCACTTATAGCGCTTGCCATTTCATCTGCATCAATA
This sequence comes from Clostridia bacterium, assembly GCA_045541035.1. Taxonomy (GTDB): domain Bacteria; phylum Bacillota; class Clostridia; order Christensenellales; family QALW01; genus UMGS1322. Next base: position 49,670 of record JAZQII010000038.1, on the reverse strand, counting down.
TCGCACTCAAGGCAGATAATTGCAATTCTATGCTCATCAAGACCAATAACGATAATATTATCTTCCTCAAAAATTTCTGTAAGAGGCGTTAAATAATCCGTAACGGACTCATTGATTTCAGCGACAAAAACACGGCGCACGTCTTCATAGAGTAAGCCGTAGCGTGAGCAGAGATTTTTAACGTCATTACTTTCGATACCAAAAAGAAGATTTTTAATAAAATCATTTTTCGTAAGACGCTTGTTATCCTTTTTAATTAAAAAGGCTTCAAGAATTTTTTCATCTCCGCAGAGCACGGAATACGTGCCGTCAGAAAGACGTGAATAAAGTTTCCCGCTTTCAATTAAGGGAAGTTCTTGTGATAAAATATGAGCAGGAATATTTTCGCTTAAAATTTCATCTCCGGCTATTTTTTTGCCGGAATTATCGTAAATTGCAGTTTTCATAATAATCACCGTTATTATTCTACCACATATTGTAATTTTTTGGAAGTGAAAAATTAGTGTAGCATTATTTCACCGCTTTTTTCGCCTGCAAAAGGCTTACCTGAAACAAAAACTTCCTTATGAACGGGCAAAATTACGTATTTATCTCCTGAAAAATAATTTTCATCTGTAAAAATCAGTATTTCATTTTCTGTTCCCGAAATGCGGTTAATTTCTATACCGTTTTTATAAATGACGTACTCCGTATAATCATTTAATGCGCAAAATGAAATTTCTGCCTGACGTAATTCATTTAATTGAATAAATATATCAGTTGGCGTTTTGGGTTTTTCCCAATATGAATTTGTTAAACTCGGCGCATTTTCGACGTCAAAATATTCGTAAATTACGTTTTTTTGATTTTCTGTTGCAAGATATATTTTATTTTCCTTTTTTAAAGAATATTCGTCAATTGAAAGTTTTTTAACGGTTTCAGGCTCAAGAAACCGCACGTACTCATTATTTTTTAAAATACTTTTATAAATTTCTGCGGAAATTTTTGCAGGGGTTGCACTTCCCGTAATCTCATATGGCAAATAATTATTTTCGTCGGTTTTATCATAGCCCACCCAGGTGCATACGGTGTGGGTTTTTATATAACTTGTACACCATGCGTCGGAATGACCTTGCCCGTTATACCCCACCGTTCCCGTTTTGCAGGCTATTGGAACCGATAAAACGTTAAGTCCGTTGGACTGATGTTTTGAAACGTCAAATAAAATATCGGTTAACATAAATGACGTACTTTCCTTAAACACACGCGTTGAATTTTCTTTATGCTCATAGAGAATATTTCCTGAAAAGTCAGTTATTTTTTCAATACACCAAGGTGAAATAAATGTTCCCATTCTTGATAACATTGAATATGCGCCTGCAAGTTCAAGGGGCGACGTGCCATATTTCATTCCGCCTAAAGCAAGGGCAAGATAATTATCATCTTGATGGAAAGTAATTCCTGCTTTTTCGCAAAAATCTTTTGAATATTCCGTTCCGTTTTTCTCTAAAATTTCAACTGCAGGTACGTTTAAAGATAAAGATAACGCTTGGCGAACGGTTACGTTACCGTAATAAACGTTTTTATAGTTTGTGGGAGAATATCCGTCAAAACTTTTTCTTGAATCATTAAAGACCGTTAAAGGAGTAATGCTTCCCTTTTCAAAAGCAGGTCCGTAAACAAGCAACGGCTTTATACAAGATCCCGGTTGACGGCGCGAAAGCGCTCTGTTAAAAACACGCATACCTTCATGTTCCCTGCCTCCGATAAGGGCTGAAACAGAACCGTTTAAATTATCTATAATAACCGATGCCGACTGAACAAATTCATCGTGAAAATTATCTTTATTTTCATATATTTTCTGCAAATCTTCCTGAAGCGAACTGTCAAGGGTGGTATAAATATTATATCCGCCGCCAAGAAGATCGTTTACCGTTATATTAAGTTTTTCAGCACCTTCAATAAGCACGTAATCGGTATAATATCCGTAATCGGGATAAGTTATTTTTTCAATTATATTAATTTCTTCGGAACAATATTTTTTATAATCTTCTTCAGTTAAAAAATTATATTTTTTCATTTGCCCAAGAACTGTGTTTCTTCTTTTTATGGCGTTATCCATATTAAGATGAGGCGCGTATTTTGACGGTGCTTTAAGGATACCAATAAGCGTTGCGCTTTGAGAAACGGAAAGTTCTTTTGCAGAAATTCCAAAATATGATTGGGCTGCTGCTTCAATGCCGTAAGCACCCCTGCCGAAATATACAAAATTAAGATACATCTCCAGGATTTCATCTTTTTCATACTTACGTTCAAGTTGAAGGGCAAGAATTGCTTCATTTATTTTTCGCGAAAAAGTTTTTTCATTGCTCAGATGCGAATTTTTTATCAGTTGTTGCGTTAAAGTGCTTGCGCCCTCTTTTAAACTTCCCGATGAAATATCGCTTAAAAGAGCGCCGAATATACGCTTTATGTCTATGCCGTTATGTTCGTAAAATCTTATGTCCTCGGTGGCAATAAGTGCATCTGTTACGTGCTTTGGAATATCGGATATAGAAATATTTCTTCTGTTCTGACCACCGTTAAGTTCAGCAGATAGAACGTTATTTTTATCGTATATTTTTAGTGACTGTGATATTTTTGTTATTTTTTCAACAGACAGATCCGGTACGTTTATAAATACCGTAACAGAAAAAACAGTCATTATCAGCATCAAAGCAATTATAAAAATGTATCTTTTTTTAATTTTTAACATAAAATCACCCGTTTTTTAGTTTTTCTAAAAAAATAAAAACTATTCAAATCTTGCCAACGCGAGAAAATTATGTTATAATACATAAATAATTAAATTTACAGGAGAATTTTTTATGATCTGTAGAAAATGCGGTGTAAAAAACAGCGATACAAGAAAAAGATGCTTCCATTGCGGTGCACCTTTAATAAAGAAAGAAATTATAAAGCCTGCTTTGGAAGAAACTCCCGTTTTTGAAGTTACGGAAGTTATTAAGGAAACAGAACCCGTTCAGGCAACATTCATAGAGGTTGAACCTATCAAAGAAGTTGAACCTATCGCAGAAGTTGAGCCTGTGGTAGAAGTTGAGCCTATTGTAGAAGTTGAGCCTATCGCAGAAGTTGAACCTATTGAAGAGGTTGAACCTATTGAAGAAGTTGAGCCTATCGCAGAGGTTGAGCCTATCGTAGAAGTTGAACCTATTGAAGAAGTTGAGGCTATCAAAGAGAGCGAACCTAAAGACGTAAGCGAAGAAGCGGAAGTTATTGAAGCAGAATACTCAGAAGAAAGCGAAACTGAAGTTTCGGAAGAAGCAGAACCTCAACAGAAGAACAAAATGAAGTTATTATGGCTTATCGCACCTATTGCGGCGGTACTTCTTATAATTCTCGGCTTCACACTTTTCCCCGGTTCTAAAAAAGACGCAACGGTTGCTCTTAACGTTTCTGCACCTGAAATCACCAAACAAACCGATAACGAAGGCAACGATTTTATTCACGCTGTTTTTTACGGAAAAGCAGGCGATAAACTTATCTTTAAGTTAAACGGCAAAGAATATACTTTTAAAGAAAATACTCTTTTATTTGACCTTTATTTAACAGATCTTTACGATGATAAGTTCGTCTTTGACGATACGGTCGCAGTTGAACTTGATGCAAGATATATCCGAAACAACAAGGAATATTCATGCAAAACGGAAAATATCACTTTAAACGTTCCTGAAGCAAACGCCGAAGCAAGCATAAAGCAGAACGAGATCAAAGTTTATAACGATACTTACAATCTTAATTTATGGCTTGGCACAAAAAGCAACGTTACCCTTAACGGTGAAAACATTAACGATATTCTTGGCGGAGAAGGCGCAGTAACCTATCCTTTAACTGTTGAAGAAAACTCTTCTAAAGACTATACTTTGACAATTACTCAGCCTTACTCAGCAAAACAGACTTATTCCTTTAAACTTATCCGCGAAACTTCGCCTATTCAGTTAGTTGTTTCATCTGAAACAAGTGAAATTCACAGCGAAAATACAGTTACACTTACTTATACTACCGTGCCTAACGCTTCAGTATTTTCAAATCTTCCCGTAAAATCTCTTGAAAGCGGCGCCGAAGCAGGATCTTTTGTTGTTACACTTGATCTTTCACGTTGCTCTTACGGTCCCGTTGATGCAATTCTTACCGCAAAAACTGCAGATGCCGTTGCTAAAAACGGTATTACATTTAATTATTGGCCCGATGCAGATAATCTTCTTACCACTTTAAATGAATTTACTCCCGAAATTTTAAATGATTTATCTTTAGAATTAAATAAAAATTTCAATATTAAATCTGTTAAAGTTGAAAGTTTCGGAAGATCATATAATGTAAACGGTGTTATCGGTAATAAAAAGATTACTTTTAACATAAAGGATACGCCTTCCATAATCGAAATCGGCAAAACCTATGATCTTCTTGCAGGTATTGTTGAAGAAAACGGAACTCCCGTTATAAAAGTATGGTATGCAGAATGTCTTGAAGAAAACGAAGATACTTTAGTGCCTGAAACATCACCTGAAATTTCACCTGAAGTAAGCCCCACAGTAAGTCCTGAAGTTACAGTAACTCCCACCGCTACGGCAAGTGTAACATCTACTGCAACCGCCACACCAAGACCTACGGCTACTGCTACTGCTACCGCAACGGCTACACCTACATTGGCTCCTGCAACGTTAACTCCTACTATAGAGCCTACCGCAACACCTACTACAGCACCGACGGCAGAGCCAACTATAGAGCCTACTATAGAGCCTACAGAAGCGCCTACTGCAACTCCTACCGCTACTGTAATAGCGACGGCTACACCTTCACCTACCCCCGAAAACACAGATCCGCCAACACCGTAGTTTAATAAACAAAAAACCACTAGTTGAATGAATGAACTAGTGGTTTTAATTTTTTACATTGAACCTAACGTAATCTTTAATTTTACTTCTTCTGTTTCTCCGCGGATAACGGTTATATCAACTGTATCACCGGGTTTTAAGAAATCGATCTGCTCAATAAGATCGTTTACGGAAAGAATCTCCTTGCCGTTAAATGAAACGATAACGTCATTAGCCTTGATTCCAGCCTTTTCTGCGGCTCCGCCCGGTGTAACTTCAGCAACTATAGCGCCGCCCTGATTATAGGTGCCTACGGTGGCTTCTATAGCCGCACGGGTTATTTTACCGTCTTTAATAAGTTTTTCGGAAATGCTTTTTGCAAGATTTATGGGAATTGCAAAGCCGATTCCTTCAACAACTGACGTATAAGACGAACTTTTCATGGTATTGATACCGATTACTTCGCCCTGAGCATTAAAAAGCGGACCGCCGCTGTTGCCTGAATTAAGAGGCGTATCAACCTGAATCATCTTATATCTGAAATTATTTGAATCAACTGCACGTTCAAGACCTGATACAAATCCGATACTCATTGAATATTCAAAGCCTACGGGATTGCCTATTGCAACGGCATACTGACCTATCTTGATCTTATCTGAATCGCCAAGAACTGCAGTTTTAAGTTTTTCTTTTGAATCAATCTTCAAAACGGCAACTTCAGTTCTGTCATCAGAGCCTACAACTTCGGCATCGTAAGTTTCACCTGAATAAAGGGTTACGGTGATTTTATCCATGCCGTCAACGCAATGATGATTTGTTAAAATATAACCGTCCTCGCTGATAATAAAGCCTGAACTCTGACTGTATTTTAATTCCTGACCGTTCTGTTTTATATATGCGTCAAGAACAACAACGGTATTACAGTTTTCTTCATAAAGTTTTGTAAACACCGTTTCTGTGCCGTCAACCGTTACGTCTGTCTGCCCGTTTACAACGGGAGAACTTGTTGGCTGCGGCGTTTTTTGAAGTTCGCTTTTGTTTACTTTTAAGGTTGGCATAAAGAAATAAGTTGCAGTTGAACTTAACAAAGCAATCAACAGAATCACAACTATAAAAACTGTTACGCTTATACCTTTTCTGTTTTTTTCTTCAAGAAAGAAATCGTCGCGCATTTTATTCACCTGCCTGAAGTGTAAATACAAATTCTGTTCCCACGTTTTCGGTACTTTTAACGGAAATTTCCTGACCATGCTGATCAATTATACTCTTTACAATAGAAAGACCGAGACCTGTTCCGGATTTATTACCGCTACGTGCTTTATCGACAGTATAGAACCGATCCCAAATAAATTTAAGATCGTTTTCGCTTATACCTGCGCCTTCATCTTTAACTGTAACGTAAACTTTATTGCCTTTTTTGACAGTTGAAAGCAATAAACTTTTGCCTTCATCTGTAAATTTAATTGCATTATCCACAAGATTCTGCAAAACTTGTTCGATCTTATCAGAATCAGCCATAACAAATAAAGGTTCATCGGAAATTTCGATTTCAGGCAATATGCCTTTCTGCTCGATTTTTTGACTTAACCTTATAATTACGTGCCTTATAAGTTCATTTATATCAATTTTTGATAAAGTGATCTTATCTCTGCCTGATTCTATTCTTGAAAGATCAAGCATAGTTTTAACAAGTTTTGTAAGGCGTTTAACCTCCGAAGAAACTATTTCAAGATACATTCTGTGCTTTTCTTGGGGAATTGTTCCGTCAAGCATGCCTTCAACAAAACCGTTGATACTTGTCATCGGTGAACGGAGTTCATGGGCAGCATTGGAAACGAAATCACGTTTTGATGCATCGCTGACTTTCAGATCTTCTGCCATCTGATTGAATCCTTTGGCAAGCTGCGAAATTTCATCTGTTCCGCGGTCATCAATCTCTATATCAAACTGACCTTTTGCAATTGCCTGCGTTGCAGAATTAAGCCTGCGCACGCGGGTAACAACTCCGTTAACGAGAATATAGATCATGAAAAAGCCAAGCAAAAATATGATTATTGCGGGGAACCACAACATATTCACAATTTTTGAATAGGTTTCGTTAACAGTATCCAAAGATGAATTTATAATAAGAATTGCCCAAGGTTTATCGTCGGAATTAGGATACATCATAGGATATGCAACAGTAAGCACCTTTTTGCCCATTTCCTCATTATAGTAATCGGATTTTACAAATACTTCTTTCTTATAATAAACCGTATTGTAAATTTCATCGCTTACAAGTTCGTCTTTTTCATAAACGGTAAGTTTTTCATCATCCATGTTATAATTAAGACGGCGCGAAGTGGTGTTGGCAATCTGAATTGTTGCATCAAAATCCTTTGCGGTGGTCATTAAAACGGGAATAGTTTGTCCGTTTTCAATATCGACAACGGCAAGAGAACCGTCAGAATACATCTGTGTGATCTGCTTTGCACATTCAACAACGCTTTCTTCACGCATATCGTAAAGATGCTTTTTAAAGGAAAACGTAAGCGTTGCGCCAAGAATAAAGATGAACAGAATTACTATAAGAAGATATATCGATACAAGTTTTATCCTTAGGGATCTGAAGATCATTCTTCGTTTACCTCAAATTTATAGCCAATGCCCCATACTGTTTTAATGTTCCATTGATCGTTGCCGCAAACTTTTTCGCGGATACGCTTAATATGAACGTCAACAGTACGTGAATCGCCGAAATATTCAAAGCCCCATACTTGCTCTAAAAGTTGCTGACGGGTAAATACCTTTTTGGGATGTGATGCAAGGTAATAAAGAAGTTCGATCTCCTTGGGAGGCATCTCGATCTTCTGATCCTTATATGTAACGGTATAGTCGGTAATGTTGATTATAAGTTCTTTATATTCAACGTTTTCGCTGACTTCTTCTCTTTGGGCGCTACGTCTCAAAATTGCCTTGATACGGGCAATAAGTTCTTTAGGCTCAAAGGGTTTAACCATATAGTCATCTGCACCAAGTTCAAGAAGAAGAACTTTATCAAATACTTCGCCTTTTGCTGAAAGCATAATGATCGGTGTGTTATCTATACGACGGATCTCGTTACATACCTGCATACCGTCCATAATGGGAAGCATAATATCAAGAACGACAAGTTTAGGTTGAACGGCTTTGAATTTATTTACGCCTTCTGCGCCGTCTTCAGCAATGTAAACCTCATAGCCTTCTTTTTCAAGATAAAGTTTAACCACTTCTGATATGTGCTTATCATCATCAACTACTAAAATTTTTGTCTTGTTTAACATAAAAAACCTCCTATTTGTTTATAAAATTTCATTTGTGAATATATTATAACACATAATTGCAATTTTTGACATATTTTTTTTATTTTTTTAATTCGACAACCGTTACACCTGCATCGCCTTCACCGTAGGCGCCGAGACGGTAAGCGGAAACTTTTTTATTCTGCTTTAAATATTCCCATATTGCGCTTTTTAATGCGCCTGTTCCTTTGCCGTGAATAATGGTAACCGAACCTAAATTTCTGCCGTAAGCAAGGTCAAGATACATATCCACGTTTAAAACTGCTTCATCGGAAAGTTGACCGCGCACGTCAAGAGACATGGGTACATTTGAATGTGCACGCTGAACTTTTATATTTGAACTTTCCGCTTCTTTTTTCTTTTTGGGATAACAAAGATATTTAACGTCAATCTCCGTTTGGATTATGCCGATAGAAACCGTTGCTTTCCCTTTAGAATTGGGAAGCGTTACAAGTGTGCCGTCTTTATCCAATGACGTAACGTACACATCCATTCCAAGCATAAAATTCTTAATGGGTTCGCCTGTTTTAACGTCTTCAAGATAACTTTCTTCTTTTTTTACGTTTATCTTTTTCTTTAATTCACGGGCTTTAAATATTGCGGAAGGATCAGCGCTTTGACTTAAGGATTTTAATTCTTCAATTACTTTTTCCGCTTCTTTTAAAGCGTTTTCTTTTATTTTTTCCGCTTCGCGCAAAGCATCAGCAACTATTTTCTTCTTCTCACGCTCAAACTCTTTTTTCTCTTTTTCCATGTTGCGGCGCTCAGAAGCAATTTCAACCTTAAGTTGTTCGGCTTCGGAACGTTTTGCCTGAGCAGATGCTCTGTATTCTTCGGCATTGGTAAGAACTTTATCAAGTTTACGCGTATCTTCGTTTACGTAACTGCGCGCTCTGTCTATAAGATACTTTTCAAGCCCGAGTTTTTGAGATATAAGAAATGCGTTACTGTTCCCCGGAACGCCTACCATAAGACGGTAAGTGGGTTTCAGAGAATGAACGTCAAACTCAACAGAAGCATTTTCAGAGCCTGCATGAGATAAAGAATATACCTTTAATTCTGCATAGTGAGACGTTACAACCGTTCTTATGCGCCTTCTTCTTAATTCTTCCAAAATACTCATTGCAAGGGCGGCACCCTCGGCAGGATCGGTACCTGCGCCAAGTTCATCAAAAAGAACAAGAGACTTTTCTGTTATTTCCTTTAAAATAAGAGAAATATTCTTCATGTGCGATGAAAAAGTCGATAAACTTTGCTGAATGCTCTGCTCATCGCCTATATCGGCAAAAACGTTATCAAACACCGAAACTTCCGAGCCTTCATCGCAAGGCAGGTGCAGACCTGACTGCGCCATAAGTTGAAAAAGACCTACAGTTTTTAACGATACGGTTTTTCCGCCGGTATTGGGGCCCGTAATAAGAAGTTGAGTAAATTCTTTTCCAAGCCAGATACTTATTGGCACGACCTTGTTTTTTTCAATTAAAGGATGCCTGCCGTTAATAATATTTATATAGCCTTTTTCGTTGATTTTGGGACTTACGCCGTTCATTTCGCGGCTTAATTTTGCTTTTGCAAAGATAACGTCAAGACGGGCAAGAATTGTATTATTACTTTCAAGAACATTGAACTGTTTAAAAAGTTCTTTTGAAAAGTTTTCAAGAATACGCTGAATTTCATCACGTTCATCAAGTTTTAACTGACGTATCGTGTTATTTATTTCAACAACCGCCATCGGTTCAATAAAAAGCGTTGCTCCGCTTGCCGACTGATCGTGAACAATACCCGGAACTCTACCCTTATGGGCTGCAACAACGGGAAGCACGTAACGGTCATTTCTTAAAGTTATGATGCCTTCCTGAAGGACACCGTCTTTATCAAGGCTTCTTACAAGAGCATTAAGTCTATCCTTTATACTGTCGTTCTGCTGACGGATCTGCCTCCTTAAGGAATGAAGACGGGAACTTGCAGAATCTGCCATTTCTTCCTCGCTTATAATATCGGTAAAAATCTCATCTTCAATATCCTTCATGGGAACAAGAAGACGGGCAAGATTTAAAAGTTCGTTTTCCTTTTCATCATTACCGTCAGAAATACCTCTGCGGGCAACACGAACCGCTTTTAAGAAAAGTGCCATATCAAGAAGTTCACCCATAGAAAGAACCGCTTCAATGCGCACTCGCGAAAGAACAGCGCGTACGTCATTATATCTGTTTATAGGTGAAGATCCGTGCTTTTCAATGATTTTAACCGCTTCATCTGTCTCATTAAGAAGTGCTCTCACATCATGAACATTTGTTTCAGGGCAAAGGTCTTTAATAATATCCTTTCCCATTTTTGATACTGCATTTTTCCCTAATATTTCTTTAATTTTATCAAATTCAAGCGTTTTAAAAAGTTTTTCGTTCATAAATTCCGTTCCGTTTCCCTTTTATAATGATATTTTAATACAAAAAACTATATCTTGCAATAGATTTATTTATATAGTATAATATATTTTGTAATATTAAAAAATATATGGTGCAAAAATTTCGATTTTGTAGTATAATATATTTTGTAAACTTTTACCCTTGTGGAGGTTATTTGATGAGCGAATATAAACCCGTTAAAATCAAAAGAAAAAAACGTGCTGATTCTTCACTTATCCGCGCAATGATATTCAGAATCGTTCCCATTGTGCTCGTTGTGGTTATTGCCATTTGCAGTTTCAGCATTTTTGATAAAAGAATAAGTGAGATTCTTGCCGATTCAAAATACGGCGATCTTGCTGACCGTGGTAATATTGACGATCCAAGTCTTGATACTTACGATCCTTTAAACGTTGATTGGTTGAGCCTTTACAGCACTACCGGTAATGACGGTTTCGATCCCTTATTGCTTTCTCCTCTTGAGGAAGTAAACGGAATGAAGCCTTCAGATATGCTTGCTTCAACTGAATTTGAACGCGCATTAGGTTACACAAATAAACAGTCAATGCTCTGGTCCCTTAATAAATCCATCAACGAAGATATTACTGCATGGATCTATATGTACGGAATGGGCATCAACTACCCCATTGCTGAAGAAAACGGCAAAAAAGATTATTATTTAACACACAGTTACGATCACACACCGTCAACTTCAGGTACGTTATTTATGTCATCAGCCTGCAGTATCAACCCCGTATCACGTAACCTGATCATTCACGGGCACAACATGCGCGACGGAACAATGTTCGCAACGCTTCAGAATTTCCTTAAAGGAACACGCGCTTACTACGATTCACACAAATACATTTTCCTTGATACTCTTTACGGCACTTACAGATACGAAATTTACAGCGTATATCAGACTTCGCCCAACAGTTTGTATCTTTACGTTGATTTTGACAGTAACTCATCCTTTATTAAATGGTGTAATCAGACCAACAACCGCGGTGTTTATAAGGATTCAAACGTTATTTTCACGCCTTACGACCGCATACTTACTCTTTCAACCTGCGATCCCAGCGGTAAATACAGAGTAATTGTTCATGCCAAGATGGTTTATCCCGATCCTATGACAGAACTTGAAGACAGCCTTAATTACGGCGAAAATGACGAACAGTTCGGCAATCCTTATCCTGAAATTACCGATGCAATCGATCCTTCGGAAGCAACTGAAGCGCCTGCAGTTACGGCTGCACCTACGGAAGCACCTCAGTTGAACGTAGTAACGCCTGCCCCCGTTGAACCTTTTCAATCCGGCTCACTTTACAGAGTTAAGTTATCCGATCAAAAAAGCACTTTGCGTTTAAGAAACAAACCAAGTACCACGTCGGTTGTTGAGGCGGCGCTCGCCAACGGCACTCAGGTTACAATTCTTTCCGTTGTTGATGAAAATTGGGTTAAAGTAAAAACACAAGGCGGTATGGAAGGATATTTGCAAAAAGGTTTCTTAATTCCCGAAAGCGACTTCTTTTATGCCACGCCATCTGATGTAATAGGCGCGCCTACATCAAATCTTATTACACCCACTCTTTAACTTTTGGAGGTTAAAATAATGAGCGAAAATACACAAAAATCCAGCGGACAGTATATAAACATCGGTGAATACAGAATACGTTATTTTGAAGAAGGTCAGGGTGAGACTCTTATTCTCATTCACGGTCTCGGTCAGGCAATGTATACTTTCAGAAAAAACGTTCGCGTTTTATCTGAACATTGCCACGTTATTTCAATTGATCTTTTAGGGCACGGTTTTTCTTCAAAACCTGAAATTGATTATAGTATTGATGACTTTTCAAAACTTATAGTTGATTTCATGAACGCTATGGAAATTCAAAAAGCATCTCTTCTTGGCTTTTCTACAGGCGCAATCATTGCTCTTGACGTTGCTATTAAATACCCCCAATACGTTAAACAATTATTCCTGCTTTCCCCCGGCGGCGTTACAAAGACTTATCCTTCATTGATCAAACATCTTTCAACGCCTATTATTTCCGACATTATATTCACCTTCTTTAATCAGTCAATGATAAAGAGCGTTCTCGATCAGGCATATTTTGATCCTACTCTTGTTACAAAGGATGTTATCCGCCATTATCACAAGGTTTTATCCAAAAAAGAAAATCTTGATGCCTGCATTCTTGCTTACTCCAATTGGGATGATGAAAACATCGCCTATGAATTATCTTCCGTAAAAGCACCTGCATACATATTCTGGGGTGAAGAAGACACCTGGCATCCTATCAATATGCTTGAACTTTATGAAGATGCTTTACCTGAAGTTTATTCAGCAACTCTTCCCGATTGCGGACATATGCTTCATGAAGAATGCGCTGACGAGATCAACAAAAAGATCATAAGCGTAATTACTTCATTCAAAAACTTTGATGATTCTCTTGATGATGAGATCATTGATGAATCAGATTTTAACAAAGAAGTCGAAGACGAAACCGAAGAATAAAATAAGATAAAAAAAATTAAGAGAGCAGACATTTGTCTGCTCTCATTTTTTACACAAAAGTAATATCTGAATTATTAAATAAAAACTCCGCCATAATATCGGGGACAGTCCTTTTCAAAACTTCAAGATCAGGCTTGCGGTCCTTTAAATTATGACAATCACTACCTACAAGTTGAATCAAGCCTTTTTCAATAAATTTAATTATCTTTCTCTTTTTAAAAGGATTTTTTAAAGAATCAACGTCTATCTGCGTAACGTAACCCAATTTATTAACTTCGGTTAAAAACCTCGTATTAAAAAATGCAGGATATTTTTCTATATGTGCAAGTATGGGTTTTACATAATAATTGGCAGAAAGTTTATGAAGTTGCTTTAAAACTTTCTGGGAATCTTTTTCATCAAAGGGAAGTTCCACAAGGATATATTGCCCTTTATCAATGCAAAGTTCAGAAATATCATCATATCTGAAAAGCGTATTGATAAGATAAACTTCCGCACCGATATGAGGTATTATACCCAGATCCTTAAAAATTTCTTCAATCTTTGAAAAGGCTTCGTTGCGTTTTTCGAGAAAATGATCCAGCGTGATTTCATAATGATAAAAATGCGGAGTGAGAATTATATCGGTTATTCCCTGATTTTTAAGCACTTCTATCATTTGCTTACTTTCTTCTACACTTGCCGAACCATCGTCAATATTCGGCAAAATGTGTGTGTGAACATCAAAGAATCTCATTGTCTGTAACTTTTGATCTTTCTGTTCTTTTTCTCTTTTTTACGGCTTCCGTTAAGAACAAAACCTAAAATTTTAGCATTGCAACGATTGAGGCTGGATATTGCCTTGTCAAGTTCAGAATAGTTTGATCTGTCTTCATAAGCAACGATAACTACGCCGTCAGCCTGCTCAACAACAGGCAAAACGTCAGCAACGATATTTACGGGAGGAGTATCCAATATAATATAATCAAAGCGCGTTGAAAGTTCATCAAGGATTGTTGCAAACTGCTTGCTTGCAAGAAGTTCAGATGGGTTTGGCGGAATGATTCCTGAACAAACTACCGAAAGGTTAGTGTTTGGAACGACCTGAATAATATCATCAAGTGTGCACATACCGCTAAGGCAATTTGTAAGTCCCGGATTATTTTTAAGACCAAAGAATTTACCTACGGTAGGTTTACGAAGGTCGCAATCGATAACAAGAGTTTTGGTGTTTATCTGCTTTGAGAATGCAGCAGCAATATTGCAAGAAGTTGTTGTTTTTCCTTCACCGGGAACCGAACTTGTAAATACGATCTTTTTGCATCCCTCTTTAATAAGTGAAAGAGAAATATTCGTTCTTGCAAGTTTATATGCTTCAACGGTAAAAAACTCTGCATTGCCTGATTTATTATATTTTGAGTATGGCTTCTGAATATTCATTTATTTATTCCCCCTTGAAACATATTCGGTATAGGAATACTTTGAACTGTTGCGCATTGCTTCATTGAAATCGGGAATTGAAGCAATAACGGGAATTTCATAACGCTTCTGAAGTTCATCTTCATCTTTGACCGTTGTGCCCAGAATATCACGAAGGATCTGAATAACAAGAACTACTGCCATTGCCGCAATAACTACGATAACAACGTTCATCATTATATTGGGGCTTGAAGGTTTTTTGGGAGGCTGAGGAGTTTCAATAACCTTTACCACAACAGAAGATTCATTCATCTGAACAAGATGCTCGTTTGCCGCTTCGGAAATAGTTTTAGCAACTTTAAGTGCTGCTTCAGGAGAACTTTCCTGAACCTTTATAGCGATAATAGTGGTGTCTTCATCAAAGGAAACTGTATAAGTCGGTTTATGATCAAGACCTGCTTTATTTGCCACGAGCACTTTAAAGTCATTAGTTTCAAGAATGCCTGCGCAAGTTTTAATAATTCTGTTTGCATATACCCAACTGTTGTTGTTTTCAACAAGGCCGCCTTCAGATTCCTTTGTACCGATAATATTGAGTTTTACTGTTGAAACGTATGTAGGAGGCAAAACAAATGCGCTAACAACATATGCCAATGCGCCCGCAATAACCGCAACTATAAGCAAAACTACAATAGACTTACGGATTGCATTTAAAATAGTTTCGAACGTGATTTCCATCATTCATTCTCCTGACTAAATAATATATTTTGAGGATTTCTCGGGTCTGTTTTCAAGTTCGGTTTTTTTATCTTCATAGCCGGGTCTGCCAAGAAGAGCATAAGTTGCGTTTTTGCCTTCTTCAACACCGGGCTGATCAAAGGTATTTATGTTGAGCATTGCACCGCAGTATGCAGTTTCAAGCTCATAGAAATACATAAGTTCGCCAATGGTAAATGCATTTACTTCAGGAAGCATAATTGTATGGTTAAGATGACCGCTCTTTAAAAGTGCATATTCGGTTGCATTTCTTTCAGCGGTGATAAGTTCGTTCATGGTATGACCGCAAAGGAAGTTTACTGCGGGAATATCTTCGCAACCGTCAGCAATTTTAACTTCGCATCTGTAATTATCTACACCTAAAATGGTTATAACTTTATCAAAAGGACCTTCGGTATAAAGCTGAACCTGACTGTGCTGATCAGTTACACCCAACGCTTTAACGGGGGTTTGTCCAACATTTACAACATTTCCGTCAAGATCGTTTTTCTTACCTAAAGATTCGCCCCAAAGCTGGCAATACCAGTCAGCCATATATTTAAGTGAGTCAGCATAAGGCATCATAACTGAAATATTATAGCCTCTGTTCATTGCAAGATACTGCATTGTTGCAGCCATAAGAGGTGAGTTTTCATAGATGTTATCGCTGTTTGCAAGTTTATCCATGTAAGCAGCGCCCTGAAGCATTGCTTTAATATCAATACCGCAAACTGCAGCAGCAAGAAGACCTACGGGGCACATTTCAGAAAATCTGCCGCCAACGCCATCGGGAATAACGTACTTTTTAAAGCCTTCCTTGTTGGCAAGTTTAATAAGATTACCCTTTTCTGCATCGGTTGTAGCAACAATATGCTCGCTTGCTTTATCACCGAGAGTCTTTTTAAGGGCATCCCACAAGATAAGATACTGTGTCATGGTTTCGCTGGTGCTGCCTGATTTTGAAATAACGTTAAAGCAAGTTTTTTCAAGATCAATAACGTCAAAGAGTGCTGCCATTCTTTCAGGATCAACGTTATCTTCAACGTAAAGTTTAGGACAGCCGTTGCGCTTTTCTTTGGGAAGATCATTATAGTGAAGATGATTAAGCGCCTGCTGAATTGCAATGGGACCTAATGCACTTCCGCCGATACCTAATACAACAAAATAATCGAATTTTTCCTGAATTTTTTTTGCGGTTGCAAGAATATCCTCAACAATTTCATCCTGATTATAAGGAAGTTCTGTCCAACCCATCATACCCGTTCCGCGGTTTTTAACAACGTACTGATAAGCATCTTTTGCCTTGGGCATGGCATTTTCAAGGTCTTCCTTTGTGAAACCTTTTTCGCCAATATAATCTGCCATCATGTTGTTTACATCTAAACGCAATTTCATATTTTCCATATCTTTAAACCTCTTTTGAAATAAAATTTACCCATTGTTATACATTCTAAATAAGTATAACATAATTTTAGTAAAAATGCAACAAAAAAAACCGCATTTTTTGTGCGGTTAATTAAAATACTATGTCAGTTTTTGTCGGTATAAATATACGTGTTACTGCCGTTATTCCACAAACGTTCAAGATTATAAAATTCTCTGTCTTCCTGATAGAAAACGTGCACAAGAACGTCAGCATAATCCATAACTACCCAACGCGCTTCGTTATAGCCGTCAATTTTTATGGGATTCTCCCCTATTTTTTTCATCTGTTCTTCAATATTATCGCAGATCGCCTTTACCTGAGAATGAGATGATGCTGAACAGATTATAAAATTATCGGCAACCACCGTCATCCCTGAAATATCGATGACCACTACGTTTTCAGCCTTTTTATCAAGTGCATACGTGCAGATTTTTTCAGTAAGTTCTTTCTTGTTCATAAATTCTCCTTTAGCCATGCTAATGTTTCTATTGTAAGATGATGTATTTTATTGCCTCTTGATGTTTCATAGTCCACAACACCCGAAAGAGAGCAAATAAGACCGTGTTCAATGCTTTTTTTAGTTTCATTTTTTATGTTTTCAAGATTCGGATAGTTCCGTGAATCTTCAATGGCATCGGCAAGACACACAATTTTTTCTTCAATCGTCATGTTTGGTCTGCCCGTTGAATGATATTTTATTGCATTTAGAATTTTTTTATCGGTAATCCCATACTCTTCTTTTGCAATAATCGCACCTAACGGACCGTGAATTATAGGTTCAAAATCAATAAAATCCTTTAAAAATTTTCTTTGTTCTTCATCGGGAAATCTATATTTTGCGCAATCGTGAAGAAGAGATGCAATATACACTTTATCACGGTCTGCCTTTGTGCCTTGGCAAAGTTCCATTGCCTTTAGAACTGTGCTCATTGTATGCTCATACCGTTGCGGTTTCAGTTCCCTTTTTAGTTTTTCTTTAAATTCACAGATTTTTATATAATCCATATTTTTCTATAATCTCCATAACGCCTGACGGCACAAGATCTTTTATGCTTTGGTTTTTTAAAACTTTGTTTCTGACTTCCGTTGAAGAAATATCAAGGCCCGTATGTTTTGAGAAGTGAATCTTTGCGCCCATTTTTTCAGCCAAAGTACTGTCTTCTTCAACGTGCTGACGGTCAACAACAATAAACTCAATAAGTTTAAACAGCTCTTCTGCCCTATACCATGAATGAAGCGTGTTTAAAGAATCACCGCCGATAATATAAAAATATTGATCTTTCGTGTTTTCTTTAAGCCATAATGCAGTATCGAACGTATATGTTTTGCCTGCTCTTTCAGTTTCCAACGTGCTTAAATAAAACCGCGGAAATTTTTCAAGTGCTTTTTCAAGCATTTCGATACGGATCTCTTTTTTCGTTATGTTTTTTTTGTGGGGCGGATCGCTTGATGGAAGAAACATGATTTTATCAAGATCAAATTCTGCCATACATTTTTCTGCCATATCTATATGTGCAAGATGAACAGGATCAAAACTTCCGCCCAAAATTCCTATTTTCATTGTATATCATTAACCTTTTACGTTAAAAATGTTTTTGAGGTGTATTTTTGTGATTTTAATATTCAGTATTTTATTTTACCCAATATTTTTCATTATTTCTTACGTGGCAGGCGAATATATTTATCCCACACGTAACGGCGCAATGCTTTTCGCCTTTTGCTGTGCTTTTATTTTTTCCTTTTTATATTATACTATCCGAAAGCGAGTTAGTCAACTGCGAGAGAAGAAATTAAATAAAAAACGGAGCATTGAAGCAACTTTAACGGCGCTAATGCTTGTTGATAAAAAAGATTTTCAAAGCGTTTTTCCCAAAAATTCACTATCGGACAATTCATATTCAGGTGTAAACGAAGAAAAATTGCTTGAACATTTACGAAAAAATGAAGGCGAAGTTCACATATATTCTATAAAAGGTATAACCGACGGCGCTGAAGATTTTCTTAAACTATTAAAAAGAAAGTATTTTATTCATTCGGCAGATGAAATTATCGAAAAAACTAAAAATCTTGACTTTACAGAAATCGAAACTAAAAGTGAATCAAAATTCAAGAAGTTTAAAAAAGCACTTTTATCATCTGAATTCAAAAAATTTGCATTAAAATACGGCGTGATATTGCTTCTTTTAAGCCTGATCACACCGTATAAATTTTATTATATTCTTTTCGGTTCACTTTTGATAATTTACAGTTTAACTTTCAGAATTATCAAAAAAATCAATCTACGAAATCGAATTCCATATCCTCGATCCTGATAACACAACCGTCTTTTGCGCCTTTTTCGCGTAAAGCCTCAATAACGCCTTTTTCGCGGAGCATACGCTGGAAATAGTCAAGACTTGTGGGATCGTCAAAGTTAACTTTGCGTAAAAGAGAATCAATAAGATTACCTTCAACCACAAATATTTCAGCGTTAAGTTTTGTGATGATAAACTCGTTGGGATCTTCAAAGTAAACAAGTTCGCCGTCTTCCATAATAGGTTCGGGAGGCGGTAATTCCTTTAACTTTTTGGCAACGGCTCGCAGTAATGGCTCAAATCCCTGACGTGTTGCCGCAGAAACTTTATAGATAGGCGTATCGCCCAAATATTCCTGAAGACGCGCTAAATTTTCATCACTTCCGGGAAGTTCTGATTTATTTGCAACAACAAACTGTGGAAGTCCCGAAAGAGCAAGAGAATAATTTTCGAGTTCGTTGTTGATGATCTTATAGTCTTCAACGGGATCTCTGCCCTCTGAACCTGAAATATCAATAACGTGAACGATAACACGGGTTCTTTCAATGTGCCTTAAGAAAGCATGACCTAAACCTGCGCCCTCTGCCGCGCCTTCGATAAGACCGGGAATATCTGCGGCAACAAAGGTAGATTCATCTATTTTTACAACACCTAAATTAGGCTCAAGAGTTGTGAAATGATAGTTTGCGATTTTGGGACGTGCCTTTGAAACAATAGATAAAATAGTTGATTTACCAACATTGGGAAAGCCTACAAAGCCTGCATCGGCAATGGTTTTAAGTTCTAAAATTATCTGCCTTTGCTTAGTGATTTCTCCATTTTGAGCAAAATTAGGCGTGCGGATCTTTGCTGACTTAAAGTGAGCGTTGCCCTTACCGCCACGACCGCCTTTAAGGATAACCTTCCGTGCATCTTTTTCATACATATCGGCAATAACAAGTCCGCTTTCGGCATCTTTCACAACTGTGCCTCTGGGAACACGAATAACAACATCCTGCCCTCTTGCACCCGTGCGAAGGTTGCTCATACCGTTTTCACCGTTGGTTGCCGTAAAATGTTTTTGAAAATGGAAATCTAAAAGAGTGCGCATATCCGCATCGGCAACAAGAACAACGTCGCCGCCGTTTCCGCCGTTTCCGCCATCGGGACCGCCTGACTGAACGTACTTTTCGCGGTGAAAAGAAAGTCCGCCGTTTCCGCCGTTTCCGCTTTTTATAAATATTTTAACAAAATCAATAAACATAAATTTCTCCAAAAGATCGTTATAAATTAAAAAGGAAGTGAAAATTTTCACTTCCATTATCTTATCACATTATTTGTTCTTTGACAAGTGCTTAAAATATTTACATTCTGTATTTATCAGACACTCTTCACACTTTGGTTTACGGGCATCGCAACATCTTCTGCCATGCCAGATTATAAGGTGATGGGCTTTTAACCACATCTCTTTTTTAATGGCTTTTTGAAGTTGTAATTCGGTGTGAAGTTCATCCTTGGCATTGGCTAAACCAATACGGTTTGCAACGCGGAAAACGTGGGTATCAACGGCAATTGCGGGAATATTAAAAGCAACTGCACAAACCACGTTTGCAGTTTTCCTGCCAACACCGGGAAGTGTTTGTAAAATTTCCCAATTTTCAGGTACTTCACCATTAAATTCATTAACTAAAATGTTACTTGTTGCTAAAATATTTTTGGCTTTGTTTTTATAAAATCCGCACGAAAATATTTTCTTTTCAAGTTCTTCCTGCGATAAAGTAATCATTTTTTCAGGTGTGCCGTACTCTTTAAAAAGTTCACGTGTTACTACGTTCACGCGCTTATCGGTACACTGCGCCGAAAGCATTACCGCAACAAGCAGTTGATAGTTTGAATTAAACTCAAGTTCAGTATCGGCATCGGGATACATTAAATTTAATTTTTCTAAAATAATTTCTGTATTTTTCATAGACTTAAAAAACCCGCCATAAAGGCGGCTTAAATATTATTCGCTCTTTTTCTTTTTGGAAACACCAAGAATAACTGCAACGATTGCAATAATTGCTACTACACCGCCGCCGATGCCGCCGATAAGGCCCCAGGGCAATCCGCCGCCTTCGCCTTTACCTTCGTCACCACCTGCGTTAGGATCATCAGTTGTAGGTGTTACTTCAGGATCCTTTGCATCAAGGAGATTTTTGCCATCAAAGTCAACCTTTGAAATTTCTTCGCCCTTTGCAATAACAGTAATGGTCTTTGCACGCATATCTGTAACAACGGTCTGGTTCTTGTTATCGAGAACTGAAAGAGTTTCGATACCGTCTTCCTTGCCGTAGAAGTATGCTCTTAAAGCATTAAGATATGATGCATCATACTGATATTCTTTATCTGTCTTTGTGGGGCAAAGATATGCGCCACCCATAAAGTCATCCCAAGCATAAACCATAACTGCGGGGAAGTTTGCAGGCTTGTTAGTTGTTGCAACTGCATTCTTAACGTGAGCAACAAGTTCTTCGGGAGTTGCTGCTGCAACTGCATCTTCCTTTGTGCCGGTTCTGTCATATGCAACGAACTTTGTTTTATCCTTACCTGCCTGCTTGTTTGCCTCAACGTGAATGGGGTTATCAGCAAGGAGTGAAAGGTCAAAACCTGTTACAACGTTAGGAAGAACTGCTGTGCCGTTTGCCCAATTACCTTCAACGGTAGCGGTCATGTTAGCATAAGCTTCGCCGTTCTTGCCTGTGCCCTGAGTCCAAGAAATTGCTTCTGCGCCAACCTTTGTTGCTTCATCAAAGCTGGGAGCGTTAAGAGCAACTGCGAAAATGGATTCAACGCCTTCTTTAAGGTTTGTTTTATCCTTTACTGCTTTTTTAAGAGTTGAGTTAAGTTTTGTGATCTGATTCTGGATATCTTCGTTCCACTTAATGAAAACAACGGGTCTGCCGTCTTCAGCAACGAGATAGCCTTTTCTGATAAGATACTGATCAACGATAAGGTTTCTTTCAGTTGCCTTGCCGCCATCAAATGTACCGTCAAGAACAACGGCATATTCAAGTTCATCACCGAACTGATTTGTTCCGTAAAGCGAAGCATGGCGGATAAGCTGCATGTTCATGTTACGGATAAGGTTTGTGCCGGTGGTTGAATCTGCTTTATAACCCATATGAAGATCATATGCAAAGAAATCAATACCTGCTGCGGTTGCTGCTTTTGCTTCTGAAATAAGATAAGATTCTGCAAATGAGTCAAAGAAAACTGCACCTTCATTATCAAATGCATAGAAAGGAATCTTCTTTGTGCCGGTAAGTGCTTTAGCCATAATATCAGTGATATGATAGTCATAATCACTTGTAATTACGGTGCCGCCTGCCGACTGCATAACTCCGCTTTCGCCCTGAAGATAGAAAGCGCCAACAAGGCTCTCAACGGTTTTGGTTTCTGTGGTTTCTGTGGTTCCGGTTGTTGCTGCATCGCCGGTAGCATCTTCAGCAAAAACCGTAAGACTGAAAGACGAGAAAGCAATGCATATAGCCATTAAGGCTACAAACAGTTTTTTCATAGTTAAAAAATACCTCCTATAACTTGGTAAACTCATTATACACTACTTTTTTTAAAAAATCAACATATTTTTTTCATTTTTCGTTACATTTTAT
Source organism: Clostridia bacterium (assembly GCA_045541035.1). Lineage (GTDB taxonomy): Bacteria > Bacillota > Clostridia > Christensenellales > QALW01 > UMGS1322. The sequence continues at coordinate 27,068 of JAZQII010000038.1, read as the reverse complement.
TAAAAATTATTATACAAAACCGAAACATACCGCCCATATATAATGTATATAAAATATTTTTAGTGTTTATGATTACTTTTAGTTTGACATAAAAAATTTTTCGTTTATAATGTTAATATAAAATTTTATGGAGGTATCCTTATGGATATGAAAAAAATCATTTCCCTTTGCAAGGACAAAGGCTTTATATTCCCCGGTTCCGAAATCTACGGCGGACTTGCCAATACATGGGATTACGGTCCTTTAGGCGTTGAACTTAAGAACAACGTTAAAAAGGCTTGGTGGCAGAAGTTCGTTCAGGAATCTCCTTATAACGTTGGTGTTGACTGCGCAATTTTAATGAATCCTCAGGTTTGGGTGGCTTCAGGTCATTTGGGCGGATTCTCCGATCCCCTTATGGACTGTAAGGCTTGTAAATCAAGATACCGTGCAGACAAGTTAATTGAAGATTTCAATCATGAAAGAGGCACAGATATCGTTGTTGACGGTTGGTCAAACCAGCAGATGGAAGATTATATTAAGGAAAACAACATTGTTTGTCCTGATTGCGGTAAGAGCGATTGGACAAATATCCGTCAGTTTAACCTTATGTTCAAAACTTTCCAGGGCGTAACGGAAGATTCAACTTCAACAGTATATCTCCGCCCCGAAACTGCGCAGGGTATTTTCGTAAACTTCAAGAACGTTCAGCGTTCAACACGTAAAAAAGTTCCTTTCGGTATCTGTCAGGTTGGTAAATCTTTCAGAAACGAGATCACTCCCGGTAACTTCACTTTCAGAACACGTGAGTTTGAGCAGATGGAACTTGAATTCTTCTGCAAGCCCGGCACAGACCTTGAATGGTTTGAATATTGGCGTTCATTCTGCAAAAAGTGGCTTCTTGATTTAGGCATTAAGGAAGATTCACTTCGTCTTCGCGATCACTCACCTGAAGAACTTTCTTTCTATTCAAAGGCAACTACTGACTTTGAGTTCTTATTCCCTTTTGGTTGGGGCGAACTTTGGGGTATTGCTGACAGAACTGATTACGATCTTAAACAGCATGCTGAACACAGCGGTGAGAACATGGAATATCTTGATCCCACCACCAACGAAAAGTATGTTCCTTACTGCGTTGAGCCTTCTCTTGGTGCTGACCGCGTAACACTTGCTTTCCTTTGCAACGCTTTTGAAGAGGAAACTTTGGAAAACGGCGATATCAGAAACGTTATGCATCTTCATCCCGTTCTTGCACCCTTTAAGTGCGCAGTTCTTCCTTTACAGAAGAAACTTTCCGAAAAGGCTCTTGAAATTCACGCAGAACTTGCAAAGTACTTCCCCGTTGATTATGACGAGGCAGGCTCAATCGGCAAACGTTATCGCAGACAAGATGAAAACGGCACGCCCTACTGCGTAACAGTAGACTTTGATACTTTAGAAAACGGCACCGTTACAGTTCGCGACCGCGATACTATGGAGCAGATTACTCTTAAAATCGAAGAAGTTAAAGACTTCATTAAAGAAAAACTCGTATTCTAAAAAAATTATAGGTTCAGCATTGTCTGAACCTTTTTTTTATGTTATAATATGTAAGAAAACCATAAAATTTTGTAATGAGGTAGATAATCTTGCTGAAAATCGTTACGGGGCGCATTGCTTCAGGAAAAACTCACCGAATAATCGAGGATATCGGGCAAAGGATAAATAACAGACAAAAGTCTATTCTTATCGTGCCTGATCCCGTTACGTATAATTTTGAACAGCGTTTATGCCGTCAACTTAACATTAACGGCTTTATTGACGTTGAAGTTTCTTCGTTTAACCGTCTTGCTTCATCGGTCCTTGATTTTTTCGGCAAAAGAAAAACTTATCTTGACGATTGCTCAAAGGCTATGGCTGTGCGTATAGCCTTAATTGAAAACGCAGATAAACTGACTATTTTCAGAAGTGCCGCAAAGCGAAAAGGCTTTTCCGCCCGTTGCCTTAATATGGTTTCAACAATTGAAAACTGCGGATATTCTTATGATGATCTGATCTCATGCGCAAACAAACTTGAAGACGGTGTTTTAAAATACAAACTGAACGATATGGCAGTTATTTTTAAAGCATACTCTGATATTCTTCAATCAGGGTACACCGATAATGCCGATAAATTAAAAACGGCAGGAGAACTTTTAAAATTCTATCCGTCTCTTAAAGATACTGTTGTTTATATTGACGGTTTTGACGTTTTAACAAGCCATCTTGTTAATTTTATTTCTGCTTTAATAAATTCAACCGACGTTGTTATTGCCTTAAGTTCCGCTGAAAACGGCAAAGACAGAAAGGCTTATGAAATTCACGAAAAAACGTTAAATACAATTATTACCGTTGCAAAAGAAAACGGGATTGAATATAAGATCGAAAGCGTTTCCCGTAACGTTAAATATAAAAGTGAAGAAATTCACTTCCTTGAAGATAATTTTTACAGTTATTCCCCAGAAACTTTTGAAGAATCCGTAAATAACGTTGATCTTTTAGTTTATCCGACCATTGAAACGGAAATTTCGGATATTGCTAAAAGAATTATTGACGGTGTTAAAAAAGGAAACAGATATAGAGATTATGCGGTAATATCCAACGACGTAAAAAAATATTCGCCTATTGTAAATAATATTTTCAAGCGTTACAACATTCCCGTTTACACCGACGAAGCACACGATATAACCGCGCACCCCGTTGCGGCATATCTTTTTTCCTTGTTAAAATGCGCATATATTGGCTTTACTCCCGAAAACGTTACAACTCTTTTGCTATCATCTCTTACCCCCGCTTTACCTGACGAGCGCGACTCTTTTATCTATTTTATAAAGGAACTTGGCGTGAACACGTGGGAGATCGAAAAAGGTCTTGCCTATAAACGCGCCAACGAAGAAAAACAGCAGGAGTTTGAACTTTTGCGCAAAAAAATCATTACGCCTTTTATTGAATACAGAGAAAATATTTTAAATGTTTCCACCGCAAGAGAAATGGCGGAGATCACTTATAAATTCATGGAAGAACAAGGTGTTTATGAAAATATCTGCGCTCTTGTTGACAGATATGAAGCACTTGAACTTTTCTCACTTTCAGACGTTACAAGTCAGTTGTGGAATAAAATTCTTGAACTTATGGAGCGTCTTTCAGACCTTTCGGGCGAAAAGAAGATACCCTTATCGGAATTTTCCGAAACGCTTTTTGAAGGGTTCCGGGCAACGCCCCTTTCAACTATTCCAAGTGTTCTTGATTCCGTAACTTTCGGAGATCTTTCTGCCACAAAAGAACAAAACGTTAAAAACGTGTTTATAGTCGGCGCAAACGACGGTGTTATTCCTGCAATTTATACCGATGAAAAACTTGTTACCGCAACGGAAAACGCTGTTTTAAAAGAATACGGCATGGAACTTGCGCACAGTCAGGAAACGGAAGATGCCCGAATCAGATATACTATATATTCCGCCCTTTGTTCACCCGTTGAACATCTTTATATATCCTGCCCCCTGCGCTCTCTGACCGGCGGAGGATTGGAACTTTCAACAATTTTTGAAGATTTTAAAAAGCTCTTTAAAAATATTGAGAAAAAGAATATTAAGGAACTTCCTGCCGATAAGGAACTGCTTGAACCCTACACTAAAAATCAGGCAATGCTTCTTATGGCTCAGGATAAATTCAATTCGCCTCAGGCAAAGGCTCTTTTAGAATATTTTGAAGATGACAGTGACAGGCTTTTTTCAATTTTAAAGAATGAAGCATCACAAAAGGAGCAAACGCTTCCTAAAGAACTTGCAAAGGATCTTTTTTTAAGCCGTCAAACAACAAGTATTTCAAGGCTCGAAACTTACGCAAACTGTCCCTTTAAGCATTTTATCGAGCACGGTCTTGATCCTGAGGAATTAAGGGAATATTCTGCCGACAGTATTGACGTGGGCACCCTTATCCACAACGTAATTGAAACATTTACAAAAGAAAACTCAAAACTTGATCTTACAAGAGACCAATGTTACCAAAAGGCGGCGGAAATATTTGATAAAAAACTTCCCGACGTTCATTTTGGCGCATTACTTTCAACGGAGAGACAAAAAACGGTAAACAAACTGCTTAAAAACTTTGCTTGTGAAAGCGCATGGCAAGTGCGCCAACACATGGATAATTTCACCGTTTTAGGTCAGGAGATCGTTTTTGGCAGAAACGGTCTTCCGCCTATCGAAATAGAAACAGATTCAGGCACTCTTTATCTTGAAGGAAAAATTGACCGTGTTGACAGACTTGATAAAGACGGCAACGTTTATATAAGAATTATTGACTATAAAACGGGCAAAAGCACTTTCAGTCCTGATGACGTTGAAAGCGGAAAAGATCTTCAGCTTGCAATATATATGCGTGCAATTTTATCAAACTTTAAAAACGGCGTGCCTGCATCAATGCAGTATATGCGCCTTACAGATAACACATTTTCAGGCGCAGAACTTGTTGATTTCAACGAAAAAGGTCTTCCGAGAAGCGCTTTTAACACTCTTCTCGATTCTGCCGTTGAAAATGCCAAAAAGTTTTCAGAAGAAATTTTAGAGGGAAACATCAAAACAAATGCCGATGACTGCAAGTACTGTTCTTACAGTATGATCTGCGGTAAAAAAACAAATGGAGGAAACGAATAATGCCTAACTGGACAGAATATCAAAAAGCCGTTATTGAGCATAAAGACAACAATCTTCTCGTTTCCGCCGCCGCGGGAAGCGGAAAGACCGCAGTAATGATCGAGCATATTTTTAAAATGATCACAGAAGAAGGTTCTTCTTTAGACAGAATGATCATTGCAACTTACACAAACACCGCTGCAAAATCAATGAAAAACAAGCTTAATAAGCGTTTCATTGAAGCAATAAAAAAAGATCCTGAAAACGAACATTTATTAAGACAGCAACAGTTAATCGACCGCGCTGATATTTCAACCATTCACGCCTACTGTATCAAAATGCTGAAAAAGTATTATTACCGCACCTTACTGCCCCCTGATTTCAGAATTTTTGAAGGCGCACAACAGACTCTTCTTAAAAATGCCGCAATGGCAGATACTCTTGAAGAATGCTCAAAACTCTATAATGACGGGCTTTTCCCTGAATACGGAGAAGTGCTTACACAGTTCGCTTCAGAAAAATCAGATAAAAGTCTTGAAAGAATTATACTTCAGCTTGATAAGGCGCTCAAACCCATTCCCCACCCTGAAAATTTCAAAAAATTCACCATTGAAATTTATGAAAACAACGGCAAGATTTTTGAAGAATTTCTTATTGAAGAATCAAAAAATCTTCTGCTTTGCGCAATTGAACAATGCCATATAATTTCAAAGGAATTTAATAACACTCCCATCGGAATCGGTGTTATCGAGCATACGGAAAACTACATAAATTTTTTCCAAAATGCCATTGATCAAAATGATCTTCAAAAAATAAACGAAGCATTAAAAACTCTTCCCGATATCAGAAAAGTTAAGGAATTAAATAAAGATAAATCACCTTTAAAACAGCGGTTTGTTGACAGTTTTGAAATCGTAAAGAAGATCCGATCAAACGTACAAGCGCTTACCGCCTGCGATACTTATACGGATCTTTCCTATCTTGTGCCTGCAATAGAAGGTCTCTTTAAAATACATGAAATCTATTCTAAAAAAACAGAAGAGATCATGCTTAATGAAGGCGGTACGGATTTTGACGGTGTTTTATCTCACGGGCTCAGGCTAATCGAAGAAAACGAAGATATAAGAGAAGATATAAAAAATAACACCGATTATATCTATATTGACGAGTATCAGGACGAAAACGAGTTCCACACACACATTATTACTTCCCTTTCAAAGGGCAAGAATATGTTCTTTGTCGGTGACGTTAAGCAAAGTATTTACGGATTTCAGGACGCGCGCCCCGATATGTTCAGAAAGAAAATGGATATGTACGGGCAGAATGTTGACGGTGATCTTTTAATACTTAAAAATAATTTCCGTTCATTCCCCAATATTCTTGAGGGCGTAAATTTCCTTTTCAAGAAATACATGAATAACAAAAAGATTTCAGAAATCGTATATGACAGCGATGCTTGCCTTTATCCTTCCCCTGAAAAAGATTCGCCCCAATATTCCGATTGCCTTTACTACACCGATACAAATGCTCCCGATGAATGCTCAAATGAGTTAATGGTAACGGTAGGCTCAACCGATCAGGAATCTTATATGATCGCTTTAAAAATTCAGGAACTAATGAAGATGAGCCTTTACGATAACGGAAAACTCAGACCGTTAAGATACAGTGATATTGCAATTTTGGGAAGAAACAGAACTTCGGGTATGCGCCTTATGGAAATTTTTAAAGAAATGGGCATTCCCTACATAAATCAGAAAAAAGAACCTAATGACGATACGGATACCACCGTTACAATAATTGCTTTACTTAATCTTCTTGTTTTAAGGAAAAGCGACGTAGATCTTGTTACGGTAATGCTTTCGCCCATCGGCGGCTTTACCCCAACCGAACTTGCAAAAGTTCGCGCTAAATCCCAGCAAACTTCCTTTTATACCGCCCTTAAAAATTACGATAATGAAGAAAATATCAAAAAGAAAATTGATGATTTCTTCACGCTTCTTGATAATCTTGAACTTATTGAAAAATCAATGAGTCTCGGCGATTTTATAGAGTACGTTGCCAATGAAACGGGTTACGTTTATCACACTTCCTATATGCCCAAAAACTCAAAAGAGCAGGAAGCGTTGAAAAAACTTATTTCTCTTGCGCGGGAATACAGCGAATTTTCCGATAAAGGTATTTTAGGATTTCTTGATTATCACAAGAAACTTAACGAACCTGACGATCCTTCCTTCGTTATAGATGAAAACGCTAATTCCGTTCATTTTATGACGGCTCATAAATCAAAAGGTCTTGAATTTCCCGTTGTAATTCTCATCGGTTGTTCCGACCATTCTTCCGTTGACAGTGATACGGTAAAGGCAAACGAAAATTTCGGTATTGCTTTTGATTATACGATAGCCGATAATTATAACGTGAGAACAAAATTCGTTTCCCCCGGAAAACTTGCAATAAACCGCACAAAAAAACAACAGTATCTTGCCGAAGAAATGCGCGTTTTATACGTTGCACTTACCCGCGCAAAAAACAAACTTATAATCTCCGTTGCAGACGAGGAAAAGAAACTTTCTAAAAAATGCACTCCTTTATCAGATGCGGTTTTAAGAAATTACAGTTGTTTTTCAGATCTTCTTATGCCTCTTTTCTATTATCACAAAAATGCAAGCGATCTTCGCGATCTGTTTTTTGATGACAGAGATCTTGATCTTTATGATGACGATACGTGGAAAATCTCTGTAAAAATCGGCATAGATCCTCCCGAAGCCAAGAAAGAGGAAGTTGTTGAAGATGACTTTGATAAAAACGCGTACCTTGAAAAAATAAAAGAAGATTTTTCATGGGTTTATCCCTACGCTTCATCAACAACTCAAAGAACAAAGCAATCGCCAAGCAAAAAGGCTATCCGCACAAAAATTCCATTAAGAAAGCCTATGTTTGAAGACAAAGAATATAAAGGCGCACAAAAAGGAACGGTGGTTCACTTCTTTATGGAACACGTTTTGTTTGACAGCGAAAAGTCTGCACGCGAGCAGGCGGAAGATATGCTTTCTTCAGGCATTTTAACCAATGAAGAATTTGAGGCAATTCCCTTTAAACAAATTGATTCTTTCCTTAATTCGCCCTTTGGATTAAGAATGAAAAACAGTTCTCTTATCTTGAGAGAGCGGTCATTTTGCCACATAATTCCCTTTGACGATACGGGTGATGAATCTCTTGTTCAGGGTATTATCGACTGCTATTTCTTCGAGGGTGATGACATAGTTCTTCTTGACTATAAGACCGATTATATAAATGGCGATCTTGATGAACACGTTTTACATCACACCCCACAGTTAAAGATGTATAAAGCCGCCCTTGAACAACTTTATCCGGGAAGAAAAGTTTATCCTTATATTCACTTTTTCCACGTTGATAAAACCGTTGAAATTGTATAATTTACAGAAAAAAACAGCCGAAAAATTGGCTGTTTTTTCTCTTTATCTCTATCTTTTTTCCGTAAACTTTTGTAATTTTTAAGTAAGCGTCTGTTAACACACATTATATTATATAAAAATGTATATTTATCTTATATGGACAGACAAGACAATGTTACTATTTGCGGAATAAAATTCCGCCTTTTATCCACAAGTGGATATTTATATTTTTTTTATTATAAATATTCAATCATTAAATTATCAGTTTAAGTGCTTCTTTTAACTGCAAATGTTCTTCTTCGCTTGTTCCTGCCATTGCAGTTGAAGTGAGCATCTTTTCATAAAGAAGATTAAAGTTTTCTTCTGTTTTCTCAACGCCCATTAAATTAAGAGAAATAAGCATACCTCTCTCCTGCATTTTTTTGGCAAAGGCTTTTGCTTCATCAAAAGAACCGTTATAGGCAAGTTGGGCAATTAAGCCTACTGCAACAACTTCACCGTGAAGATGCTTTGAAATAATTTTTGGGAAAAGTTTTCTTGCAGACTCATATATCTTGTGTGCAACTGCCGTTTGATTTGAGCCCCTTGCAAGCCCTGATACGACGCCTGTAAGCCCAATGGCAAGGTAGACACAGTCATAGACTTCTTTGCAGTCTTTGCCCGCTCTAATGGCTTCTAAAGCAGTATCAAAATTACTGTTAAGACGATCATATAAAAATTTACTTAATTCGTAAGATGCGCGAAGACCGATCTCAATCTCATTCTCATCTTTTCCGATAAGGCGCTGATTAAGTTCCATAAGTTTGGCAAGTGAATCGTAAACGCCTGAAACGAACAGTTTTGCAGGCTGTTTTGATAAAATATCCATATCCACAATAACACAGTTTACTTCACGGTTATGGTGCTTGGTGCCTAAAGTTTCGCCGATTTCAGAATAAGTAACGCTTAAAGGCGCGTAAGCAGCGCAGGTTGCACTTGAGGTAGGTACACAGATAACCGGTTTATCCCCCCACACCGCACAAAGTTTTGATGCATCCATTAGAACGCCGCCGCCGATGCCGATAACAATATCGCATTTTTTAAATTCTTCGCTATCAACTATATTCTGGCAATGTTCAGGAACGCAGAAGCCTTTATACTCATAGATAACGTAATCGATTTTTTCTTTTTCAAGGCTTTTTGTAACGGTATCTTTGGCAATGGAAAGTGCCGTTGTTCCGCCCATTATAAAGGCTTTAGTACCTTTTAAAAGTTTAACTTCGCCGCCAATATTACCTAAAATGCCGTTATCTTGCAGATATCTGCCTGCACCGATTCTGAAGGAAGGTTCTACTACTCTCGTTTTTGTTGCCATTATATTTTCCCCTTTCTGTTGACAGAAATAATTTTGTATTTTAAAATAACTAAGAAATCCACTCACAAAAGGACCGGTTAAATGAATTACTTATTTAAAAACATTCTTTTTTCCTCACGAATAAACACCGTGTACAAAACTAACTACACAAGGGAGTACGATCATCTTGACTTTCATCCCCATTTTGAACTTTACTATTGCGAAAAAGCGATAAACCAGAACGTTACATTAAACGGCAAAGTTTTTAAGATCACAAAGCCATGCGTTATAATTACACCGCCCTACACCGTTCACCTGATGCAATCGGAAAATGAGTTAAAAGAATTTTCACGCCACGTAATATATTTTTCAAAAAATGCCTTTTCCTTTTCTCAAAACCTATTTGATGAAAAAATATTTTCGGGAACGCTGATTTTTGAGGACGAGGAACTTCCCGTTATATCAAGGGCGATAAACGACGTTTTTAATGAAAAATTTTCTGAAAACGTGCGCTGTGCCTGCCTTATTGAGATCTTTTGCCATCTTAATAATTTTAAGCCCGTATATTCCGACGATTCGCAAAACGCGATCTCGCCGATTTTAAGATACATACACTCAAATTTAAAGGAAGATCTTTCAGGAGAAAAGATTGCAAAGGCTTTTCATTTAAGCCGCGCAACACTTGACAGACTTTTTGATAAATACGTAGGTCAATCACTACATAAGACAGTAACCGATCTTCGGTTAAGCGAAGCAATCTCACTTTTAAAATATTCAGATATAAGCATTTCGGAAGTGGCGCAAAAATGCGGTTTCTTAAACGAAGTCTATTTTTATTCTTTTTTCAAAAAGCAAGTGGGTGTTTCGCCGCTGAAATATCGCAAAAACTCTTTACGTGAAGAATTTTAGCACTATTTTCAATCAAATTCAATAGAAAAATCCGTCAATTATAGATAAAAAACTAATATTTTCACTCAAAGTTTCTTTTTTTACAATTTTTTTGTGAATTTAGCAAAAAATGCTTGCCAAATTCTCTTATTTTTGGTATTATAGTTCGGCAGATAAATTTCCTTGTTTCTCTATGAATAGAGAGACCAAATGACCATAAGGAGGTGAATTGAAGTATGAATAAGTACGAAACACTCTACATCATCAACCCCAAACTTGACGGTGAAGCTACAAAGGCTCTTATCGAAAAGTTCGCAAATCTCGTAACAGAGAACGGCGGTACTGTTGATGGTATCGAAGAGCAGGGCGTTAAGAAGCTTGCATACGAAATCAATTACATTAGCGAAGGTTTCTATGTTTTAATGAACTTCACAGCAAACCCTGTTTTCCCCGCAGAGCTTGAAAGAAACTTCAAAATCAGCGAGGACATCATGCGCTTCATCGTTATTAAGAAAGAAGCATAATTTATTTTTAAGGGAGTTTTGATTTATGAACAGAGCAATGCTTATAGGCAGACTTACAAGAGATCCTGAATTACGAGCAACTGCCAGCGGAATTGCAGTATGCACTTTTACTATCGCCGTTGACCGTCGCTTTGCTAACCGCGATTCTCAAACAAGAGAAGCCGATTTTATTCCTGTTGTTGTTTGGAGAGCCCAGGCTGAAAACTGCGCTAAATATCTGCATAAGGGCAGTCAGGCTGCTATTTCAGGTTCTATTCAGACAAGATCTTATGACGCTCCCGATGGTTCAAAGCGTTATATTACCGAAGTTGTGGCTGATGAGGTTCAGTTCCTTTCACGCCCCAACGGCAGCGATAACGGCGACGATGCAGCACGCGCTGCAAGTTTAGGTAATCCCCCCTTCGGCGATAATATTGAAACTGTTGAAGATGAGGAGATTCCGTTCTAAAATTTATTAGGAGGAAACGAAGATGTCCGAAAAGGATTTTAAGAAGGTTCGCAATAACCGCAGACCCAGAAGAAAGGTTTGCCAATTCTGCGCCGATAAAGTTGAAGCTATTGATTACAAGGACGTAGCAAAGCTTCGTAAGTTCATTTCTGAGCGTGGTAAGATTCAACCCCGCAGAATGACAGGTACCTGCGCTAAACATCAGAGAGAGCTCGCAACCGCTATTAAGCGTGCACGTACAGTTGCTCTTCTTCCCTACAGCGTAGACTAATTTATAATTTAAGGATGGATTTTTAACCATCCTTTTTTTTATTTTCAATTCATTATCATAAATTTATCATAATGAGATATTATAATATTTATAGATATTTAAACGAGAGGATTTTTTTATGAGCGAAAACAACACCTTTGATCAGAATAATTTTAACAGTGAAGACGTTCAAAATACACAAGAACAAAACGTCAATGATCAAAATTCTTCGGGAATACGCTATACCTATAATCCCAATTATTCAGGATATTCTCAAAATAACGGCTATAATACCAACGTTGGCGCGCAAAAACAAAAGAAAAATATTTTTGCAGGCAACGGTTGTTTCGTGTCCATTATTGCCGTTCTTCTTTGCATTACCATAGTATCTTTGGGAATATGTGTTGTTTCGCTTGTTTCTTCAGGCGGTTCAGGTAATTCCGAACTCAATAAGAAGCCTATTGAATCTTCATCCCCCGTTATTTCAACAAAGGAGCCTGAAAATAATATAACTTCCGACGGTGTTGCCTTTGATTCGGTTGTTGTTGTTTCGCCAACGCCTACTCCTGTGCTTATCGAAGGACAGATTCTTACTCCGCAGCAAGCGGCACAGAAAGTTATTCCCAGCGTTGTTTGCATTCAATGTTACACAACGAATAACTATTTCGGCTCATCTGATACTTCAAGCCTTTATTCCGAAGGCAGCGGTATTATAAGCAGAGAAGACGGTTATATCATAACAAACGCCCACGTTATTCAGGGTGCTTCAACGGTTCAGGTCGTTCTTTTTGACGGAACTATTTTCGATGCAAAAATTATCGGTTCCGATACCGTTACAGACCTTGCGCTTTTAAAGATCGATCCGGGTAAAACCAAACTTACCGTTGCAAACTTCACTTCCGCTGAAAACGTAAATGTTGCTGACAGCGTTCTTGCAATCGGCAACCCCGGCGGAATTGACTTCTCTTCAAGTGTTACAAGCGGAATAGTTTCTGCAGTAAACCGCGCAATTCAGGATTATTCAACGGGATACATCATGCACTGTATCCAGACCGATACTGCCATAAACCCCGGTAACAGCGGCGGTCCCTTAATTGATCTTTACGGCAACGTTATCGGCATTACATCTTCAAAAATCGTTGCGGAAGGCTATGAAAACATGGGTTTTGCCATTACTTTTGATGAAGCGGCGCCTATTTTAAACGATCTTTTGAATTACGGTCACGTAAAGAACCGCGCAACCATTAACCTGACTCTTGCGCTTCCTTCATCTGTTTTCAGAATGACAGGTTGGAACACTCTTCCTCGCGGTCTTTGCATTACTGCAATAACCGGTGATAACGAACGTGAAGCAGGACTTAAACAATACGATATTATTTACGCTATCGACTCTACCCCCATTTCCAGCATGGCAGAATATTCTTCTTTCCTGCTTACTAAAAAACCCGGCGATAAAGTTAAACTTACCGTTTATAGGGCAACTATTTCAGGTTGGTCAGTGCAATACGATTCAGATCCCATTGAAATTGAATTGACTCTTTCTGAGGCTAATTGATATATTTGAGCCGAATTTATTAAAAATTCGGCTCTTTTTATAAAATTCTTATAGCATTTTTTTTAAATCTTTGGTATAATACTCGTTGGGTGTTTTATATGAACTTATTAAAAGAAGATTTTTTTGAAAAATTAAGAAAAAAGCGCAATATGCTGATGATAATATTTATTATTCTTGCGCTTGTTTTTTTAACGGCATACATTTTTAGTTTTTACATAAACATATTATGGGTGTCAATTTTAACGGGTGTTCTTTCCGTTATTATTCTTGTGCTCTTCTATTACGGTCTTATCTTTGATAAAAACAAACTTTTAAAGCTTTTTAAAAACGTGAACAGCGGTATTTATCAGGAAGATACCTATTTTTTTAAAAAATTTGATGATTATACCGAGCATGACGGTGTTCGCCTTTTAAGAGTCATCTGCACTTTTAATGACGAAAATGAAGTTTTTGAGCGCACCTTATATTTTCTTTGCGCTCTCCCTTACCCTGACTTAACTGAAGGGCAGAAAATCAAAGTAAAAACCCATCAGAACATTATCATAAATATCGAGGACTGATTTTTTTGAAAAATATCATGGTATGTGTCACCTTGCAGAACACTTGCCAAAAGCTTATTGACCATGCGGTAAGTATCCGCGAAAATGACGATAATCTTTTCGTTCTGCACGTTGCAAAAAATATTGAAGCCGTTGACAAAGGCGCGATTTTGGAGTTCTTATATTCCGTTTCCCATTCAGCAGGTGCTGATATGACGGTTTTATATTCCGAAGACGCCTTAAAGGCCGTTGTTGATTTCATTAAAGAAAAAAACATCGATACGGTTATTTTAGGTAAACCCGAAAACGTTTATAAGGACAACGGATTTATTTCGTCCCTTGAAAACGCCCTTGATGAAAACGTAGAAATAATACTTTTAGATAAAAAGGAGTAACATATGAAAGCATTTTTAACAGTTATCGGACATGACAGAGTGGGCATTATTGCTGACGTAAGCGCAAAATTACGTGATCACAACGTAAACATTCTTGATATCACGCAAACAATTTTGCACGATTATTTCACAATGGTTATGTTTTTGAGCCTTGAAAAAAGCGATCTTGATATTCAGGGTCTTCAGGGTTCCTTTAAGGAATTTGATGAAAATCTTGAAGTAAGAATTCAATCAGAAGAAATTTTCAACAGCATGCACCGTCTGTAATGGAGAAAAAAGATGATAAATTTTAACGAAGTAAACGAAACTATTCAAATGCTTGATAACCAGCATCTTGACGTGCGCACCGTAACGATGGGTATCTCCCTTTACGATTGCGCCGATTCAGATGCAACAAAGGCTTGCACCCGTATTTACGATAAAATCTCAAAGCGCGCCGAAAACCTTGTTAAAGAAGCAGAAAAAATCGAAAAAACTTTAGGTATTCCCATTGTAAACAAGCGTATATCCGTTACGCCTATTTCTCACATTGCCTCTGCTTCAAGAATTAACGATGCAGTTTGTTTTGCTAAAACTTTGGAAAAAGCGGCAAACAACGTTGGCGTAAACTTTTTAGGCGGTTTCTCTGCCCTTGTTCATAAGGGAATTACCCCCGGCGATCTTGCAGTTATAAACAGTATTCCCGAAGCGTTGGCGGTAACCGATCACATCTGTTCATCGGTAAACATCGGTTCAACACGGGCAGGTATCAACATGGATGCCGTTAAGAAAATGGGCGAAATTATCGTTGAATCTGCTCAAAAAACTGCCGACCGCGGAAGTATCGGTTGCGCAAAGTTAGTTGTTTTCTGTAATGCCGTTGAAGATAACCCCTTTATGGCAGGCGCATTTTTAGGCGCAGGCGAAGGAGATTGCGTTATTAACGTTGGCGTTTCAGGTCCCGGTGTTGTTAAATGTGCTTTAGAAAAAATGCCTGATGCTTCTTTAGGCGAATTAGCCGAAGAAATTAAGAAAACCGCATTTAAGATTACAAGAATGGGACAACTTGTTGCTTCCCGTGCGGCAGATGCTCTTTCTGCACAGTTCGGTATAGTTGACTTATCCCTTGCCCCCACTCCCACTATGGGCGATTCCGTTGCACATATTTTAGAGGAAATGGGTTTATCTCAAACGGGCGGCCCAGGTACCACCGCAGCCCTTGCAATGCTTAACGACGCAGTTAAAAAAGGCGGTGTTATGGCATCAAGTTACGTTGGCGGTCTTTCAGGTGCATTTATTCCCGTTTCTGAAGATATCGGTATGATAAATGCCGCAAAAGCGGGCACGCTTACTTTAGAGAAACTTGAGGCTATGACTTGTGTTTGCTCTGTTGGTCTTGATATGATAGCAGTTCCCGGCACAACAAGCGCAGAGACTATTTCAGGTATTATTGCCGATGAAGCGGCAATCGGTATGGTAAATTCAAAGACTACCGCAGTTAGAATTATTCCCGTTATCGGCAAAGGTGTTGGCGATATGGTAAGTTTCGGCGGTCTTTTAGGCGAAGCACCTATCATGCCCGTAAATAAAGCCGACTGTTCAAAATTTATTTCCCGTGCAGGCAGAATTCCCGCTCCCCTGCAGAGCCTTAAGAACTAATGAAGATTTTAAGAAATATTTTGTGGATCTTATTTCCCATTGCATTTATTATTTATCTTTTGTGTCTTTTTTTCGGTGTAATTAAAACGCTGTTTGTTTCAAATCTTGCACTTGCACTTATTCTGTGCCTGCCAATTACCGCTTGTTTGGTTCAGACGCTTATGAACAAAGATAAAAATGCAACGAAAAACTATTTTATAATTAAAATGACCGTTATAACTTATCTTTACATTATGGTATTTTTCCTTTTTGCATCGGTCAGATAAAATTTATCCCATTGATTTTTCAGCCAATGGGATTTTTTTATAGGCAAAAAAATGACTGCAATATATGCAGTCATTTTTCGTTTTTTATTTATACAAAGGACCGTAAGTCTGGCAAGCCTTAAAGTCAGCAGACTCTTTGTTCTCTGTTCCCATAAGTCCCCATGCTTGAGGACGGAATATCTTTTCTTCGGGAACGTTGTGCATGCTAACGGGAATGCGAAGCATTGAGCAAAGTGTGATCAGATCTGCGCCAACGTGACCGTGAACCCATGCGCCGTGGTTAGCGCCCCAATTTGCCATTACGGAGTAAACGTCGGTAAATGCGCCCTTGCCGTTAAGAATAGGTGCAAACCAAGTGGTGGGCCATGTGGGATCGGTACGCTTATCTAACGTTTCGTGAGTCTTTTCATCAACAACGCAAGTATAGCCTTCAGCGATCTGCATTACGGGGCCAACACCGTCAACAAGGCAAAGACGTGCCATTGTTACGGGCATTTCAGCATTTGTCTTAAAGTGGCTTGAGAAACCGCCGCCGCGGAAATATTCATAGTCAGCCCTGCACCAATCGGAGTTTTCAAGGCAAGCCTTAATGTCTTCTTCCGTCATATTCCACCATTCTTTCATGGTGCCGTTGCCATTTTCATCTTTAACTGCGCCCGTTGCATCAAGAGCAGTTGCGCCTGAATTGATAAGGTGAATAATTCCGTTTTCGGCATAGCCTGAAAGAGTTGTGCCCGTTACGCGCTTAACTGCATCGGGAGACCAATATGTTCTAACGTCAGAGAACAAAGGTGCTTTGCCCGTTAAAAGATTTAATAAAAGCATTGTTACGCCGTTTAAGTTATCGTTTTCAGTTGCAAGAATTGTTGGTGCGCCCTTGCCGTTCCAGTCAAAGGTTGAACAGAGGATACTTTCAGCAAAATCACCGTTGGGAAGCCAATCTGTCCACTGACGCTGACCTTGGAAACCGCCTGCGATACCGTTTCTGCCTAATGCTTCTTCATGCCAGCCGATTTCTTTAAGTTTTTCGTTGCCGTGCATGATATCTTTTATGATGATAGCCATTTTGGTAACAAATTCCCAATCTTTATCAGGGGAAACAACTTTACTTCTCTTAATGATTTCAGGAAGATCCTTGCCCTCGTTTTTATCAAAGCCTTCCTTGCAGTTTGTCTTAACCCATTTAAGTGCCTTTGTATATTCTTCTTCATCATAGATGCCAAGAGTTATACGGCGAAGAAGTTCAGTTTCATCAAGCCATTCAGCACGAATGCCAAGATATTTCTGGAAAAAGTCAGCATCACAGAAAGAACCTGCAATACCCATTGAAATTGAGCCGATATTAACGTAAGCTCTGCCGCGCATCTGACCTACTGCAACTGCGCCCTTTGCAAACAAAAGAATTTTTTCCTTAACGTCATCGGGAATGGTTGTATCTGTTCTGTCCTGAACGTCATGACCGTAAATTGCAAAGGCAGGAAGTCCGCGCTGAGCGTGTGCCGCCATAGCCGCCGCAAGATACACTGCACCGGGACGTTCTGTTCCGTTAAAGCCCCAAATTGCCTTTATGGTTGTAGGATCAAGATCCATTGTCTCTGAGCCGTAGCACCAGCAAGCTGTAACTGAAAGTGTTGCAACAACGTTTTCCTTTGAAAACTGTTCAAGAACCTTTGCCGCTTCTGCGCCACTGCCGATGGTTGTGCAACCAATAACGCACTGAACGGGAGTACCGTCAGCATATCTCAAATTTTCTTCAATAAGTTTTGCGGCATTTTTTGCCATGTTCATGGTCTGTTCTTCAAGACCTTCTCTTACGCCGCCCCATCTGCCGTCAATTACGGGACGAATACCGATTTTCATGTTTGCCATAATTTTATTCTCCTTTATATTAAATATTTTCAATTTTACTTTCTGTAATTTTTCCGTCACGCCAAGAACATGAAACAATCTTGTTTCCTTTTGCGCGGAAACCTTTAAATGAACCGTTTTTCCACTCCTTGGGTAATGCGGGAAGCAAGGTTATTTCATCACCGACGTCACTTAAAAGCATATTTGCAATTCCCGCTGTTACGCCAAAGTTGCCGTCTATCTGAAAAGGCGGATGTGAATCAAAAAGATTTGAAAACGTGCTTTTTTTATAAAACTCCAGCAAGTGGAAATATGCTTCTTCACCGTCAAAAAGACGGGCATAAAAGTTAATTATCCACGCGCGGGACCAGCCCGTGTGTCCACCGCCATATTTTAGCCTGCGCTCAATAGTTTTCTTTGCTCCTTCAAACAGTTCGGGAGTGTTTTTATTGATTTGTTCCGAAGGATAAAGTCCGTACAAATGTGAAATATGTCTGTGTCCCGGCTCAGCCTCATCAAAATCCTCAAGCCATTCCATAATATTTCCGTGCTTTCCTATTCGAGTCGGAACAAGTTTTTCAAGACTCGCCTTTACTTTTTCCACAAGTTCATATTCTTCCACAATTTCCGAAAGTTCAACGTAACCGCTAAAAAGATCCCTGATAATTTGCGTATCCATTGTGGGGCCGGGATACAATCCTACCCTTTTACCCGTTTCGGGATCTATAAATGAATTTTCCGGTGAATTTGAAGGGCAGGTAACCAGATATCCTTCCGGACTTTCAACAAGATAATCAAGAAAGAATCTCACGCTCTCCGTTATAACATCCCAATATCTTTTTAAAAAATCCTTATCAAGTGTATATCTGTAATGGTTATAGATGTGAGTTACACACCAAGCGCCCGAGCACACAAAACTTCCCCATTGGGGATTATTTCCTGCAGACGTGAATCCGTGAGGTGTTGTTGCATGATGTGAGACCCATCCCGAACATCCATACATAATTTCTGCTGTTTTTCTGCCGTGAACAGATAAAAATCTGATATATTCAAAGAAGGAATCATTACAGTCCGAAAGTCCCGTAACCTCGCTGGGCCAATAATTCATTTGAAGATTTATATTTATATGATAATCCGAACTCCACGGAGGTTGATTATCCTTTGTCCATAAACCCTGAAGATTTGCAGGAAGTTTACATCCTTTTTTCGAAGATGATATCAGCAGGTATTTACCGTAATTAAAATACAGTTCCGCAAATCCGTTATCCGTTCCGCCTTCTTTAATTAAATTAAGACGTACATCAGTATCTAATTCTTGAAGTTTTTCATCGCCTTCAAGGTGAAGTTCAGATCTGAGCATCAATTCCGAGAAAGCCTTTTTATGCTCATAAATAAGAGTTTCATATCCCGTATGTATTGCTTTTTTTACAGTATCAGAAACTGTTTTTACGGGATCCTCATTGTTGTATGACGTTGCAATGGAAACGAATGCCGTTATTTCTGTCGCATCAGTAATTTTTATACCGTCAAAAAGTTTTTCTCTTTTGCCATCAGTAACAAAATCACAAAAAAATGCCCACGTCATAGCACCGTCGCCCAAGAGCTGTTCTAAATAACTAATTGAATCAGTAACCTCAACACCTTCAAACTTTTCAGAAAAATCCTTTATTATCTCGGTACCGTAAAATTTTTTGTTATCTTCATTTTTATAAGCGATGTTATTTTTGTCATCAACAAAATCACCGCCGTTATGATCAAATCTGAAAGCAATATTCAACTTATCCTTTTTGCTTTTTATGTTAACGACGAAAACATTTTCGGTAAGCAAAGTAAAATGAGTACGAACGTATCTGTCGGTTTGAGTATATACAATGCCGTGTTTTAAATCAAGCTCGCGCTTTAAAACGTTGACCTCGTTCATATCTTCAAGAAGAAGATCTCCTGCACCTCTGAATGTGCCGAAAGGTTCGCCGGGATTGCACCTCGCACTTCCGCCGTCTTTACAAATATGTTTTTTTAATGCAATTTCCTGAGCCTGCGAATACTTTTTTTCAAAAATAAGTTTTCGAATTATAGGAAGATATTCGCGTGTTTCAGGATTATCAAAATCGTAAGGAAAGCCTTCCCACAGCGTTTCTTCATTTAAGCGAAGAATCTCTTCTTTGCCACGGGAAAAAACCATTGCTCCAATTCTGCCGTTACCTAACGGAAGAGCGTCTTCCCATTTTTTTGCACTGTTTGAATATTTTAAAAGGAACTCATTCATAAACTTTTTCACCTCTTATATTAAAATTATACTATACATAAATTGAAAATTATAGTATAATTATTGCAAATTATAGTATAAAATTGGAATTTTTACAATGACTAGTGACAATAACGATATAAAAAAACTAATTAAAGACTTTTATGAAGTTACCGGATTGCGTATCGCACTTTTTGACAAAAACTTCAACATCATTACTAAATTTCCCGAAAAGCGTTGCGAATTCTGCGAACATATCCGTTCAAAACATCACGGGCACATTGCTTGTACTTGTTCAGATAACGATATGTTAAGAAAAGCATCAAACGGTAAAACCATTCGCCTTAGATGCCATGCAGGTCTTCTTGAAGTCTGTGCACCCATAATTGACGATATGGGTATCAGCGGATATCTGATGTTCGGTCAGATTCTATATGATACCGATATTACCTCTCAGCACGAAGCAACAAAAGAACTTACGAAAAAATTTTTCAAAGCCAAAGAGTTTGATGAAAAAATTGCTTCGGTGCGGACTCTTTCTTCAGAATACCTTGATTCAGTTGAAAGCATTATGACCGCGTGCATCAGTTACATACATCTGCACAAAATGCTTGACGCCGCAAAAACAGGACTTTGGGCGCAGATAGATTACTATATAGAGAGAAACTTTCTTTCTTCATTTTCTCTTGAAGATATGGCAAGGGATCTTGGCGTTTCAGTTTCTTCAATATGTAAAACAGTAAAAAAACACACGGGCAACACGGTTCATCAATTATTGACTTCAAAGCGCATAAAAAAAGCAAAAACTCTTTTGAAGGATTCTACCTTAAATGTAAACGAAATATCTTTTCTGGTGGGTATCCCCGATTATAATTATTTTAGCAAATTATTTAAAAAGGTTGAGGGAATAACTCCTTCTGAATACAGAAAAAAAAGTTAAAACTGCGTGATTAAACTGTGTTAAAACCATACTAAATCTATTGACAAATTTTCGCAAATAGGCTATAATATTTCAATAATTGGTTTATTGTGTAGTTTCACAGAATATACCATTCTACGATTTTTTTCTCAGAAAGGAGCGATAATGTGTTAAAGTACGTTATTAAGCGCGTTCTGTTGGCGCTTGCCACAGTTCTTATAATATGCACGATCACATTTTTTGCAATGCACGCTGTTCCCGGCGGTCCGTTTAACAGCGAAAAGGCGTTGGACAAACAAACTATCAAAGCACTTGAGGAGCGTTACGGTCTTGATCAGCCGTTGATCGTTCAGTTTGTTAATTATCTTAAAGGTCTCGTTCAGGGTGACTTTGGTGTTTCCCTTAAAAACGGCAGAGATATTGCAACCATATTCAAACAGTCATTCCCTATCTCAATGAAGTTAGGTCTCTCGGCAATGGCGGTTGCTCTTTTATCAGGTACGATTTTCGGAAGTATTGCCGCGCTTAAACGAAATACCATTATTGATAGAATAATCGTTTTCTTCTCAACGTTATTTACGGCTGTTCCAAGTTTCATTCTTGCAACGCTTCTATTATACGTTTTCTGTAGTAAGTTAGGTTGGGTTGAAGCATGGAGTGTTGATAATCAGAATTACATACTCCCCGTTCTTGCTTTGGCGGCATACCCCATGGCTTACACGACACGTCTTGCAAAAACAAGTATGCTTGATGCTTTAAGTCAGGATTATATCCGCACCGCAAAGGCTAAAGGCGTTTCAAAGTGGCTTATTATCTTCAAGCACGCTTTAAGAAACTCACTTATTCCCGTAATAACCTATGCAGGTCCCCAGATCGCATATATTATTACAGGTTCAATGGTTATTGAACAGATATTCTCTGTTGGCGGTATCGGCAGACAGTTCGTTCAGGCTATCAATAACCGTGACTATACTCTTATTATGGCAACAACGGTTTTCCTTGCAACTATCATGGTAATTGCAAACCTTCTCTGCGATCTTCTTTATAAACTTGTTGATCCCAGAATCAAGTATGACTAAAGGAGGCGAAAATAATGGAAGATAACAAAATGCCCAAAAAGAATATTTTTTCCGCTCAGATTGATCTTTCAAAGTTTGAACCTGCAACAGAAGACGAAAAACGTCAGCAAGACGTTATGAGTGAAAGTACCACTTTCTTAAAAGACGGTCTCAGAAGACTTTTCAAAAACCCTCTTGCGGTTTTAAGTATCATTATTCTTTCTGTTCTTATTCTTACGATCATCATCGCACCTATGATCGTTCCTTATGAGTACGATTACGTTATAAGAATCAACGGCAGAAAAGATAAATCTGCACAGAATCTTAAACCTTTCACCTATTCCGAAGCGGAAACTGCTTACATGGAAGAAACGGGTGAAGACCTGTTCCCCCACATTTTCGGTACTGACGAAAACGGCCGTGATTATTTTATCCGTGTTATTTACGGTACCCGCGTTTCCCTTTTAGTTGGTGTTTTTGCAAGCCTTATAGTTCTCGTTATAGGCTTGTTATACGGCAGTATTTCAGGTTATTTCGGCGGTAAAGTCGATCTTGTAATGATGCGTATTGTTGACGTTATCTATTCTCTGCCCGATATGCTTATAATCATTCTTTTATCAGTTGTTCTCGGCGAAGTGCTTGTTGGCGTTCCATTCCTTGTAAATATCGGAACAAACATGGTTTCATTGTTTATTGTGTTCGGTCTTTTATATTGGGTTGGTATGGCACGTCTTGTTCGCGGTCAGATCCTTTCAATTAAGGAAAACGAATATATTCTTGCCGCAAGAAGTATCGGTGCAAAACCCGGTTGGATAATCAGAAAGCACATTTTACCTAACTGTCTTTCAGTTATTATCATTTCAACTGCATTGCAGGTTCCCTCTGCAATCTTTACAGAAAGTTATTTAAGCTTTATCGGTATGGGCGTTCAGGCACCTATGCCCTCTTTAGGCTCACTTGCCAACATGGCTCGTGACGGTATTACCAATTACCCCCATAAACTTTTGTTCCCCGCACTTATAATCTGCCTTATCGTTTTGAGCCTTAACCTTCTTGGTGACGGTCTCCGCGATGCTTTCGATCCCAAACTTAAGAGGTGATAAAAATGAGTGAATATTTATTAAGCGTTCAAGATCTGCACACCTCATTTTTTACCGATAACGGCGTTGTTCAGGCAGTAAACGGTGTTTCATTTAACCTTAATCCCGGTGAAATTTTAGGTATTGTTGGCGAATCAGGTTCAGGAAAAAGTGTTACTGCATATTCTATTATGCAGATCCTTGCTGATACCGGTAAGATCGTTGACGGTAAAATTCTTTATAAAGGTCAGGATATTTCCAAATGGAAAGAAAAGCAGATGCGTTCTTTCCGCGGTAAATGCTGTTCTATAATCTTCCAGGATCCCATGACAAGCCTTAACCCCGTTTTTACAATAGGCAGTCAGTTAAAGGAAGCAATTACTCTTCACACAGATAAAAAAGGCGAAGTTGCTAAAAAACGCGCAGTTGAACTTTTGGAACTCGTTGGTATTAACGAACCCGAAAAACGTTTAAAGCAGTATCCTTTTGAACTTTCAGGCGGTATGCGCCAGAGAGTTATGATCGCTATGGCACTTGCCTGCGAGCCTGATATTCTTATTGCCGACGAGCCTACCACCGCTCTTGACGTTACTATTCAGGCACAGATTCTTGAACTTATTCAGGAATTGCAGAAAAAATTCGGCATGGCAGTTATTCTCGTTACCCACGATCTTGGCGTTATTGCCGATATGTGTGATAACATCGTAGTTATGTACGGCGGCAAGATCTGCGAACGCGGTACTGCCCGTGAAATTTTCTATAATCCAAAACACGAATATACAAAGGGACTTTTACGTTCAATTCCCAACGTAAACAATATGAAGGAAAAACTTATCCCCATTGCAGGTACGCCTATTAACATGCTTAACCTGCCAAAAGGATGTTCTTTCTGCGCACGTTGCGATAACTGCATGAAGATTTGCCTTACTGACCAGCCTGAAGAACTTGAAATCAACGAAAATCATAAGGCATCATGCTGGATGAACGTTAAAGAAATGATGGAAAACGAGGGAGGAAAAGTTAATGAGTGATATTTTGCTTGAAGTAAAAGGTCTTAAACAATACTTCCCCGTAAACACAGGCTTTGGCAAAAAAATTCCCTTAAAAGCAGTTGATGACGTTTCTTTTACCATAAATAAAGGCGAAACTTTAGGTCTTGTTGGTGAATCAGGTTGCGGTAAAACTACCGTCGGCAGATCTCTTTTAAGACTTTATAAGCCTACCGCAGGTGAAGTTTACTTTAACAACGAACTTGTTACCGATAAAAACATTACCGAACTCCGCAAGGAAATGCAGATGGTTTTTCAGGATCCTTATTCTTCTCTTGATCCCAGAATGACCGTTGAAGATATTATCGGTGAACCTCTTGACGTTCATAAACTCTATTCAAATAAAAAAGAGCGCAGAGAAAAGATTCTTGAACTTATGAATTACGTTGGTCTTAACTCGGAGCATGCAACTCGTTATGCCCATGAGTTTTCAGGCGGACAGCGTCAGCGTATCGGTATCGCCCGCGCTTTGGCGGTTGATCCTAAGTTTATCGTTTGCGATGAACCCGTTTCCGCCCTTGACGTTTCAATTCAGGCTCAGGTTATCAATATGTTTGAAGATCTTCAGGATAAATTAGGCGTTGCTTATCTTTTCATCGCCCACGATCTTCTTGTAGTTCACCATATTTCAAAGCGTATTGCAGTTATGTATTTAGGTAAAATCGTTGAGATTGCCGATTCTGATGATCTTAACGAGCATCCTTTGCATCCCTATTCACAGTCACTTTTATCTGCAGTACCTATTCCCGATCCCGATGTTGCACGCGCAAGAAAACGTATTCAACTTGAAGGCGACGTTCCAAGTCCCTTAAAAATGCCTACGGGCTGCGCTTTCAGAACACGTTGCAAATACGCTACCGAGCAATGCGCTCTTGAGTGTCCTAAACTTACCGACCGCGGTAACGGACATATGGTTGCATGTTGGAATAAGTAAAAATTCTCGTTTTATTATGGGCGTTTTCCCGTTAAATATAGGTTGTCGTTTAACGGTCCGCTCATGATAAAAGGGATTTTTAATAAAATTTTTTAGGAGGAAAGTAAAATGAAAAAACTTTTCGCAATTCTTCTTGCTGCTGTTACAGTTTTCTCATTCTGTGCTTGTGATGGCAACAACACTCCGTCAGGTGATGACGTTGTAGCTAAAAAGGCTGAAGATCTCGTTAGCGATGCTTTCATCGATCCCGTAAACGATTGGGGCAAATACGATGAACTTATTGCTAAGATCAAATCTGAAACAAATTACGAAGAACGTGCAAAACTTATGCACCAGGCTGAAGACATTCTTATGTCAAACGGCTGCGTAATTCCTCTTTACTATTACAATGACATTTATATGTCAAAGTCCTATGTAGAAGGAATGTTCTCAAACCTTTTCGGTTACAAGTTCTTCCACAACGTTAAGATGACAAACGGTGCAACAACACTTCGTCTTAACCTTGCAAGTGAACCTGACTTCCTTGATCCCGCTCTCAACTCATCAGTTGACGGTGCTTGTCTTGCTGTAAACTCCTTTGCAGGTCTTTACACATATGACAAGGAAGGCAAGACTGTTCCTGATCTTGCAACAGGTTACACAGTTGCAGAACCCGCTGAAGATGGTTCCGTAACAATCACTGTAACTCTTCTTGAGAACCTTAAGTGGTCAGACGGTTCCGCTCTTACCGCTAAGGATTTCGAATATTCATGGAAGCGTGCTGCTTCAACAAAGACAGCATCTGACTATGGATATATGTTCTCAGGCTTTAAGGGATATCCCAATGAACTCGCAGTTGAAGCAACTGATGACAAGACTCTTGTTTTCACATTAACCGCTCCCTGCGCTTACATTGAAGGCCTTATGGCATTCCCCACCTTCTTCCCCGTTAAGCAGGCTGCTGTTGAAGCTTATGCAGATTGGGCAACCAATCCCGGCGGCTGGTGCCAGGAAGCAGGCTTCATTTCAAACGGTCCCTTCATCTGCACCGGTTGGACTCACGATACCTCAATGGTATACGAAAAGAACCCCAACTATCATAAGGCAAGTGAAGTAACTGTTGATAAGCTTGAGTTCATGCTTTCAGCTGACGATACAGCTATCTACACTGCATACAATGCAAACAACGTTGACTTTATTGATACCGTTCCTACTGATGCTATCAAAGAGCTCAAGAGCAATCCTGAGTTCCACATCATTGACAACCTTGGAACATATTATGTTGCTTTCAACGCTACAAGTGATCTTTTCAAAGGCAAAACTGCTGCTGAAGCTGCTTGCATGCGTCTTGCTTTCAACATTCTTATTGACCGTGAATATATCTGCGAAAACGTAGGTCAGACCGGTCAGGTTGCTGCTAACTCCTACATTCCTCTTGGTATGAAGGACGGTAACGGCGGCATCTTCAAGGCAACAAAGGATGCTAACGCATACTATGATGAGAATGCTATCGTAGAAGATTTTGAAGGCACACTTGAAAAGGCTCGCGAATATCTCCGCGCTGCCGGCTTCAAGTTCAATGCTGATGGTAAGCTTTCAAGCGAAACACCTATTAACATCGAATACCTTACCAACGATGGTACAGGTCACGTTGCTGCTGCAGAACAGATGCAGAACGACTTTGCTGAACTCGGCATTACAATGACAATTCAGCAGGTTGAATGGAATACATTCCTTCAGGAACGTAAGCAGGGTAACTTCGATATCGCTCGTGAAGGTTGGCTTGCTGACTTCGACGATCCTATCAACATGCTTGAAATGTTCACAACCGATTCAGGTAACAACGACTGCCAGTTCGGTCGTACAGAAGCTTGGAAGGCTGCAAACGCTGATTAATTTCAGTATAAAAATTTAAGGAGTGGTAAAAAACCACTCCTTTTTTTGATATAAAGAAAAACCACGCGATAGTCGCGTGGTTCAGTAAAGGTTTACCGGTGAGGATTGAAAAGAAAACTCCGATTGTGTATAATGAAAGTATGACCTGCCAGTCAGAAATCAAAAACACAATCGGAGGATA
>JAZQII010000037.1:0-10148 GCA_045541035.1 Clostridia bacterium | reverse complement strand
AGCTTCCCCGTGGTACCCGTGTTTTCGGACCCATCGCAAGAGAGCTTCGTGAAAGAGACTTCATGAAGATCATCTCCCTTGCACCGGAAGTTCTGTAAGGAGGACATACACAATGAATATTAAAAAAGGTGATTCCGTTGTTGTAATCAGCGGTGAAAGCAAAGATCTTGGCAATGCCAAGAAAGTTCTTCGTGCTATGCCCAAAGAAAACAAGCTTATTGTTGAGGGTGTTAATATGATCATCCGTCATACTAAACCCAAGAAAATGGGCGAAGCAGGTGGCCGTATCGAAAAAGAAGCTCCTATCGATGCTTCAAACGTTATGTTATACTGCCCCAACTGCAAAAAGGGTGTTCGCGTTGGCTACGAAGTAGTTGATGGCAAGAAGACCCGTATTTGCAAAGATTGCAAGAAGGCAATTCAGTAATAGGGAGGAGAGATACTATGGCCAGATTAAAGGATAAATATTTAAGCGAAGTAGTTCCCGCAATGGTTAAGAAGTTTGGTTATACAAACATCATGCAGGTTCCCAAGCTCGAGAAAGTTGTTGTAAACGCAGGTCTCGGCGACGTTAAGGACGATGCAAAGAAATTCCAGGCTGTTGTTGAGGAAATCGCACTCATTACAGGTCAGGCACCTATCGTAACAAAGGCTAAAAAGTCCGTTGCTAACTTCAAGGTTCGTGAGGGAATGAACATCGGCGCAAAGGTTACACTTCGCGGCGAAAGAATGTATGAATTCGTTGACAAGCTTTTGAACATAGCACTTCCCCGTGTTCGTGACTTCCACGGCGTATCTGCAAACGCATTCGATGGCAGAGGTAACTATGCTCTTGGTATTAAAGAACAGCTTATCTTCCCCGAAATCGAATACGATAAGATCGACAAGGTAAGAGGTATGGACGTTATATTTGTTACTACAGCAAACACTGATGAGGAAGCTCGTGAGCTTTTAGGTCTTATGGGCATGCCTTACGCAAACTGAGAGAGGGAGGATCAAGAAAATGGCAAAGAAAGCAATGATCAATAAGCAGCAGAAGCCTCAGAAGTATTCCACCCGTGAGTACACAAGATGCAGCATTTGCGGCCGCCCTCATGCAGTTCTTTCAAAATACGGCATCTGCCGTATCTGCTTCAGAGAGTTGGCTTATAAGGGCCAGATTCCCGGCGTTAAAAAAGCAAGTTGGTAAGTAACAAATATATTGGAAAAGGAGGATACCAATAATGGTTTTAACAGATCCTATTGCTGATATGCTCACCAGAATTCGCAATGCGATGGTAGCACGTCACACAACAGTAGATATTCCTAAGTCAAACGTAAAGCAGGCAATTGCTCAGCTTCTTCTTGACGAAGGTTACATTAAAGGCGTTGAAATTATCGACGCTGTTCCCCAGGGAACAATCCGTGTTACACTTAAATACGGTGCAAACAAGGAAAGAATCATCTCAGGCTTAAAGAGAATTTCAAAACCCGGCTTGAGAGTATATGCTCGCGCTGAAGAACTTCCCAGAGTTTTGGGCGGTATGGGTATCGCTATTATATCCACTTCAAAGGGCATCATGACAGATAAGCAGGCTCGCGCACTTAACATCGGCGGCGAAGTTTTAGCTTACGTATGGTAATCAGGAGGAAAATAATATGTCAAGAATAGGTAAACATCCCGTAGCTATTCCCGCCGGCGTAACAGTTACTGTGGCTGACGGCAACGTAGTTACTGTAAAAGGCGCAAAAGCCACATTAACACAGCAACTGTCCAAGGACATGATTATTAAGGTTGAAGGCAACGAAGTTATCGTTGACCGTCCCTCCGATGATAAAGAGCATCGCGCTCTTCATGGCCTTACAAGAACACTTATTAATAACATGGTTATCGGTGTTTCAGAAGGTTTCTCAAAGAGCCTTACAATCATCGGTACAGGTTACCGTGCTTCCTTAAGCGGCAAGAAACTCGTTCTCAACATGGGTTATTCACATCCCGTTGAGATGGACGCACCTGAAGGAATCACCATTGAAGTTCCTTCACAGACACAGATCATCGTTCGCGGTGCTGATAAGCAGGTTGTTGGTCAGTTCGCAGCAGAGATCCGTTCCGTAAGAGAACCCGAACCCTATCATGGCAAGGGTATTCGTTATGAAGGCGAATACGTAGCTATGAAAGAGGGCAAAGCCGGTAAGAAGTAATTGAAAGGAGCATTAGCATTATGATAAAGAAAATCGACAAAAACGCTAACCGTCTTGCAAGACACGCTCGTGTTCGTAAGAAGATCAGCGGAACATCAGATTGTCCCAGATTAGACGTATATCGCAGCAACAGTCATATCTATGCTCAGGTTATCGATGATACAACCGGCAATACACTTGCTGCTGCTTCCACAATCGAAGCAGAAGTTCAGAAGGCTGTTGAAGAAATGACAAAGACAGACGCCGCTAAAACAGTTGGTAAACTCGTTGCTGAGCGCGCTCAGGCAAAGGGTATCAAGACTGTTGTATTTGACAGAGGCGGCTACCTCTACACCGGCCGTGTACAGGCATTGGCAGAAGCTGCCCGTGAAGCCGGTCTGGAATTTTAATGGAGGTAAAAAGCGATGAGTAAGAGAATTGATCCCAAAACACTTGATTTAAAAGACAAGTTAGTTGCAGTAAACCGTGTTGCTAAAACCGTTAAGGGTGGCCGTAACATGCGTCTTGCAGCACTCGTAGTTGTTGGCGACGGCAACGGCCATGTAGGCGTAGGTCAGGGCAAGGCTGTTGAAGTTCCCGAAGCTATCCGTAAGGCAACAGAGGATGCTAAAAAGAATCTTATCACAGTTTCCCTTAAGGGAACAACCATTCCCCACTCAGTAGTTGGTAAGTTCGGCCGCGGTCAGGTTCTTCTTATGCCTGCACCCGAAGGAACCGGTGTTATCGCCGGCGGTCCCGTACGTGACGTATTGGAGATGGTTGGTGTACATGATATTCTTACAAAGAGCCAGGGTTCAAACAACCCCGCTAACTGTGTAAAAGCAACTCTTGCAGGTCTTGCTTCCTTGAAAACTGCTGAAGAGATCGCAGAAATGCGTGGCAAGTCAGTTGACGAGATCATGGGCTAAGGAGGATTTTTACAATGTTAAAGATTACATTAACTAAAAGTACGATCGGATGCAAAAAAGATCAGATCGCTACAGTTCAGGCTCTTGGCCTTAAAAAATTACATTCAACAGTTACTCAGGCAGATAATGCTGCTATCCGTGGCATGATCTTCAAAGTAAAACACCTTGTAACAGTTGAAGAAGTAAACGACTAATCGGAGGTACAGATATGAAATTAGTAGATTTAAAACCCGCAGAGGGTGCTGTTCAGACCGGTCGCCGCAGAGGCAGAGGTCCCGGCAGCGGCTTGGGCAAGACCTCCGGTAAAGGTCATAAGGGTCAGAATGCTCGCTCAGGCGGCGGCGTTCGTCCCGGTTTTGAAGGCGGTCAGATGCCCCTTACAAGAAGACTTCCTAAACGCGGCTTCTTTAACCCCTTCAGCAAAATTTATACTGAAGTAAACGTATCAAAGCTTGAGATCTTTGATGAAGATACAGTTGTTACAGCTGCTCTTCTTAAAGAAAAAGGCGTGATTTCCAAAATCGAGAAAGATGGCGTTAAGGTCCTTGGAAACGGTGAACTTACAAAGCGACTTACTGTTCAGGTTGCAGCCTTTACCCGTACGGCTCAGCAGAAGATTGAGGCGCTCGGAGGAAAGGCTGAGGTGGTATAAATGTTTTCAGTATTCAAGAATGCTTGGAAGCTTCCTGAACTTCGTAAGAAGATTTTATACACCCTTCTTATGTTGCTTTTATACAGACTCTGCTGTTATATTCCCACTCCCGGTATCGATCCGACCATCATTACCAATGGTATTGCAAGCGCTAATGAAAACATCTGGGGTTTGATGAACATCATTACAGGTGGTTCTCTTCAGGGTTATACCTTTATGGCTATGGGTATTTCACCCTACATTAACGCATCAATTATCATTCAGCTTCTCCAGGTTGTTATCCCTGCCCTTGAAAGATTAGGTCATGAGGAAAACGGCAGAGAGAAGATCAACAAAATCGTTAGATACACATCTTTCGGTCTTGCATTCCTTCAGGCTGTAGGTATCTGCTATGCATTTAATGCAAACGGCGAGAGTATGCTTGTTGAAGGTATCAATCCTATTCTTGCATACGTTCTTATCGGTCTTTCCCTTACAGCCGGTACTGCAGTTGCTATCTGGATCGGCGACCGCATCAGCGAAAAGGGCCTTGGAAACGGTATTTCAATGCTCATCTTCGTTGGTATTATCGCACGTTTCCCCGTAACTGTAGAAAACTACTTTGCAACAGCTGCTGCAAATTCAGCAGTAGGTAACAACGCTCTTTGGTGGATCCTTCCCCTTGTTCTTGTTGCTATCGTTGCATTGATCGTTGTAGTAATTTTCGTTGAGCTTGGCGAAAGAAAAATCAGCATTCAGTACGCTAAGCGTGTTTCAGGAAGAAAGGTTTACGGCGGACAGAGCACATATATGCCCATTAAGCCTAACTCCTGCGGCGTTCTTCCCCTTATCTTCTCAATGTCGCTTCTTATGTTCCCCAGCATCCTTACAGGTATGTTCTGGTCAGGCAGCGCATTTGAAGAGTTTTATACAAAGTGGCTCGGTCAGGGCACTTGGGGTTATATGATCGTTAGCTTCCTGTTAACAATCGGTTTTGCATATTTCTATTCTGCAATTTCATTTAATGCAGCAGAAACAAGCAAAAATCTTCAGAAATACGGTGGCTTCATTCAGGGTATCAGACCCGGTAAGCCCACCACAGATTACCTTAACAAGGTATCAAAGAGACTTGTTCTTTTCAGCGGTTTGTATCTTGGTGTTATCTCCACTATACCTATGCTGGCAAGTGCAATCCTTTCATCCATTCCCAACTTTGACGTAAATACCGTTCTCGGTCTTGCTCTTACCTTCTCATCAACAGGTTTACTTATTATTGTAAGCGTGTCAATCGAGATCACCAAGCAGCTTGAGAGCCAGATGGTTATGCGCCATTACAAGGGCTTCCTTGACTGATGAGGGAATGATAATGAAAATGATTTTATTAGGAGCTCCGGGTGCCGGTAAAGGCACCCAGGCAGCCCAAATTTGTAAAAAATACGGTATCCCTCATATTTCAACGGGCGATATGTTCCGCGAGAATATGGGCAACAATACCGAACTTGGCAAATTGGCTAAAACATATATTGACGCAGGTAAGCTTGTTCCCGATGAGGTAACACTTGCCATGGTTAAGGATCGTTTAGAACGTGAAGACTGCAAAAAAGGCTTCCTTCTTGACGGATTCCCCCGTACAATAGCTCAGGCTGACGGTCTTAAAGAACTCACAAGCCTTGATTGCGTACTGAATATTGATGTTAATACTGATTTGCTGCTTAACAGAATCACCGGCAGACGTATCTGCCCCAAATGTGCAGGTACTTATCATATGAGCACTCTTACTTCGGAAGTTTGTCCCGCTTGCGGTGAAAAACTTATACAGAGAGCCGATGATAACGAGGAAACTGTTAAGTCAAGAATTGACGTTTATAACGCACAAACAAAGCCTTTGATCGCCTACTACGGTGAGAGCGTTAAGTCAGTTGACGGTAATCAGTCTGCTGATAAGGTTTTTGAAAGTATCGTTAAGGTACTGGAGGCTATCTGATGCTTTGCATTAAAAATGAAAGCGCATTAAAAGTCATGGCAGAAGGCGGAAAAATCCTCGCTTCCTGCATGGAAATGCTTGAAAACAGCATAAAACCCGGAATGAGCACACTTGAACTTGACAAATTGGCGCATAAGTATATAATAAGTAATGGCGCAAAACCATCGTTCTTAGGAATGTACGGTTTTCCCAAGACTTTATGCATATCCGTCAATGAGGAAGTTATCCATGGAATCCCCAAAGGTAATAAGATTATCAAAGAGGGAGACCTTGTAAGTGTTGACGGCGGTGTTTATTTAAAAGGCTTTCATACCGATATGGCACGTACTTTTATAGTAGGTGAGGTATCGGAAGAAAAAAGGCTTCTTGTTGAAAGAACAAAACAGTCTTTCTATGAGGGGATGCGCTTTGCCCGTGTGGGAAACAGAGTTTCTGATATTTCCCATGGGGTACAGAAATATATAGATCAGTTCGGATACGGTATAGTCCGTGATTTTACGGGCCACGGCGTTGGCAGGGATCTTCATGAATCTCCTGAAATTCCCAACTTCGGTGCACCGGGCCACGGCACAAGGATCGTAAACGGCATGACTCTTGCCATTGAGCCTATGATAAATTTAGGCACCGGTAAAGTAGTTGTTCTTGCTGACGGTTGGACTACGGTTACAGCTGATAACAAAGCAAGTGCCCATTATGAAAACACTGTTGCCGTAATTGACGGTGAGCCTGTGATCATAACTGATCCGAACGTGAATATTTAGGGAGGTACAGATGTTTTCTTTAGGAGATCAGGTCTGTTCCACCGCAGGCAGAGATGCCGAAAAATGTTTTATTGTAGTAGGAATATTGGATGAGCAGTACGTGCTTATTTCCGATGGTAAGCATCACAAGGTTGATAAACCTAAAAAGAAAAAGATAAAACATCTTGTTTCTTGTGAAAAATGCGCCGAAGAAATAAAACAGATGCTCATAAACGAAGTTGCTTTAACGAACCCTGCGGTTCGCAAAGCACTAAAAATAAACGCTAATAAAGGCGAGGAGTGAATCCATGTCTAAGGAAGATGTCATTGAAGTTGAAGGCGTAGTTACAGAATCCAAAAAGAACGCTGTTTTTGAAGTTCAGCTTGAAAACGGTCATAAGATTCTTGCGCACATCGCCGGCAAGCTTAGAATGAACAATATTCAGGTGTTACCCGGTGATAAGGTAACAGTAGAAATTTCCACGTATGATCTGACCAAAGGTCGTATCATATGGCGCAGCAAAAACTGAGGAGGTTATTGTAATGAAAGTAAGACCTAGCGTTAAACCTATGTGTGATAAATGTAAGCTCATCAAGCGTCACGGTAAAGTAATGGTTATCTGTTCCGCTGATAAGAGCCATAAGCAGAGACAGGGCTGATTTTTTAGACCCTGTTATCTGTGCGTTTAAGGGGAGTTCCCCCAAAAACAACAATAAAGCCGAAAATCAGGTGCGGCTGACAGATTTATATCTGTTTACCTGATGGGCTTTTATATACAACAAAAATCTATTTTAAACCAAAAATTTTGGAGGTGTACTTAATGGCACGTATCGCTGGTATAGATATACCAAAGGATAAGCGAGTTGAGGCATCATTGCAGTCAATTTACGGCATTGGTCCCGCAATCGCTAAAGAGATTCTTGAAAAAACCGGCGTTAACCCCGATACCCGTGTAAGAGATCTTACTGAGGATGAGGTTAACTTAATAAGAGACTATATTGACAAAAACGTTCAGGTTGAGGGCGATCTTCGCAGAGAAGTTGCACTTAACATCAAACGTCTTGTTGAAATCGGCTGCTATCGCGGCGTAAGACATCGTAAGGGTCTTCCCGTTCGCGGTCAGCACACAAAGCAGAATGCTCGTACCCGTAAGGGACCCAAGAGAGCTGTTGCTGCTAAGAAGAAAAAGTAAGGAAAGGTGAATTTTTATGGCAAAAGCTGTTAAAAAGGGCGGACGTCGCCGTATCGAGAAGAAACATATCGAGCGCGGTGCAGCACATATCTGCTCATCATTCAATAACACAATCGTTACTATTACAGATGTAAACGGTAATGCTATCAGCTGGTCAAGTGCAGGCGGACTTGGTTTCCGTGGCTCAAAAAAGAGCACACCTTTCGCAGCACAGACAGCTGCTGAAACAGCAGCTAAAGCAGCTATGGAACATGGTCTTCGTACCGTTGAGGTTTACGTTAAGGGACCCGGAAGCGGACGCGAAGCAGCAATCAGAGCACTTCAGGCAGCAGGTCTTGAGGTTAGCATGATCAAAGATGTTACCCCCATTCCTCACAATGGATGCAGACCGCCTAAGCGCAGAAGAGTATAATCAGGAGGACAGAAAATTATGGCAAGATATACTGAAGCGGTATGCCGTTTGTGCCGCCGCGAAAATCAGAAGCTTTTCTTGAAGGGCGACCGTTGCTATAGTGCAAAGTGTCCTGTAGTAAAGAGAGGAACAGCTCCCGGCCAGCACGCTAAGAGCCGCAGAAAGACAAGTGAATACGGTCTTCAGCTTCGTGAAAAGCAGAAGGCAAGAAGAACTTACGGTATGCTTGAAAAGCAGTTCCACAGCTACTTCACAAAGGCTACAAATATGAAGGGCGCAGCAGGTGAAAACATGCTTCAATTGCTTGAGCGCCGTCTTGATAACGTTGTTTACCGTCTTGGTTTCGGTGATTCACGTGCACAGGCAAGACAGATCGTTAACCACGGTCACATCACAGTTAACGGCAAGAAAGTTAACATTCCTTCCTTCATCGTTAAGGCAGGCGACGTTATTGCTATTGCTGAGAATTCAACAAGCATTGAAAAGTTCAAGGCAATGCGTGAAGGAACAAATAAGACTATTCCTGCATGGCTTGAGCTTAATTGCCAGGATCTTTCAGGTAAGGTTGTTGAACTTCCCAAGAGAGAAGATATCGATCTTAGCATCGAAGAGCACCTTATCGTTGAGTTGTACTCCAGGTAATATTGCTTAAATTTTGTAGGAGGGTTAAAACTTATGATAGAAATTATTAAGCCGGTTATCGAGTGTAAGCAGGTCAGCGAAGACGGAAAGTACGCACAGTTTGTGGTAGAACCCCTTCGTCGTGGCTTTGGCGATACCTTGGGCAATTCTCTCCGTAGAATTTTGTTATCCTCCGTGCCCGGTGCAGCAGCAACGCAGGTTCGTATTGAAGGCGTTTTGCATGAGTTCACAACAGTTCCCGGTGTTAAGGAAGACGTTACAAATATCATTCTTAACATCAAGAATATTGCTATGAAACTCAATAGCGATACTCCTATCACTGCAACCATCAATGCAGTTGGCCCCTGCGAGGTTACGGCAGGCGATATCAAGGGTGACAGCACACTTGAAATAATCAATAAAGACCTTCATATTGCAACCATCGATGATGGCGGCGTTCTTAATATGGAAATCGTTATTGATAAAGGTATGGGATACGTTCCCGCTGATATGAACAAGTCAGACGATATGCCTATTGACGTTATCGCAGTTGACTCCATCTACACACCTATTTTAAAGGCACGCCACCTTGTGCAGAGCGCACGTGTTGGCAGAGATGATAATTTTGATAAACTTATCCTTGACGTGTGGACAGACGGTTCTATCAGACCTGATGAGGCTATTAGCGTAGCCGCAAAAATTATGAATGATTATCTTGCGCTTTTTGTAAACCTTGCAGAAAACGTTGGCGGAATCCAACTTGCTGAGGACAAGGAAGGGGCAGCACCCCAGGCAAAGGCACTTGATATGACTATTGACGAACTTGATCTTTCAGTACGTTCTTATAACTGCTTGAAGCGTGCAGGTATCAATTCCGTTCAGGAACTTGCACAGCTTGATGAAGCTGATTTGATGCGAGTTCGTAATCTTGGTAAAAAGTCTATGGACGAGGTTCGCCAGAAGCTTGCCGGTCTTGGACTTAAACTCAAGAACAACGAAGATTAATTAGGAGGATATTAAAATGGCCGGTAACAGAAAGCTTAACAGACCTACCGATCAGCGTGTTGCTGTAATGCGTGGTCTTACTACCGATCTCTTATGGTATGGCCGCATTGAAACAACCGAAGCTCGCGCTAAGGAAGTTCGTAAGCAGGCTGAAAAGATCATCACAATGGGCATTAAGACCTATGAAGATGTTATCACAGTTACAAAGTCCAGATTAAACGATAAGGGACAGAAGGTTGAAACCGAAGTTAAGAATGACGGACCCGATCGCCTTAATGCTCGCCGCAGAATGATGGCTTATCTCTATGAAAGAGAGATCGAGCGCGCTGAAGGTGAAAAGAAGGCAGTTTATAAGGTTCGCGTTGAAGGTAACAAGCACCCCGTTATCACCAAGATCTTTGACGAGCTTGCACCTAAGTATGCAAAGCGCGCTGAAGAAAAGGGTCAGGGCGGCGGTTACACAAGAATCATCA
>JAZQII010000036.1:0-3457 GCA_045541035.1 Clostridia bacterium | reverse complement strand
CTTAACAAAATCATCAAAAGCGGAACCGATGCCCTTATCCTTATCACTAACCGCCTTGATATTAACAACGAAGGCGATGATGTGTGGATCGAAAATGCAGAAAAATTATTGAAGCTTTTGCCTGAAGATGTTAAGTTAGGCTTATATGAATGTCCTTTGCCCTATAAGCGCTTGGTAACACCGAAAATCCTTGAATGGTGTGTTAAAACGGGCAGATTCTATTATATGAAGGACACCTGTTGCAATATCGACACTATCAGAGAGCGTCTTGAAATCTTAAAGGGCACTCACTTTATGCTTTTAAATGCAAACTGCCAGACGCTTCTTGAATCAATGCGCTTAGGTGGTGGCGGGTACTGCGGAATAATGTCCAACTTCCACCCGGAGCTCTACACATGGCTTTCTAAAAACTATGAAAGCGAAAAAGCCGATAAGCTTCAATCCCTTATCGGTACGGTTGGCTTTACTGAGGTTGGCTTGCCTTATCCCTTAACGGCAAAATATCATATGTGCCTTGAGGGCATTGAAACGGAAAACATCGCCCGCAACAGAAAATCGGAAGAATTAACGGGCTATGCAAAGGATTGCGTTAAGCAAATGAATCTATTGACAAAGGAAGCTTGGAGGATTATAAATGAATAGTGTTCCTTGGAGTTATGCCCCCTATAAACCTTATTTCTATGAAGTAGGCGATATTTACATCTGCCGTATTTCGCCTACAGAAACCGCCTTCACCTTAGAATGGTTAGAGAAGGGCGGTGAATATTCCGTTTTTCTTAAAAAGCGTGATGAAGAAGCCTTTAGAGAAGTGTTAAAAACAAAAGATAACTTCTGCACAATAAAAGATTTAGAAGAAAACACAGAATATGAAGTTTTCGTTCAATGTGGCGATAAAAAGAGCCGAACACGCATTGTCCGTTGCGGTGAGCACGAGGGCATTGCCGTAAACTATCTGCATCCCGATGATGAAGCCTACGCTTTTTCAGGGCACTTTCTCTGTTCGCCGTCCCTTGTAAAGCATCCTGACGGCTATCTTTTAGCATCAATGGATCTTTTCCGCGGTGATTATCCACAAAACCTTACACTTATCTACCGTTCCGATGACAATGGTGAGACCTGGCATTACGTTTCCGAGCTTATGCCTTGCTTCTGGGGTAAGTTGTTCATCCACAAAAACGAGCTTTATATGATCTCCTGCTCCACAGAGTACGGCGATCTGTTGATCGGAAAATCCGTTGACGGCGGAAAAACCTTTACTTCGCCCGTTACTATCCTGCGCGGTGCAAACGGCAAGCACGGTGAGTGCGGAGTTCACAAAAATCCTCAAAACGTTCTTTTTTATAATAACAGAATTTATATTACCATCGAATGGGGCTCTTGGGGAAGAAAATATCACGCACCTACGGTTATTTCTTGTGATTGTGATAAAGATCTTCTTGATTATGAAAATTGGGTAATTCCTCACCCCGTAAAATACGATCCGACCTGGGAGGGTGTTGCTCAAGGTGAT
Organism: Clostridia bacterium; assembly: GCA_045541035.1. Classification (GTDB taxonomy): domain Bacteria; phylum Bacillota; class Clostridia; order Christensenellales; family QALW01; genus UMGS1322. Next base: position 1,947 of record JAZQII010000036.1, on the reverse strand, counting down.
TCCTGCGGTAATCTTGAAGGTACTCTCGTCGTTTCTCCCGAAAACAAGGTTTATAACATAATGCGCTATCAGACGGAGCGTTGCACTCCGCGATACGGTCTTGCCCTTGTTTACGAGGTGGATACAGAGCATTATGAAAACCCCATTAAATATTCTTACGCAATGGATTTTCCTGCAAACTTATCCAAATTCATGATCAAAAAAGACGAAAAAACGGGGCTCTATTACACTATCTGCTCGCGAATTACCGATCCTGAAAATATTTTTGCCCGAAATCTTGTGTCTTTAATGGTTTCAAAGGATCTGAAAAAGTGGGAGCTTGTTTGCGATCTTATTGATAAACGTAATGAAGATTCTAAAAAAGTGGGCTTTCAGTACGTCGATTTTGAGTTTGACGGCGATGACATTATTTGGCTCTGCCGTACCGCACAGAACGGTGCATCAACATATCACAACACAAACCTCATAACTTTCCACAGAACCAAGAATTTCAGGGGTTATTAAATTTAAAAGGAACGATCATTTATGAATAATATGCCTTGGAGTTTTTCTCCATACAAACCCATCTTTTTTGAAACAGGGGATATTTACGTTTGCCGTATTTCGCCCAACAAAAACGATTTTACTGCTGAATGGCTTGATATCAACGAAGAATATACCATTTTTCTGAAAAAACGCGATGAAAACGATTTCAAAAAAGTTCTGAAAACGAGAAACAACTTCTGCACCATTGAGAAATTAGAGGAAAATACCGACTATGAATTTCACGTTCAGGCAGGAGAAAAAAAGAGCCGTGTTCGTCTTGTAAGATGCGCAGAGCATTACGGAATTGCAGTAAACTATCTGCACCCTGAAGACAAAGCGTATTCTTTTTCGGGACAGTATCTATGTTCGCCATCACTTGTAAGGCACCCTGACGGTTATCTTTTGGCATCAATGGACCTTTATGAAGGTTGCGCACCGCAAAACCTCAATCTGATTTTCCGCTCTGATGACGACGGTGAAACGTGGCACTACGTTTCGGAACTTATGCCGAGTTTCTGGGGCAAATTGTTTATTCATAAAGGCGAACTTTATATGATTTCCTGCTCAACGGAATACGGTGACCTTTTAATCGGTAAATCAGTTGACGGTGGAAAAACTTTTACTGCGCCTACGGTAATTCTTCACGGTTCAAACGGCAAAGGCAACCGTGACGGAGTACACAAAAACCCGCAAAACGTTCTTGTTGTTGAAAACAGAATTTATATTACTATTGAGTGGCAATACGGTGGCAATTTTGCGCCTACCGTAATTTCCTGCGATTGTGATAAGGATCTTCTTGATTACAGAAATTGGGTAATTCCCGAGCCTTTAAAATATAATCCTGATTGGCCGGGAGTTGCAAAGGGCGAATCTATCGGCTGTATTGAGGGAACTTTAGTCGTTTCACCTGAAAACAAGGTTTATAACATTATGCGCTATTGGCAACATAAATGTGTGCCCGACCACGGTTTAGCCCTTGTTTACGAGGTTGATACGAAAAATCCTGAAAATCAGATAAAATACGCTTATGCAATGAATTTTCCTGCCAACTTGGCTAAATTTATGATAAAGAAGGATGAAAAGACGGGCGCGTATTACACTATTTGCTCAAGAATTACCGATACGAAAAGAATACATTCGAGAAATCTTTTATCGCTTATGGTATCAAAAGACCTTAAAAAATGGGACGTAGTTTGCGACCTCATTGACGAGCGCGATAAAGACCCTATGTACATAGGCTTTCAGTACGTGGATTTTACCATTGAGGGTGACGATATTATCTGGCTTTGCCGTACTGCGCAGAATCAGGCACACAATTATCACGATTCCAACTACATAACCTTCCACAGAACAAAGAATTTCAGAGATATTAAATATTGACTTATGCCTCAATAGCAAGTATAATTATATTACACTTGTTAT
>JAZQII010000035.1:0-24166 GCA_045541035.1 Clostridia bacterium | reverse complement strand
GATGAAAATGATTTTTGGAATAAAGATAAAGCTTGTCAGGCATATATTTTTGCATTAGGCGTAAATGACTTACTTGGGCAAAAACAGCCTGTAGGCTCTGTCGAAGATATAAAAGACGATTGGTTTGATAACAATCACACCTTTGCAGGCTATTATGGTGCTATAATTCAACGACTTAAGGAAATTCAGCCACACGCAAAATTCTTTTTGATGACTATGCCCTATTCACAATATGAAGAGCAAAATAAAATTATCGATAAGCACGCTGATCTTTTATATGATATAACAAAAAAATTCAAAAACATGTACGTACTTGATATAAGAAAATATGGTCCTGTTTACGATAGTTATTTTAGAGAAAAATTCTTTATGTCAGGTCATCTTAATCCTATGGGCTACATTTATACCGCAAAGGTGGTTATGTCATATATTGATTATATCATCAGACACGATATGGAAAATTTCAAGCAAGTGCCATTTATCGGAACAGATATTAAAAACGTTAGCGTAAAAGTCGAAAAATAGCAAAAAAACGCTTGCCAAATTCAAAATAAAGATATATAATCTAACAAAATTAAATAATTCTGTGTGATGTTTACAGGAAATGCTTTTTAGCGCCGAAGGAGTAACGCTCTCAGGTTTCCGCAAGGATGAGGACTGTAAACGGACAGAACTTTGGAGAATCTCATTTAATTGAGTGCCGAAGGTGCAAAGCTTTTTTAAAGCTAATCTCTCAGGCAAAAGGACAAAGTTTTTATAATTTTGTATACTTTTGCCGAGTTGTTCTTTTTGAACATACTCGGCTATTTTATTTTTAAGGAGGATTGTTATGTTAGACGCAATCGCAGAAGTCAATGGTAAAATCAACGGTGTTGTATGGGGCATCTTTGGTTTAGCACTGTTGATAGGTACAGGTGTTATTGTTACACTCTGCACAAAATTTTTTCAGGTATCCCATATTGGGCTTTGGTGGAAAAACACAATAGGAAACATGTTTTCCAAAGACGTTATCCGTCATCGCAAAGAAAAAGGTACTATTTCCCCATTCCAGGCTCTTTGCACAGCACTTGCCGCTACTGTTGGCACAGGTAATATCGCAGGTGTTGCAGCCGCTATCTGCATCGGTGGTGCAGGCGCAGTTTTCTGGATGTGGGTTGCCGCTTTTTTCGGCATGATGACAAACTTTGCCGAAAATACCTTAGGTTTATATTTCCGCCGCAAAAACTCCAACGGTGAGTGGTCAGGCGGTGCAATGTATTATCTGCAAGACGGTCTTGGCAGTTATACATATAAAGATAAAAACGGATCAACAAGTTTTAAAGGCGCAGGAAAATTCCTCGCAGTTATTTTCTGTATTTTTACAATGCTTGCATCCTTCGGTATCGGAAGCATGGGTCAGGTAAACAAAATCGTTGCAAACGTTTCTACTGCTTTTGATATTCCCGCCCTTTCAAGCATTACCGTTTTTGAAGGTGTTAATCTCTACAGCGTCATCTTAGGTGTTATCATTATGATTCTCACCGCAGTTATAACCTTAGGCGGTGTTAAGCGCATTGCAAACGTTGCTGAAAAAATCGTTCCCTTCATGGTTGTTCTTTACGTTGTCGGCAGTCTTATCATTATCGGTATCCACTATGATGCCATCTTACCTGCTTTCAAAGCAATTTTTGTAAACGCATTTAGTCCCGAAGCCTTCGTAGGCGGCGGCATCGGCGGTGTAATTATCGCTATGACTAACGGCTTTAAGCGCGGTGTTTTCTCAAACGAAGCAGGTCTTGGTTCATCAGTTATGGTACACTCAAACTCCAGCATTAAAGAGCCCGTTAAACAAGGTATGTGGGGTATCTTTGAAGTATTTGCAGATACAATGATCGTTTGCACAATGACCGCACTTGTTGTTCTTACATCAGGCGGACTTAACGGTGGTGTATTTAACGCCACAACCGGTGAAGTTGCCGAAGGTCTTACAGATGCAACTTTAGTCGGCGGTGCCTTTAACGAAGTATTCTCCTGGGGTAACATCGGTAATAAGTTCGTTGCCACAGCAATGTTCCTCTTTGCATTCACAACTGTTCTTGGTTGGTCTCACTACGGCTCAAAAGCCTGGGAATATCTTTTCGGTGCAAAAACAACTTTCATTTTCAGAATAATTCACGTTTGTACAATTATCTTCGGTGCAGTTCTTACTTCTTCCCTTGCCTGGGATATTTCAGATACATTTAACGGACTTATGATGATCCCCAACCTTATCGGTGTTCTCGTTCTTTGCCCGTTAGTTATAAAGATAACAAACAACTACATAAAGCGTAAAGTTAAAGGTGAAGACATTAAGCCAATACTTTCATATGATGAAAACATTCAGGCTGAAATGGAACAAAACCTTAACGAAGAATAAAAAAAGGGTGGGTTAAACGCCCTCAGTCTGCTGACAAAGTCAGCAGGCTGCCAGAGTTTGAGAAACCCTTGCAAGCCAAGGCGCTGAACTTGCAAAAAAGGGAGTTTACACAGACGTAAATGACCGTATTTTGCAAGTGAAATGCAACGACGGAAACAAACCCCTGCAAAATTTTTGCAGGGGTTTGTGTTTGCAGGGGTTTGTCAGTGCTCTGAGGGCGGTTAAACCGCCCTTTAATCTTTAGACTTATAATAAAGCAAACAATGGCAATAACCTTCAAAATCAGGATCGGCTATCTGATCCCTGAACTCTTTACACATACACTTGTTTTCTTCAATTTTTGCAAGCCTACAAGGACAGTATCCACCTTTTTGCTTTAAACCTTCTTTTATGTTTTTAACTATTTCTTTGTTTTCATTAAGACGAACTGCCATAAAATCACTCCTTTTATATATTTTATCACATAATAAAAAATTATTCAACAGTCCTTTTTTACTATTGAAACATAGAATGTAATATGTTAAAATATTTTTGAGGTGGTGATAACGTGATCGATCTTAACAACGTTGAAAAATATCGAGAAAACAACAGAATTGAAGCCAAAAAAGCGTTAGGCGGTTTACCTAAAAGCATTTGGGAAACTTATTCTGCTTTTGCCAACACTTTAGGCGGAATTATTCTTTTAGGTGTTGAAGAACACAAAGATAAATCTTTCCATCCAATAAATCTGCCCGATCCACAATTTCTTATTGATGAATTTTTTAGGCTTCTTAATGATAAAAGGAAAGTAAGTTCAAATATACTTACAAAGCGCCACGTTCAAATACTAAAAAATGATAATAAGTGCTTCATTGCTATTTTTGTTCCCAGAGCATCTGCTTCTGACCGCCCCATATATATAGATAATGATCCGTTTTTAGGAACATATAAGCGTAACGGTGAGGGTGATTACAAAGCATCAAAAGAAGAAGTTTTCTTAATGTTAAAAAGTGCAAAGAATCCTTCTTTTGATATGACGCCTACAAATACAGAGTTCAGTAAATCAAGTGTTGAATTTTTAAATTCCAAAAACCCTGATTATAAGCCAATCAACACAATATCTGAACTTCTGACCTTTGGCAAATATGATTTGATTAAATCAATTTTTCCTGATTTCAAACTTCTGATAACAGAAAATAAACAAACAGAATTTAAAGGCAATTTATTTGAGTTTTACAATTATGTCAGCAATATTTTTTCTGAAATAACACAAAATCGTGAAGTGCTTTACTGCCTGCAGGAAGCTTTAGTTAATGCAATAGTCAATACCGATTACCGTGTCGGTTGCAGAATTGAAATAAAAATTTCTGCTTCACATATTTCTTTTTCAAACTCAGGCGGATTTAACGTTAACTTGGAAGATGCAAAAAAAGGACTCGCTTATGAACCGCGAAATCCAAATGTAAAGAAACTTTTTGATTTCATACGTACCGATAATTTTATTTTCGGCGGAATATCATATATACACATGATATGGCAAAAAAACGGTTGGTCTGCCCCGCGTTTTGAGCAAACTCACAACACCACAACGCTCAAACTTTATTTTTACAATATTGATTCTTTTAACGAAGATCTTCCCGGAATTATTGCAGCAGAAACAATTATAAGTTATCTAACAGAACACGTCTTTGCAGATTCCAAAGAATTAGCCGCTATGCTTAACGTATCATGTATAGATAAAATATTATCTAAACTTATGGAAAATAATATAATTATTTCTGTAGAGCGCAACAACAATACGTTATATAAACTAAAAGATTAAGATTCCTTATTTTGGGAATCTTTTTTTGTTGATTTTTTTTAATACTTGATGTATAATAAATCTATCGGAAATATAATATTTCCGATAGAACTGTTTAAGGAGTTTTCAAAAATGCGTTCAAAAGATCCCTTACTTATGGATACGATTATAAGGTTTGCCGAACAATTCTATATTAAAAACGGATATTCCCCAACTAAAGCGCAAATTGCCAAAAAATTAGAAATTACCCAAGGGACTGTAACCAAATATCTTCAGGCAATGCGCGATAAGCAAATGATTGAATATGATGGTTACACCATCCACACCCCTCTTACAAAAAAGCGTGATAACAAACACACTTGCGCCGCAATTCTCGGCAGTGTTTCTTGCGGTCCTTTGCAGTATGAAGACGAAAACGTTGAAGGCTTCATTTCTCTGCCTGAAGTTATTTTCGGTAAAGGTGAATTTTATATTCTTAAAGCCAACGGTGATTCTATGATCGGTGCAGGTATCGACGATGGCGACTGGGTTGTTATAAAAAAACAGAATTACGCCAAAGACGGTGATATTGTTGTTGCGCTTACAGACGGTATGAATAACCTGAAATATTTTTTTCACAGCGAAAATGGCGCCATTCTCCGTTCCGCAAACGAAAAATATGAAGATATTATCGTGAATGACCTTTCTATCCAAGGTATTGCGGTCAATATAATCAAGAACATATGAAACAGTACATTTGTATAGACCTTAAATCATTTTACGCGTCTGTAGAATGTGTGGAGCGCGGTCTTGATCCTGAAACTTGCGATCTTGTCGTGGCAGATTCTGAACGTACAAATAAAACAATATGCCTTGCTATAAGTCCGGCAATGAAAGCAAAAGGTATAAAAAACCGTTGCCGATTATTTGAAATTCCAAAAAATTTCAAATATATCATTGCACCGCCTCGTATGCAAAAATACATTGACTATTCTGCAGAAATTTACGGTATTTACCTGAAATATTTTTCTCATGAGGATATACACGTTTATTCTATAGACGAGGTGTTTATTGATGCTTCGGATTATCTGAAACTTTATAACTGCACCGCAAAAGAACTTGCCAAAAGAGTAACAGATGAGGTTTATAACAAGTTCAAAATACGTGCAACCTGCGGTATCGGCACAAATCTTTATCTTGCAAAAATCGCCCTTGATATTTCCGCAAAGCACGCAAAAGATCACATCGGATACCTTGATGAAAAACTTTATTGCGAAAGTCTTTGGCACCACCGCCCTCTTACTGACTTCTGGCGCATAGGCAACGGTTGCGCGTCAAGGCTTGAAAAACGCGGAATATATACGATGCACGATATCGCGGTTGCAGATGAAGATATGCTATACAAAGTTTTCGGTATTGATGCGGAATTGCTCATCGACCACGCTTGGGGCCGTGAATCAACCACTATGAGCGATATAAAGAACTATCGCGCAAAAACAAATTGCATTTCGCAAGGTCAGGTATTGATGCGCGATTATAATTTTTCGGAAGGTCTCATAATTATAAAAGAAATGGCTGATGCAATGTGTTTAGAACTTAATGTAAAAAAAATCGTTACGTCTTCACTTACTCTGCATGTTGGATATTCAAATAAACTTTCAATTTCTCCTGCACACGGAACCATAACGTTAAGTTCCCCATGCAACTCACCTTGCACAATTATTCCGAATATTGAAGACCTTTATAAAAAAATAGTTTGTCCTGATTTTCCCGTGCGCAGAATGTATATAACCTGTAATAACGTAACTCCCGCAACAGATTCAAGACAATTAAATTTTCTTGAAGACTATATTGCAAATGAAAAAAATCAGCAATTACAAAACACCGTTATCAATATAAAAAGCCGTTTTGGAAAAAACGCTATTTTAAGAGGTATGAATTTTTTGGAAGGTGCAACGGGACGCGATAGGAACCGACAAATCGGAGGTCATAAAAGTGGTTAAAAAGAGCCGAGTAAAAATGCCAATTTCACAACGTGCGAAACAATTTGCGCCTTTTGCCGCGCTTAAAGGCTTTGAAGAAGCAATTGCGCAAAAGCAAAAAATTTATCTGACGAAACCGGATTTATCAGAAGAAATGGCTCAAAAACTTGATGATGATATCAAAAAGATAAAAAAAGGCGAAAAAATTACCGTCACATATTATTATGACGGTGAATTTTTTGATGTTTCAGGCATTGTAAAGAATTTAGATCTAATTTATAAAACGATAGCTATAGATAATAATATCATTCCCATTGAGGATATTTTTAAATTTAGTTTTTAATAACAATATCTTTTTCGTTCAAGAAAACAGAAGAAAATTGTGTTAAACCGAATCTTTCAACAAACATTTCACATTTACACATAAAAATAAAATATGTGTTAAGTCCTTCTCCGAACATCGTTTCAAAATTACCCTGACCTTTTGAAATGATTATATCGGCATCAAGAAGGGCTTTTTTTGCTTCTTCGGAAATTTCTTCCATATCTGTTCCCGGAATTGCAGTGCCGTTTGATATTGTTGTTACTGTTTTATCAAGACCGACCATTTCAGCATCGCAAAGAGTTGCATCATTAAGAGTATCTCCCCCGCGCACTATTGCCGTTATGGATAAGTGAGGATACAATTCTTTTAAAAACTCAATAAAAATTTTATCAAGAACAATTTCACCACAGTTATCGGTGAGGTAAACAAGTTTTTTAGCATTTTCAAGATCATTCTTAAACTTCAAAAGATCTCCCTCACAAATTTGTTCACTCATTGCTTTATCAAGAAGTTTATCAAGGATCTTATTATCAACGTTATCCACGACGCCGAAATCAATATAGTTACCCGAAGAAGCAAATCTAATGCACGCTGACATGATATCATCGCTTTCTTCTATTGCCCTTTTTATAATTTTCTCTTTTTCAAGCATAAAAAGATTGTATTTTTTCTTTATTTCGGTAAAATCACGTTTTTTTCCAAAACACTCTGCATAAAGTTCATCTATTCTACCTTGAATATAGGGCGCAGATTTTTTGTCCCCAAATTCTTTTATAAGTTTTGAAATCCCTTTTTCAAAGTTTTCTATTTTTTCCTTTGGAAAACTTCTTGCATTGGAAATGTTCTTTTTAAACAAGCATTCCTTACATTGTAAATTAGCGTTCATATAGCACCTCAAAAAAGTACAGCCTACAAAATGCAGGCTGTTGTTTTATAAATAAAACATTTTAAATTAAATCAGCAACAGATTTATCACCGTAAGTGTTTTTCCAATCCTTTTCAAAACCGGCAATAGCAGCATCAGTCATAGGATGTGAAATTGCAGCCTTTAAAATATCCATGGAAATAGTTGCACTATGTCCGCCAACAAGTGCTACGTTATGAAGTTGCATTGTGTTTTTAAAGCTTGCGGCAAGAACTTCACAATCAAGACCGAATGTATCGAACATATGAACGATATCAGCAACAACCTGAACGCCGTCTGCTGAAATATTATCAAGACGGTTTACGTAAGGTGCAACAAAGTTTGCGCCTGCTTTTGCGGCAATCAAAGCCTGCTGAGGAGTAAATATAGCTGTCATAGTAACACCAATACCCTCTTTTTTAAGCATCTGTGTTGCCTTTAAGCCTTCCTCACCAATGGGAATCTTAACATAGAATTCGCCGCCAACAGTTTCTTTAAGCATTTTAGCTTCTTTAACCATGTCTTCTGCCTTTGTTGCAGTAGTCTGAACGTGAAGCATTTTTTCTTCACCGATTATGCTTCTGATTGTCTTAATAAGTTCAAGAAAATCTTTTTTCTCCTTTGCAACCAACGAGGGGTTTGTTGTTACACCGCAAATTGGATAAAACTCATTTGCGTGCTTGATGTCTTCAAGATTAGCAGTATCAAGTATGTATTTCATTTTCTATTCTCCTATATATTTTTTTATTTTTTCAACAACGGCATCACCAAGGACTTTTTTTCCTTCTTCGTTCATGTGAATGCCGTCGGGTGAAATATATTTATCTCTTTTATCTATAACAAGCGAATAAAGATCATTTATAATAATACCTTGTTTTTTCAATTCAAAAACAACAGCATCATTATATTCTTTTATTCTTCCATTATCTTGCTTAAATACAGTTTTATCATTAGGTGCATCAACGCTTGGTGTTGCGACTGCAGAAATGTTTTCAGCATTTACGGGTGTTGTTGTTGCAAAAATAACGGGAACGTTAAAACGTTTAAGTTCACGTGCTATACTTAAAATATTTCTGACGTACTCATCCTTTTTAATGAAAGGACCGTCATCAACATACAAACACGCCGTATCCCATAATCCTGCATTGAAATGAATTATATCAGGTTTCTCAAAGGAAGGTAACCAGAAACGCAAACTGTTAAGCATATATGATGAAAATCTACAGTTTTCATCAGGCGAATCAATTTTATAATCCTGCAAATGTTCTTGAACGTAGTTTTCATAACCCATTCGTATTGAATCACCTAAAAGTAACACGTGTCTCATATTAATTTCCTTTTGCCTTATTAAGAAGTTCAAGTGCTGCATTCACAAGATTATCTCCGTTTTCACCCGTATAAAGTGAACCGAGCGCTTCATATCCGCCTTCTTCAAAGGCTTCGGGCGTACATATATAGCCTCTGCCGTATCCGTTGGCGCACGTTACAACAACCGTATGTTCAAAGGGTGATCTTTCCTGAATCTGCAATCCATAGGTAACAAAAGTTTCTGTCGGAAGAGCCACGATTGCAAAATCACCAATGCGCATAAGAAAAACTTCAAAGGGATGATGTCCGTTTAGCGAGTATACCGTGTCTTTTCCTATTGTTGCAAGACCAAGCATTCTTTTCGCGCCAATAACCGCACATTCAAGGCTGCGAACAGTACCTTTATCAAGATCATTTTCAATGGCGCTTTTAAGTTCGTTTTCCGAATTTTCAAGATCTTTTACTGCTTGTTCATAAGTTGGTATATCTTTTCTGATTGGCGCAACGTCGGTTTGATAAGTTTTAATATCAATATCAGTTGAGAAGTTCATCTCATTTAAAACACGAATTGCTTCTTTTCCGATAGTAGTACCAACACGTTCTGCTTCCTCGAAAGTACAACCGCTACGGAAGAAGCGCGGTGATTGATCACCTGCTGTACCTATCTGAAAGGCAGGCACAATATTTTCAAACTCACTTTTTAAAGTTTTATAAATATATCCTGGATAATCGCAAGTTATCATGCGGTTTTCCGCACCTAAAAAGGTTGGGTGAAGTGAATATCTGACTATGGCACCACGAAGAGTGCCTTCAAGGTCTTTTATTCCTATTACAAAAACACCTGTATCGGCTAATCCGCCCCTATCACGGCGATTGCCGCCAACATTCTGTTCCGGACCGCAATAGCCTTTACCTATACCGATTTCCGCTTCAAAAGCGTTGTTTTTGGCTTCAAAAATCGCATTAGCAACACTTTTTGCCATGTCATCAAGATATCTTGGGTACATTACCTCATATTCTTTTTCAGGATAAAAAGGCACTGCACGCGCTTCAGGACCTGAATGAGTGTGGGTTGTGGAAATAAGACAATTTTCTTTTTTTATTCCTGCAATATCCTGAATATATTTGCGCATATCTGCAACAAGCCATTTAGGATAGCACAACATATCAAGAGTAATAATGCAAAATTCTTCACCATTTGCTTCAAGATAAAAACAATGAGCATAAAGATCATCATGTATACTTCTTGAATATCTATCCTTAGGTTCAGGAAAACCTGCCATCAAAACAGGAAAATCTGGAGTTATAATTATCTCTTTTACTCCGGCTTTCATCTTTTTCATCCTTTCAAATAGTTAAGGTATTGTTCATAATACGTTTTATATTCATCAGCATTTTGGGGTAAAAAAGTCGTTGATTTTTTTAAACATTCATTTGTAAAATCAGTTTCATCAATGCCAATACATTTTGCCGCAAGTTTTGCCGCACCGAGACTTCCCATTTCACTATGTTCATAAGCAATAACGGAAATATTTGTAACGTCAGAAATAATCTGACATAAAAGTCTGTTTTTACTTCCGCCTGAATAAATGCGAATTTCACTAACGTCAATACCCGAATCTTTTATTACGCGTGCGGCTTCAAAAGCAACACCTTCATATACAGCGCGGATAAGGTCTCCGTGTTCTGTATGTAAACCTACATTATTAAAACTTGCAAAGTTTTTATTATCAGGCGAGCCACCTAAGTATGGAACAAATACCGTGCCGTGAGAACCGATAGGTGCACTTTCTGCTTCCGCATCCATTTGCTTATAATCCGATCCGATGCATATCGTATCTCTTAACCATCTTATTGCGCCGCCACCGGTTTTTATAACGCCCTCAAAAACATAATTATCTTCATCAAAAGGGCATACTTTAAACATGGTAGGAATATTTTCAAATTCACAAGAATCAACGGCAAATTCAAAGGCTGCAGACGTTCCCATCGAACAAGCAATCTGCCCCTTTTTTATTCCAAGGCCATATGCCGCAATTTTCTGATCCTGCCCGCCTACTGCAACGATACAATCTGTTGTAAGATCGCAATCTTTTGCCGCATCAGGAGTCAAATTACCTGCACAAGTTCCCATAGGAACGATGGGCGGAAGTAATTCTTCATCAATAGATGTTGCTTTTAGCAATTTTTCATCATATTTTTTTTCTTTCAAACTATAAAGAAGGCTTCCCACCGCCATAGTATGGTCCGTAAGAACGTTTCCGGTAAATTTTGCAGTAACAAAACTTGCAGGCATAAGAAAATATTTTGTTTTTGAATAAATATCAGGCTGATTATCTCTTAACCACATGATCTTTGAAAATGCTTTAGGTACATTATAAGAAACAGGATAGCCCGTTGTCTTTGTTACATAATCTATTCCTACGCTATCAAGCAAGCCGTTCCACGAATCAACAGGACGTACATCCATCCAGTTTATGGCATTATATAAAGGCTTAAAACTATCATCAACCGGAACTACAGTTATTCCTTGTGATGAAATACTAATGCCTTTAACTTCCTCTTTTTTCAGGTGTTTTGTGGCTTCCTTAATAACTGCACATGAATCTTCATACCATGTATCTGCATTTTGTTCAAAATAACCTTCTTGCGGTGTTAAAAGAATTCTTTCCAAAGAATGTTCAGCAATCGGTGTACCGTTTTCCTGATACACCGTTGCTTTCACCGTTGTTGTTCCTAAATCAAGACCGATAAGGTAACGCATAATTAATAACCTGCTGTTTCCATTACGTCAAAAGGAGCTGCAATAGCCTTTGTAAGATAAATATCTGTGGGCATTACCTGGAAAATGGATCCGGGAACATAGGGAGAAACCGGTCCGTGTGTAATAAGACGCGACGTCATTCTCTGCCATGATGAGAACGAGCCACCCGTTGTAAGAGCATGACCTTCAATTCTCTTTTTGGCATGAAGAACGTCTCTGGGGCCTATTGTTGCAGCCTTGGGAGGTACCCAACCGCAAGCACCTGACTGACCAAATACACCGTGAAGTGAGTTTTGTGCAATGGTAAGGGGGTGAAGCGTTACAACCTGAGCAGGCTGCTGTAAATATTCATCAATTTCTTTCTGAGAATTAAATCTGTCACCTTCAATATGAATAAGTTCAGGACATGGATCAATAAATGCAATATGTCCAGCCCAACCGGGGCCTGAGGTGAATAAATCAATACCGCCATCGGTTTTTTCATCAATAAGATCTGAAAAATATTTTATATTCTTTGTTGTAGGATATAAAACGTTTTCTTCTTTAGGACGAAGTTCAGGATCGATTTTCTCGATAAAATATTTCATAAATGAATAAGTAAAGCCTGAACGATAAGTTACGGGTGCAATATTGCCGTCTTCATCTGCCCATTCATCCATAGTAACGAAAACGCAATTTTTACAGTCAATGCGATTTCTGTTAATAAGTTCAGCAAGTGGCATATGTGAATTAGGGTTAGGATTTCCAAAAATTGTTGAGAACTTCTTATTCTGTTCAAAAGATTCCTTAATACCCATAAACTTTTCAGCAAGAACAACTGTTGCATAGTTATCAAGAATCTTGATATGAACATCGGGATTCGGATGTTTTTCAAGTTCTTCATAAGTCATTTTGCTTAATTTTTCCATTACTTCCTGATCTTTAAACGGAACCCATTCTGCAGGGGTAAATTTAAAACTATTATCCATAAAAATCTCTCCTTATACAAATTTTCCGTTAAATATAACTTTATCTACGTTAAACATGTGATCAACAAAAACAAGGTTTGCTTTCTTTCCTTTTTCTATCGAACCAATGCTGTTTTCCATACCAATAACACGCGCAGGGTTACGTGAAGCCAATAAAAACGCTTCAGTAATACCAATTGGTGTGTTTGCCATAACGTTTCTGCATGCCTGATCCATAGTAAGTTTACTTCCTGCAAGTTTTCCGTTTGCATCAAACATAAGATCGGTTATATGTTTTTCTTCTTCATTGGGATTTACAACGTCGCACACGTTACTGTCGGTAATTAAAATCACCTTGTCAATCCCTTTAACTTTAAGAATAAGGCGCTGCATATTGCCACTAACGTGAAGCGGAACTGAATCACTTATAATTTCCGCATACATTTCTGAATCATAAAGGCAAACTTCATCAGGGCCAAAGGATCGGGTGCCTCTTCTGCTTGCAGGCTGTCCCGTTGCATTTGTTGAATGAGTTTGCATACCAATTCTGTATTTTTTAATTTTTTCAACGTCAGACGGTGATGCTTCAGAATGACCAATACTGATAACAGTAAATGGATCTTCTTTTCTTAAATCAGAAACGAAATTTTCTATTCCTTCCCTTTCAGGCGCAATACTCCAAACTTTCGCTATACCTTTTGCGGCATTTATCAAAGGAAGATATTCTTCTCTTTTTATTTCGCCTGCCCACTTATTCTTTTCCGGCATAGCACCGTATTTGGGATTCATATACGGACCTTCCATATAAATCCCTTTAATACTCGATGAATCCTTATCTATAAATTCTTTAAGCATTTCTATTGCATCAAGAAATTCATCTTTTGACATATCATAATAAAGCGTAGCAAGAATAGTAGTGGTGCCCCGTTTCAAAAAATAATCAGCAACTTTTTGGGGATCCTTATAAAATAAAGCCCCATCTCCGCCATGATTATGAATATCAACAAAACCCGGACCTACATATAAGCCTTCAGCATCAACTTCTTCTGCGCCATCAGGCTTTAAAAGATTTCTTCCAACATCTTTTATAATATCATTTTCAATTATAACGTTACCGTTCCACAAGATACCTGTTTCAAGTACAACGTTTGCATTTTTGATAAAATACATATTTTCTCCCGAAAAATCATATTCAGGGAACGGCAGTACTGCCGTTCCCATGAAAAACGATTATAAATACTTTAAAATACCGTCGCCAACGCTACTTGTTGAACCGGTACCACCCATATCAGGAGTAAGATCTTCCTTAATATCAGCAACCATAAGTTTTTCAATAGCGTCAAGCACGCGCTTGCCCCAATCTTCATGACCGAAGAAATCAAGCATCTGGCTAACTGACCAAACAGAAGCCAAAGGATTTGCAATGCCCTTGCCTGCAATATCAGGTGCAGAACCATGAACAGGTTCAAACATTGAGGGGAACTTTCTTTCAGGGTTAATATTTGCGCCTGCAGCAAGTCCCATACCGCCTGAAATAGCAGCACCAAGGTCAGTAATAATATCACCGAAAAGGTTTGATGTTACAACGATTTCAAAACGCTGAGGATTTTTTACAAAGAACATACATGCCGCATCAACAAGAAGGCTCTGTGTTTTAACATCAGGGTATTCTTTTGAAACTTCTTCAAAAACACTATCCCAGAAAACCATTGAATAGTTAAGTGCATTACCCTTTGAGATACTTGTAACGCTCTTACCCTGCTCGCGAGCCATTTCAAAAGCATAACGGATGATTCTTTCACAGCCTTTACGCGTAAACACGCCTGTTTGAAGAACAACTTCATCTTCTCTGCCTTTATTGAGCCACTCCCCTGCGCCTGCATATTCACCTTCACTGTTTTCGCGGATAACAGTCATATTGATATCTTCAATACCCATATCCTTTATGGGACAATATGCGCCCTTGAGAAGTTTTACAGGTCTTAAGTTAACATACTGATCAAATTCATGACGAATCTTTAATAAAAGGTCCCAAAGCGAAATGTGATCAGGTACGCCGGGATAGCCAACTGCACCTAAATAGATGGCATCAAACTTTGAAAGAGTTTCGATACCGTCTTCAGGCATCATACAACCATTTTCAAGATAGTACTCACAACCCCAAGGGAAATGTGTAAACTCAAAATTGAATGTGCCGTCAAGTTCAGCAACCTTCTTTAAAACTTTAACACCTTCTGCTATAACCTCAGGACCGATACCATCGCCTGCAATAACGGCAATTTTATAAGTTTTCATTGTGTTCTCTCCTATTATCTCTGAAGCTGAAGATCAAAGTGAATGTCATATGCCTTTTCTTCATCAGTGAACTTATGCTTTGTATCGATAACTTCACCATTGTTGAACTTTCTGTCTTCTACTGCTTCTGTTGTACCCATAACAGTAACGTTAACCTGTCTATGACGTGCAAGAACATGGTCCCAGTCAATGAAGTAGATGTGTGCAAATCTGCCAAGGTCTACCTGACCGTCTTTAATTGTAAGAGTTTCGCTTCTGCCGAAGAAGCAGCTTCTTAAATGACCGTCTGTGTTCATGCTTGAGAAATCACCGGGTTCATCAACGTATCTGCCATACTGTGCGTGGATAGGACCGGGATGACGATACTGATGCTCTTCTGCAAAGTCAGGGATCATCTTTCTCATAATATCGAGAAGATCATGCTGTAAGAACTCAAGGTCAAATGTATCGATATCGTGTGAACATTCCTGAACCATAACTGAGCAGGTTGTGTGATGTGAAACGATAGCTACTGTACCGTTCTTTACGCCTGATGCTTCAACGATCTCGTTGATTTCCTTCTTGATGTCATGGAAGGTGGGGATCCAACCTCTTGACTGTAATTCGATTTCCTTCTGAACAATTTTAAATTCCATTTTTTCTTCCTCCAATAAATTATTTATTTATTCTTTCGCCTACTGCTCCACCTGGGTGGATAGTGGCAAATTGTTCGTTTTTAAAATTCGTCTCCTCAATTAAAGCAGTCTGCAACACGTGGAAAATTACTGCAAGTGAGGTCGACGAGGTCGTGCCCTGACAATTGTATTTATCAGTTTCGCGGTTTACAAACTGTTTTAATACAACATCTGCACTTTGAGCAAGTGGTGATTCGAGATTTTCGGTAATGGCAATGATTGAAACTTCCTTCTTTTTACAAATATCAATTATAGGAAGAAGTTCTTTTGTTTTTCCGCCACGGGAAGCAAAAACCATTACGTCACCTTTTTGAAGATAGCCTGTTCCGCCGTGAATGGCTTCGGCAGGTGAAATAAAACGTGCGGGACGTTCAATGCAGCACATAAGATGACAGAAATGCTGACATATAATTCCGCTGTGTCCACAACCTGCGGCACCGATTCTTTCAGCATTTTTCAAAAGATCAACTGCCTTTGAAAATGCTTCCTCATCGAAATAATCAAACATTTGTTCAATACATTCTTTTTCGATCTGATAAACTTGTTTTGCCTGATTAAGCGCTTCTTTTGTCAATGTTATTTACCTTCCATTTCATCCCATGCTTTTCTGAGGTTATAAAGCATTTCTTCAACCATTGCATAAGGATCTTCGGCTTTTATAATTCCGCTTGTTGATCCCGTTGCCTGAGCACCGAGTTTAATAGTATCGTAAACGTCTTTACCATTTGAAATTCCGGCACCTTGAAGAACCATAATTTCAGGATTTATTTCACGAACTGTTTTAATTGTTTCTATTACGTAATTGCTATCGCTGGTCTGCCCCGTTCCAATAAGGTCGGTAGGCTCTGCGACAATAAGGTTAGGAAACATTTTAGCAATAGCCTTAACGTCTTCAACAGTGTTTGCGCAAACGATAGTTCCTAAACCTACTTCATCTGCACGCTTAATAGTTTTTTCAATTTCTTCCATAGTAAGGGGCTTCTCTGCATGGTTAAGCATAACACCAACCGCGCCTGCCTCTTTAACCGCTTCGGGAAGAACACTTCCAAGACCTCTGCCTACGGGAAGATAATCCATATGTTGCGCAAAAACAAAAATTCTTTCAGTGTTATCAGCAAGAAGCTTGATATCTGTATATTGAGGAGTAACAATGACGTCAACATCATACTTCATTGCTACCTTATCAATAACCTGCGCAAGTTTAAGCATTTTTTCTCCGTAAAGATATGCTTTGGGACCAATTTCAAAAAAGGGAGGTTTAATATTTAAACCTTTATACATTAATGAATCTCTCCTTATATATTTACTTTATATTTATGATACAACAACAGATATCAATTGTCAATGAAATTTTTATGTTTATTTCGTATTTTTGTAATTCGAAAGTAAAACGAAAGTTTTGTTTCTCTTTTTCTTGACAAACGAAAGTTAAAATGTTATATTAAACAAAAGGAGGTCTCTAAAAATGACCGCAGAAGAAAGAAAACAACAAATTTCACAGATGATTCAAACAAACGGAAGCGTAAAAGTTAATGAATTAAGTCAAATATTCGGTGTTTCAGAAGTTACTATCAGAACCGATCTTGCCGACATGGAAAGCAAAGGTCTTTTATCCCGCATTCACGGCGGCGCAGTATATTCTTACAAGCCTTATTACAGCATGAATCTTAACCAAAGACTTGAAACAAATCAATCAGAAAAAGTCGAGATTGCCGAAAAAATAGCAAAACTTATAAAGCCTGACGATACCATTATGCTTAACTCCGGCACCACTACCCTATTAGCTTTCAGAAAATTTCCTGATGAGTATAATCTTAATATAGTAACGAACTCAATTTCAATTGCATTGGAAGCATCAAGCAACCCCAATTATAACGTTGTGCTTATAGGCGGTTCCGTAAACACAAAATATCAGTTCACCTATGGCGCTGACGCCGTTAATCAATTAAAAAAGTACCGTGCAGATAAACTTATATTGTCTGTTGACGGTATTGATATCGAAAACGGTTTTTCTACCTATTACGATAAAGAAGCAGATATTGACCGAATGATGATTGATCGGGCAAGAACACGAATAATTGCCGCTGACAGTTCAAAATTTAACCATAGCGCATTTGTGAACATATCAGATATATCTGTTGCAGACATGATCGTTACAAATAACCGAAGCAACAAAAGTTTTTTAAACGAAATTAAAGATACAGGTATAGAAATCATAATATAGAAAAATCAGGTCAAATTGACCTGATTTTTTTATATATTCAAAAGTTTTTGCGCATTTTTATAAAAAATCTTTTCCTTGTCATCATCTGATATTTCAAGGGAGTTTATAAGCCTCAGCTCCATATGTGCATTATGCCAGGGTGTATCTGTACCAAAAAGCATTTTATCCGCTCCGTGCTTTTCATAAATCAGCTGGGCATAATACTTTGGCATCATCGAGTAACCGAAGGATGTATCAAAATAAACTTCAGCACCGCAAAGATACTTCACAACATCCTCATAGCTATCAACACCGCCCCAGTGTGCCGCAATAACAGGCGAAGAAAACCATTTAAGTGCTTTTAAAAGTTTTTCGGGAGTGTTTCCGTAAGGCGGGCTGAAGCCGTAATCTCTTCCCGCGTGAAAAACAGTTATAAGCCCTAACTGAGATATCTTTTTATAAATAGGCTTCATTTTGGGATCATCTACTTCAAACCCCTGATAATCGGGATGAAGCTTTACACCTTTCAAACCCATTTCCTTTATTCTTTCAAGCTCGTCAAGAGCATCGGGACTTTCAAAATGAACCGAACCAAAGGCTATAATATCTTCACTGTTTATAGAATTCGCAAAATCGTTTACATTCTTTTGTTGATGAGCGTTAGTTGCGATATTAAGAACTATAGATTTATCCACGCTCCCATTTCTCATTGAGTTTTTCAGTCCTTCGACAGTGCCGTCAGTATAGGGTTCAAGACCGCCTGAAGCAAAGGATAATTTTTCAATAGCTTTTGAAGCAATTTTATCCGGAAAACAGTGTGTGTGAAAATCAATAAGCATATTAAAAACCTCCTGAACTAATACTTTTTCATTTGCCGCACAAAGAAATATATTGCTAATAAAAAGATAACTACAGTATATCCGCCTACCCAGGCAAAATGAATAAATACTTCATCATATTGCCCTACAATTATTGCCTGTTCAATTTTCACTGCGTGATAAAAGGGAAGCATATGTGCAACTTTTTCAAAAGCACCGCCAACTAAGGAAAGATCAAACCATACACCTGAGAGCCAAGCACATAAATTGGTAAGCAATGCACCGCAAACGCCGCCTACCTGCTTATCTGAGAGAATGCTTCCGCACAACAGACCTATTGATATAAATAAAAGTGATATAACTGCAATAAAAAGGACTGCAACAAGGATATTTACTGAAAAATCAAGGCCCAAAAGCATTGCAACCAAATAACATATCAGGCATTGAATTACCGCTACGGGCACAACCGGCAAAACGTAACCCAAGAGGAAATCAATAGTCCTCATTGGCGTCGTATATAACCTTTGCAAAAACGAACTGCTTCTGTCCTTAGATATTATCATCGCAGTAAATAGCGAAATAAAGGATAGCCCAAATACCGTTATTCCCGGTGCGAGAGAAGATATCTCAAAAAGCGCTACCGGAACGTTCATCTGGATTGCGCTTAATAAAAGCAATAGCACTACCGGAAATCCAAGACCAAATAAAACAGTAAGAGGGTCTCGCAAAATTTCTTTAAAATTTCTGGATGCAAAAAATATCATTCTCATTTATTCTGCCTCCTTTACCAATTTAACGAAGGCTTCTTCAAACTTTTCACAACCCGCTGCTTCTTTGATTTCAAGCTGAGTACCGTATTTTATAAGTTTTCCGTTTTTCATTATCGCCACACGATCAGAAAGTTTTTCAGCTTCTTCCATATAATGCGTTGTAAGAAATATCGTTGTCTTACCTTTTAAGGAAAGAATTATATCCCAAAGTTCGCTTCGTGCTATAACATCCAGCCCAACAGTAGGTTCATCTAAAAATAATATCTGCGGTTTGGTTATAAGCGCCATTGCAATGCTGAGCCTTCGCTTATATCCGCCCGAAAGCTTTGATGCCTTTTTATTCAAATAATCTGTTAAGCCTAATTTTTCTGCAATATCGGCAATCTCTTTTTCGCAGTTATCAATATTGTATATTCCCGCAATCAGCTGAAGATTTTCCTTTACGGTAAGTCCTTGCGCAACCGCTTCTTCTTGAGGAACAACGGCAATAATTTTTTTAACATCTTCCCTATTTTTTACTATACTTTTCCCGTTTATAAATGCATCACCGCTTGTGGGACACGTGAGACAAGAAAGCATTTTTACTGTGGTGCTTTTTCCTGCACCGTTAATGCCTAAAAACGAAACAAGTTCACCATCATCAATATTTAAGGAAAGCTTATCGACAGCAACAGTATCCTTATATATCTTTGTTAACTCTTTTATCTCTATCATATATAGCTCCCTTTCTGTAAAAACTGCGCTTTAAGACCATTGTAAACATCAGAAGTCATTTTGCTTATGAGTCCATTTTCAAGTTCAAGGTATTCCGTTGCAAGCATTGAAGCAATTCCGTGAACAAAAGCCCATATTTCAAGATGAAACATCGTTGCATCCTCTTTTTTCAAGCCTAAATTTTTTTGCAACAATTCAACACTCTTATCGAATAAAAGTGTCCCTCCCTTTTCATCATTTCTCTTTTGCATAAAAAGAAGTTTAAATAATTCTTTCTCCTTTTTGGCAAAGCTAACGTAAGCCATACCCATTATTTTATAGGTTGGATATTCCTTTTTTTCAATTTCCTTTTCGGTAAATTCAATGTAAATCTCTTCGCATTTTTTTAATACGGCACCTTTTAATTCATCCATATTCCGAAAATTGGAAAAAATAGGCTGAGTTGAACAAGAAAGCCTTGACGCAATGCTTCTTGCGTTTATCTCTTCCCCGTTTTTTACCATTAAAATAGCCGTTTCAATAATTTCTTCACGAGAAACTTTTGTTTTGGGAGGCATAAAATACTCCTTTATATATCATTTGTTATATAACGAATGTTATTTTATCACAAAGCACTATAGTTGTCAACAGAAAAATCAAATGAATAGAGAATAAAACGGATGTACGATTATTGACATTGCCACAAAAAGCTTCGTCGTAAATTGACCAATGGCGATGCGTATATTAATTCACGCTAAAACGTTAGATAAAAATCAGCAATGAAATTAAATTTCCCTGCCGCCGTACATTGGTTATTTATAAATTATATCGTAGTTTATGATTTCTGTGACACTACTATGGATATATTTGAGCTTTAAATAAAATGATAATAAAAATAATAGCAGACAATGAAAACCATTATCTGCTATTGTAGATAAACTGTATTAAGTTGGTTTTATTCCCATTCTTTATCTGTGTTGTAAACAGTGTGATTTGAGGTCTCTTTCGTGCAATTTTGTGCCATTTTGTCTCACGAATCTCTGTTGTCTCCACGGTCTACAGGGAAATTGTAGTCAAAAGTGTAGTCATTATATCCTTTCTTGTAATGCACTTTCAACTTTTTCTTTGATTAAATCCGTTGAAATATCTTCATCGTAGTTTATGTATACCAGTTTAACACCGTTCTTTTCACTAAGCTCTTTTTTAATTTATCTCGTTCAACTTGTTTTTCAAAATGTTCTTGACCGCCGAAAATCTCTACAGCTTCAAAATGTTGTTTTCCCTGATATTCGATAGCTACATTAAGTTTCGTGATAAACACATCATATGACATTTGACCTTGTTTGCTTCGTAAGAAAAATGGTCTATGTTGATATATTACATTGCTTTTTTTGTATAATTTACAAGCATATTCATAAACTAATTGCTCGGACTTCCATTTGTTCTTAGGGATTAAATACTCATAACGAGGTAATTCACTATATTTGCCATTATATACTTCTGATAGTATGTTGCGTTCTATTTCTATCAATCCTGCTCTACTGGTGTTTTTTACATATTTAGATATCCAGAAGTATTTTAGGTCTTTTTCGGCTATACAATGTTTTGAAGTGTTTCCTTTTTCTTTTTTATGTTTCCAACCGTTCTCTTTATACACTTTTATCCTGTCGCACATCAGTTCCATCATTATGTCAGTTGTTTTTTGGTAATCTTCAGTACTATCAAGAAATTCGAGTTTAACAATATATTTGTGATAAAAATATGACATAGCAGAAAACTCAATGTCATTTGCTTTTTCCAATGCTGTTTTGTGAATGTTTGGGTTTTTAGTTGAATATATTGAATGTCCAGTCCTTGTTCCATCACTTAACTCGTAGATTATAAAATGATATAAATATCCTTCCCAATTATCAAATCGTTGTTTTAAATTCAGTTTTGGCAAAGCATTAAGGATATAATTAGCTTTACTCTCGACAAAATAACTTATATCTTCACCTGTACTATACTTTTCCATTTGCACACGAGATTCATCTTCACGCCGTATTGGCTCATTCCATATTCCATGAAATCTCTTATAATACATCCATCGTATATCTGTGCCACTCTTTGAAAACTTTTTACAAAATGCAGTATAGTTAAACTTGAAAATTGAATTTTCCAATAATTCTTCAAAAACAATAGTATCCCATATATATTTTTTGCTTGGTGAAAAATTCATTATACCAAGATATATGGCAAAATCATCTTCAACCAGATACACTCTTTCAAAATCATTCATTTTGAATGTCTCATAGTTAAATCCAATCAAGTGTTTTTCATATTCGAATACCACTTTGTTGTATAAGTCTTGAATTTCTTTTTTTATTACTTCCATATCACAATACTCCTATACAACTTTTTATGCGTAAAAACCCCTTGAGCACAAAAGGTTTTACATAACTATTTTTTCAATAACATCAAGCATCACCCACACACTGTATGCTAAGCACCATACTTGAAAACACTCTAACATTGAAATATTTCGTTTTGACATTCCGTGAGTCAGATAATTCCTATTGATAGTAGTCATAGGTTTTGTGAAATTATCACCATCACCAAAAATCGTTTCAATTCCTTTTAGAATATTTATAAAAACGCCCTGTAAAGTGAGTTCGTCATACTTTTTCTTATTAACATAATCTTTTGCAAAACTTGAGCCCAATTTCACTCTGTCCTTTTTATTATTGAGTAGCCCATAACTATATATTTTGTTATCAATTACTCCAAACAAAATCAAAGAACACGACTTATACATTCCTTGACTGTAACAACTAAACGCTTCTTCTAATTCATATGTATCAACACCAGCGATTTGTAAAGCATTTTTTATGCTTTTTATCTCGACATTATTTAAATATTTTTCCATTATTCCATTTGCTTCTTCAACAGATGTTGGTGCATTTTTAAAAAAGTCATACTCTACCGACGGAGAAAAAGTCCAACCGTATTCCCCCCACTTCTCATATCCTTTAATGCCATCTCCGTATATTTCCTTTAACGCTTCAACAATATTAGAAAGAGCATCGCCTATGCGTTCAATTAGTATTTGAGGGTCATACAATTTTGCCATAGCAATCGCTAATGAATTAAGCGCAGACTTAATCGAGTCTAATTGCTCTTTTGTTATTTCTTGAGGTGAATCATAAGAAGCTTTTGTTGATAATATTATCTTGTTTTCTTCCATTTATTGCCTCCTCGGTTTATGTGGTATAATAAATTATTTATTTGACTCTTTATAAACATCTAAGCTACGCGTTTGAAAAATAAATTTAAGCAAAATGCCCCGCTTATTACAGCAGGGCATTAAAAAAGTGTAGTCACACATTATTTTGTTTTCTCAAAACCCTTTATTTATGCGGTTTCGGGAGAGTGTTATTATTCCCACTCGATAGTTCCAATAGGCTTGGGTGTAAGGTCTAAAAGCACACGGTTGATGCCTTCAACCTCAGAAGTGATGCGGTTTGTGATGGTATGAAGAAGTTCGTAAGGAATTTCTTCAATAGTTGCGGTCATAGCGTCTGTTGTGTTGACTGCGCGAATGATTGCAGGCCAGCCTTCATAGCGTTTATTGTCTTTTACGCCAACGCTTTTCATATCAGGTACTGCAATAAAATACTGCCATACTTTTAAGTTAAGACCGTTTTTATCAAATTCTTCGCGAAGAATTGCATCTGCTTCACGAAGAGCATGGAGACGGTCACGCGTAATTGCACCTAAGCAGCGAACACCAAGTCCGGGGCCGGGGAAAGGCTGACGGTCAACCATTGATGCAGGTAAACCTAAAGCCTTACCAACAACACGAACTTCATCTTTATAAAGAAGTTTAACGGGTTCAACAAGTTCAAACTGCATATCTTCGGGAAGTCCGCCAACGTTGTGGTGAGCCTTAACGCCGTCACTTTCAAGAATATCGGGATAAATCGTTCCCTGAGCAAGGAAAGAAATACCTTCAAGTTTTCTTGCTTCTTCATCAAATACTTTTATAAACTCACCGCCAATGATCTTGCGCTTCTTTTCAGGTTCTGCAACGCCTTTAAGAAGATCAAGGAAACGGTCGGTAGCATCAACATAGATAAGGTTAGCATCAAGCTGATTTCTGAAAACTTCAATAACCTGTTCGCTTTCGCCTTTTCTCATTAAGCCGTGATTTACGTGTACACATACTAACTGTTTGCCGATTGCCTTAATTAAAAGTGCGGCAACAACCGAACTGTCAACACCGCCTTGACTGTCTCAAATAATTCCTGAATCTGGTCAATCATTAACATCAATACCACAATTAACCCTGCT
>JAZQII010000034.1:0-29160 GCA_045541035.1 Clostridia bacterium | reverse complement strand
CAAAATCAGTTCCTTTGGGTTCGCAGAAGTTTAAAATAGCAATTTTTGTTCATGTCAAGGCACTTGCGCAGGGACATACAGGACGTATTTCCCTGTGTAAGTAACGCAGAGATGGGCAAAAATGGCATTTTAAACCGTTGTGGGTTCGGCTCCCTTCGGCTATGTCGAATGAGAATTAAAAAGTCAAAAAGTGAACAATGTCCTGATCTATCTATAAATGGGGAAACCCCCTTTAGCAATAGCGGTTTTCTGTTTTTAGACGAAGTTCACAAGAAATATGATCCTACAAACAAAGATAATGAGTAGTAAAACTACTCATCATCAGAGCACTGATAAACCCTTACAAACATAGCACCCTGCAAAATTCTGCAGGGTGCTATTTCCGTCGTTACGATAACCATGAACGCTCGGTTACTTACGTCTGTGTAAGCGCCCTCGCGTTCAGAACATCGCGCCTTGGCTTGCAAGGGTTTCTCGAACTCTGGCAGTCTGCTGACTTTGTCAACAGACTGATGATGAGTAGCAAAGCTACTCATCATCTTTTCCTCTTTTTTACATTATCGTCTGCCCGTTTATAACAAGGGAGAATTTCAGTTTTAAGGCTTCGGCGGCTTTTCGGCACATTATCATTCTGTTAAGGAAGATTTCAAAATAGTCCATGATACTGCCTAAAGCGGTGTCAATTTCAAGATACAAAGTAATAAGCGTTTTATCGTCGTTGATGATCAGGTTCGCTTCTTTTACCGAATAGTTTACGCGGTCGTGAATATCAAAAGACGGAATATCCGAGTTTCTTACTCTTGAACGGCGAACGTCAGATTTATCGGCTAAAATCAGGGCGGCGGCAACGCTGTTTACGGGGAAGCCTGTGCCTTCATCGTGGTTGCCTATGGCGCAGACTATTGTTGCAACGTCTTCAGGGGGCATATCTTCAAGCATACGAAATGCCATTGTTGCACCGCTTTGAGCGTGGTCGTAACGGTTCACAAGATTGCCGATATCGTGCAGATATCCTGCGATTTTTGCAAGTTCAACGTCGTGGGCGGAATAACCTAAAGAATCTAAAATCCCGCCTGCGGTGGCGGCAACTTTCGTTACGTGGGCAAAACTGTGCTCGGTGTAACCTAAAGCCTTTAAAGATTCGTCAGCCTTTTTTATATAGGCGTGAACGGTTTTGTTGTTCTTAATATCTTCGTAGGTCAAAATAAAAACCTCACTTTGAAAATTTGTAGCCAACACCGCGGACAGTTTTTATCATGGCACTTGCAGAACCTAACTTCTGCCTTAAAGTGCGGATATGAACGTCAACGGTGCGGTTTTCACCGTCAAAGGAATAACCCCATATTTCGTCTAAAAGTTGATCGCGGGTAAGCACGATATTTTCGTTTTTAATAAGAAATAATAAAAGTTCAAATTCCTTGTGTGTAAGGTCAACGTTTTCGCCGTCGACCTTTACGGTATGTTTGATTTTTGAAACGGAAAGGGAAGAAAAAACAAGTTCGTCTTTATCGGTTTTACGGCTTCTTCTTAAAAGAGCCTTTGTTCTTGCAACAAGTTCCATCATGCCGAAAGGCTTTGGAATATAATCGTCAGCACCTTTTTCAAAGCCTACCACCTTATCGTATTCCGAACCCTTTGCCGTTAAAAGAATTATGGGAAGTTCGGAAAATTCAGGTGTTGCACGGAGTTTTTCAAGAATGGAAAGTCCGTCTTCTTCAGGAAGCATTATATCAAGCATAACAAGATCGGGGGCGTTTTCCTTGATTTCTTTCCAGAATAGCGAAGGCAGAGCAAAGCCTTTTGCTTCGATTCCCGTAGTATTTAAAGTGTATTCAACAAGTTGACGAATATTATCGTCGTCTTCAACAATATAAACCATTATTTAAGAACGTCTTTCTTTAACTGTTCAAGGTAAGCCATACCTTTTTCGATCTGCTCGTTGGTAGGCGTTGAGTAATTTATGCGGAAATACTGATTTTCGCAGGGCGCAATATCAAAAGCACTTCCCGGAACAACTGCCGTTTTAAACTCCTTAACAGAGCGTGTGCAGAATGAAGGCATATCAACGCTTTCGGGCAACTTACACCATACGAAAAGACCGCCGTCAGGCTTCTGATATTCAATTTCAGGGGCAATGTGCTTATCCATAAGAGCCATAAAGAACTGTGCTTTTTCAGTATAGATCTCTCTTAAGTGAGCAAGATGTCCCTCAAAATCATACTCGGTGATAAACTTATAGCAGATCATCTGCGCTAAAATGTTAGAGTGAACGTCTTGAGTCTGCTTAATTGCGGTAAACTTGGCAATTAAAGTCTTGGGGGCAACGCACCAGCCAACACGAAGTCCCGGGGCAAGCACCTTTGAAAATGAGCCTGCATAAATTACGATGTTATCTGTATCCATGCTTTTTATGGTTTGAGGGGGTGCTTCGTTAAAATAAAGTTCACCGTAGGGGTTATCTTCAATAATAAGGAAGTTATTCTTTTTGGCAAGTTCATAAATTTTCTTGCGCTTTTCTATTGAAGTTGTAATGCCCGTAGGATTCTGGAAGTTGGGAATAATATATAAAAGACGGATATTTTCATTTTCTTCAATTGCTTTTTCTAAAGCGGAAATATCCATGCCGTCACTTTCCATAGGAATGCCCACAAGGTTTGCACCCGTTAATTTCAAAGCGTTAAGTGAGCCAACGAAACTTGGACTTTCGCACAAAATAGTATCACCGGGGCCTGCAAGGGAAACGGCAGAAAGGCTCATAACCTGCTGTGCACCGCAAGTAATTAAAAGATCGTCTTCATCGCTTCCAACGTTATATTTTTCTTTCATGTATTTTTTAAGATAGTCGCGCAAAGGAGTGTAACCCTCGGTAACTGAATACTGAAGTGCGCCGATGGGATTTTCTGCCATAATTTCAGCAGTTATCTTTGCAACTATCTCCTTGGGAAATGCTTCGGGGGAGGGGTTGCCTGCCGAAAAAGGAATAATATCAGGCGCAGAAGAAAGTTTTAAAATCTCTCTTATTGCCGACGGCTTTAATTTATCTGCTTGAGGGGTAAAAATATAATCCATAATAAGATCTCCTTGTTTAGTATATGTTTATTTTATCATAAAGAATTATAAAACACAAACGATTTATTTCATTCTGTAATTTTTAGGGGAAATGCCGTAAAACTTCTTAAATGCCTGCCCGAAATATAGGGGATCGGAAAAACCCGTTTTTAGAGCAACGTCTTTTATGGGAAGCGACGTTTCCTTTAAAAGTATGCCTGCGTTTTCCATGCGGATAATATTATAATATTTCTGCGGTGCGATACCCGTTTCCTTTTTGAAAAGATGATTGAAACGGCTTTCGGATAACGCGCAGATATCCGAAAAACGCTTTGCATCGTAGGGCAGAGAATAGGAATGATTCATTTCTTCAATTACCGCGCTCATGGTGCCTGATTTTGATTCCTTGGGCGGTGAAAGAAGGGATAATATTTTTAAAGTTTCATATTCGCATTTTAAAACCGATAAACTGTCGTCTTTACTTGAAAGATTTTTTATCTTTCTTAAAATTTCCAAAATGCCGTCAGGTGCATTTTGTGCCGTACACAATGGAATTTCAAGGGAAGAAATTAGTTCATCAAGTTTGTTGCCCGTAAAGTGCAGATAAAAATAACTGACGTTATCTTTTTTATAGGTAACGTACTCCTGAAAAACGTTGGGAGGATATATCCACACTTGATTTTTAGTAACACACTTATTATCAAAAAACATTTTTCCTTTTTCAACAAAGAAAAGCGAATAATCGCGCCTGCCGTTTTTCCGTAAAGTCATGTGATCGCGGCTTGCACCCACGCCACAAGAAATTACAAGGGCGCTTCTGTGAGTTTTAGGAACTTCTTTATCGTTTTGACCACTGTATAAAAACAAAATATCACCTCTTAACATATCTATTTTACTACGATTTTTAGGATTTTACAATAGTAAATAGCAAAAAATCAATGGTTTTATATAAAAGAAAGCAATATATTCCATTTACTTCGCGGTTGATTTTTGATATGCTTTTTTAGAGGTGAGTTTTATGAAAATATCATTTATCGGCGCAGGAAGCGTACAGTTTACAACGGCGGTTGTTCAAGACCTTACTTTCTATCTTGCCTTTTTTGATGCAGAAATTTGTTTGATGGATATAAATAAAGACCATTTGGAAAAAATCACAAAATGCGTTGAGAGAATAAAAAATGAGCGCAAGGTGAATTTTAAGATAACTTCAACTATGGATAGGGTTGAAGCTTTAAAAGGTGCTGACGGTGTTCTTTGCACCGTATTTAACGGCGATATTGATATCTGGCGATATGATATTGAGATTCCCAAAAAGTATGGGGTGGATATTAACGTTGGCGATACAAGAAGTGTTTCGGGAATTTTCAGAGCATTACGGAACATTCCCCTTATGCTTGACATTTGTAAGGACATTGAAAAGTATTGCCCCAATGCGGTATTTTTAAACTACACCAATCCCATGAGTATGCTTTGTAAAGCCATGCAGACTCTAACAAAGGTTGACGTTACGGGACTTTGCCATTCCGTTCAGCATACTTCAAAAATGTTAAAAGAATGGTCGCAAAAAGAGGGCGAACTTAAATACTTATGCTTGGGCATAAACCATCAGGCTTTCTTTACGGAAATTACCGTTGACGGTGAGGATATTTATCCAATTATCCGCCAAAGAATTGAAGAAAAAGATATTTATGAAAAAGAAAAGGTGCGCAACGAAATTTTCAAAACCTTTGGCTATTACGTTACCGAGTCAAGCGGACACAACTCAGAATATTGCGCATGGTTCAGAAAACGCCCTGACTTAATTGAAAAGTTCTGTACGGGAACTTCCTGGAATCCCGGTGAATATGCTTTCTCGCTAAAAATTCGTTCTAATCCAAACAGATATGATGTTTCTATTAAAACCTTTATGAATAAGCCCATAAACGAAAAAATAAGTGATGAGTATGCGGCAAATATCTTAAATGCCCGTATCGGCGACGGCACACCCTTCCCCTTTAACGCCAACGTTATAAATAAAGGCACTATTGAAAATCTGCCCTACGAATCTTGCGTTGAAATTCCCGTTATTGCCGATAAAAACGGTTACACAAGAACTTTTAAGGGCAAGATGCCAACGGGTCCTGCAACTCTTGTAAATTATACCGCCAATATCGAAGACCTTGTCTTTGAGGCATTTTTAGAAAAATCAAAGGCAAAAGTCGTTCAGGCGGTTTCCCTTGATCCCCTTTGCTCGGCGGTTTTATCTTTAGAAGAAGTCCGCAATATGTGCGATGAACTGTTTGAAGTAAATAAGGATTATTTAGGGGAATATAAATAGAAAAAACGGAAGAAGTTTTTTTGACTTCTTCCGTTTTTTGTTATGCAATCACAACCATTATCACAAGGCAGGTGGCAACTATCATCCAAACAGATGAACAAAGCGTCAGCAAGTACCAGCGTTTAGGATAACGCGCTTTCTTTGAGTGGGCAAAGATGATGCTCAACACAAAGGGTACAAGGGGGATAAGGTAGCCTAAAATCACCGTGCTTATGACGAAAAGGATAACGTCGCCGAAATTGTCGCTGGCGGTATTATAGACGTCAAAGGTGTGAATATAGTCATCACCGCTGTATCTTATTCCTGATGCGGCAGAGCGTATTTCCGATTCGATATTTTCAGGAACTTCAACAAGTTTGACCGTTCCGCGGCGGAAAGAGAAGTTGCCGTCAGCATCAAAATAGGTGTTGTCAAGAGCATCGTAGTTTACGTAATAGAAATTATTCTTATATTCATAGAATGCGCCGTGAACGCGGTATAAAGTTCCCGTTTCATCAAGACCTGCAACGTCATAGCGTTGGAGATATTCCATTGAAGAAACTGTAAGTTCCATTGTTGCAGGCATATCATCAAGAGTCTTTATAAAGGCGGAGTTGAAGCCTGCAGAGTAATAATCGGTGTTTCTGAAAAGTTTATAAGAAGAGTATTCACCGCTTTGGAACTTTTCAAGAATCTCTTTTCCGCGGGCGTTGGCGTGAACCGTTCTTGTTTCGTTATAGGAAGAATAGTCGTTTACGAATACAAGATCATCTGTGGTATCGGTCTCATAAATATAAAATATTTCGTTTTGCGATTCCGTTTTATAAACCCTGTATGTCAAAGGCATAACGTGATCGGAAAACTCAAGTTCGCAGGGAAGATATTCGTTGCCGTTTAAAATTAAAGTGTCGGTTATTTTATCGTAATACCAAAGGCTTTCCGCATTTGAAAAAACGGGAAGAACCATTAAAAGCGCAACGAGAAGCACAAAAATTTTCTTTTTCATAATTCTACCCTCCTTACTGCAAGTTAAGTTTTCGTTCTAACATACCCATTATAACCAGTGAAACTGTGGATATGAGCGTTGCAAGCACGGTTATAACAAGTAAGAGAACGAGAGTTATAAATGGGTTAGCAAGAGTGGAAGACGTAACGCCGGAAATACCTTCAACACTTGAAAACCATAAAACCGTAAGAATTGCGGTGGGAATAAGAACCATTGACGAAACAAAACTTGAACCGTACATAATTCCGATGGTTGCAAGGAGTTTGTGCTTTTTAACAAGTGTTGAGCCGATAGTTATAAACATATAGATTATAACCGTTGAGAAAACTGCCGAAAGCACAAGAATTATAAGGAAGAACAGCAAGTGAAGAAGTATCCACGCGCCTTCGTTCATAATAGTTTGCCCGATAGATTCAAAGAAATCGTGAACAACTATAAACAGCGTGGGAGTGGGATCGCTTTTACTGTCAGGCGTGATGAAAAGCACAATGCACACAGAAGCAAGCATCGTTAAGCCTGAAAGAATATTGATAAGTGTTCCGCTTACCACTTTGGATAAGTATAAAGTGCTTCTTTTAATGGGCAGGGTAAAGGTCAGATAACCTTCATCGCGGAAGAAGTTTGAATAGAATCTTATAAAAATAAGAACCATTCCCAACAGATTAAACGCCCAGATAAGCATATAGTAAACGAACATCCACAACATACAGAAAGCTTCAATACTTGGCGTGTAGTTGGCGGTGGTAAGAGTGCGGGTGCAAAGACCTGTGGGAATTGCAAGGGCAAGAATACTTACCGCGCCTATCCACCATATTGAAAACAAAGATTTAAAATCGTATTTTAATAACTTCTTGAACATCTGAACACCTCCCTGAAAAGTTCGTCAAGAGATTTTCCTTCTCTTTCGCGCACTTCATCAGCATTGCCCGATAAAAGGATCTGTCCGCCGTAGCCCATAAAGAAAAATTCGTCTAAAGCGGGTTCAATATCGGAAATAAGATGAGTGGTGATAATAACCGAAGCATCGGGGTTATAGGAATTTATTATGGTGCCTAAAATGTAATCTCTTGCGGCAGGATCAACACCGCCGATGGGCTCGTCAAGCAAGTATAGTTTTGCCCGTCTTGACATTACAAGCACAAGTTGAACTTTTTCCTTTGTGCCCTTTGAAAGAGTTTTTAACGGCACGTTATTTAAAATATTAAGGTCGGCAAGCATTTTCTGTGCAAGATTTCTGTCAAAATCAGGATAGAAATCTTCAAAGAAATCAAGAAGTTCGTTTATCTTCATTCTGCTTGAAAAATAGGGGCGTTCGGGAAGATATGAAATAAGCGCATTTGATTCTTCGCTTCTCTTTTGTCCGCAGACGATTATATCCCCTGAATCAGGCAGTAAAATACCTGAAACCAACTTGATCAAAGTGCTTTTTCCACACCCGTTAGGGCCTAACAAGCCGATTATCTTACCTTCGGGAACGGTAAGGTTAAGGTTGTTAAGTACGGGAAAACCCTTGTTATAACTTTTTGTAAGGTTGTTTAATTGAAGTACCGGTACGTTCAATTTTCTCCCTCCTTTAAATAAGAAATAAGTGCATCTTTACTGATGCCTAAAGTTTCCGCTTCCTTTAATATACGGTCAACGTACTCCCTTTGCAATTTTATTTTTGTTTCTGTTAAAATATTTTCGTCATTTGTAACGAATCGACCGATGGTGCCCCTTGCTTCAAGCAAGCCTTCGCTTTCAAGCAACGCCAATGCTTTCTGAACCGTGTTGGGGTTTGCCGAAGTTTCAATTGCAAGTTGCCTTACCGTTGGGAATTGGCTTCCCGGCAAAAACTTTTTTGATAAAATATCAAGGCGCAACTTCTCTGCAATCTGCTTGGAAACGGGCAATTCAGATTTCCATGCCACAAAATCACCTCCGCTTGTACTATTGTACTAATACAATAATACAACATTAACATACGTATGTCAATACCCAAAAATAAAAAAAGGTGAAAATTTTCACCTTTTTACAACCTTTAATTCAGCAATTCCGTAATACTTAAAAGCGGAAATGGCATCTTCTGTTATAACTTCACCGCAGGCAATAATTGGCACCGCAGGGGGGCAGGAAACACAAGGAGATGCAAGGACTCTGTTTAAAGCGTCTTCGGTCTTTACTTTTTCGGAAAGAGCAAACATTGCTTCTTTTATTGACATTGCTTTTTGGGGAATACCAAGGGTTGGTGTTTTTTCGTCTATTGGCTCGCGCTTTTTAATTTCAAAAAGTTTTTCCGCTAAAGACATTAAAGCGTCTTTACTTACGGGGAGCATTAAAACGCAAAAATCAGAATCGTAAAACTCACAGTAAATATTTTTCTGTTCAAGAATTTTATTAAATTCCTTACCGCTATAGCCGAAAAGTTTTGTTCTGATAGTTATCTTTAAAGGCTCGTTGCCGTAAAGTGTGTAACCGTGCTCGGTTAATTTTTCTTTGATAAAGCCGATAAAAGGCGCAAAGTAAATTAAACGCTCGCGGAAACGGGGTAACAGTTCGTTTGCCTTATCTAATGATTGAAGAATCAAATATGAAGGACTTGTGGAAGCAAAAATGCTCATGGCATCTTTTGCGTTTTCCAAAAGAATCTTCGGTGCGGTTTTTGAAATGTGCAGATAACCACCTCCCGTTAAAACGGGCAGAGTTTTGTGGGCGGAATCGCAAACCATGTCAGCACCAAAATCAAGGGGATGATTATTTAAAAATTTAAGGTATGCGCCGTGTGCATTATCCACTAAAAGCAGAATATTATGTTTTATGCATATTTGAGCAAGTGCGCATATATCAGTAATATTGCCTAAATAATCGGGTGAAGTAATATAAACTGCGCAAGGAAGTTCTTTTTCCTTTAAAATGGCATCTTCTAAAATTTCAGAAGTAACGTTACATGAAAGATAGGTTGAATCTTTGGAATAAAGCCATGAAACGTCAATATCCAAAAGTCCGCAAGCGGTCAAAAAAGTTTTGTGGGCGTTTCTGCCTGCCAGAATTTTATTGGAACGGTTGTTTTCCTTTGCCCACAAAAGCGCAAGATAGAGCATGGCGCGTATTGAAAGTGATGAGCCTTCGCAGGAATAAAAGGTGTGTGCGGAAAAAATGCTTGAAGCGTTTAACTCGCTTTCCTTTATAATGCCCGACGGGGAAAACAAACTGTCAGCACCTGAAATTTCGGTAATATCATATTCTTCAAAGCCTAAATAATTTTTGCCTTTGTGCCCCGGCATATGATAGCGTTCAGGCTTTTTGTTTTTATATTTTTCTAAAAAATCAACTATGGGAGTTGTCATTCTTCGTCACCTGATAACCAAATCATTATGACTTGAATCAGCCTTAAACGGCTGAATTCAGCTTATGTTTGGCTTTTTATACGTTTTAAGATATACTTCATTAAAATCCTTCGAACCAAATCTAACTCAAATTAAGCCGTTTAAGGTCGAAGATTTAAAAATGATAAAATTTTTGATTTTAACAAGGAAAAGTCCGCAGGTAATATCGGAAATATTATCAAGGACTTTGACACCGTTAAAACGGAAATTTTGCATTTTGAAACTGATTTAAGTTACAATTATTTGGTTAACCGGGCAACCTGAACCATTATAGCGCATTCCATACGCTTTTTGAAAAGTTCACAGCCGTATTTATATACGCCTTTAACAGAACCCGTTGCATGGTAAGCGTTGGCGGCACAACCGCCTGAACAGTAAAGGCGAGCCCAACAGTTTTTGCATTCTTCCCTTGCATAAACGTTGCAGGCTTTAAATTCGTTTACCTTTTCGATATTATCAACACCGTCAAAAACATTGCCTAATTTGAACTTTTCATCACCGACAAATTGGTGGCAGGGGTAAAGATCACCCCAAGGTGTAACTGCCATATATTCTGTGCCTGAACCGCAACCTGAAATACGCTTATAAATGCAAGGTCCGCCCGTTAGATCTATCATATAGTGATAGAAAGTAAAGGGTTTACCTTCCTTATCTTTTTCAAGCATCAGTTCCGCTAACTTTTCGTACTGATCTAAAACGATTGGAAGATCTTCTTCGGTTAACTCCGAAGGATCGCCTTTAGGGCATACAACAGGCTCCATACTTAATTCTGTAAAGCCTAAATCCAGCATAGTTTTAATATCTTCCAAAAAGTCAGGATTATGGTGGGTGAACGTTCCGCGCATATAGTAATCTTTGTTACCGCGTTTTTGAACAAGTTTCCGGAATTTAGGCACGATCTTTTCCCATGAGCCTTTGTTATTGTAGTCAACACGGAAGCGATCGTGAACTTCTTTTCTTCCGTCAAGGGATAAAACTACGTTACTCATTTCTTTATTAGCAAAATCAATAACGTCATCATCAATTAAAACGCCGTTGGTGGTCAATGTGAAACGGAAGTTTTTGTTGTGCTCTTTTTCAATGCTTCGCGCATATTTAACAAGCTCCTTAACCACTTGGAAATTCATTAAAGGCTCACCGCCGAAGAAGTCAACTTCAAGATTTCTTCGTGTGCCTGAATTTTCAATTAAGAAGTCAAGGGCGCGCTTGCCCACTTCAAAACTCATAACCGCGCGCTCACCGTGGTACTTGCCTTGGGAAGCAAAGCAATATGAACAGTTAAGATTGCAGGTGTGGGCGATATGTAAGCATAAGGCTTTAACAACACCTTGAGTCTTTTCCTTTAACGTGTTTGCCATAGGCTCAAAGGTATCTTCCGTAAAAAGTTCTCCGTTTTCCTTTAAAATAGCAACCTGATCATAGCACTCCGAAACGTTTTCGTATTTTTTTGAAAGTTCTTCTACTATTTCTTCCTTGCTTTTATCTTCAAAAAGAGAAATAATATCGTAAGCCAGATCGTCAACTACGTGGACTGCACCTGAACAGATATCTAAAACTATATTGTAGCCATTGAGTTTGTATTGGTGTATCATATTTTCTCCTTGAATTGAGTCAGAGAAATCTTTGCAAATTTTCTCGCACTCTTGTCTTGATGTATGTATAACACTTAAAAAAAGCCACCTCAAAGGTGGCATTTTTTATTATTCAGCGTCTTTCTTGCTTTCGCACTTCTGATTAGCGATACCGCAGCTTGTTTTGCAAGCGGACTGGCAAGATGTCTGACATTCGCCGCAACCGCCGTTTTTAGCGCTTTCGCATAAAGAACGAGTCTTGATTGTCTTAATATGTTCCATAATATAATACCTCCAAATATTTATAGTTAGATTATATCACTTACGATATGCTTTGTCAATTATTAAATCTTTAAAAGGGCGTAGCAATTTTTCTTTGAGAAAACCATTTTATTGCCGTCTTTTGTAACGGTGCCGTTAGATTTAAGAACGGTGAAATCGGAAATTCCGAAATCAAAGGAATCGTTTTCGCAATTTTCTCTGAAAACGACAGCATAAGTATTTTCGCCTTGAATCTTAAAGCCGGTGAAACTAAAACCGTCGGGTTTTTCACCGATGGGAATAATTTCGCTTTTTACAAATTCATGGCGCAACTCTTTCCAAAGGGGCAGAATATTATTTAATTCATCTATTCTTTTTTCTGATAAAAACTGGGTTTCCATCCAGAAAAGGGGATTTGCGACCATAACGGAAGCAAAAAGATAATCCATTGAATAGTTTTTCGGTCTTAACGGATCACCGTCATAACATTCATCATTAAGGTCGGGATTGGCAATTTCGCATTGAAGTGATTGGGCAGGAATGTATTTTGATAACTCCCACAGATTTTTTAAAGTACGGCATGGGAAATAGTCAGCCGACTTGGTATAACGGTTTTCC
This sequence comes from Clostridia bacterium, assembly GCA_045541035.1. Lineage (GTDB taxonomy): Bacteria > Bacillota > Clostridia > Christensenellales > QALW01 > UMGS1322. Next base: position 16,995 of record JAZQII010000034.1, on the reverse strand, counting down.
AAAAAGATTATGCCGTATTTTAATGAAAGCAGATAGCCTAAACGTTTGCCGTTGGTAACGTCAAGTTCCAAAGCGGAAAACTCCTTTAATTTTTCAAGAAGTTTAATAAACTTTTCCTTATCTTCATCATTTTCAATATAGAGCATATCAAGTTTAAAGAAACTGAAATCAAATTTTTCGTGAGCATTTTCAAGCACCTGAAGATCGCGGTCAAAGTGAGAAAAATGATCATGAAAATCGGGGGCAAACCATAAGCCGACGTCGATTTTGTTACGGGCATAGTTTTGTATTTCCTCTAAACCTTCGGGAAAACGCTCTTTATTAAGTTCCCAGAAATCACCGTCAAATATGCGGAATCCACGCTCATCGAAAATGTTTCTATCCTGAGTTCCGCCCTTTTGCCAGCCGTCATCGATCTGCATGATGTCAAGTCCGATCTTTTCTCCTGCATCAATCTCTTTTTTTACAAAGTCGGCACACACACGGGAAAAACCGTTGCGGTCACCCCACGTGTTTGACATTGTGATAAGTTTTTCGGGCGCAAATTGCAACAGATATTTTCGGATTTCCGATTCTCCGCCATCTAAAATAACGTACTCAAAATTTTCGTCACTTAAATAAACGGTCAGGTCTTCAACAAAAAGCGTGGGGATCTGATAATCGGCAGAAAAAGTAATAACAGAATAACTTTTTTCTTTGTTTTTTAATATGAATATGTTACCCTCAACTTTTTTGGATTTTTGGTGAAAAACGTAAGTTGTGGATGAAGTTACAACGTCATCGGTGTAGTCGGTAACGGTGTTTAATTTTATGGCTTCAATGGTATAGTTTCCTGAATCAAGTTTAAAAAGTGATTTCATTACATGCTCCATTCAGTTGCTAAAATTGACGTATAATCATCATCTTTATAATATTGATAATATACCGTTAAAAGTGAACCGTCAGCTAACTCAACCGTCGATGGGTAGCCGATATCGTTGCTTTTTGAATAGGATAAAATATATTCTTCACTCCATGTTTCGCCTTCGTCAAAGGAAACACGGGCGCACTCATAAAAGGGTTCTTCTCTGCGGGCATAGGATAAAACTATTGCGCCGGAAGAATGTCTCATAAAGTGGGGCGGTGAGCCGTTAAAGCCTGAGGAATAAGGTTCACTCCACGTCTTTCCATCATCATAGGATTTTGAAAAATATATGGTCATAGCCGAAAAGCCTGAGCCGTTATCGTAATGTACCCTGAAAGATGCTAAAATTGAGCCGTCCTTTAACTCTATTGCGTGGGGCTCGTGTACCAAATTAAGGGGTACCGGCATTTTAATTTCAGATAACACTTCAAAGTTCTCACCGTCAAAGGTGCAAGCGTAGATTGAGCCTTTATTAAGGTTGCCTGAATAAAATTCCTTGCCCACCCACAAGAGATTGCCGTTTTTTAACTCAATAGGTCCGTGGGGCGAAGAAACGGGAGATTTAAAAACTTCACCCGTTTCAAGATTTTTAAGGTATGAACCACCTTTTAAAAGGCTTTCGTCCATAGTCTGCCACACGTCGATAGCGCCTTTGGCAAGGGGGCGCAAATCGGGCTTAACGGTTCTTTCAACCTCTGAAAAACTGTTGCTGTAAAAGGTTGAGGGATGGCAGAAAAATGAAATATATTTTGTGCCGTCTTTTTTAACTAAAACACCTGCGTCACGGTCATCAAGAACAGTATCGTTAACGATTGTGGGCATTGACCAAGTTTCGCCCTCATCAGAGCTTTTAAGCATCAGATTCTTGCCAAAGGGGCAAACGTGACCGATGCGGTTGCCTGAAAATGCAACGTAAAGATTCTTTTCATCTCTGTGGATTGTGGGCCATCCGCAGTAGGAAAATAAACCCTCTTTGCGGTAAATGATCTTTTCTTTCATAATATCACCTCTGAAAATGATTTTATCAAAAAAATAAATAAAAAACTTTAATATTTTTGCTTAAAAGTTTTCTATTCTTGCTTAAATGATATCTCTTTAAAAAACAAAAGTCAATAGCAAAATGTGAGGTTTTTAATGGCTTTTTGTGTGATTTCAAGTAATTCTGTATTGCAATTGATGATAAAAGGTGCTAAAATACATTTATTGTAAAGGGGTGTTTTTATGGATAGAATTAAAATTCCCGTAGCGTTACAGATAGTTATGGACGATATGGGCTGGCATCACGGCACAAACGGCTTAAAGGACGGTCGCCCTGCAAGAACGGGTATAAATCGCGATCACGAAGTTGAAGATTACATCGTTTTAAACGAGATAGGCAAGAAGATAGATATGCACTTACTGTGCGGTTTCACCATTGGCGAATGGGATAAGGATAACGTTCTTCGCGGAATGAAACACGCCACTTGGGATGAAGAAGGCTGGGACAGAGCAAGTGAGATCGATTACGAAAAAACACAAAAATTCTTTGAGGCAATAGAGAACAGCGAATTTATTGATCTTGCTTTCCACGGCACTATGCACGGCTATTGGGAAAACGGCGATAATTTCGGAAACCCAAGAGAATTTTATTCCTTTGATCTTCCCGAAGGCGCAACTGAAAGACGTGTTGATTATCCCGTTAAACCCGTTTCCGCTGAGTACGTTGACGAGCATTTAGAAGCATGGTTTAAAATATATAATTCTTGGGGTTTCACTAAACCCATCGAAACTATTATTTCCCCTGCAAGCCTTTATAAGGATAAGTGGGTGGTTGATTCCTATGCCGAAAAAGCAAAGAAGTACGGCATCAAGTATTGGAAAAACTTGTGGGCGGAGCATAATTGCCTGACCGAAAATTTTAAGGGTATTATTTTCTTAAATACCCACGGTGAGCTTGTTGATTGGAATCATTATGACGTTGAGCCTTTAAAGGATGCTTCTGTTAAAGAATTTAATGAAGAGGGCAAATATCCCATATATTCGGTGCTTGGCTGCCATTGGGCAAACTTCGTGCACAGCGATCCCAAAGATAACTTAAAGTACGTTGATCAGTGGGCGGAGTTTTTCTTGAAACAGAAGAAGATTTTCGGCAGAATGTTATCTAAAAATATGGCATTTGCCTGCCATCAGGCACAGTACCACGTTCACACAAAAATGAACTTTGAAAATGATGTTTTAACTCTTGACGTAACTGACGTTTTAAATCAGGACACCATTTCAAAGAGCAATGAATTCTATGTAAGCATCAAAAACGAGCTTGTTCCCCAAAAGATTTCAGGCGGAACTATTGAGGTTTTTGAAGTTCAGGAAGATTTTAAAACCTATAAGATCACGGTTGAAAAAGAAAATATCACCATCAATTTTTAAGAGTCTGAAAAGGCTCTTTTTTTATGGATCCAAAATGGTTCCCAAATGGATCCAAAGTGGATCCGCAGGTAAGGTAAGGGTAGGTAAGATAAGAATAGATAAGAATAGATAAGGAGAGAGTGAATATTCCCGCCCACGCTGATATTTTTTCTTTCTTGCAAAAAATGTAAACGTGTAGTATAATAAAAAAAGTATTTCCTGAATATATTTAAGGAGTAGTTTTATGAAGAGAGAAGATTATATTTCCTGGGACGAGTATTTTATGGGTATTGCCCTTTTGTCGGCACAAAGAAGTAAGGATTCAGGCACTCAGGTTGGCGCGTGCATAGTTAGTCAGGAGAATAAGATCTTGACTGTTGGCTATAACGGTATGCCAAGAGGTTGTCATGACGATCACATGCCTTGGGGCAGAGAAGGCGGTATGCTTGACAGTAAGTACGCTTTCGTTTGCCATGCCGAACTTAACGCTATTTTAAATAATGCAGGCGCTTCCCTTAAAAATGCAAAGTGCTACGTAACATTGTTCCCCTGCAACGAGTGCGCAAAGGCAATTATTCAGTCGGGAATTTCGGAAATCATCTATCTTTCCGATAAGTATGCAGATACTGACGGTGTTAAGGCATCAAAACAGATGCTTAATATGGTTGGCGTAAAGTTAAGACAGTATCAGCCTACGGGAAGAAAAATCACTTTGGAGTTTTAATTTATGAATTTTGTTTTTACAGGCGGCGGAACGGCAGGGCACGTTACGCCTAATATTGCACTTATTCCCCTAATGCAACAAAAAGGCTACACCGTTCACTATATCGGAAGATGTGAAGGCATCGAAAAAGACTTAATTGAAAAAATGCCGGGTGTAATCTATCACGGCATCAGCGCAGGCAAGTTAAGAAGATATAATAACATTAAAAATCTTACCGATCCTTTCAGAGTTATTAAGGGATATTTTCAGGCAATGAAGATTTTTTCCCAGATAAAACCCGAAGGCTTATTTTCAAAGGGCGGATTTGTTTCCGTTCCCGTTGTGCTTGCGGCAAAAATGCATTCTGTTCCCATCGTCATTCATGAATCGGATATGACGCCCGGTCTTGCCACAAAACTGTGCTTACCCCATGCTAAAAAGGCTTGCACCACCTTTAAGAAAACTGCCGAAAATTTAGGTAAAAAAGGTGTTTTCACGGGAACGCCATTAAGAGATACGCTTCTTCACGGCAGTAAAGAAATTGCAAGAAAAAAACTTCAGCTTGACGATAAACCCGTAATCTTGATTATGGGCGGAAGTTTAGGGGCAAAGGTCATAAACGATAATATCCGCAAGGTTTTAGATAGAATTTTGCCTTCTTTTAATATCGTACATATCTGCGGAAAAGGCAAGGTCGATGAAACTATTGATAAAAAAGGATATATCCAACTTGAGTACGTTAACGAGGAATTGCCCGATATTATGGCGCTTTCCGATATCGTTATTTCCCGCGCAGGCTCAAACAGTATAAACGAGTTTCTTGCCCTTAATAAACCTATGCTTCTTATTCCCTTATCTAAAGAGTTCTCCCGTGGCGACCAGATAGATAACACCATTGAGTTTGAATCTTTAGGCTACTGTAAATCACTTTTTGAAGAAGATATCACCGAAGATAAACTTGTTTTAAGTATTAAAGACCTTTATGATGAGCGCACAAAATATTCGGAAGTGATGAAGAGTAGCGGCGCACATAAGGGGTGCCAGAACGTTTTAGATGTTATTATGATGAGTATATAGGCGGGTATTTGCCGTAGGCAAATACGCGATATAAATTCCTAACGGAATTTGCGATATGCCTGCGGCGCGATATACCCCAAGGGTACTTCCTCGCTTCGCTCAGGGCGTACACCTGACGGTGTGCGATATGCCCTGCGGGGCGCGTGGAATTTATATCATATCGCAACCGACCGAAGGGAAGGTTATATCGCATTAAAGCGAAAGCGGAAATATATCGCGGTTGCGTAAGCAAGCATATCGCTCAAAAATGATTTTTAAGTTTTTTTGCACTCTTGGTGTAGGGTAAATATCGGTATGTGAATTTTCTCGCACTCTTAAAAATGCGGAAAGTCATCGCACGAGAAATCTTCACAACTGCGAAAAGTCATTAAATAAATAAACTCTCTACTTTTTCGGTAGAGAGTTTTGTCTTTTCTAAAGTTCTTCGGTTTTAAAAGTGTTATAATCTTCGTAATAGTAACTGTAGTCGATGCCTTTCATAAACACTTGACGGTCGTTTATCTTATCGGTTAAGGCATTTTTCAGAATATATTTGATTTCGATATCCCTTATGGGACTGCGCTCCATTGCAAGAAGATAGTCTTCTTTATCTACTATACTCCAATCAACGATCCTGCCCAACTCATGCTTGAAAATGCAATCAAGCCAAATTCTTGTTGCCCTGCCGTTGCCTTCGCGAAAAGGGTGGGCAATATTCATTTCAACGTATTTTTCAACGATCTGATCAAAAGTGGATTGAGGCATTTTGTCGATATTCTCAAGAGCCGACTGAAGATACATAAGCGGTGCAAAGCGGAAGTTGCCTTTTGCGATATTTACTGTGCGCAACTCGCCTGCAAAATCATAAATTTCCTGAAACAATGCTTTGTGAATGGCTAAAAGTGATGAAGTTTTACCTGCTTCAAGGCTATCAAGCGCGCCACTTTCGAAAAGCGCAACAGCACTCTTTTTGCTGATACGTTCTTCTTCGCGGGCAAGTTCTAAAGAAGAAGTTATATTAAGTTTGTTTTCAAGCATTTCATCACCCCTTTTTTACTATATAATTATACCACATTTTTATGGTTTTTACAATAAGAAAAAAGGAAACTCTCTACTTTTTTGTAGAGAGTTCAGAGCACTGACAATCCCCTGCAAAAATTTTGCAGGGGATTCTTTACTATTTTTACTTTCGTGTGGGTTTTACGTTTGAGGCGGGTTTGATATTGCCGTCAATAGGTCCGTTTATATCTTCAAAGGCTTTGATGTGTTGCCTTACCAAAACAAGCACCTGACTATTCACACTTCTGCCTTCGTAATCGGCAATATAAGAAATTTTATCAAGCATTTCTTCTTCAATTCTTATGGATACGCTTTTTATAGCCATAAAATCACCTCAAAACAAAAATATTACACATACTTATTCATAATTGTTTCGATGGCGTCTTCGTCGTCTCTTGCGGGGCGGGATTCCTTATGAAGTTCCCATTCTTCAACGTGGACTGCCATTGCCCCCGGCGTAAGGTGGTACATGGGCGAAAGTGATTCGCACTCGGTCATGAAATCACAGCAGTAGGTTTCAAAGGAAACACCGAAATCGGGATATTCGGCATCAGGCTCAACGGGATAGTGCTTAATAAAAAGACAGTCTTTATTAAAAATTGCCGCAAAGCCGTAGGGATTATCAAGTCCGATCTTAAAGGGGGGAGCATAAGCAGGATCATTTTCAATGGTGATGAACTTTTTGCCCCAATGTACGCGGTGATCGTTAAGGTCAGTATATGCCCACAAAGCGATTCTGCGGTTAGGAAGATACTGATGATATTTATCAGGTTCTTTAATAACTTCAAGTCCGCCCTTATCGCAAACGGTAAGTGCCCAAACTGCAAGATCAACGTCCCATGCGCCGGTGTTTGTGATGCGGTGCTCAATGGTTACGTTGGAAGAATTTTCGCTTAATGTGATAACCATTTCTTTTTGTGTGCGTGAATATTCTTCTTCATCGGGGGTAACTGTAACAGAGTTACCTTCAACAGAATATTTTACGGGGAAGTTATCTTTGGGGTAACTTCTTGGATGAACTTCGGGGGCGTGCCAAAGACGGTGGCCGCCGTAGATCTGCCATTCATCTCCGCCTTTTGTGCCAACCTGATCTTCTTTTTCGCAGAGCATATTTTCGCCGTCAATAAAAGCATATCTTATAATGCGCGGTCCGACTTCCAGAGTGATAACAAGCTGAACGATATCATTTTCCATAAAAAGACATTTTTCCCAGCCTGCATAGGGTGCTTCGTAAATTTTCATAGTATATCTCCTTTATATAACCTGGCGCAACGAAAAATCGATCATGTCGCACGAGGATAGTATGTACGTTATATTATTGTGCTTAACAATTTCCCTTTCTTGGGGGTTAACACCGTGAAGATGACCGTAAACACAGTATTTCACCTTATATTCTTCCATTACGGGAACAAAGGGGTTAAATCGCGTTTTGTTTATTACGGGGGGATAGTGGAGTATCATAACAAGCGTTGAATTTTCATCCATCAGTTTTTGCGCCGCAGAAAGCGTTAGTTCAAGGCGGATCTGCTCACGGGCGAAGATCTTTTTATCTTCTTCGGAATTACTTTCCATCCAACCGCGGGTGCCTGCAAAAACAAAGTCGCCTATTTTTATGGCGTCGTTTTGTAAAACGAACATATTTTCGGGCAACTTTTCACGAACACGGGAAACGCTTGACCACCAGAAATCGTGATTTCCGCGGATGAGAATCTTTTTGCCGGGAAGCGCGCCTATTGATAATAGGTCGGGCACAGCCTGCTCCAGATGCATTGCCCAGGAAATATCTCCTGCAATTAAAACAACGTCATCATCCGTTACTTTTTTCAGCCAATCTTCTTTAATTTTATCAAAATGACCTTGCCACCTTGCACCGAACATATCCATGGTTTTATCCATGTTGCCCGGTAAGTGCAGGTCGGAAACAGTAAATATTTTCATTTTAACCCTCTCAATAAATAATATGATATCATAATTTCAGTTAAATTTCAATATAATTATTAAAAATAATTGTTTGGGGATCGGAAAAATGGAATATATTTTTGTTGATAACGGCGATTTTTACAAACTTGATGAAAAACTTAATTTAACACTTGCACGGCAGGAAAAAATAATCTGGACTCAGCCTCTTGTGAAAAAGCAGGTAGAAAAATTTTCTGCCGATATTGATGTTTCGGGAAACATTCACATTGCGGCGGTTATAGGCGGTGCGCTTACATACGTTAAGTTTGAAAAAAACAAGACAAGCACCACGCACTTAATGCATCTGCCCCAAAATTTTTCAGTTTTAAGTCTTATCATCAACTGCGAAAAGACTTTGCGCCTTAATTACACCGTGAAAAGCAGAGAGGGGTGCGCCTTGATCGAATACACAAAAAGCGGTGAAAATTGGCAAGGCAAAAATATTCTTACCTGCCGTGAAGATCTTTATTTAAAATACGTTAAAAAGAACAAAAACCAATGCTACGTTACTAAAAAAACAGAAAATTCATATGTGCTCATAAATGCATACGAGCCTGATGAAGAACTGTTTTACGGAAAGATCAATGAAGTGCTCGGAGTTTTTGACGGCATCGTTTTTACTGCTGACGATCACGTTTATTATAACGGCGCCGAAATTTCAAAGGGGCAAAAAGTCTATACCGTTGATTCAAAGCGCATTCTTATAAAGGATAATGATACGTTAAAGGAGTTCTCTTTAGATAAGGGAAGCCGTTTTTCGGGTGAAGCAATTTTACCGCGTGGGCGCGAATATATAATATGTGTTCCCGAAAACGATAAGCGCAAAATTATCTCTGCGCCTTATCCTTATATACGCTTTGAGCCTGAAATGAAACAAAATTCAGGACTCTTTAGTGAAATATATATGCAGCAGCGAACTATCTTCTCCATGCAGGCGGAAATAAGAAGTCTGAAACAAAGAATTTCCGCTTTAGAAAACGCGGTGAAAAACAGATGAAAATTGCCAAAAACCCAAAAACCGCAGAAAAAACGAGAAAAACAGAGTTTTCGGGAGAAAACATATATAAATCACCCCAAAACAATACTGCATAAAGATTGCAATTATATGGTAAAATAAGTATGATATGTACGTTAGCACTCGAAGCGCGTGAGTGCTAATAATTTGAAAGGATGTGTAGAAAATGACAATCAAACCTTTATTTGACAAAGTCGTAATTAAAAATTGCGAAGCAGAAGAAACTACAAAAAGCGGAATCGTACTTACCGGTACTGCAAAGGAAAAACCTCAGTTTGCTGAAGTTGTGGCAGTAGGTCCCGGCACAAAGGAAGTTACTATGCAGGTATCCGTTGGTCAGAAAGTTGTTTACAGCCAATATGCAGGCACCAACGTTAAACTTGATGGCAGCGAATATATCGTTATCAGCCAGAATGATATTTTAGGCGTTATTGAAGATTAAGGAGGAATTTAAAAATGGCAAAACAGTTTAAATACGGCGAGGAAGCACGCAGATCTCTTCAGACCGGTGTTGATATTTTAGCCGATACAGTAAAAATTACATTAGGCCCCAAGGGCAGAAACGTTGTTCTTGACAAAAAGTTCGGCGCACCGTTAATCAATAATGACGGTGTTACCATTGCAAAGGAGATCGAACTTGAAGATCCTTTTGAGAATATGGGCGCACAACTTGTTAAGGAAGTTTCCGTAAAGACCAACGACGTTGCAGGTGACGGTACAACTACCGCTGCAGTTCTTGCTCAGGCTATCTTCCGCGAGGGCGCAAAGAACGTTGCCGCAGGCGCAAACCCCATGGTTTTAAGAAAGGGTATTCTCTCTGCTGTTGACGTTGCAGTTGAAGAACTTAAAAATATTTCAAAGCCCATCGAAAATAAAACATCTATTGCTCAGGTTGCTTCAATTTCAGCAGGCGATCAGGAAATCGGCGGTCTTATTGCCGATGCTATGGAAAAAGTTGGTACTGACGGCGTTATCACCGTTGAAGAATCAAAGACCATGAAAACTGAACTCGGTTTAGTTGAAGGTATGCAGTTCGACCGCGGTTATGCTTCACCTTACATGGCAACAGATATGGACAAGATGGAAGCAGTTTTAGATAATCCTCTTATCTTTATCACCGATAAGAAGATCACAAACATTCAGGAGATACTTCCCGTTTTAGAGCAGATCGTTCAGATGGGCAAGAAACTTTTAATCGTTGCTGACGAAATCGAAAGCGAACCTCTTGCAACTTTAGTTGTAAATAAACTTCGCGGAACTTTCAACGTTGTTGCCGTAAAAGCACCCGGCTTTGGTGACAGAAGAAAGGCTATGCTTCAGGATATCGCTATTTTAACCGGCGGAACAGTAATTTCTGAGGAACTTGGTTATGATCTTAAAGATGCAACTATCGATATGCTCGGTACTGCACGTCTTGTTAAGGTTGATAAGGAAAACACCACTATTATTGAGGGCGCAGGCGATAAGAATGAGATCTCCGCACGCGTTCAGTCAATTAAGGCACAGATTCAGGAAACCACCAGCGATTATGACAGAGAAAAACTTCAGGAACGTCTTGCAAAACTTGCAGGCGGTGTTGCAGTTGTTCAGGTTGGTGCGGCAACTGAAGTTGAAATGAAAGAAAAGAAACTTCGCATTGAAGATGCTCTTGCCGCAACAAAGGCAGCCGTTGAAGAGGGTATCGTTCCCGGCGGCGGTGTAGCACTTCTTTCAGTAGCACCTGCTATCAAGGCTCACATGGAAACACTTTCAGGCGACGAAAAGACGGGCGCATCAATCGTTCTTCGCGCAGTTGAAGAGCCTATGCGCCAGATCGCATTTAACGCCGGTCTTGAAGGTTCAGTTATCGTTCAGAAAGTTCTTGAAAATGCTGATCCCAACTTTGGTTACGATGCCGCAAATGACGAGTATTGCAACATGGTTGAAAAGGGTATCATCGATCCCACCAAGGTTAGCCGTACCGCACTTACCAATGCTGCAAGCGTTGTATCCACTATGCTTACAACTGAATGCTTGGTTGCAGATATTCCTGCACCTGAACCGGCTGCTGCTATGCCGGCAGGCGGCCCCGGAATGTACTAAAATAAAAAGGAGAGAACGTAAAGTTCCCTCCTTTTTTCAAAAAACATAACGCGGTGAATTTTCACCGCTTTTATATTTTTTGAGTATGCACAAGATTGCGTGCCTTTGGCGACTTACCTTGTGTAAGGTGTTTTTTGCGCCGTACACGCCGCCGCAAAAAACTTATTTATTATATGAGTGGGGTGGTTTTGCGCCGCACACGCCGCTGCAAAAAACATATTATTATATGTGGGTGTGATACCGCGCCTTGGCTTGTAAATTATCTCGCACTGTGGGGAAATATAAAAAACGCATTATGATATGTTTGTACAAAATAAAGAATCATTGACACCTAAAGAAAAATATATTAAAATAAGAAAAAAACGAGGGGGATAAAAGTATGATTAAATATGAAATTCAGGGCGGAAATCTGCCCGTTGTGATTTGTTATCCTGAAATGGGACAATGCCTTAAAACCGAAAAGGGCGCAATGAGTTGGATGTCGCCTAATATGCAGATGTCCACCAACGCAGGCAGCGGAGTTTTGGGAAGAATGTTTACAGGTGAATCAATTTTTATGAATGAATACCGCGCAATGGGCGGCCCCGGAATGATCGCTTTTGCATCAAGTTTTCCCGGCTCAATTATACCTTTTCAGGTAACGCCCGGCAATGATCTTATCGTTCAGAAACGCGGTTTCCTTGCCATGGAAGAAGGTCTTGATTTAAAAATTGCTTTCCAGAAGAAATTCGGCGCAGGTCTTTTCGGCGGCGAAGGCTTTATTATGCAGCGCATAACAGGTAACGGTCTTGTGTTTATTGAAATTGACGGCGCCTGCACTCAGTATGACCTTCAACCGGGACAGTCCATAATTGTTGATACGGGATTTTTGGCGGCTTATACGGGAAACTGCACCATTGACGTTCAGACGGTAAAAGGCTTTAAAAACGTTGTTTTCGGCGGTGAAGGCTTATTTAACACCGTTATTACGGGCCCCGGCACAGTATATCTTCAGTCAATGCCCATTATCGGCATGGCAAACACTTTAAGACCTTATCTTGCAACGGGTAAATGATGATAAATAAGGATCTGCGCTTGCGCAGGGTTGATAACAAAAATTTCGTGGTTGCAGTAGGCGAAAAAAGCAAAAGTTTTCAGAACATGATCACTCTTAACGATACTGCCGCTTTCGTATTTGAAAAATTATATTCAGGCGAAAAGGACGTTGCACAGCTTCTTGTAAAAGAGTATGACGTTTCCCTTGAAAAGGCGCGGGCGGACGTTGATACAATTATAAAAGCCTTTGAAAAGGCAGGGTTCTTTTTATGATACAAGGTAATATTGAAGAAATGATTTCTTCAGAAGGACTTTATATCGGCACCACCGTTGGAATAAGTATGCGTCCTTTGTTTAAGGATCGCAGAGATAACGTGCTGATCCGTCCCATAAACGGAAAACTTAAAAAGTATGACGTTCCTTTATATAAACGCGGAGATAGGTATATCCTGCACAGAATTATAAAGATCACAAAAAACGGTTACGTTATCCGCGGTGATAACTGCGATAACTGTGAGTTTGATATTACTGATGAAAAGATCGTAGGCGTTCTTAAAGGCGCCTGGCGCAAGGATAAATATTTCAGCGTTGATAACTTCTTTTATAAGGTTTATTCAAGGCTCGTAGTATTCTGCCATCCGTTGAGAACGTTATATAAAAGGTGCAGATACTATTTTTTAAGAATTATTAAGAGAGGGTGAAGATTTTGATCTCACCCTTTTTATTTGACAATAAATCTTTATAGGGGTATAATAAGCAATAGAATACTTTGCGGAGTTTGATTTATGAAAGAAAAACAACCTTTAAGGCGAATGTATGAGGTTCCTGATATAAAACCCAAGCGTAAACCTGTTTACAATTTCATGAAGCGCGTTTTTGATATTTTCGTATCGGTTGTTGCGCTTATCATCGGTCTTTTGCCGATGATAGTCGTTGCAATTATGATAAAGTGCGATTCTGTTGGGCCGATCATTTATAAGCAGGAACGTCTTGGCAAAAACGGAAAGTCCTTTATGCTTTATAAGTTCCGTTCCATGCATATTGATGCTGAAAGCGAAGGCGCCAAATGGGCGGCAGAAAATGATACCCGTTGCACGCGCATCGGCAAGTTTTTAAGAAAATCTCGTCTTGATGAACTTCCGCAGTTTATAAATATCATTAAGGGGGAGATGAGTCTTGTCGGCCCTCGTCCTGAACGCCCTTTCTTCTACGGCGTTTTTGAAGAAACCATTCACGGTTTTTCCCATCGCCTTAACGTAACTCCGGGGCTTACGGGCCTTGCTCAGGTAAACGGCGGTTACGATCTTCTTCCTGAAGAAAAGATAGTTTTTGATATGCAGTATATTCAGAATCGCTCGTTCTGGCTTGATATAAAGTGTATCTTAAAAACAGTTTTAATAGTATTTAACCATAAAGGGGCAAGATAATATGAAAGATAAAAGCATACTTATCGTAACCCCTTTTTTCTTTGACTATCACCTTCGCATTAAAAAAGCACTTGAAAAGCGGGGCGCAAAAGTTACTCTTATAAATGAGCGCCCGTCAAATTCCGCCTTTGCAAAAATCATGATGCGCAAGGGTTTTAAGGTTTATCACAAAAAAATAGAAAAGTATTTTAGCGAAAAACTTAAAACTCTTGATGAAAATTACGATTATATTCTTTTTATTAAGTGCGAAGCGCCGACGGAAAAGGTCTTAAAATCTTTTTGCGAAAAATATGAAAAAGCCAAAAAGATTCTTTATTTGTGGGATTCGGTGAAAAACGTAAAGGGAATAGAAAGCAAGTTTGATTATTTTGATAAAATCTTCTCTTTCGATCCTGATGACGTTAAAAAATTCCCTTTCATGACCTATGCCTATTGGGGATATACCGATGAATTTTTGCCTGAACCTTGCGAGAAAAAATATGATCTTGCCTTTGTGGGCACACTTCATTCCATTCGCCCCAAGGTTTTAGATGAAATTCAGAAGCAATGCGATCAGTTGGGACTTTCTTTTTATAAGTTTATTTTCATGCCCCACGTGCTTGTGTATTGGTATAACAAGATTTTTAATCCCCATTTTAAAAAGGTAAGCAAAAAGGAAATAAACTTTAAATCTCTTTCCACCCAAAAGACCATTGAAATTTATCAAAACTCCGTTGCAGTTCTTGAAATTGAAAACGTCTATCAGTCGGGGGCAACTACCCGCCTTGGCGAAATGATCGGCATGGAAAAAAAGATAGTTACCACTTTCAATTGCAGTAATATGGATTTTTATAGGGAAAACAATCAACTTATCCTTGACGTAAACAACGTAAAAATAAATAAGGAGTTCTTTTTAACTCCCTACGAAAAAATTCCTGATGAAATAAAAGAAAAATATAGCTTTGATAATTTCTTAAATATTATTTTTAACGGTGCTGTTTAATAGTGCCGTTTTTTTGTGCATAACATAGGAAAAGCCACCGATTTTTTTCTCGGTGGCTTGTTCGCAAGAATTTATTGTGCGTCATATTACCGTGAACTTCAGAGTGCGAGAAAACGCACAAGCCAAAGCTCGTCAGCACAAGCTACGCATGGCACTTTCCGCGAAGTTTCGCGAAAAGCTATTTTGCTCCGCTGTGCTTCCTCTTCCCCAAAAAGCAGAATTGCTTTTTGGGGACCCCTTTGCGAATGCGCTTACACAGACGTAAGTAATTGAGCACTTATACCGCCTATAACAAAGGAAATACCCCGTTCATTGAACGGGGTATGTTTGTGCGATTTTCTCGTGCTCTGAAATGATTATCTTTCGAGGATTGATACCTCAGTATCCTTATCAAACAAATGAATACGGTTAGGATCAAGAGCAAGAACAACGTCGTCGCCAGCCATGATTGTTGAACGGGGGTTTACACGGGCGATGGGGTTATCTGCCTGATCTTTAACGAAAGCGTCCATCTCAAGGTGAACAAGAGTTTCGTAACCAAGTTTTTCAAGAAGTTCAACGTGAGCCTTGATCTTGGTTGTGGGATGTGATTCGATGAATACCTGCTCATCGTGGATATCGTCAGGACGGATACCAAGGATAACGTTCTTGCCGATGTAACTCTGGTCAGTAAGTTTGGAAACAACACCTTCAGGAAGTTCAACCTTGTTTTCGCCAAGGTGAGCAATAACCTTTTCACCGTCGCGGATAAGTGTTGCATCGAAGAAGTTCATCTGAGGAGTTCCGATGAAGCCTGCAACGAACTTATTGCAGGGATAATCGTAAAGGTTCTGAGGAGTATCAACCTGCTGAATGAAACCGTCTTTCATAACAACGATACGGGTACCCATTGTCATAGCTTCTGTCTGGTCGTGAGTAACGTAGATGAAAGTGGTGTTAAGACGCTTATGAAGACGAGTAATTTCAGTTCTCATCTGAACACGGAGTTTAGCATCAAGGTTTGAAAGAGGTTCGTCCATAAGGAAAACCATGGGCTCACGAACGATAGCACGACCGAGAGCAACACGCTGACGCTGACCACCGGAAAGAGCCTTGGGCTTTCTCTGAAGATATTCTTCAATACCTAAAGCCTTTGCAGCTTCCTTAACTTTCTTATCGATTTCGCCCTTATGAACCTTACGGAGTTTAAGACCGAAAGCCATGTTATCATAAACTGTCATGTGGGGATAAAGAGCATAGTTCTGGAAAACCATGGCGATATCTCTATCCTTAGGTGCAACGTCATTCATAAGCTTGTCGCCGATGAAAAGTTCACCTTCTGTAATTTCCTCAAGACCTGCAACCATACGAAGTGTAGTTGACTTACCGCAACCTGAGGGACCAACTAAAACGATAAATTCTTTGTCCTTAATTACAAGGTTAAAGTCATTAACAGCGGTAACGCCGCCTGCGTAAACCTTGTAAATATGTCTTAAAGTAACGCCTGCCATATTAAACAGTCCTCCTAAATTTTATTTGTCTAAATTATAGCACCGAACGGAAAAACCCGCTACTGTCAAAATGCACAAATTACTGAAATAAAATGCACAAGACAAATTTTAAATGTTGGAAAAGTGATTAAAGATCTTGTGCTTCATAAAGATTTATTACTGTTTTTCCACTTGTTTTTCAACGAGTCTTTCCGTTTGCTCAAAATTTGTTATATTTCTATGCCCGAAAAATGCGACCGTGCAAATATCCATATTAAATCTCCAAAAATTTATGTTTGATTTTTTTAATTATGCCGACTAAAACATATTAAATTTGATTATAACATATTATATACTATTGTTTGCTAAAAAACAACATATATTCTTGGAATAATCCCACCTTTTAATAGTCTACAATATACTAAAAGGGAGTGAATTATATGGACGGGAATTTTATCAGAAACAGAATAACTGAATTGCGCTTGAAAAAAGGCGTTTCCGAGTATCAGATGAGTTACGATCTTGGTCATAGCAGAAGTTACGTTTACAACATATCTTCAGGGAAATCATTACCGCCAATGGGTGAGTTCCTTGAAATATGCAAGTATTTTGAAATTACGCCTGCACAGTTTTTTGATACTTCCGTTGAAAACCCCGCACTGCTTCAAAGTGCTATTGATGAACTGAAAAAATTAAATGACGATGATGTGATGCTTATTATCAGCCATATTCGTCGATTGTCGAAGGAACAGAAATAAGAAACAGCCTTTTCAGGCTGTTCAGAGCACTGACAAACCCCTGCAAACACAAACCCCTGCAAAAATTTTGCAGGGGTTTGTTTCCGTCGTTGCATTGATACTATAGCACGCGTAAAGGAGTTCGCCTCAAATGCTGTATCAGCGTTGCTTTCGGGTTTGTC
>JAZQII010000033.1:0-4089 GCA_045541035.1 Clostridia bacterium | reverse complement strand
TTCAGAGCACTGACAAACCCCTGCAAACACAAACCCCTGCAAAAATTTTGCAGGGGTTTGTTTCCGTCGTTGCATTGATACTATAGCACGCGTAAAGGAGTTCGCCTCAAATGCTGTATCAGCGTTGCTTTCGGGTTTGTCGTCTTTATAAGGCAAACCTGCCTTATTGCATCCTCCGCACCCAAAATCATTCACTGATACAACCATTTTAGGTCGGAGAATTTTAAAGGAATAAATTTTTGAAGGATGCGCGGCGAAAACGCAGGCAATACGAGTGCAGTATTGCCGAGTATTTCAACAAAGCAGACACGGAAATTTATCCTTTAAAATCGGACTCCTTTGCGTGCGCTATAGTATATAGCAAAATGCGGTCATTTACTCTTTTGTAAACTCCCTTTTTTGCAAGTTCAGCGCCTTGGCTTGCAAGGGTTTCTCGAACTCTGACAGTCTGCTGACTTTGTCAGCAGACTGGCCTCTGCAAAGAAATTGCAGGGGTTTTTTGTTCTTTATTTTACTGTTTTAAATGATTTTTGTTCTTTATTTTTTAATTTGGGTATGATATAATTACAATATATACTTTAAAGGAGAAATATATGAAATCCGTTCGCAATATTTTTAAAAAGGGAGTAGGGCCGTCAAGTTCCCATACTATGGGGCCCGTATATGCGGCAAAAAGATTTTTAAGTGAAAATCCCGATGCAGATAGTTTTAAGGTAATTCTTTACGGTTCTCTGGCAAAGACGGGGGAAGGGCATGGCACCGACCGCGCTTTAAAAGACGCTTTTCTGCCTTTTGAATCAGAAATTGTTTTCAATATGGAAGAAAATGAACTTGAACACCCCAACACCATGGATATATTTGCCTTTAAAAACAAAAAGGAACTTATGAAAAAGCGTGTACTTTCCATTGGCGGCGGCGAGATCCGCTTTGTGGGGGAAGAAGTGCATGAAAAAGAAGAAATATATAAAGAGAAAAATTTAGGGGAGATAATTGCCCTTTGTAAAGAACACAATATGCGCCTTTCCGATTACGTTTTCTGCCACGAAGATGAAGATTTCAAGCACTTTTTAAGCGACGTGTGGCAGACTATGTGTGCTTCCGTTTATGCAGGACTTACCCATACGGGAACGCTCCCCGGCGGACTTAACGTTGAAAGAAAAGCACAAAAACTTTTTAATCAAAAACATATTGACGAAAGTCCTCAAACAAGGGAAAACAGAATGGTTTGCGCCTATGCCTTTGCGGTAAGCGAGCAAAACGCCGATTGCGGAACTATCGTTACTGCGCCCACTTGCGGTGCTTGCGGTGTTGTGCCTGCGGTGTTAAAATATTTTCAGGAGAAAAATTCTTTTTCCGATGACGACGTTATCCGCGCCCTTGCAGTTGCAGGTCTTTTTGGAAACATTGTAGCAACAAACGCTTCAATAAGCGGTGCGGAGTGCGGTTGTCAGGCGGAAGTGGGAACTGCCTGCTCAATGGCGGCAGCGGCGCTGGCGGAACTTTTCGGCATGGGACTTGATCAGATAGAGTACGCGGCGGAAATTTCTTTGGAACACCATTTGGGGCTTACCTGCGATCCCGTTTGCGGACTTGTGCAGATTCCCTGCATCGAGCGTAATGCAGTTGCGGCAATGCGCGCAATAAACGCTTTGAGCCTTGCCAACTTCTTAACTGATTCACGAAAAATTTCCTTTGATATCGTTGTTGAAACTATGTATCAGACGGGCAAGGATATTAAAGGTTTGTACCGCGAAACTTCAGAAGGCGGTCTTGCAAAGTTATATAAAGGAGAAATAAAATGAACTGCGATTTCCAAAAACAAATGATAAAAATTCACAAGCCGATAAAGGTTGTTTCTGAAAAATGTGAAAACGAAATTGCCGTACCTAAAAATATCGAAATATATCTTGAAAATAAAGATGACGTTTCGCTAACAGCGGTAAAAGATTTTATAAAATACTTAAAAGTTGCTTTTAAAATTAACGCTGTTTTAACCGATAATAAAGATGCCTTTTTCAGATTTTTTATTGATGAAAGTAAGTTAAAAGACGTAAAAGGTTATATGGGCAGGCGCACAACAATTAAAGATGATTGTGTGTGCATATATTCATTTGATAGCCGCGGTCTTGCGCAGGGGATCTATTCCCTTGAAGATAAGATGAATTTGCGAATGGCGCCTTACCTGGAGATATCCGATATTGAAAACATGGCGGAGTTTTCACCTAAAATGGTTCATTCAGGTTACGGATTAGATCAGTATCCCGATGAATATCTTTCTGTGTGCGCCCATCACGGATATGATGCAATTCTTGTGTTTTTAAAAGACGAAACTCATTCTGCTCACGGCGAGTGCGATTTTAACGATATTATTTCCCGCGCAAAGAAGTTCGGTATTGACGTTTACGCCTACAGTTACTTTATGAATTTCGTTCACCCCGAAGAGGAAAATGCAAAGGAGATCTATAAAAAAGTCTACGGCGGTATTTTTGAAAAACTGCCTGAACTTAAAGGTATAGTTTTCGTTGGCGAATCCATTGAGTTCCCAAGCCGCGATCCCCACGTTGTTCCCTATCATCACAGAATGAAATCACCTGACGGAATGCCCTTTGATAAGCCGTTCCCCGGTTGGTGGCCGTGTACGGATTACAAAGAATGGCTTACCCTTGTCCGCGACAGTATCCGCAGCGTTTCGCCTGAGGCTGACGTTGTTTTCTGGACATATAACTTCGGCCCTGCGCCTGAAGAGGACAGAATAAAACTTATTAAAAGTCTGCCTGATGACGTTTCGGTTTTAATTACCTTTGAGATGTTTGATAAAATTAAACACGAAAATTCCTTTGGTGCGGTAAGGGATTACACAATTTCCCATATCGGCCCCAGCAAAGTGTTCTTGGCTGAGGCGGCGGAAGTTGCAAAAAAGAAAAACGTGCGCCTTTATTCGCAAGCCAACACCGCAGGAAGAACTTGGGATTACGGCACTGCGCCCTACGAACCTTTCCCGTATCAATGGAATGAGCGTAACGAAGCGCTAAAAAAAGCCAAGAAAGAGTTTGGTCTTTCAGGTCTTATGGAAAGCCATCATTACGGTTTTTATCCTTCCTTTATATCGCTTCTTGCAAAAGATACTTTTACTAAAAACTCCTTGCCCTTTGAAGAAAGACTTTTAAAATATGCAAATACCCTTACTGATGAAGGGGATAAATTCATGGAAGCAATAAAGTATATTGATGAAGCGGTTACCCATTGCACCGCAAGCAAGGAAAATCAATACGGACCAATGCGCATCGGCCCTGCATTTCCCTTGTGTGTGAAAAACGGCTATAAAAAGCCTTCGGAAGCAGGAACCCTTTTCGGCAACGGTATTTATACGACGTTAAACCTTAATGACGACTGGGATTTTCAGGGTGTATATTCATTAAGAATCAATGATGAGATAAATGAACAGAAAAAGGCGATAGAACTTTTTAGAAAGGGTATTGGCATTTTAAAGACAATTAAATATAAAAGAAGTGAACTTAAACAGTTTATCAATCTTTGCGAGTATTTAATGCGCTGTCATATAACGGCAAAAAATTCAAAGGAATTTGAACTTAACCGCAGAAAAATGTTTGCATCTACCAATAAAAATGACGTAAACAAATTTGCAAAGAAAATGGAATCCATTGCCCTTAAAGAACTTGAAAATGCTAAAAAGACCATTCCTCTTTTAAGAAAAGATTCGTCTTTAGGCTATGAGGCTTCAATGGGTTATGCAGGCGGCGAAGAAGCAATTTTGTGGAAAATAAAGCACACCGAATTTATGCTTCAAGTGGAGTTGCACCCTTATTTAACGTAATTTTATAAAAGAATCCCCTCGGAAATGTTCCGAGGGGATTCAGAGCACTGACAAACCCCTGCAAACACAAACCCCTGCAAAAATTTTGCAGGGGTTTGTTTCCATCGTTGCATTTCACTTGCAAAATGCGGTCATTTACGTCTGTGTAAACTCCCTTTTTTGCAAGTTCAGCGCCTTGGCTTGCAAGGGTTTCTCGAACTCTGACAGTCTGCTGACTTTGTCAGCAGACTAAATCCCCTCGGAAATATTCCGAG